>CAOKFD010000007.1:0-62681 GCA_948467645.1 uncultured Eubacteriales bacterium | reverse complement strand
ATTACGAGCCCGAGGGCGGCAGCCCGACCGAGTGGTCGGACGGCATAAAGCGCGCCTTCAGCAAGGGCAGGGCAGGCTGGAAAGCGCTGAAGGCCAAGGCGAATGCGGGCGGCAAAAAACATCCGCCGCAGAAGAAAAAGCGCCCGCCGCAGCAGCGCGCCGCCGCGCCGGTCAAGCGCGAAGCTCCGGTAGAGGAGGAGCATGAGGAGTATATAGAGGAAGAAATTCAGTCCACGCCGCAGCCTGCACAGGCAGAACCGTTTGAAAACGAGCCTCAGCCGGTTCAGCCCGCGCCGCGCACCCGTGTGGACATGAGCGAGTACGAATCCGTATCGGCCGAGCTTCATTTAGCCGAGGAAGTCAAGCCGGTTTCCCGCCGCGAGCGCCGCATGATGCAGGAGCGCAAGGAAACGCCGATAGACGAGTTTCCGAATGTAAACATAGTCAGCCGCAAGGCGATACGCGCACAGCAGCAGGAAGCCGCCGCAGTCGAGCCGCAGCCCGCGCCCGAAGCGCCGGTTTATGAGCCTGCTGAACCTGAGCAGCCCGCAGTTGATGAAGTTCAGGCGACCGTGCATATCGAGGACACTCAGCCGGAATATGAGCCTGAGCAGCCCGAGCAGCCCGCGCCAGTGGCTTCCGAGCCGGACTATGCCCCGGATGTACAGCCTGAACAGAGCACAATTGAGCCCGAGCAGGGCGCAGACGATAACTCAAACATGATGTTCGGCGTGAAGGGCCGTCAGCATGTTATGCAGCTCACGCACGACTTTGACTTCGACGCGCAGACCGACGCATGGGAAGCGGCGGGCGCGGAAGATCAGACAAGCGACGACGGCGATCAGCCGGATGAGCAGCAGCCCGCGTATGACGAATCGGATGACGATTTTGACGACGACGAGCTGGAGTCCGAGCGCGAACACAAGCGCGCGCATCGCGAACGCAGGCAGGGCAGGAAAAACCGCAATTCTCGCGTAGCGTCGGATGACGACGACGATGAGGACGATTATCGCGCGCATGATGACACGATGGGCGGTACCGCCAAGTACAGCCGTGCCGCCGCGTCCCAGACGATACCTATGAGCGACGATGACGATGAGCCCGAGGACGATTACGTGCGCGCAGGCGGTTCGTCGGGTGGCCACGGCTTCATCGCCCCGGATAACGATTTTGCCGACGAGCAGTTTGGCGACAGCTCGTTCGAGGATGAGGACGACGACTTTGGCGGCGGCGATGACGACGTGCATACGTCCGGCGGCAAGGGCGGCGGGTGCCTGAAGGCATTCACGATATTCCTTGTGATACTGCTGGTGCTGTTCGGTGGCGTGTGGGCGCTGGATTACTTCGGCGTGATAAACGTGCGCAGCATCGCGGGTCAGGTGACTTCCATGTCGATATTCGATCCGCTGCGCGGCAACCTATTGCCCGCGGCGACGGCGGCTGACGACGTTCAGCCGGAGGTTACGCCGGAAGCCGATAACAACAATGATGCGGCCGCGACGATACAGCCCGCGGCACAGAATACCGAAGCGCCCGCGGCAACCGATATGCCCAGTGTGCTTCAGCAGGACGAGCAGCCCACCGCAGAACCGGTGCAGGCAGCAGCACTGCCTATAAGTTCTGCAATTCAACTGAATGTAGATTCGCCTGAGACTTACTCTCAGGCGAATACTTTACGTGCAGAACTCAGTCAGGCGGCTGCGCTAAAAGCGTCACAGCTCCTCTACATAGAAGCGCATCCGATTGACAGCGCAAGCCCGGACGATTCCGCGTTCGACCTAAGCTACAGCGTGTACGAAAACTACAAGCGCGCCGATGATTACAGCCGCGAAGAACCGATAACCTTCGGCCTGGGCGAGGACTATACCGATCTGGAGGGCGTGATAACCTTCCGCGGCAATAACTTCCGCGAGAACGCGGCGTATGGCACGGCCTCACTGGAGCAGAAGAAGTTCAAAGTCCTGTGGAAGAACAACATCGGCTCCATAGACAGCGGCTACGCCGTGTGGACGGGCGTGGGCTGGAACGGCCAGCCTGTCATGATACATTGGTCGGACGAAATGCGCCAGATGATGAACATCCGCGATTCATATAAGGACGACAGCGACCTGGTCGAGGTCATATACGGCACGCTGGACGGAAACATATACTTCCTTGATTCGCGCACGGGCGATTATACCCGCGACCCGATAAAGCTGGGTTTTCCGATAAAGGGCAGCGTGTCCATAGACCCGCGCGGCTATCCGCTGCTGTACGTGGGTCAGGGCATATCCAAGGCCAACGGCAAGACCGGCTCGATCGGTTGGCGCGTGTATAACCTGCTTAATCAGGAGCACATGTACCTGCTGAACGGTCATGATGAGTTGAGATATCGCACGCACGGCTCGTTTGACGGCGTGTGCCTACTGGACGCGGAAACCGATACCATAGTCGAGGGCGCGGAAAACGGCATATTCTATACGATAAAGCTCAACACCGTATTCGATAAGACCGCGCCCAGCATAACCATAGACCCGGAAGTGACGCTCTATCGTTATAAATCGCGTCTGTCCCGCGCGGTGGGCGACGATGGTCTGGGCATAGAAAACTCGGTGGCCGCGTATGGCAAGTACGCGTATGTCGTCGACAATTCGGGCCTGCTCACCTGCATGGATTTGAACACCATGAAGCCCGCGTGGCTGTTCGACGTGGGCGACGATACCGATGCGTCCATATCGCTGGAACAGCAGGACGATGGCACCGTGGCACTGTATACGGTCAACGAGGTCGATATACAGGGCAGCAGCGGCCTGTGCACCATACGCAAGCTGAACGCGCTCACCGGCGAACAGCTGTGGAGCTATGCGGTAAAGTGCAAGTCGGACGGCACAAACGGCGGCGGCGGATTCGCCTCGCCTGCGATGGGCAAGGAGCATCTGAGCAACCTGATATTCTTCAATGTCTGCCGTACCGAGGGCGGCGGCACGCTGTATGCCTTCGATAAGCAGACCGGCGAAATCGTGTGGCAAAAGAGCACCAACCGCTATTCGTGGTCGTCGCCGGTGCTGGTGTATAACGGTAAGGGCGACGCGGTGCTGATCGTGGGTAACTCGGCGGGCAAACTGCGCATGTATGACCCGCAGACCGGCGATATTTACGACGAGATCGAAATATCGGGCAACATGGAAGGCAGCCCGGCGGTCTACGGCGATACGCTTGTAATAGGCACGCGCGATTGCAAAATATACGGAATACAGATACTGTAAGTAAAATGAATAGGAACTCCCGCTTTTCCCGTGAAGGCAGATGCCTTTGCGGGTGGGGCGGGAGTTTTGTTGTATGGTAAGGCAGGGCGTAACGGTTCTGTACGGATTGTAAAACGATTGTTGATAGGCGGAATGAGCAGAGCAAGACAATGCAACGTGAGAACAACTCCGATGCTGAGGCGGTTTACATCTCTTCTCAGGAAAAGCTTTTGGATTGGTTAAAGCGGTGAGCCGCTTTTTTGAACGTGAAAGATATGGATATGCGCATTTGGAAAGTAGCCCAATTGACTTTTCTTTGCTCCTTTCGCTCTACTGAAAAGAAAGAACTCGTTTCCCCCTCTTGCCAAACCAATCAAATAGTGGCATAATAATGTTAACGTTAATGAATGTGGAGAGTAAGAGGAGGGGGACGGCGTGAAGTACGTGGTGGCGCTGGACCAGGGGACGACGAGTTCGCGGGCAGTGGTGTTTGACGAACTGGGGAAGCCTGTTGCGTCGCATGGGATTGAGTTTAAGCAGATTTATCCAAATGCGGGATGGGTGGAACATGACCCGGCGGATATTTTGGATAGCCAGATTCGGGCGCTTAAAATGGCCGTGGAGAAAAGCGGCGTCCCCACAAGCCAGATAGCCGCAATCGGGATTACTAATCAGCGCGAGACTACGCTGGTGTGGGATCGTAAGACGGGGAAGCCCGTGTATAACGCTATCGTGTGGCAGTGCCGCCGTACATCGCATCTGGTCGAGCGCCTTAAACTCGACGGCCTCGGTAATACCATACGCGATAAGACAGGACTTATACCCGACGCGTATTTCTCGGGTACAAAGGTGCAGTGGATATTGGAAAACGTGCCCGGCGCACTTGAACGCGCCCGCCGCGGCGAACTCTGCTTCGGTACGGTTGATTCCTTCCTCGTGTGGAACCTCACCGGCGGTAAGGTGCATGTGACCGACGCGACTAACGCCGGACGTACAATGCTTTTCAATATCCATACGCAAAAGTGGGATGAAATGCTGCTGCGCGCATTGGATATTCCCGCTGCAATAATGCCCGAGGTGTGTGATTCGTCCGCAGTGGTCGGCTACCTGCGCAAGGACGTGCTGGGCGCGGAAATACCGATCGCCGCAATGGTGGGCGACCAGTCTGCCGCGTTGTTCGGTCAGGGCTGCTTCGGCGCGGGCATGATGAAAAATACCTATGGCACCGGCTGCTTCCTGCTGATGAATACAGGCAAAACGCCCGTCAGATCGAATAATAACCTGCTCACTACGCTGGCATGGCGCATAAACGACCAGCCGTATTACGCGCTCGAAGGCTCGGTGTTCGTGGGCGGCGCAGTCGTGCAATGGCTGCGCGACGAGATGAAGCTGGTCGAAAAGGCCTCCGATACCGATCAGGTGGCGCAGTCAATCCCAGATAACGGCGGCGTTTACCTCGTGCCCGCATTCACCGGACTGGGCGCGCCGTACTGGGATATGTATGGGCGCGGCACGGTCGTGGGCCTGACGCGCGGTACGGGCAGGGCGCATTTCGTGCGCGCGGCGCTCGAATCGATTGCGTACCAGACGCGCGATGTGGTGGACGCAATGAAGCTTGACGCCGACCTGATACCCGAGGTAATCCGTGTAGACGGCGGCGCAAGCGCAAATAACTTCCTGATGCAGTTCCAGGCCGATATACTGGGCACGCGCGTACTGCGCCCGGCCGTAATCGAAACCACCGCGCTGGGTGCGGCGATGATGGCGGGTCTGGCCGTGGGCGTGTGGGATCAGAGACAACTGGGCACGCTGTGGAAGGCTGACCGCGAGTTCCGTCCCATGATGGACGGCGTGGCGCGGCTTAAACTGTATCAGGGCTGGCAAAGGGCGGTCGAACGCGCACGCGGCTGGGTGGTCGAGGATAATCAGGGCTAAGGCCTTGACATATGCCTTAAAATAGATATGGTAGGCAATTTAAGGCAGAATATCACATGCCTGAAAAGACTTGTGATAATCAAAATCAAAAATACATGCGGAGGTAAAACTTATGAAGATTGGCGTACTGTTCAGACTGGAAAGCGACGTAGCTAACGAGATGAAAAAGATTGCGGACATGGGTCTGCATAGCTGTCAGATAACCTGCTGGGATATGGATATGCTCACGCCCGAAAAGACGGAGGAAGTAAACGTCGCCAGCAAGAAGTACGACGTGGAAGTATCCACCTTCTGGTGCGGCTACCGCGGCGAGCGCATATGGAACTTCATCGACGGTCCGCGCACGCTGGGCATAGTGCCCGCAGATTTGCGCGCCGACCGCACCGAAGACCTGAAGCGCGGCTCCGACTTTGCCAAGCTCATTGGCGCTACCCAGATGGCCACGCACGCGGGCTTCCTGCCTGAATGCCCGACTGACCCGCAGTATCCGGGCGTGATCGACGCACTGCGCCAGATTGCCGAGCGCTGCAAGGCCAACGGCCAGTACTTCCTGTTCGAAACCGGCCAGGAGACCCCCACGACGCTGCTGCGCGTGATTGAGGACATCGGCACCGGCAACGTAGGCATTAACCTCGACCCGGCCAACCTGCTTATGTACGGCAAGGCCAACCCGGTCGATTCGCTGCGCATAATCGGCAAGTACGTGCGCGATGTGCACGCCAAGGACGGCGAATATCCCACCTGCGGCAGTCAGTTGGGCGTAGAAAAGCCGCTGGGCGAGGGTAGCGTTAACTTCCCGGCGCTGATAAAAGGTCTGAAGGAATGCGGCTACGACGGCGCGATAACCATCGAGCGCGAAATCAGCGGCGAAAAGCAGATTGCCGATATAAAGCGCGCAATCGAAATACTGAGCGATCTTATCTGATTATAATTAAGAGGGCGGGGAATATCCCCGCCTTTGTCATAAGGAGTACTTTTTATGATAATTCCGGGATTGTGTTCGGTAACGTTCAGGCCGTTAAAGCCGCTCGACATATGCAAGCTGTCTCAGCAGGCTGGCCTTAAATCGATAGAATGGGGCGGCGACGTACACGTAACCAACGAGCAGGAGGCGCGCGAGGTCGCAAAGATGAGCGCTGATTACGGCCTCGACCCCGCGTCATACGGTTCGTACTACCGCGCCGGCATGGGCAAGCAGGACGAGTTTGTAAAGACGCTGGACTGCGCGCTGGCGCTGGGCGCGCGTAACGTGCGCGTATGGGCGGGCACGAAAGGCTCGAACGAGATGACCGGCATGGAGCGCGCCGCGGTGGTGCGCGAACTGCGCGAGTGCGGTGAACTGGCGATGGCCGCGGGTATAACGCTGTCGCTGGAGATGCACGGCCATACGCTGACCGATACCAACGAAAGCACCGGCAGGCTGATTACCGAGCTGGGCCCGTGCAACGTGCACATGTACTGGCAGCCGCGCTGGGACAGGACGCACGACGAGACGATAGGCGCACTCATGATAGCGATGCAACGCCTGACCAACCTGCACGTGTTCACATGGCAGTTCCATGGCAGCGACGTAACGCGCTTGCCCATGGCTGACGGCCGCGATTTGCTGACCGAGGCGCTGCACCTGTCCATGCAGGACGGCAACGACCACCATGCGTTTATGGAGTTTGTCGAGGACGGCAGTGAGGAAGCCTTCCTGCGCGATGCAAAGGTGCTGCATGAGATGATAGCCGAGGCAGAGGGCTAAACAAAATCTGCACAAAATATCGCCGATGCATGGGCAGCGTCATGCCCGCGCATCGGCGATTTGCTCTATAAGTCAATGTCTGCGCCGTCCCACTCGGCCATGAACCGCGCGGCGAACTCACGCATGTAAATGTCGCGCTTTTCGGCGATCTTCCGGCCATAGTCGGTACTCATCATGTCTTTGAGCAAAAACAGCTTCTCATAAAAATGATTGAGCGAACTCGACACGCGCTTCTCATACTCGGCTCTATTCATATTGAGCATAGGCGGGTCGTCGGGGTCGTACATGGCCCGCCCGTGACTGCCGCCGTAGGCAAACGTGCGTGCAATGCCGATTGCCCCCAGCGCGTCCAGCCTGTCTGCGTCCTGCACGCATTGTCCTTCAAGCGTGGACGGACGCACGGAGTCGGAGCCGCTGAACGACACTTCATCAATTATAAGGCATATGCGGCGTATGCTTTCTTCGGAAACGCCGTGTTCAGTCAGAAATCGGACGGCATTGTCCTTATGCGCGTGCGTCTGCGGCGACAGTTTGCGGTCGTCAACATCGTGCAGCAGCGCGGCTAAGGCAACGATTCCTGCATCGGCATGTTCTCGCTTGGCGATGAGAAGCGCCGTCTGGTATACCCGCATTGAATGATAATAGTCGTGCCCGCTGGAATCGCCTGCAAATGCGGCGCGTATGAATGCAATCGCGTCGGAGATTATCTGCTCCATCACATGTCGCCTCCCGAAATCTCTATGAACCAATCATATCAGAAAGCGACGCGAAATTCCACCTTATATTTAGAGTGTGTCTCAAAAAGGGAAATCCACTCGAACATGCGAAGTGTCTCGCTTGAGACACACTTTAGCCCAAAGCAGAAAGAAACTACCTCTTAAATACCATAACCTGCGTCCCGCGCCCGCTTACGCCCGACATCAGTTCGGGATTCATGCGCTCCAGCTCGTCAGTCGGCACGCGGAAGCGCTTGGCCAAATCCCATGCGGTATCGCCTTTTTGAGCCAGAAGGACGGTTATGCCCATCGGGACCGCGTGCCCCTCAACCTCCTGCGCATCCATTGCCGCTTCTATGGAACGCTGCACGTCCGCGTCAGCATGGAGCGCCAGAGTGCATTTCAGTTCCAACTGCGAAGATGTAACAGGCACGCATTCGCAGTCGAACGCCTCAAGCAGCATCGGCGCGTCGGACGGCACATCTCCCTGGAATGTCGCGGTGAAGGGCGATTCCAGCGTGGCCGACATCGCCTGTTCGCCGCCTACCGGCATGTATATCGCCTGCAATTCCATTACGCCGTCCACCACGATCTTGCCGTCGCTGCTTTCGGCCTGTACCATCGTCGGGCGGCCTATGCAGTACAATACCTGACTTGCTCCCGATATGCGCCCGTCGCTGCCGGTAAGTTCGGGCAGGGAAAATTGCAGCTTGACGGTTTGAAGCGCGCGTATGCGCCGCGATTCGACCCGCACCGTGAGCGAGCCGCGCTCTATCTGTATGTCGCTGTCGCCGACAGCATATGCGTCCATGACCGCCTCCGACTCGTCCACGCCGAGCGCCTTTACGTTTATCATTATGTCCACGCCTGCGCGCAGCATCGTGCCTTCGTCGTCGCTGAGCGTCTGCGCGGTAATCCCAGTCACCCACGCGTCCGCGCGCAGGTCGCCCCGAAGCCACTCGGGCACTTCGACCAACTGCTCGAAAGGCAGTGCGTGTCGGCTTACCGCAATCGGCCGACCGGGTATATTGCATGTGTGCACGGCCTCAAGTGCCACGCTGCCCTTGACCATAACGCCGCCCACTGCGTCGAATATGTCGCTTACGTCCACGCGCGCGCGGGTAATTAGCGTGCGCTCCGCGCCTAACGAGCGCGGCAGATCGAATTCCTCGCTGAGCGATGCGGCCGCTTGCGCTTCGGCATTGACCTTCAGCGATGCAATCCGCTCGCGCCTTACACATATCCCGTCCAGACCATTTAGCCCCGATATTACCGCGCATGGCTCCAACGCCGTGACCGTAACCCGTATTGCGGGCACCGCACGGCAGAGTATGCGCCCCGCCATCAGCCGCGCCTCGGCGCTTTCGATCTCGGTAAAGCAGCTTACCGCCATTTTCGGCCCCACGTCCGCGTCGATCATCTCGCGCAAGGGCGCGTTAACCATCAGGCTGGTAATCTCGCCCTGCGCGCGGTATAGCACCTGAAAACGCACCTTGCCGTCCAGAAGTATGCGCCCCTGCTGAGTCTGCGCCGAATCGATGGAACACATCGCGTCGCACAGCAAAACCTCGTCCGCACCCTGCGCCATCGCGTCGGTTTCGATCAGCGCCTTTATTATGCGCGAATCCACCACGCGCTCGGTTTCCAGCGTCTGTCTGCTTATATCAAGCGGCATATTACACGACCTCCTTCGCTTATGTCTATTTATAAGCGATTGGGGGCGGTAATATGCCGCAAAGTATTGTCGTTCAGTCAGATGAATATGAAATTACGCGCTTCGTTCAAGCAGCATTTTATCCGAAATCAGCGCAATAAACTCGCCATTGGTAGGCTTGTCATCGCGCGAAAACACATGACAGCCGAACGCCGCGTTGATCGCATCCACGCGCCCGCGGTTCCACGCCACCTCAATCGCGTGGCGTATCGCGCGCTCTACCTTGCTGGGCGAGGTCGAGAACTTGCTCGCGATGCCCGGATACAGCTCCTTGGTTATGCGGTTAATCACATCCGGGTCGTGTACTACCATGCGCACCGCCTCGCGCAGGTACTGGTATCCCTTTATGTGCGCCGGAATACCCACCGCGAGAAAAAGAGAGGATATTTCCTCGTCGAGCGAACGCGGCGTGACCGGCGCGGGCGCGGCGATTGCTGACTTAGGCGCGGCAGAGCGGCTCATGTCCTGTATGCGGTTGTACAGCTCCTCGCACCCAAACGGCTTCATCATGTAATAGTCCGCGCCCAGCTGCATCGCACGCGTTATAAAGTCGCCCCGCCCCAGCGCCGAAAGCACCAGCGTGCGCGGCCGCACAGGCAGCGTGTCCATCATCGAAAGCACTGCGAATCCGTCCAGTGCAGGCATGATTAAATCCATCACCAGTATGTCGCAGGGGCGCTCGCGCAGCATGTTCATCAGCTCCATGCCGTCGGATGCACAGCCCGTGACCTCTATGTCAGGCTTGCCGGAAAGATAATCCGACAAAAGAGAAGTGATGTCGCCGTTGTCGTCGGCCAGAATGACCTTTATCGCCTCGGGCTGCTGAATGGTTGAATTCGTACTTAGCCTGTCCATGTTTATTACCTCCCTGACCTTGTGCATATTTTTCATGATTTTGTCCGCTTAACGCCTATAATGCGGGTACGTTAAGCGCTATAATATTATCTATGCGCGTCGGGAACGCTTTATGACAAATGATTTTGAAATTTTGCAATATTGGGCGAAAAATTTTATTGTATGCATCAATGCGCGCATGGCCGCCAAAATAACGCGCACGGGGTTTACTTGCGCGCGTTGGGTTGATATAATAATGGTAACGTAGGAGGTGTACGAATGCGTTTTGGACAAAAGCTGCTTTCGACCCTGCTTATATTTGCGATGATGCTTACCGTTAACGTGGGTAAGGCAAATACCGCGCTCGCCGACATCGGCGGCGCGCTGAGTCAGGCGCAGCTGATTACAATGCTCGTGGCCGCATATGAGTTTATAACCGATTCCGATGTGGACGAGTCTGCCATAACCAGCAAGCTTTCCACTGACAAAAACATGCGCAAGGCGCTGGAATTGGACTTGATAAACGACTACGAGGTCGGTTGGACGGCGCTTAACGCGACGCGGCAGAACGCGGTCGCGCGGATACTTGCGTTCAAAAACGCATTAAGGACGCGCTTCTGCGGCGGCGCGGCGGCTCAGGCTGCTGCGGGGCAGGCGCGCGACGAATTGGGACTGGCGCTGAAAATCATGGCGCGCGCGCAGAGCGTGAACTATGCCTATGAAATAACCGCCGGACTTCCCGACGACGAGCCGCTTACGCGCGACGGCATGGCCGAGCTGATCGTCAAGGCATACGAAGCGCTGTACGGTGAAATCGACGTTGGCGACACTCAGCCGCCTAAGGATACCGACAGCCAGTATGTTCTCAAGGCAATGGCCGCAGGGCTGATGTCCAAATACGACGTGTCGGATACGTTCGAGCCGGATGAGCCGGTACAGCTAAGGCAGTTGGCCGCGCCGATACTAATGCTGACAAACTGCGACAGCCGCGCATTGGACGAGATCACAAAGGGCGATGCGCGCTTTGCAGTGGGCGAGGCAATACTGAGCTGCATAGGCGTTGAACCCGCCGACGGCGACAGCACGCGCGTGCTGCTGGACGTAAACTGGGACTGGTATGTAAATCAGCTTACCACAGGCAAATACAGCGCCAATAACTGTATGCCCGCGTGCGGCGAAATGGTGCTTAACTACCTCAACCGAGAAAATCGCGTGACCACGCAGATGCTGCGCGCGTTAAGCCCGCACGATGGCAAGGGCTGGTACGATGTGGAGCTGTACGACGTGCTGACGGGCGAAGGCGTTAATCTGGAAAGCGAGTACTACATGACCGCTGAGAATATGACGCGCGATTTGGATGAAAAGCATCTGCTTATCGTCATGTGCAACTTTGACGGTGCGGAGACCGGGCACGCGATGGTTGTATGCGGATATGAATCCGGCCCGGCGGGCACATGGTTCATATGCAACGACCCCGAATCGCCCACTACCAATAAATATGGCAAACCCAGCGGCTATTTAAGGCGCGTCGAGGCGCAGGAACTTATCGCGGCGATGCGAAGGCATGTCAGCCGATACTTCAGGGTGATGAATTAATGATACGCACTTATGATGAGTTTGTGGATTTACTTAATGAAAAGGGCTTTCTGCTGTTAACCGGGCGCGACTACCTCAGCGTTGAGCAGGTGACGGACATTGACAATTGGTATACCGATACGCCGCTCGACCCGTGGAGCTGGAAGGACAAGCTGGCCACCCGGCGCGACGGCGCGTATTCGCACATGTTCGCGGGGCAGTGCGGCTTCATCAGCCGCGAATGGTTTCCGATGTTTTACGCCGCGTATTCGATTGATATTTACGACGATTACGACGCGGGACTTGTGCCTAAACTCGCAATGAATATGTGGGAACTGTTCGAGGAGCGCCCGGTATGGGGCAGACCCGATCTGCGCCATGCGCTGACCGGGCGGTATGAGAAGAAAAGCGAGTTTGAATCGGCGCTGAAATACCTCGAACGCGCGATGCTGACAACCATTTCGGGGCAGGTACAGCCGGTCTCAATGCTGGGCAAGCCGATGGGCTGGCCCGCGCTGGAATACTCGCGTACTGATACTTACCTTGCTGATTGGCTGGAGGGCGGGGAACAAGATGCGGCCAAAGCGCGTCAAATTATACGTGCGCGCGCTGAGGAAAACTTCCCTGCGCTCAAAAAGTCGGCATGTGCGCGCTACTTCGGCAGGGATTAAGGCGCTTGGTCAGGCACTTGCACTTCTGCTTGAACGTATGCCTTACGGAATACCGGGAAAACTTTCAATAAAAATATGCGGCGACGCTTCGTATATGAAAAGGGGCATTGGATGGAATATCTGCGCAGATTCTTATGGTTTTTCGCCACGCGGCTGATGCTGCTTACCCTGATTGTGGCGCTTCTTATAGTAGGCTTTTATATGGCGATGAACTCGGCCAACATATACGTGCTTCTGACCGACGGCCTGACTGAGCGCGCCGAGGTGATTATCGACGGCGCGGAGTCAACGCAGCTGGGCGACTTTTTCGAGCAGTCATACCTGCAAAGCGATCAGCAGCTCATTGACGCAGGCAATGGCCTGTCCGTATATGAAAACTACAAGATAACCAGCTACAACCACAGTGTGTCGCTCAACTGGATGTGGAGCTGGCCGTGGAGTAACGCGGCGCAGGCCGAAATAACCGAGACCGTGTTCGAAATCGAGGGCAAGCCGCTCGCGTCGGCCGCGGACAAGGTAAATTCGGGAGAGCTAACCAGCTACCCGCCGCACTGGCAGGGCGGGCGCTACCGCGTGCAGCTAATCAAGACCGAGGGCCGCTGGCGCATCAATCAGATAATGCTGCTTGAGTCGATAGTCGAGCCGGATCCCACGCCCGCACCCAGCGCCGAGCCGACCGCAACGCCCGTTCCCGAGGCGGGTTAAGCCGCTGTCTTTTCCGAGTTGCGACACTTGCGCCGCTTTAACTGTTCACAAACATTGAAAAGTATTGTATAATCGATACAAGGCCGCTTTTCGGCGTAAACGTGCCGGGAAGCGGCTATATTTGTATAAGGTGGAATGATATGCTTATTAAGGCGTATGCAAAGATAAACTGGACACTCGGCGTAAAGGGCACGCGGCTGGACGGCTATCACGATCTGGACATGATTATGCAGAGCGTCGATCTGTGCGACGATGTTGAAATATGCGAGGCCGACGGATTCAGCCTTGTAATAGACGGCCCGCGCGGCGTTGGTCTTAGCGCGGGCGACGACAATCTGATGCTGCGCGCCGCACGGCTGATTCAGAGCGCAGCGGGCGTGAGCAGTGGCGCGGCACTGCGCCTTACCAAACGCATACCGATGCAGGCGGGCATGGGCGGCGGCTCGAGCGACGCGGCGGCGGTGCTAAAAGGACTTAACGAAATGTGGCACGTGGGCATGAACGAAAGCGAACTTTGCGCGTTAGGGCTTAAACTAGGCGCAGACGTGCCGTATTGCATCGCGGGCGGCCTGTGCCGTGCCGAGGGACTGGGGGAACAGCTTACCCATGTAAAGGCAGCTCAGTCGGTCAGCCTGATCGCGGCCATGCCTGCTGTCGGCCTGAGCACTGGCGAGGTGTTCAGACGCTGCAAGTCCGGCATGACGCAGGATACGCCCCGTGCAATCGAGGCGCTTAACGCGGGCGACTGGCAATGGCTGCGCGCAAACACGCGCAACGATCTCGAACAGCCCGCACGCGATATGCGCCCGGAGATCGGCGCGTGCATATCGACCATGTACGACGCGGGCGCGAAGTTTGCGCGCATGACGGGCAGCGGCAGCGCGGTATACGGTGTGTTCGACGATGCGGATATCGACGCGGCGTTTGAGGCAATCCACCTCGCATACCCGGACAGCTTCATCGCGCATACGCTGGTTTGATGCGCACAGAAGGGGAGGACGCTGTATGCGCGTGTTAAGCTACGACGTGCCCGAATGCGACGACGGCCGTCAGATAAAGTATGTGATGCGTTCGCGCTTAGGCATATCGCACAGGCAGTTAAGCCGCCTGAAAACCACCGACGGTATGAGCGTAAACGGCGCATCGGTTCACGCAAACCATGTCGTGCATACCGGAGACAAAATCAGTCTGCGCCTTGAGGAAGACATGGAGCGCGACGGCAGCGGCGCTCAGGCCGCAATCGACGATATGTCGGACGGCGGCGACGCGCATGTGCCGTCCGCTGCGCTGAATGAGCAGGTATGCGCGGCGCTGGATGAAAGGTACGCCGATACAATTGCAATGCTATCGCCCTCGGGCAAATCGCGCACGCAGGCCGAACTTGCGCGCGAAATCGTCGTGTACGAGGACGACGACACGCTGATAATAAATAAGCCCGCGCCCCTGCCAACTGGCGCAAGCGCCCGGCAGGACGGCATCACGCTGGAAAGCGTGCTGTTTGCGCGATACGGCTTAAACGGCGGCTGGCAGTTTCGCCCGGTCAATCGCCTTGACAAGGGCACCAGTGGCCTGCTTGCCGCGGCGCGTACGGCGCACGCGCATTTCGGGCTGCAAAGGCAATTGCATACGCCTGCCTTCGAGCGGGAATACCTCGCGCTGACCGTGGGCGCGCCCGCCGAGAAGAGCGGCGTTATCGACCTGCCCATAGGCCGTGAACCCGATTCGATAGTCAAGCGCCGAATCGACCCGGAAGGCCGCCCCTGCCGCACGCATTATGCGGTGCTGGGCGAACTGGGCGGCATAGCGCTGGTACGGCTAAGGCTGGAAACCGGGCGCACGCATCAGATACGCGTGCACATGGCGGCACTGGGCTGCCCGGTGTTCGGCGACTTCCTGTATGGTCAGGAGGACGAGCGTCTGCCCGGCAGATTTGCGCTGCATTCGTGGCGCCTGTCATGCGTACAGCCCGTGACCGGCGAGCAGCTGGAATTTACCGCGCCCCTGCCCGCGCGTATGGCGGCGCTTTCACCCAAGGTTGACAATTTTGTGCCAAACCTGAAGAGTTAACAGGTGCGGTATATAATGTTTGTACAAACGCTTTAAGCGTGCGGGAGGATGAAATATATGGAGCGGGAACAGGGGCTGTTCAGCGCATATTTTAACGCCGGGCAGGATGCTTTGCGCGGCAAACTAAACGATTGCCGCGACCTGACCGAGGTGGAGGACGCGGTGCGGCTGTTCTGGGATTCCATGCAGCACGATTTTACCGATAAGGTGACTGATTCGCGCGAACGCGAACTGGGCTACGAGCTGTTTGTGGTGGCCAAGAGCGCAATATCGTGTATGCTCAGCGTGTCCAACGCGGACGTGCTGTTTAAGGCCAATGCCAACGTTCAGCCGCGCAAGGAGCATAAGTTTGATTGGAAAAAGTACATCGGCGCGGGCGCAAGCGCGATACTGGCGGTGTATCTGTTCCTGGAAAATATGTTGGCGCCTATGGCCGTGGCGCTGTTCGTTACGGCGTGGCAGACGGTTGCGCTCAGGCGCGACGAGGTAAAGCTGAATACGCCGCCCGCATTGCCTGAAGCGCAGGGCGTGCCCAAGGCTGACATAGATGAGCTTATGCGCAGGCTGGACAGGCTGTCGCTCAACATGGACGCGGCGTATGCGCGTATGCTGGGCGAAAGTGTGCAAAAGCTGCTGCCCGATACGCTTAAATGGTCGCCCGATCAATTGGAGGCCGTGCAGATGCTTTGGGAAGCGCTCAAGCAGGACGACGGCAAGTACGCGCTCAAGACCCTGCCTCAGCTTATAATGTCGCTGGAGCAGCAAGGACTTACCATATGCGAATATAACGAAAATACGGCGGCGTATTTTGAGCGCCTGCCCGGTATAGAGGACGGCTATACCGTGCGCCCGGCGCTGATGCTGGGCGACAAACTGGTCGCCAAGGGGCAGGTCACGCAGAAGATGAGCTGAACGCGCCTGTGACGGAGCGCGGATTTATTTACGTTAAGGCATACGGCGCGACGATTTGGAGGTACTGATGAGCGAAAGAGAAGATTACCGGGAACTTACGCCCGAGGAGATAAAACAGCAAAACGACGAGCGCGAGGCAGAACTGCTGGAGGCGATCAAGCCGGTCGAAGCGCCGGTTAGGGAGTTCTTCGGCGTGGACATGGGCGACGGCGAGTCGGCGGTGTCGTGGCTGCGCTCGGATACTCAGACCGAGCCGCAGATGCTTGAAATACGCGGCAGCAAGAGCATAATATCGGCACTGGGCATGATGAAGGACGGCACGGCGGTGATAGGCGAGGAGGCCTGCCAGATAGCCGACCCGATGGCGCTGCACCTGCGCTTTAAGAGCCGCTACCTGCGCGAGCCGCAGCTGATTTCGGGCTACATTGAGCAGTTTGCCAAGGTGCTGGTGGACGATCTGCGCAAGAGCGGCCGTATGCCCGAGGGCGCGAACGTGCGCTGTGCAATCGGCTGCCCGTCGGGCTGGAACGGCCAGACGCGCCGCGCGTATGCCAATCTGTTCGGCAAGGCGGGATTCCCCAACGTGCGCGTGGTGTCCGAATCGCGCGCGGCGTTCCTTTATTCGCGCGAATCGGGCGAACTGCGCATGTCCAGCGAGCTGCTGGGTAAGCCCACGCTGATAATCGACGCGGGTTCGTCCACGACCGACTTTACGTTCGTGGCCGAGCTGACCGAGCAGCGCCTGCCCGTGCACGACTTCGGCGATACTTCGCTGGGCGGCGGACTTATCGAGCAGGAATTGCTTCGGCTCAACCTGCGCCGCTGCTGCGACACGGCCGTAAACGACCTGCTGGAAAAGTACCCGCAGTGCCGTTCGCGCTGCGAGATGGAGGCGCGCAAGGTGAAGGAGATGTACTTCACGCGCCGCCGCCGCGGGCATACCGACTCCATAGTGCCGTGCGAATCCTCGGTCAAGCTGTATTGCACCATGCCGCCCACGACCGTGGACATATCCTGCACCGACGCGGATATGGAAAAGGTGCTCTCCACGCCGATAGCCGAGCTGGACGGACTTAGCTTCACCGACGCGTACCGCCGCAGCCTTACCGATGCGCGCGATGCGCTGGGCCGCGAGGTCAGCGTAATTCTGATGACCGGTGGCGCGTCGCGCATGGACTTTATGCATAAAATTGCGGCCGAGGTATTCCCGAACGCGCTGATAGTGCATGGACTGGAGCCGGAGTTCGCAATCGCGCGCGGCCTGTGCTATGCTCTGCGCACCGACGCGCGCGCCGAGGGCTTCACGCGCGACGTGGAAAAGCTGATTAAGTCGACCGCAGTCGAGAATATAGTCAAAAGCGAGCTGAACCGGCTGTTTTCCGACATATCTAAGCCAATTGCGCAGGCGATGACCGATAAGATTGCCGAGCCGGTATTCAAGCGCTGGCGCTCAGGCTCAATCGAGACCATAAACGACATAGCCGTCGAGATTCAGCGCACTACCGGCGAATATTTCCAGAGCGCCGAGATGAAGGCCGCGCTGGAGCCTTACGTGCTGGAATGGCTCAAGCAACTGCGCCCGCAGTTGGAGGCGCTCACCGACCCGATATGCGACCGGTACGACCTGCCGCGCACGGCGCTGCGCTTTAACGGTTCGCTGATGTTCACACCCGGCGAAATCGACATTTCGTCCGGTCAGATAATCAGCTTTGAAGGCATAAAGGTGCTGATCGACGTAATCGTCGCGTCCGTATTCGCGATGATAATGGGCGGCACCGAAACCGCATTGATTGCAACCGGCCCGATAGGTCTTATCATAGGCGCGATACTGGGCCTGATCGTCGCGGTGATAGGCTCTCAGGCGGCCGATAAGAAACTGCGTACGATGAACCTGCCCAAGGGCGTGCGCAAGCTGTTCTCGGAAAAACGCTTCCACGCCAGCCTAGAGCGCAAGCAGGAGGACTTCGCGTTCGCGATATTCGACCGCCTGATGTCCGACCTTGAAAAGCCCACGCCCGAGATAACCAAGATGATAGACGACATCGCCGACTGCCTTGAGACGCAATTGCGCGATATGCTCAATAAGGCCGTATTGCTGATAAGGTAATGCACAGCAAAGCGGGGACGCTCCATCAATACCCGATCGATAAGAACGTCCCCGCTTGAGTGTGTCTCAAAAATTCCTGAGTACGCAGTTTTGAGCGGTGATCCGCCATTTCTGCGTCACAAGGCTCGATTTAGCGCTGCTAAGCCTTCGGGTTTCTCCCTTGAACTGACGAAAAATCCACTCGAACCTGCGAATTGTTCCACTTGAAACACACTCTAAGTATGCCTTAAAATCAATCGTAGCTTATAACCAATGCGTCGGATTCGCTTGCCAACCGCTCAAATTCCTGCTTAAACTCGTCGACAGTCGCGTCCGAACCGAGCAGGGGATTGTCGGCCGCGTCCGCGCGGCTTATGCCCAGCGACAGCATTGGGGTCATGCCTGACGAATAAAATACTATCGACATCCGGTCACATTGCAGCTCGTACTCCTTCACGCACCGCCAGTAGCTTGCGTTTATAGTGTGCGCACAGTCCCACAGCGCATCAGCGTCGTCGCTCGCGGCATATATATTAAGCAGAACGTCGCTGCGCTCGCCCGAATTCTGATAGCTAGTCTGAGTCCAGCCGTCCGGCAGCAGCGCTGCACAGTACTTAATCAGCCCGTCCATGTCCACGATGCGGCGTGCGGGCGGCGGCAATAGATTGCCGGTCGCGGTGCTGTCGTTCGACGGCGTTAGCGTCATTTCAATCGCCTCGTTGGTTATGGCAAGGCTTATTTCAAGCCCATAGGCGTACTCGGTGCCGCCTGCGCTGCTTATCATGTCGATAAGGTCCATCCATACCATACTCGCATCCGCCGCCGAATATGCGGCGATTGAACCGGTGAGCACGGTCGATATGATCTCGCCCGAAAGCGCGCTGAAGTCGCCCTGCGCGGTAAGCGCAATCGACGAAATTGCGCCGTCTGTCTGAATTACCTCCAATATAATCGTGGAATTGACGATCAGCGTGTACGGATCGTCGCTGTCCAGATGCCGCCACGCTATGCCGCGCTCGTCCATCAATGCGGTAACGCCCTTAATATATTCATCCGCTGTGACCGCGGCGATGGACGGCTGACTGGTCGTCGAGGCGGTCGGCTCAGCTATCGCTGGCAGTCCCGCACCTAACGTCAGCGCGCAGAGCAAGGATGCAAAAATGCGCCTTATCATAAAGCACCTCTCAGGCAGAATCGATAAATGCCGCCTATATTATATCAGAATAAACAGCCGCGCGCAACGCGATATGCTTAACGAACGGATGAATGGAGCTTAAAGTATAAAATCAGCGTAAAATGCGATTTTTTTCAGGCAAAAAGCAGGAAAAAAGGTAGCTAATGTAGAAATGAGTGAATTAAGGATGAGATTGTACCATTCCGAACTTTTATAGCCTGGAATGGATCATAATCAAACCAGATCCATGGTTTTCATATTACTTATCTGTCCGGCAAAGGGCGGCAAAAACGCCACCGTAACCGAACGCGATGTGATAGGAGGCACAGATATGGGCAAGGAACTGGAACAAATGCTTAAACGCAAGGAAGAAATCCTGGCGGGCGACGCGGCGCGCGTAAAGGCGCAGCACGACGCTGGCAAGCTGACTGCGCGCGAGCGCATCGACAAGCTGCTGGGCGCGGAGTTTACCGAGCTGGATCAGCTTACGGCCGGCGGCGAGTCGGGCGTAGTGACCGGCTACGGCGTGCTGGGCGAAACGCCCGTGTACGTATGGGCGCAGGATTACACCGTTAAGGGCGGCGCGATCAGCGCGTCCGGCGCTCAGAAGGTACTGAAGCTGCTAGACCTGGCCAAGAAGGCCGGCAAGCCGGTCGTGTCGCTGCTCGACAGCGCGGGTATGCGCCTGGACGAGGGCGTATGCGGTCTGGCCGCGTTTGCGCGCATACTGGGCAAGGTGGCCGAGCTTTCCGGCGTAGTGCCGCAGGTGGCTCTGGTGCTCGGCCCGGTAATGGGCGGCAGCGCTATGGTCGCCGCGCAGAGCGACGTTGTGATTCAGGCCAAGTGCGGATCGCTCTTGGCTAACGGCCCGCAGATAATCGGTTCCGCTAAGGGCAAGCCCGCCGACGCGGCGCTGCTGGGTGGCATTGAGGCTTCTGCCAAGTCCGGCATCAGCCAGCTGACCTGCGAGACCGAGGACGAGGCTTTCGAGCTGGCTTCCAAGGTGATTAACCTTCTGCCGCTCAACTCCGCGTGCGACGACGATCTGGTCGAGACCGGCGACGATTATGCCCGTGAAGTGCCCGCGCTCAACGACATGGCCGAGTGCGACATGCGCGCTGCCGTAAAGGCGCTTGCCGATAACGGCGATGTGATCGAGTTTACCCCCGACTATGCGAGCAAGGCCGTTACCGCGATGGGTCGTCTGGGCGACCGCGCTGTGGGCTTTGTTGGTGTATCCGGCCGCGTATGTCCCGGCATGAGCGCCAAGATCGCGCGTTTTGTGCGCACCTGCGACTGTTTCAATCTCCCCGTTGTTACTCTGGCCGATGTTGAGGGCTTC
Organism: uncultured Eubacteriales bacterium; assembly: GCA_948467645.1. Taxonomy (GTDB): domain Bacteria; phylum Bacillota; class Clostridia; order Christensenellales; family Aristaeellaceae; genus Fimadaptatus. The sequence goes on along the minus strand of CAOKFD010000007.1, from coordinate 41,979 downwards.
TCGGTTGAGGCCGACAACGCCGACATGATCAAGGCTCAGGCTCAGCTCATGTTCGCGACCGCCGAGGCCACTGTGCCCAAGATCGCCGTAATCACCGGCAAGGCCATGGGCGCTGCTTACATGGCGCTGGCTTCCAAGGAAGTTTGCGACATCGCGTTTGCGTGGCCGCAGGCTTCCGTGGCTCCGCTGGATGCGCCCGCCGCTGTGCAGATGCTGCACGCCGACGAGCTGGTAGGCGCGGCCGATCCCGCCGCCAAGCGCGCCGAGCTGGAAAGCGCTTACCTGCACGACGTGGTGGACGGCGTGAACGCCGCCAAGTGCGGTCAGGTGGACGCCGTGATAGTGCCGTCCGATACCCGCAAGGACCTGATCGGCGCTCTGGAGACTCTGGAAGGCAAGCGCGAGGAGCGTGCGCCCCGCAAGCATGGCAACATGCCGCTGTAATGCCTGAGCAGCCCGGATTAGCCTTCGGGCAAGAGGGAGGATGCTTATGTTTTTTGTTAAACTCGGATATGGCCTGGGCGTTACGGTAATCGGCCTGGTGGTCGTGTTCTTCGCGCTGGCCATACTTATCGCGCTTATCATGGGCATGACCAAGTTTTTTGATAAGTCGAAAAAGCCCGCGCCTGCTCCCGCAAAGCCCGCCGCGCCCGCCCCGGCTCCCGCGCCTGTGGCCGTGGCCGCGGTCGCGGAAGAACCCGTGCAGGACGACAGCGAGGTCGTGGCCGCTATAATGGCCGCGCTCAGCTGCGTATACGAGGGCACCGGCAAGCGCCCGGTCGTGCGCGCGGTGCGCCGCTCCAGCAGCGATTGGAAGCGCGCTTACCGCTGAAAAACGTTTTAATCCTGAAAAAAACTTATAATGCAAAGTCGAAACGACTGTTTTGAGGAGGATTACAATGCGCAAGTTTAATGTTGTGGTCAATGGCACCGCTTATGAAGTAGAAGTAGAAGAAGTCGCCGCCGGCGCTTCCAGCGCTCCCGTAGTAGCCGCCGCTCCCAAGGCCGCGCCCGCTCCTAAGGCTGCTCCCAAGGCCGCCGCGCCCGCTCCTGTTGCCGCACCCGCTGGCGCCACTACCGTCAATTCGCCCATGCCCGGCACTATCGTGGACGTAAAGGTAGCCGTGGGTCAGACCGTGAAAAACGGCGACCTGGTTGCTATTCTTGAGGCAATGAAGATGGAGAACGAAATCTTTGCTCCCTGCGACGGCAAGATCGTTGCTGTAAACGCGAGCAAGGGCGCGACCGTCAATACCGGCGACGCCATTGTTTCCATCCAGTAAGCGTAAAAGCGCTTGCCTTATACGACGGGCCTTTTGCCGGCGCATCCGGCGGGGCTTAAAGAAAGGATGGGGACTGAATGGGCTTTTTGTTTGGAACGTCCGTAGCGCTGGCTGACGGCGCGGCGGCAGCCGAAACGAGCAATTATTCGCTGAACGTGGGCGAAACGCTCATGGGTCTGGTACGCGATACCGGCTTTGGCGCGTTCTTCGTAGGCGACGGCTGGAAGATGCTGGTCATGATCATCATCGGCTGCGTGCTTTTGTATCTGGCTATTCATAAAGGCTTTGAACCCCTGCTGCTTTTGCCTATCGGCTTTGGTATGATACTGTCCAACCTGCCTCTGGCGGGCCTTATGGACGAGGGCGGTCTGCTTTACTATCTGTATAAGGGCGTAAAGCTGGGCATATACCCGCCGCTCATATTCCTGGGCGTGGGCGCAATGACTGACTTCGGCCCGCTGATAGCCAACCCCAAGTCGCTGTTCCTGGGCGCGGCGGCGCAGCTGGGCATATTCATCGCCTTCACCGGCGCCATACTGCTGGGCCGCAGCCCCGAGCTGGCCGCGTCCATCGGTATCATCGGCGGCGCGGACGGCCCCACGGCCATATACGTTACCTCTAAGCTCGCTCCCGAATACCTGGGTTCCATCGCGGTTGCGGCTTACTCCTACATGGCGCTGGTGCCCGTCATACAGCCGCCTATCATGAAGGCCCTTACTACCAAGGAAGAGCGCATGATTAAGATGGAGCAGCTCCGCCCGGTTTCCAAGAAGGAAATGATAGTGTTCCCGATCATGGTTACTATCGTCGTGTCGCTGCTCCTGCCGTCGGCTGCGCCGCTGGTGGGTATGCTGATGCTAGGTAACCTCCTGCGCGTATCCGGCGTGGCCGACAGGCTTTCCAAGACCGCGCAGAACGAGCTGATGAACATAGTCACTATTTTCCTGGGTACCACCGTCGGCGCTACTGCTAAGGGCGCAACCTTCCTGACCGTGGATACGCTGGTCATCCTGGCCATGGGCGTATTCGCGTTCTGCATGGGTACTGCGGGCGGCGTGCTGCTGGGCAAGCTCATGTGCCACCTGACGCACGGCAAGATCAACCCCCTCATCGGTTCTGCGGGCGTTTCCGCCGTGCCTATGGCCGCGCGCGTTTCTCAGGTCGTGGGCCAGAAGGAAAATCCGTCCAACTTCCTGCTTATGCACGCCATGGGTCCCAACGTCGCGGGCGTTATCGGTTCGGCCGTCGCCGCGGGCGTGTTCCTGTCGATGTTTGCAAAGTAAGGGTTTAACCGTTACATCTATCGAGGAGGTTGCACAATGGCTAATAAGCTGCTTATTACTGAAACGATACTGCGCGATGCGCATCAGTCGCAGGCCGCGACCCGTATGCGCACCGATGAAATGCTGCCGGCATGTGAAATACTGGACAAAATCGGCTACTATTCTCTGGAGTGCTGGGGCGGCGCGACTTTCGACTCCTGCCTGCGCTTCCTGAACGAAGACCCGTGGGAGCGCCTGCGCAAGCTGCGCAAGGCTCTGCCCAACACCAAGCTGCAGATGCTGTTCCGCGGCCAGAACATACTGGGTTACAAGCACTATGCCGACGACGTGGTTGACTTCTTCGTAAAGAAGTCCATCGAAAACGGTATAGACATAATCCGTATCTTCGACGCGCTGAACGATCCGCGCAACCTGAAGCAGGCCATCGACTCCACCAAGAAGTACGGCGGCACCTGCGAAGTGGCCATGAGCTACACCGTAAGCCCGGTTCATACCGAGGATTACTTCGTAAATCTGGCTGTTGAGCTGCAGAAGATGGGCGCGGATGTCATATGCATAAAGGATATGGCTAACCTGCTGCTGCCCTACAACGCTTACACTCTGGTAAAGCGCCTGAAGAAGGAAGTCACCGTGCCGATCCACCTGCATACCCACAACACCGCGGGTACCGGCGACATGACCCTGCTCAAGGCTATCGAGGCGGGTGTTGACATCGTTGATACCGCGCTGTCCCCGCTGGGCAACGGCACCAGCCAGCCCGCTACCGAGCCGATCGTAGCCACCCTGCGCGGCACCGATCGCGACACCGGTCTGGATCTGGGTCTGATGAGCGAGGCCGCAAAGCACTTCCGCGGCGTGGCTGAGCGCCTGAAGAAGGACGGCTTCTTGGATCCCAAGGTACTGGGCGTTGACATCAACACCCTGCTGTATCAGGTTCCGGGCGGAATGCTGTCCAATATGATTAACCAGCTTAAGCAGGCCGGCAAGTCCGACAAGTTCTATGAGGTTCTGGAAGAGGTGCCGCGCGTGCGCAAGGACTTTGGTTATCCGCCGCTCGTTACCCCCACCAGCCAGATCGTTGGCACTCAGGCCGTTATGAACGTAATCTGCGGCGAGCGCTACAAGATGTGCCCCAAGGAGAGCCAGGGCTTGATGCGCGGCGAGTATGGCCGTCTGCCCGCCCCGGTGAACGAGGAAGTACGTCGCAAGGTTATCGGCGATGCCAAGGTTATCACCAAGCGTCCCGCCGACGACATCCCGCCGGAGCTCGAGAAGTATCGCGCGGAGATCGGCGACTACATCCAGCAGGACGAGGACATTCTGTCCTACGCGCTGTTCCCGCAGGTCGCCAAGAAGTTCTTCCAGTACCGCGATGCGGCTCAGAAGGGCCTCGACTCCACCATGTTCAACAAAAGCGATATGACTCACCCCGTGTAATCATATCTGAAAACGCCGCGGCTTCGATTTTTTCGGAGCCGCGGTTTTCTTATGCCTTTGCGCTTAGGGCAGGGGGAATGCCGCGCATTGGATGACTTACGCCACACTTCTGCCAATGGTTGCATTTATAATGAAAGCATCTTTTGATATGTGCGAGGTGTGTACCATGCTTAAAAAGATGTGCGCGTTGCTCATGGTGCTTGCGATGATGCTGACCGGTGCGGCGCTGGCCGACGCGGATGCGGCAAGCTCGCTTACAGAAATCTCATTTGACGATATTCAGGCCGAGAACATGGCTAACCTGATGAACGGCGGCCTGTTTGCGATTGAGGGAAACGTGCTTGTCGGCCTGGACTGGGATGCGGACGGCCGCGCAATGCTGGCCGCGCGCAAGCTGACCGGCGATGAAAACATAATTGGCGATGCTATGGCACTGGATACCAATTGCCTTGCCAGCTATATAAACGTGGATGAAGGCACGGTCTATTACGTGCGCAATGGGCTTGACGGCGAGAACTCCGGTATATACGCAGTTGATATAGCGGGCGGCGATGCGCGCGAGATACTCGCGGGCGATTTCGGCAGTTTGCAGCTGTACAATGGTAAGCTTTACTATACCGATGCGGATAACAAGCTGTTCATGTGCGGTACAGACGGTAGCAATTTCGAGCAGATAGGCAATCTGTCCGCGTGCTATCCGTATGTGTTGAATGACGAATGGCTGCTGTATCAGGACGCGGTGGGCGGCGAAACGCTAAATGCCTATAATATGACCGATGGTCAAATGACTGTGCTCAGTAACAACCGCAGCTTCCTGCCCATAGTCAAAGGCACTTGGCTGTACTACTTCGAAAAACCCTATGCCGCCGATGACGAAAAAGCCGACCGCGCCAACATCTGCCGCATCGATCTGATGACGCTCACCACTGAGCGCGCGGCGGGTTTCAGCGGCGCGTATCTTGCGCTAAACGGCGATTACATGTTTGCGGCCAACGGCTATAAGCTGGCCAATGAAGAAGCGTGGTGGACTATCGAGAACAACGCGTATGAACTGCTCGAAAAAGCGCCGGTGTTTGCCAACGACGATTATCTCATATCGCTGATTTACGCGGGCGAAGCATCCTCGCGCGTCGAGGTAGAACGCCTTGCCGATCGTGCCGCAGTGAGCTTCAATTCATAAGCTGTTAATCATGTATGCCTCCGGCAGTGTTTCCGGAGACATATTTTAGCTACATAGCCGACTTCAATGGCAAACTGATAGTTGGATAAACCATTTAGCGAAAAAATACATAAGCAAAACAGCCTTTGCCTGAATATCGGGCAAAGGCTGTTTTTGAACGTTTGTCAATTTACCTTGGGAAGCTCCTCAACCAGCTTGCAGAACTCCGCGAACGTACCGTGCTTGTACTTATTAAGCTCGTTCACATCGCCCTCAAGCGCATCGGTCACGATGTACACGTCGCAGCCCGCCTGAGCCGCGGTTGCGTCGTCTGTCAGGCTGTTGCCCACCATCAGGCATTCTTCGGGCTGTGCGCCGACCTTCCTCACAATCTCGCGGTAGTAGTCCGGGTTGGGCTTGCAATAGGTCGAGTTGGAGTAGTCGGTCACAAGGTCGAAGTCGGCGGCGTTCAGCGACAGCCAGCTCAAACGCGAATTGGTGCCAGGCGGGGGCAGCATTGGGTTGTTGGCCAGCACCACGCGATAGCCCTTGCTGCGCAAAAGCTCGATCAGCGGCCTGCGATCGACGTTAAGCCCCAGTATGTCCTTTGCCTTGTTAAACTCGTTGCCGTAAAACTCGTCGCAGACCGGCTCCATCTTGCGCACGTCTTCGCCCAGGGTCTTGGTAAAGTCATCCCAGAACGCCTCGCGGTTGGTGCGCGAACCGTCGTTTTTGACCATCGCCACCATGCCGCTGCGCAGTCCGCGCACTATGTCGGCGGGCTGATAGCCATACGGCATTAGCTTTGCGCACAGCAGCTTAAAGTACGTGTGAGTAAACGTCTCGTTGTCCACCGGCAAAAGCGTGCCGTCCATGTCCAGAAGTATCGTGTTTATCATACTTGTCCCTCGCTGATTTGATTGGTAAGCATATGATAGCACGCCGTTTCGACATGAACGTGAGCATTGGGTTGTCATTGGGTTACGCTCAGCCCCAGCGGTCGTATGCTGCGCTCCAGCACGCCGTGCAGCGCCGCTATGAGTATGCCGTAATTTATGAACGGTATGCCCTGATCCAGCGCGCAGTTCATGCGGTAAGTCACCTCGCGCGGGTTCAGCATACACGCGCCGCAGTGTATCACCATGCTGTAGGGCGTCAGGTCGTCCGGGAAGCCCGTGCCGCTCGTCCACTCGAATTCAAAATGCTTGCCGGTATTCTGCATCAGCCAGCGCGGTATCTTGACCGTGCCGATGTCATCGCACTGGCGGTGATGGGTACAGCCCTCGCATATCAGCAGCTTGTCGCCGTCCTTTAGCGTGGGCAGCGCCTTTACGGCCTCAATTGCAGCGTTTAGAAATCCGCGCTGACGGGCGAAAAGTATCGAGAACGACGTGAGCGGTATGTCCTCGGGCACGTCGCGCGATACGCGGCCAAACGCCTGCGAATCGGTTATTACTATGCGCGGCTTTACGTTCAGCGTGCCCAGCACGGCCTTCAGCTCTTCGGGCTGAACCAGCGGCGCAATGCCGTGATTGTCCAGCACCTCGCGCATTACCTGCTGCTGAGGCAGTATCATGCGGCCCTTGGGCGCGGCACTGTCGATGGGCGTTACCAGCACGCATACGTCGCCGGGCGCGCACAGCCCTTCCAACAGCCGCGGCGGTTCGGGCATTTTGAGCGATGCGATGCGCTCCTTCAGCTCGTTTATGCCCGCACCGGTCGCCGCGCTCACGCTTATTGCGCCGTCGGGCGCGGTAGCTATGTCGGACTTGTTGTATACGACTATGTAAGGAATCTTCTTCTGCTCGATCTTTGCAATCAGCGCAGTTTCTTCTTCGGCGATGCCGACGGTCGGGTCGATCACGACCAGCGCCACGTCGGTCTTGTTAAGCACCTGAGCCGCCTTGCGCACGCGCAGCGTGCCCAAATCGCCTACGTCGTCCAGACCGGGCGTATCGAATATCACGACCGGCCCCATCGGAAGCAGCTCCATCGACTTGGATACCGGATCGGTAGTTGTGCCCAGATGCTCGGATACTATCGAAAGCTCCTGCCCGGTTAGCGCGTTCATCAGGCTGGACTTGCCCGCATTGCGGCGGCCGAATATGCCTATGTGTACGCGGGCGGAGGAAGGGGTTGCGTTCATGCTCATATTTATCGCTCCTTGCGCGGGAAAATGCCCCGCAGAAATACAAAACCGCGCCTAAAGCAGATGCCGTGCGGCATATGCAAAGGCGCGTTGAACTTTGAGGCGGGCTCAGCCGGTCAAGCGCCTTCCGCGTCGGAAAACGTCCTGCGCGTCAGAGGCCGATTTGTTACGAGTATTATATAACCTCGCGGCGCGCGTTTAAGCGCCGATTATGTTAACAATTGCTTTAAGTCAGCATAAAACGGCTTTTTATATGCAGGCAGGAATGACGCGCACGCGTGTAGAATAGCAATTCAGAGAAAACTCTCATCGGGAGGAATTAATATGCAGTCATCCGTTGCGCGCAGACCGGGTGCGTCAATCGCACTGAATACGGATACGGGTCTGCTTAAACTGGCCGCGATAATACTGATGGTGATCGACCATGTGGGTTATCAGCTGATGGGCAACGACATAGTGATGCGCTCGATAGGCCGATTGTCGTTTCCGATATTCGCGTGGTGCATCGTCGTGGGCAGCGAGTACACGCACGATATTAAGGCATACATGAAGCGCATGGCGCTTTTCTACTTTGTAAGTCAGCCGTGCTATGTGCTGGCGTTCGGTCGGCAATGGACTCAGCATAACATATACCTGACGCTGCTGCTGGGCCTTATCGCGATATGGGCGATTAAGGACCGGCAGTACTGGGCCTTGCCCATGACATTGCTGGCGGCGTATTTCATGAGCCCGAATTACGGCATGAACGGCGTGTATGTGATAATCCTGTTCTACCTTGTGCGCGGTTCAAAACTGCTGGCGGCGCTGATAATGACGGCGTTTTGCGTGTACTGGGGCATGGATTCGCAGGTGTTGTTTAATGTAGGCTCGTTCAGCGTACGGCTGCAATCGCTGGCCATGCTGAGTCTGCCGCTGATAATCATACCGACGCATACCAACATAAAGCTGAATAAATACATATTCTACGCATTCTATCCGGCGCACCTGCTGATAATATACGCCATCAAGCAGCTTGCGACAGCAGCCTGAGGACTGTGTTTGAAATGCGTCAAATTAAGGCGAAATAATGAAACCTGCGTTGACAAGTGCGCTATGTAGGCGTATAATTGCGATAACCGCTGGGGGAGCTTATGGCTGAGAGCGGGCGTTTGCCCGGACCCTTAGAACCTGTTGTGGATAATGCCACCGTAGGGAAGCGAATCGCATGAGGCTGTGCCGCGTGTGAGCGTTTCCCGTGTGTCGATGCGATGCACGGGTTTTTATTTGCCATTGGCCCGGCCGGGCGGAATCTTTTGCGAAGATTCGCACGGGAGGCACTGTTATGGGAGAATATCTTTCGGGTGTGTTTGAAAAGTTTAGCGAGTGGAACGGCTACATTCTGGCAGCCATCGTGCTGCTGGTGCTGTTCGCGGTGGGCATGTACTTTGCGGGGCGCAAGGTCAAGTGGAACACGCGTATGCTTGCGTCGGCGGCAATGTGCGTCGCGCTTACCTATGTGCTTGGCCAGATAAGGCTGTTTACTATGCCTCAGGGCGGTTCGATAACCCCCGGTTCGATGCTGCCGGTAATGCTGTTCAGCATGGCATACGGAGTGTGGCCCGGATTCCTGGCGGGCGCGCTGTGCGGTATGCTGGGACTTTTGCAATCGGCATACGTCATCCATCCCGTTCAGATGATACTTGACTATCCGCTTGCAATGGCTATGGTTGGCCTGGGCGCGATCGTGCGCAATAAGCGTTCGCTGGGCGCGTTCCGCCTGCCGCTGGCCGTGCTGATTGCGTGCATAGGCCGTTATGCCTGCTCTGTTGTATCTGGTTCGGTGTTCTTTGCCGAATACGCGGGCGACATGAACCCGTGGGTATATTCGCTTTCGTACAATATCACGTACATGGGGCCGGAGACGCTGGTGACTATGGCGCTGGCCTTCATTCCCAAGGTGGCCGCACTGGAAAACGTAATCAAGGGCACGGACAAAAGGATGCTCAATGCGTAATTGAATTATTCGTATCGGTATGGAGAGGGCATAGGCTTTCTCCATATTTTTTTGCTTACAGAATTCTATAAATCCAACGCGCGCCCGTATCTATGCAAATCGGCGCAAGTGGTATATAATGGTACTAAGACCATACAAACAATAAAGCGCTTTTATCGGAGGAAATTATGAACGGGCATACAAACCAGACGGCTCGCTGCGGACGCGATCCGCTGCAATTTATATCGCGCATAATCAAGGGCGCGGTGGTGGGCGTGGGCGCGATACTGCCCGGCATAAGCGGCGGTGTGCTCAGCGTGGTATTTGGCATATATCGTCCGCTGATGGAGTTCCTTGCACACCCTGTAAAAGAGTTTAAGCGCAAGGCGTGGTTTTTTCTGCCTATACTTGTCGGCTTTGCGCTGGGCATACTGGGGCTGGCGCGCGTGGTGGACTGGCTGTTCCGCGAATCGCCCGTACCCGCGGTGTGGCTGTTCTCGGGGCTGGTCATAGGTACATTGCCTGCGCTTTGGCGTGAGGCGGGTCAGCAGGGGCGCGGCAGGTTTGCGTGGCTGGCCATGGCAATCGCGATTGTGCTGACCGCGCTGTGGATGTACCTTGTAAGCAGCATGGAAAGCGGCGGCGAGGGCGCGCTGGTTACGCCTAACGTGTGGTGGTGGCTGGCCTGCGGCGTGCTGTGGGGCATGGGCATGGTCGTGCCCGGCATGAGCCCGTCATCGATATTCATATTCCTCGGCCTGTATCAGCCCATGACCGCGGGCATAAGCCAGTTGGATGTGGGCGTGGTGCTGCCGCTGCTCGTGGGACTGGCGGCCACGGTTGCGCTGCTGTCGCGCGGTATGGGTTGGCTGCTCAAGCGGCATTACGCGGTCGCGCTGCACGCGATATTCGGCATAGTAATTGCGTCCACGGCGGCGATTTTGCCCTTTGGCCAAGGCACGATGGACGCGGGCAGCATAGCTCTCTACGCGGCGTGCTTCATAGTGGGCTGTGCCATCGCATACGGTATGGAGCGTATGCGCAAGGTACTTGAGGATCGCGGCGAAGTGGACTAAACAAACAAAAATCGACGCACAGAGCAGTTACTGTACGTCGATTTTGCTTTTACAGTCATAAATAAGCGGATTTAAGACATGAAATAAGCATGATTCTCAATTGACGAAGCCGAAAATCATTCACAGGCAGAGCATCCGAGCAATACTTTAGCCTTCCAATAAATCGCGCCACATGCCTTAGCGTCCGAAAAGCTGTACCCAGTACATAACGCCATTATACTCATACGCGCATATGCCGATTGTGCTCCAGCGCGAGTTGAGTATGTTCGCGCGGTGGCCGCTGGACGACATCCACGCCGCCATTACGCGCGCGGCGCTCTGCTGCCCCTTGGCGATATTTTCGCCGTAAGCGCCGCTTGTGACGGTGGAAAAACTGCTGCCGTCGGGGCGGGTGTGCGAGAAGCTGGTGACGATTTCGCGCGCACGGATACACGCCGCGGCGCTGAGCGAATCGTCCATAGTGAGTGCGTTAAGTCCGGCGGCGGCGCGCTCCTCATTTACCATGCTCAGCACCTCCTGTGCCATAGATGTGCTTACGCCGCCCTGATCCGGCTGGGTAGTGGGTTTGGCGGCAGCCGTCGGTTCGGCAGTCGGCCTGACAGTGGGTTCAGCGGTAGGCCGAGAAGTCGGCGCTGAGGTAGGCTTGACAGTCGGCTCAGCGGTGGGCGCAGTAGTCGGCACGCTGGTCGGTTCAGCAGTGGGCTGAGCGGTTGCAGCACAATCGGAAGTCGGACGGCAGGTGGGCACGGTCGAGCACTGCCCGCGGCGGTATACCTTGCGGCAGCGCGCGTTCCAGCGCGACGAACAGCCGCTGTTGTACGTATATTCGAAATCGTACTGATTGCAATCGGACGCAAAGTTCGAGCAACATGAATTGCCAGTGCAGTTTCGACTATCGGTAAAACACTGCGCCTCAGCGCCCGTGATTCCGCATGGACCCAATCCTATCAGACATGCAAAGGCCAAACTGGCGATACGGTTGTAAGATGATCTCATATGACTTTCTCCTTTGAAAATGTTTCGCAACAACTTGCAATAAAATTGTAATGCGAATCGGCAGCAAATGTCAATGAAAATGGGCTGCCTGGCATAAATTGGCATAAACGGCTTTTGCAAAACCGCGCTGTTTATATGCGCGATTGTATGGTATAATATAGATGACTAATCTGCGTGCAGTCCGAACGGAAATGCGCAGATTAATGAATTGAAAATCGGTCGATTTACTTGAGCGGCGATTCGATTGACTAAGATGGAGGACTAACATGCTTGATATAATGATAATCGGCGGCGGCCCGGCGGGCATGACGGCAGGTCTGTATGCGGCGCGCATGGGACTGAAGGCGGTCGTATATGAAAGGCTGATGGTGGGCGGTCAGGCGTCTACGACCAACATAATCGAAAACTATCCCGGCCACGCGCAGGGCATAGGTGGTCCCGAACTTATGATGGAATTTCAGCAGCAGGCTGAAAGCGCGGGCTGTGAGATAAGCTACGACGAAGTGAGCGCGCTGAACCTGCAAGGCGACATAAAGACCGCGCAGACTTCATCGGGCGAGGTACAGGCGCGCGCGGCGATACTGTGCATGGGCGCACAGGCGCGCAAGCTGGACGTACCGGGCGAGGAACTGTTTCGCGGACGCGGCGTTTCGTACTGCGCTACGTGCGACGGCGCGTTCTATCGCGGCAAGCGCGTGTTGGTCGTGGGCGGCGGCAACACTGCGGCGGAGGACGCGCTGTATCTGTCTGGCCTGTGTGAGCGTGTGTACATGGTGCACCGGCGCGATGCCCTGCGCGCGGACGCGGCGCTGGCACGCAGAATTGAATTAAAGTCAAATATCGAAATGGTGTGGAACAGCACGGTAACGGAGTTTACGGGCACGAAGTCGCTCGAACGCGCAAAGATTCGCGGCGTGAATACTGGCGAGACACACGAAATCGAAGTGGCAGGCGCGTTCATAGCGGTGGGTCAGGTGCCGCAGAGCGATTTGGTGCGCGGCGCGATTGAAACCGACGCGGCGGGCTTTATAGTGGCGGGCGAGGATACTCAAACGTCGCTGCCGGGCGTGTTCGCGGCGGGCGACATACGCACAAAGCCGCTCAGACAGGTAGTGACCGCCGCGTCCGACGGCGCGGTTGCCGCATCCATGGCAGGGCGCTATCTGACTATGAAATAATCCGCCGCCGTTAAAAACGCAGGATATACATTCAATGACTGTCAAAGTGAAGGACTGCACGCCGCAATATGCAGATTTGAATGAAAATTAACAGGCGAAAGCTCCGCCGCCACTTGACGAAAAGCCTGCGCTGGATTAACATTTACGGGGACATATACGCTTAAATGCGGCTGATAAGCTTTGAATGGCCGATTCGCCGTTTGAAGCGCGGCTTTGCATATGCCTGCAAATGCCGTGGCAAGGCCCTTTACTAAAGCGAACGTACATATACGGGAGGAATACGCATGGTCAATTGTCAGATGCAGCCCATGCGCCTGATGAATGGGCAGCTGGTGCCCGCTCAGGCCGATCAGCCCGAAGGGCGTGAGGGCACTATAGCGTATCGCATACTGGAGCAGCACAACACCAGCGGCGATATGAAAAACCTCAAAATCCGCTTCGACGGCATGTTGTCGCATGACATCACTTATGTCAATATAATCCAGACGGCGCGCATGGGCGACATGCAGGAGTTCTGTATGCCTTACGTGCTGACCAACTGTCACAATTCGCTGTGCGCAGTGGGCGGCACGATAAATGAGGACGACCATGCGTTCGGCCTGTCGGCGTGCATAAAATACGGCGGCAACTTCGTGCCCGCGCATCTGGCGGTCATACATCAGTACGCGCGCGAGATGATGGCAGGCTGCGGCAAGATGCTGCTTGGTTCGGACAGCCATACCCGTTACGGTATGCTGGGCACGCTGGGCATAGGCGAGGGCGGCCCCGAACTTGTGAAGCAGCTGCTCCACCGTACCTATGACATATCCTATCCCGACGTTGTTGCGGTCTACCTGACCGGCAAGCCCGAACGCTGCGTCGGCCCGCAGGACGTGGCGCTGGCGCTGATTAAGGCGGTGTTCGCCAAGGGCCTGGTCAAGAACAAGATACTTGAGTTCATTGGCCCCGGCGTGGACGAGTTGAGCGTGGATTTCCGCGGCGGCATAGACGTAATGACAACCGAGACTACCTGCTTAAGCTCGGTATGGCGCACCGATAAGAAGGTTCGCCGCTATCTGCAAATACATGGCCGCGGCGACGACTATCGCGAGCTGGAGCCGTACAACGGCGCGCTGTACGACGGCGCAATCACCATCGAACTGGACAAGATTCGCCCGATGATCGCGCTGCCGTTCCATCCCAGCAACGTATTCACTATCGACGAGTTTACCGCCAACGCGGGCGATATACTGAACGAACTCGGCCTTACCTCGGACGATATACGCAGCAAGATAACCAGCGAGGGCGTGCGCGCCGAGCAGGGCATAATCGCGGGCTGCTCGGGCGGTACGTTTGAAAACCTGACCACCGTGGCCGCGATGCTGGCGGGCACCGACCTCACATATGGCCACTTCCAGATGAGCGCCTATCCCGCGTCCCAGCCGCAACTTATGCACCTTCTGCGCAACGGCTCGGTCGAAAAGCTGCTGGCCTCGGGTACGATACTGCGCACGGCCATATGCGGCCCGTGCTTCGGTGCGGGCGACGTGCCGCAGAACGGCGGCCTGTCGCTGCGCCACACCACGCGCAACTTCCCCAACCGCGAAGGCTCCAAGCCCGGCGAGGGGCAGAACGCATACGTCGCGCTGATGGATGCGCGTTCGATTGCAGCGACCGCCCTGCGCGACGGCATACTCACCGGCGCGGACAAGGTTGAGATCCCCGAGAACATAGACTACTCATACGAGTTCGACAACGGCACGTACAACAAGCGCATCTACCACGGCTACGGCCATCCGCAGCCCGAGCATCAGCTCAAGTACGGCCCCAACATATCCGACTGGCCCAAGTTCTACCCGATGAGCGAGAACATGGTGCTGGAGGTCGCGGCCTCGATATACGACCCGGTAACGACCACCGACGAGCTGATTCCGTCGGGCGACACGTCGTCCTACCGCTCCAACCCCGAGCGGCTTGCGGGCTTTGCACTCTCGCGCAAGGTGCCCTCGTATGTGCCAAAGGCTAAGGAAGTGCGTCAGGCTGAAGCTTCGCTGCGCGCAAGCGTGCTCGACGGCACGGCCATGAATGAAAAGGCTGAGGCGATGCTCGAGGCGTCCGGCCTGCCCAATTGCGATATAGAGCTGGGTACGCTGGTATTTGCGCTCAAGCCGGGCGACGGTTCGGCGCGCGAACAGGCCGCGAGTTGTCAGCGTGTGCTGGGCGGCCGCGCCAATATCGCGCGCGAGTACGCCACCAAGCGCTATCGTTCCAACCTGATTAACTGGGGCATAATACCGTTCATACTGCCCGACGCGGAGGCCAGCGGAATCAGGCAGGGCGACCTGCTGGTGCTCACCGGCGTGCGCACTGCGGTTCAAAGCGGCGCGGATGCCATCGACGCAGAGCTGATAAGCGGCGGCGAAAAGCGTAAGATTCGCCTTGAAATGCCGCTGACCGCCGACGAGCGCCGCATACTGGCAGCGGGCTGCCTGATAAATTACTACAAGGAAAGCTGAATAAACTGACGCAGCGTTCAGCCGCGCAATCGCCGGGTAAGGCGTTTGTGCGGCTGATTTTTTATGCGAATGTTGTCATAAAACGGGCTTTGGACTGACAATATGCTCAAATGGTTTGACAAATGTCAAGATCTGTATTATGATATATACAGTTATTGCAAGGCGCTATTTTAACTTTTTGGAGGAATGAATGATGCAGGCCATAATACTGGCGGCGGGCTACGCTACGCGTCTTAAAGACAGAGCGCAGGGCCGGGCGAAGGCGCTCATGCCCATAGGCGAAAAGCCGATCATTAACTTTATACTGGACGATATGGCGCGCATCGAGGGTCTGACACACGTGCATGTGGTCAGCAATCATGTATACATCAATCAGTTTGAGGAGTGGCGCAATAAGGCCGTTCTCAAGCCCGAATATGCGCATCTTGATATAAGCGTGTGGGACGACGGCACCGTCAGCAACGACGACCGCCGCGGCGCGATAGGCGATATGCAATTCACAATCGAAAAGGCCGGCATAGACGACGATCTGTTCGTAGTGGCTGGCGACAACCTGTTCACGTTCGATCTAAGCGACCTGATCGCCGAGTTCCGCAAATGCGGCCACGATACCATCTGCGCGGCGCACATGAGCGATTATAACCTGCTCAAACGCTTTGCCGTGGCCAAGCTGGACGCAAACGGCGATGTGACCGAAATGGTGGAAAAGCCCGCCGAGCCGCAGAGCGATGTCGGTGTGTACGCGCTGTACGTATACCGCCGCGACACCGTGCCGCTCATTAAGCAGTATCTCGAATTGGGTCAGCCCAATGACGCGCCCGGCCACTTCCCGAGCTGGCTGTGCAGCGCGAACAATCCCCTGCGCAAGACGATTCACGCCTACCTTTTCAAGGGCGAGTGCGTGGACATCGGCACACCCGAAAGCTATGACGACGCGGTTGCGCGCTTCGGGGTAAAGGGCTTTTAAGGCATAGGGCAGGGCAATGTGCCTGAGCATGCATACATATCGATACATTCACCAGACCGTCGCCGCGAACATGCGGAGGCGGTCTGACGCATTTGGAGCAAGACTGGCTTAATGTAAAAGGCTTTTTTCAAGGCAGGTATTCAACAGTCTGATGCCTTAATATTTCTGCCTGGGCCGACAAAATGCAAGCGCTTAAATCCTTAAAACCTCAGCATAACCCAAAAGAGCGCAATATTATAATAAGCCGCGCAATTGCGCCCGGCCGCAACATATGATATACTATTGCCTGTGTGTCTACGCAATCAGACTTGGAGTGAAAATATGAAACGAAAGCTGTTATGCGCGCTGGCGGTGGTTATTCTGCTTTGCATTGCGCATTCATGGGCGCTCGCCTCGGACGATGTTACGCTGTCGTGGTCACAGGCCGCCGCGACCTGCGAGATCAGCGACGCGTACTATTGCACGGCGGGCGGCGCACAGGCATTCATCGCCGGTGGGCTTACGCGCATACCGGTGGGCGCGGACGTGTACGTCACGCTGACTCCGCTGGACGGCCAAAGCGCGCTCAGCAGCGCCTACGTCGTATTCGACGGCGCAATGATGCCGCTGGAGCCCGGCTCGAACGGCACGTTCCACTTTGTCATGCAGGAGTGCAAAAGCGGTCAGGCCACAATAGTCGCCGAATGCGGCGCGATGCACGCGATAACATACGCCGACGGCTTCACAGAAGCGGGCGATGACGGGCTGTGGCAGGGCGAGGACGGCG
Source organism: uncultured Eubacteriales bacterium (assembly GCA_948467645.1). Lineage (GTDB taxonomy): Bacteria > Bacillota > Clostridia > Christensenellales > Aristaeellaceae > Fimadaptatus. Next base: position 25,218 of record CAOKFD010000007.1, on the reverse strand, counting down.
CACTGCGCGTACAAAGTGCGGCGGGCGGGGTGCTCAGTCAGGCTTCGTCGGGCGACAGCGTGCTGATATGCGTCGTTCCAGATGATGAATATGCGCTTCAAAAAGATTCACTGCGCGCAGTCACGGCCAGCAATGTCGAAATCATGCCTGAACGCAACGAATCCGGCGATTACTGCTTCACAATGCCGGACGAGCCGGTCACAATATCCGCAGAGTTTGTTACAGCCGCAATGGTAAGTCTGCCAGACGGCGTTGAGTGCGTCGTAAGCGGCGAATATGCGTATCAGAACCCGCCGCGCGCATTGCCGGGCAGTGAAGTCGAACTCACCATATCTCCATCCCAACCCAACACGCGCATCCGTTTCGGCTCGCAGGGGATACAGCCCGCCGACACGGGAATCACACAATATGTGAACGAGCAGGACGGTGTGACTGGCGCGTTTACGGTAAGCCTGACAATGCCCGAGGGCGGAGCAGCCGTACTCGCGGATGTGGGCGCGCTGTGCCGCATAGAATCGGATTCGTCGATCAGGGTTTACTACGCCGCCGACCGTGCGCGCGAAATCAGCGCGTGTTGTGCGGGCGACGAAATGTACGCCGTTGTCGATGTTCCGAGCGGCTATGGGCTGGTTGACGACAAGCTGACCGTAACATCATCCGGCAATGAAATATCGGTATTACAGCGCAACCGGGGCGGCGATTCGTCGGCAGTCGATATATCGCTCACCGCGCCCGCGTGCAATATCGAACTAAGCGCAAATCTGCGTCCGCTGCATTCGATAACCAGCGTTCAGGCGCACGGATTGGGCATAATGCGCACATATCCGGCGGGCAGCGCGGCAGAGGGCAGTACGGTGACGATTGCGCTTACTCCGGTAGAGGGCTGGCAGGTGCGCGATGGTTCGCTTGAAATATGTGCGCCCGGCACTCGTACAGTCGTGGCCGAGGCTCAGGACGGCGCGTTCATAATGCCCGAATGCGATTGCGAAATCAGCGTGGAATTTGAGCCTGTGCCTTCGCAGGTCAATCTGATAGAAAGCGCGTGCTTTACCCTGAACGCCGACTATGCGCTCAGCGTGGCCGGGGCGCAGGGTATGCAAGTGACCGACGGCGCACCCGCAGGCGCGATTGTCAACGTCTATGCAAAGTCGGTTTCAGGCTGCACGCCGGAGGGGATATACTTAAAAGACGGCGAGTCGGGCGAGACGCGCAAACTGTCCGATGATTGTCAGGCGGAATTCGTAATGCCCGCGCACCGCGTTACCGTGTACGCACTGTGTTCGGACGGCAGCCATGTGTCGCCGCTGGCAAGCGTGTCGGACGATGTGCAGACGGCAGATGCACCTACCTTCCCATACGAAGCTCAGATAAACACCGAAGATCGCGGACTGCGCCTGCGCAAGGACAGCAGCGCCGACGCTGACGTGGTGGGCGCATACGCAAGCGGCACGCGCGTGACAGTCGAACGCCTGAGCGACGACGGTCAGTGGGCGTATGTCACCGTTCATGAGGACAGCGAACGCGGCTGGATGAAAGCCGAGTACATCGAGCGCGTATCCGACGACACGACCGCGCCCGCCGCACAGACCGCCTCACCGTCTGAATCCGAAGACATTTCAATCACGATAACTCTGCCCGAAATCCGCGTGCACCGACCGTACATTGTGGAAAAGGCGGTCACGCGCGACGAAGGATATGTGTTCAAGCACATAATACTATTATAATAAAGCACAACACGACATTGGGAGGAAATATGCCGATATACGCATCCACGTTCATAAGCGGTCTGGAGCCGGTCGTGAAGGAATGCCTGCCGCGGCTTCTGCGCGGCTGTCAGATATACGACCTTTACAACGGCCTGATAGTGTACCGCTACGACGGCAAGCCAGACGCGCTTGCCCGCGTGAACATATTCTCGAATACCTATCTCGTGCTGCACCGCCAGAATAACCCCACGTTCAAGTCCATGGTGCAGCAGGCCGCGGCCAAGGCCGATCCGTCGTTTACCAGCCGCGTGCGCACGGGCCAGACCTTCCGCGTGCGCTTTCAAAAGAACGGCAAACTGGAGCGCGTGGACGCGCCAGTCATAGCGCAGGCCGAAGATCTGGTCAAACGCCGCGCTCGACTGCGCATAGACCGCGAAAATCCCGACTGGGAGTTCTGGTACATAATCCGTTCGGAGAATATCGGCCTGTACTGTATGCTGGTCGAGCGCCGCGAGCAGACCGAAAAGAACCTGCCGCAGGGCGCGCTCAGACCCGAACTGGCGCAGTGCATCTGCCTGTATTCGGGAGCGGGTGCGGGCGAGACGCTGCTCGACCCGTTCGCGGGTCACGGCTCGCTGCCGGGCGCGCTGCTTAAATCGCGCAAGTATGCCGCTGTGATGATGGGCGATAACGATTCAAACGCTGTGCGCAGACTGCGCCGTCAGTTTTCGTCCCTGATAGAGGAGGGTAAGGCCGCCGTGTACCAGTGGGATGCGCGCGACATGACCCCGCTTGAGGATGACTCGATAGACCGCATAATCACCGACCCGCCGTGGGGTATGTACGACGCGGAGCGCTACGGCAACCTGCTGGCGTTCTATGTGGACTTCATGTGCGAATTTGCGCGTGTGCTGCGTCCGGGCGGCACGCTGGTAATGCTCAGCGCGGCAAAGGCCGAAACCATGCGCGCTTCGCGCGAAGCGGGGCTTATGCCAACCGGCAAGCTGGACATACTCGTCAACGGCAAAAAGGCGTCGATATTCCGCTATCGCAAGCCGTTTAGCAAGCACGATCAGCGCTTACCCAGGCATAATTAAATTAATTTATAGCCAAATTGCATCTGCCCGGAACGAAACGTCACATAATTTCGTCATAATAAACAAAGCGGTATTCTTGATTTGTGGAGGCGGCTATGTCAGAAGAACTTATGTCAAATCCCGCGCAGCGGCGCAAGCTGGGGCGGGGCATGGTTATGTCGGTCATCAGCGTGCTGATGTGCTGGGTGCCGGTGATCGGGGCGCTGATGGGTCTGATAGGGCTTTTTACCGTGATTTCCGCATACGTGCCGGAAAACACGGGGCGATATGTGGTTTACGTGATACTCAGCATACTTTGCGCGCTGATAAGCGTGGGTATGCTTATGGCGATGCTGTACGTGTATTACGGCAATCCTGCACTTTTGTCCCAGATAACCGACGCGATAGTGGCTCGGTTCATAGGCTGACGCGGTTTATTAAGCCGGTTAAGGCAGAGGGCTATGTGGTAAGGCATACGCCCTTATGAAGGTTGTCTTGCGAACGTTCACGAGCAGTCGATACGCAATTTAAGTGTGCTAAACGCGGCGCGCCCGGGCATATCATCATCACAGAGGTGATTGGTATGCTCAGGCGCGTCGTTTGCGTTTTATGTACAATCCTGTGCGCACTGCTCGTTGTGGGCGCGCCGTATATCGCGTCCAACCTGCCCGTGCCGCCCGAGGGCATGGCGGCGCTGCCGTATGAGGGCTGGTCGGGCGTGATTCGGCTGCGCGTGTATCAGGGCTTTCGCACAGGAACGGGTTCGCTGGTACCGTGGCTCAATTCCTGCCTTTCCACGTATGAAAAGCGCCATTCGGGCGTTTATGTTCAGGTTGAGACGGTATCGCTTCAGACATTTAGCACGCTTTCCACCGATGAAGTGCCGCCTGACATGGTGATATTTACGCCGGGCGCGCTTGATAACGCCTCCTGCCTTGAAAAGCTGGATATATCGGCCGCTGGCATTAGCGAAGGTTTGATAGAGGCGTGCATATGGAACGGCGAATGCCGCGCGCTGCCGCTGTGCTACGGCGGGTACGGCATTTTGCTTAACATGGACGATATGCCCTTACTTCCGACTGCGGACGAGTGGGGGAGCGCAATCTCCGCGCAGTACCGCGCCGCAACGCGCACTAAAAAGGCACATTACGCATTACAGGTGCCGGGCGAGGGCGGTTGGCCGGACGCGGCGCGCAGTCTGCTGGGCGCACTGCCTGAAACAGGCGAACAAATGCCGCCGGATTATCTGAATTGTTCGATGATAAAGGCATGGTCGGATTTCAAAAACGGCATTGCGGCGTGCATACCGGCCAGTCAGTGGCATTTGAGGCAGTTATATCTGCTGGACTGCGACGGCAAAGCGCCCAACTATACTTTCTATCCGTCCGAAAATGGCTATACAGACCAGTACTTTGCGGCGGGAGTAGTTGCAGGCAGCTCAAAAGACCATGCGGCGCGCTCGCGCGTATGCCGGGACATAATTGGGTATCTGATGGGCGAGGAGGCGCAGAGCCGGCTGAGTCTGGCGCTGGCGATGCCCGCGCGCGCAGACATGAATCTCTACCGAAATGATGGGGATATGGGCGCGCTGGAGGCCGCCTATACAAATGCGGCAAAATTCGCACCGCTTTTTGGCGAATAGGGCGGTATTCCGTACGTTAATATCGGATATGCCCGGCTTGTTTGTAAAATCCAAACGAAATCTGCAAAAAGTATCAAAATGTACGTTGAAATGTGCGGGGAAAAGGAGTATACTGAATGCGATTTGACGGCCAAAGCCGTCCAAACAAATGGAGGAGAAACGCAAATGTTCAAGAAGATTCTTGCTCTCGCGCTGGTTCTGTCCATGGCTCTGTTCATGGTTCCTGCTCAGGCTGAGGAAGCCGAAAGCACCTTCCCGGCGATTGCCAAGGAAGACCTCAAGATTGGTATGATCTATGTTGGCGACACTTCCGACGGCGGTTACAACTACGTTCATGACAGCGCTCTTATGCAGGCTGTTAAAGAGCTGGGTATGAACGAAGACCAGGTTATCAAGAAGACCAACGTTCCCGAGGACGCCACCTGCGAAACCGCTCTGCGCGAGCTGGTTGAGGCGGGCTGCCAGATAATCTTTGCCGACAGCTTTGGCCATATGTACTACATGGAGCCCATCGCCGAGGAGTATCCCAATGTTATCTTCTCCCACTGCTCGGGCTACATCAACAACGGCGTTAACATGAACAACTACTTCGGCCGTATTTACGAGCCGCGCTTCCTGTCCGGCCTGGCCGCAGGTCTGCGCACTCAGACCAACAAGATCGGTTATGTGTCCGCTATGAATAACCCCGAGTGCAACGGCGGTCTGGACGCCTTCACGCTGGGCGTGCGCACCGTTAACCCCGATGCGACCGTATATGTAAAGTACACCAACACCTGGTACGATCCCACCATCGAGCGCCAGACCGCCGATGCTCTGATCGACATGGGCTGCGACGTTATCGCCCAGCATCAGGACTCCACCATGCCTCAGGTTGCCGCTCAGGAAAAGGGCGTATGGGGCTGCGGCTACAACGCCGACATGACCGACGCTGCTCCCGATGCGCATCTGTGCGCTCCTATCTGGAACTGGTCCGTTGTATATAAGACCGAGCTGGAGAACGTAATCAACGGCACTTGGAAGTGCGAGAACTACTACCTCGGTATGCAGGAAGGCATGGTTGGCCTCTCCGAGCTGACCAAGAACTGCGTTGAGGGCACTCAGGAAGTCGTCGATGAGTGGACTGCCAAGATTATGGACGGTTCCTTCGATGTGTTCGACGGCGAGATCAAGGACAACACCGGCGCTGTACGCGTAGCCGAGGGCGAGCGTCTGACCGATGCCGAGATCACCTCCATCGACTGGCTGGTTGAGGGCGTAGTAGTAGCGTAATCAATCCGCGAAACTGATTTTCGGCCGCTCCGAATTTTCACAGATTTGGAGCGGCTGATTCGCGTTTTATTAATTTTGTATGGCTGTCCGCGCCTCACGAAGCGACGGACGCGGCCTTGAATTATTACCGGCCCAATGCGCCGGTTTGCTTGACGATTTTATCGAAGGGATGTGTATGCCTTGGCACAGGAACAGGGGGTAGCAATAGAGTTAAAGGGCATAGTAAAGCGCTTTGGCTCAAAAGTTATTGCGAACAATAATGTCAATCTGACACTGCGGCATGGCGAAATACTGGCGCTGCTGGGCGAAAACGGTTCCGGCAAAACTACGCTTATGAACATGATATCGGGCATATATCGTCCCGATGCGGGTTCGATCTACATAAACGGCCGTGAAGTGCAGATCAATTCGCCGCGAGATGCGTATGAACTGGGCGTAGGCATGATTCATCAGCACTTCAAGCTGGTAGACGCAATGAGCGCCAAGGAAAACATCGTGCTGGGCACGCATAAGCATATGCGCTCCTCCGAACTCACTCGCGAGATTAATAAGCTGTGCGAGCGCTTTGGCCTGGAAATCGACCCGGACAAGCCCATACATAACATGTCCGTAGGCGAAAAGCAGACCGTCGAAATCCTCAAGGTGCTGTACCGCGGCTGTAATATACTGATACTGGACGAGCCTACCGCCGTGCTTACGCCGCAGGAAACGCGCCGCCTGTTCGACATACTGCGCCGCATGAAGCAGGAAGGTTGCGCGATAATTATAATCACGCATAAGCTGCACGAAGTTCTTGAAATATCCGACCGCGTGGTCATACTGCGCAAGGGCGAAAGCGTGGGCAGCGTGATTACCAAGGACGCGGATGTTAAGCAGCTGACCGAATTGATGGTCGGCCGCAGTGTAAAGCTGGAGATAGAGCGCACGCCGCGCAAGCATGGCAAGCGCCTGCTGGAAGTGTCCAAGCTGTGCGTCAAGAACGAGGATGGTCTGCCCGCGCTTACCGATGTGGCGTTTGAGCTGGAGTCGGGCGAGATACTGGGCGTTGCGGGAATCGCGGGTTCGGGTCAGCGCGAGCTGTGCGAATCCATCGCGGGCCTGCACGAGATAAGCTTCGGCAATATCAAGCTGGAAGGTCAGGATCTCGAAGGACTTGACCCGCGCGAGATAATGAAGCGCGGCATAGCGATGTCGTTCGTGCCCGAGGATCGTCTGGGCATGGGTCTGGTAGGCTCAATGAGCGTGTCGGACAACGTGCTTTTGAAGAGCTATCACAATAACCACGGCATGTTCGTAGACCGTGCGGCGGCGCGCAGCCTGTCGCGCAAGATGGTCGACGAGCTGGAAATCTCCACGCCCTCGGTCATGCACCCAGTCGGCCAGCTTTCGGGCGGCAACGTGCAGAAAGTGCTGCTGGGCCGCGAGATACACCTTAACCCCAAGGTGCTGTTGGTCGCATACCCGGTGCGCGGTCTGGATATAAACTCTTCCTATAAAATATACGAGCTGATTAACGCGCAGAAGGAAAAGGGCGTGGGCGTGCTGTTCATCGGCGAAGACTTGGACGTGCTTATCGAGCTGTGCGACCGCATAATGGTGCTGTGCGCGGGTCGAATTACCGGCATGATCGACGTGCGCGCTGAACTGGGCGAGTCTGAGAACGAAAAGACCGTATCGCGCGAGGATGAGGACAGCGATTCCCAGGCGCTTAAGGCGCGTCAGCACTTGAAGGAGCGGCTGGGCGCGCTGATGACCGGATTTGTCGAGGAGGATGGCGCCAATGAGTAAGCTTAACGGCATACATATCGTAAAGCGCGGCAATATATCGCGCCAGCAGATGGTGCTGTACCGCATAATCGCCGTATTGCTGGCGCTGGTAACGGGCGGACTGTTCATACTGGCGATGGGATATAATCCGCTCAGCGTGTACGGCACGATGGTGACTGGTTCGCTGGGTTCGCAGATGGTTATAAAGGAGACGGTCAAGCAGGCGGTGCCTCTTTTGATCTCGGCGCTGGGCATAACGCTTGCGTTCCGTATGCACTTCTGGAACATAGGTGCAGAAGGTCAGATTTGCTTTGGCGCGACCTGCGCAACCTTCTTCGCGCTTAACTTCCCGGACTGGCCGCAGTGGCTCATGCTCACTGTCATGTTCTTGGCAGCGGCGATTGGCGGCGGTCTGTACGGCGTGATTCCGGCGTACTTTAAGGCAAAGTTCGGCACTAATGAAACGCTGTTTACGCTGATGCTCAACTACGCTGCGCTGTACTTCATACAGTATCTGCGCGACGGCCCCTGGAAAAGCCCCGAGGCGATGGGTTTCAACTTCATCTCGCGCTTCGGCAAGAACGCGCAGCTGCCTCAGGTGCTGGGCGTGCATATCGGCTGGATATTCGCATTGGCGCTTACGGTGCTGGTGTATATCTACATCAACTATACCAAGCACGGCTATGAAATCAGCGTCGTGGGTGCAAACTCCCGCACTGCGCGCTATGCCGGTATGAATAACAAGTGGATCATAATCCGCACCATGTTCCTGTCGGCCGCGATATGTGGCGTGGCGGGCATGATTCAGGTGGCCGGCCCCGACCGTACGCTTACCGATTCCGTCGCGGGCGGCGTGGGCTTTACCGCGATAATCATCGCGTATCTGGGTCAGCTTAACCCGCTGGTCATACTGCTGGTAACTGTGCTGTTCTCGATACTGGAAAAGGGTTCGGGCACGGTTCAGTCCACATATAACATATCCACCGCGGCGGCGGACGTGCTGCAGGGCATATTGCTGTTCTTCGTGCTGGGCAGCGAGCTGTTCTTCAAGTACCGCATAGCTTGGCGCAGTGAGGATGTGGCAAAGGGAGGCGTAAAGGCATGAACGAAACGGTAGATTATATCATTAAGTTCCTGTATGCGGCCGTGCTGGCCGGAGTTCCGCTCATGTACGGTACGCTGGGCGAGATAATTACCGAAAAGGCGGGCAACCTGAACCTGGGCGTAGAGGGTCTTATGTACATGGGCGCGATAAGCGGCTTTGCGGCGGGCTTCTATACCAATAACCCCGCGCTGGCGCTGCTGGCGGCATTTGGCGCGGGCGTGCTGGGCTCGCTGATATACGCGATACTCACTGTGTCGTTTAAGGCCAACCAAAACGTTACCGGCCTTACGCTGACCATATTCGGCACGGGCATTGCGAACCTGTTCGGCAGCAACTACACCACGTCGGGCGCACTGGGCGAGGGCGTGATGAGCGTGTTTAAGTCCGTAAGCATTCCGGGTCTGAGCAATCTGCCTTACGTCGGCAAGCTCCTGTTCAGCTACAACTCGTTCGTGTACTTTGGCGTTGTGCTGTGCATAGTGCTGGGCATATACATTAACCATACGTCGCAGGGGCGTTCTCTGCGCGCTGTGGGTGAGAACCCCGCCGCCGCCGACGCGATGGGCGTAAACGTTACGCTGTATAAGTACGTGCATATACTGCTGGGCGGCGGCATATGCGCGCTGGGCGGCGCATACGTCATCATCGTTACCTGCAACGGCCTATGGACGTATAACTGCATCAACGGCCTGGGCTGGATTGCGGTTGCGCTGGTTATATTCGCGGGCTGGAGTCCGTACCGCGTAATAATCGGCTCGCTGGTGTTCGGCGCGTTGAGCGTATTGCGCCTGTATACTCCGGCTTCGGTTGCGAATATACCTCAGGCGATATTCATGATGCTGCCGTTTATCGCTACTGCGGTTGTGCTGGTCGTGACATCCATCCATCCTTCGCACAAGCATCAGCAGCCCAAGAGCTGCGGCGTGAACTACTACCGCGAGGATCGTTAAGGCGATACATAATAGTAGCCGTTTCATCCGGTCATGGCATTGTGCCGTGGCCGGTGTTTTTTATGTGAAGACAGAAGACGCGCGTCAGCCGTGTTGAAGATATAAGGGCAGAAAGGAAAGATTCATCACTTTACACATTCTTTACCAAAAAAGATGGAGCAAATCGATGGCTAAATGCGTCAAAAGTGTAGACCCTTGGAAAAAAGAAAGACAATACTGGGAGGTAAGGGTATGTTTACTAAACTACATGGCTCTGCCGTATTTGTCAAGGTGCTGGCGATCATGACGGCGCTTCTGCTGTGCCTTGCGCCGATGACTTCTATGGCATATGCCGATTCGATCACTGGCAAGCTGTCCATCACTATTAACGAAGTTGATGGTGCTTCGAACGCTGTATTTAAGGTAGCCGTCACCATGAAGAACGCAAGCTTCTCCACGCGCTATACTATTAAGGGTGACGATACCGTTTACACACTTAGCGAAGATAAGCCCATCAACCTGAAGGCCGGTCAGACCGCCGTTATCGACGGCGTGTATGGCGATTACAAGATCGCGCTTCAGAAGATCGAGAACGATAAGGCCACTACGACCGTTAAGGTAAATGATGACGCCGCAGTTGACGGCAACGTCCTTGAACTGGCCGTCGAGAATGACAAGGATTACAATGTAACCTTTACCCGCACTTATGCGGCCGAGCCTACTGCGGCTCCGACTGCCGAGCCGACCGTGGAACCCACGGCTGCGCCCACTGTCGAGCCTACCGCTGAGCCGACTGTCGAGCCGACTGTCGAGCCGACTGCCGCTCCCACTGAGGAGCCCGTTGTCGAGTACGGCACGCTGACCGTTAAGGTTGAAAAGGCTGGCGAGGCGGCTTCTACCGGCGACAAGAGCTTCAAGTACACCATAACACAGAACGGCAAGCCTGTGGGCGATGCGATTACCGTCGAAAGCGGCAAGAGCACCGAGGTCAAGCTGCCCGTAGGTGCTTACACCATCGAGCAGGCTACTCCTTCCGTGGGATGCACCGTTACCGTAAAGGTGGGCGACGGCGTTACGCTTACGACCGACGCTGCCGACTTTGAAGTAAAGGCCAACGCCGACACCACCGTTAAGTACACCAACACCTACACCGCCGGTTCCGATCCCGACGAGGATACCAAGTATGATCTGAAGATCAAGACCGTGGTAAAGGGCGACAAGGCTGACGAGGACGCCAAATTCGTACTGACCGTAAAGTTCGACGCTGACGGCAGCTACAAGATGTCCAATGGCAAGAAGATCAAGAGCGGCGATACCGTTACCTTGACCGGCAACGACAGCATCACCATCTACAATCTGCCCGAAGGCACCACCTATAAGGTACGCCAGAAGACCACTGACGAGGATTACAAGACCACTTATAAGAATTGCAGCGGTGAGCTGACCGAAGACACGACAGCCCGCGTGACCAACACTTGGGCTGACGACAACGGCATCGTAAAGACCGGCGACGATTATAATAATCAGCTGGTGGTCATGATGATGCTGATCTCGGCAGCGGTTGCTTTGGGCGCTGGCGTGACCCTGCGCCGTAAGTTTGCCAAGTAATCGCAAACGCACAGTTGAATAAGTAAAGATCGCGGCGACCGTTCAATTACTGAATGGCCGCCGCGATTTTTACTTTCAGGCAGAAAGCGGGGGAGGACAAAACAAATCAGCGCGGCAAGCGTCCGAAAACCGAACGCCCACCGCGCCAAGAAATGCGTATGCACTTAAAAGCAAGAATGAAGTCTCTTTGAGGTTTTCAAGTAGACTAAAGGAGCAAATCACAAGTGAATAATGTATCAGTGCTTATCCATTCAACGCAGCCTATCGGGATTGTGCCTGCGCTTACAAATCCCACAATCTTTCGTGAAAAAATTAAATCCCAGTTTTCTATATGTAGGTAACAATCGCTAGAGGGCAGCTATCGATCAGCCGAGACTTTGCGCGTTGCTTAATCCTGTAAAACTTCGCCACATTAAAAAGCCCAAGCTATTCTTCCGCCTTAGCCGATAACGACTGCCAAATGTCGCTGTAAATGCGTTCGGCGTTGCGCTCGAATGCCTGAACCGCCTGCTGTGCCTGGTCGGAATCCGGCAGATGCAGCGTCAGCTCCATCGCGGGCGCGCCGTGCTCGAATATCGAAAGCTGTGCGCAGTAGTCATCCTCGCCCGCGCGGTAGTACTTCGTGCGTACCTGTTCGCGCCGCCGGAATCTGCGCCGCCACTCGGGCAGCAGCGCGTCCACCTTGTCGCGCAGCGGCAACGGCAGATCGTACATGAACATATCGTACGTAGTGCGCCCCTTGGCCGTCAGCATATACGCGTCGGGCTGAGAATTGCCGCGCTTTCGACCCGCTATCAGTTCGGAGCCTTGCAGCTCGTCCAGCGCAACCTTGATTTCAAAGAATGTCAAAAGATCGGGTTCGGCAAAGAATTCGGCGAGCTGATTCTCATCCAGCGGCTCCATTGACTTGAGCACGCGCATTATCATCAGCTTGCCCTCCGTCAGCGAGGGACGACGCTGCATGGCCAAGCCTCCTTTTGCGATAAACTTACCGGGAACGCCCGCATGGGCATTCCCGGATGGTGCGGGCGCGCTTATTCGGCTGGCGCGACCTGCTTGTCTATGTTGTGCTTGTCGTAATAGTCCTGTATGGCTGCGTGCAGCGCCTCCTCGGCCAGCACGGAGCAGTGCAGCTTGACCGCTGGCAGTCCGCCCAGAGAGTCGGTAACGTCCTTGTTGGTAAGTGCCAGTGCTTCTTCAATCGTCTTGCCCTTGACCATCTCAGTCGCGCGGCTGGACGTCGCGATTGCCGCGCCGCAGCCGAACGTCTTGAACTTAACGTCGGTTATGATATTGTCCTCGACCTTTATGAATATGCGCATTATGTCGCCGCATTTGGCGTTGCCCACTGTGCCTACGCCGCTCGCATCCTCGATTTCGCCTACGTTGCGCGGATTGGTGAAGTAGTCCATTACCGTATCGTTATACATTAAAAATAATCTCCTTTCAATATTGAGCATATTCCATAGTGCATGGTTTGCAAATCAGCCTGCGTGCCCTTGCACCCGAAACACGCTCCGGGGGAATTTATTTATGCGATCAATGGCAGAAATTGCATTCGTCGCTGTTTTCGACGTACACGCCGCGCTGAGCATCGGCATACAGCGGCGACATTTCGCGCAGACGCGCAACGATGTCCTTGAGCGTATCCACGGCATAGTCCAGATCATCAAGCGAGTTGCTTTCGTCCAGACTCATGCGCAGTGAACCGTTGGCCAATTCATGCGATATGCCTATCGCCATAAGCACATGCGACGGGTCGAGCGAGCCAGAAGTGCACGCCGAGCCGCTGGAAGCCGCGATGCCCTTGAGATCGAGATTCAGCAGCACCGATTCGCTTTCCAGATAACGTATCGATATATTCACGTTGCCGGGCAGACGCTTGTCGCGCGAGCCGTTCACAATTGTTTCGGGAATCTCGGTCAGTATGCGCTCAATCATGTGATCGCGCTTTGCGGCCAGCTCGGACGCGCGGCGTTCCAGATCTGTAGTCGCGATTTCGATCGCCTTGCCCAGACCGACTATCGAAGCCATGTTTTCAGTACCGGCGCGATGGCGGGATTCCTGCGCGCCGCCCAGCATGAAGTTATCGATATGTACGCCCTTGCGTATGTACAGCGCGCCCACGCCCTTGGGCGCGTGAATCTTATGCCCGCTTAGCGACAGCATGTCTATGTTACTTTTGTCCAGATCAAACGCGACATGCCCCACGGCCTGCACCGCGTCGGTATGGAACAGCACGCCATGCGCATGGCATATTGCGCCAATCTTGTCGATAGGCTGAATTGTACCAATCTCGTTATTGGCGGCCATTATGCTGACCAGCACGGTATCAGGGCGGATAGCTTTTTCCACGTCGGAAGGGGAGACGAAACCCTCGCGATCAACTGGCAGGTAGGTAACTTCCCAGCCTTCCTTTTCCAATGCCTGACAGGTATGCAGCACCGCATGATGCTCTATCGCGGACGTGATTATATGACGACCCTTGTCGCGTTTAGCCATAGCGGTACCGCGGATAGCCCAGTTATCGGATTCAGTACCGCAGCCGGTGAAGAATATCTCGTTTTCCTGAGCACCCAAGGCTGCGGCCACCTGACGGCGCGCATTATTAAGCGCCTTACGCGCCTCGCGTCCCCAGCTATGCACGCTGGAAGGATTGCCATAAGCTTCCTTCAAAAAAGGCAGCATGGCCTCCAAAACAGGCGCACTAACGCCGGTAGTAGCGGCATTATCCAGATAAACATGTCTAGTTGCCATAATATCTATCTCCAGTCGTATAAAATTCAATATGAAAGTGCAGGAGCGACAATCGGTGCATATATTTCGGCACGCCATATCCTACTAAAAAACTCGGAATTACCATTTGATTCTAGCATACCCCGCGTTTCCTGTCAATACAATTATACCCGTTTGTGGCGCGCAGACACATTAAATTCCCATTACATCGGTCGGAATTGATGTGCGCGCAAAAAAAGCGCAGCCCATAAGGCGCCTGCCCCTGGGTGCTGCGCTATACGCTCAGCCCTTTTTCGCCCATTCCATAAAATGGCTTAGACTGGGTTTGTCGCCGGATACGTACAGTATGTCGCCTTTTTGGAATTTGTATCCGGGATTTATCTTCTGCTGTACGCCGCTGTGGTTCTCGATTGCAATTATGTTTATGCCGAACCTGCCGCGAAAATCGACCGCCAGCACCGTCTTGTCCGCGATGCTGTCCGGCACGATTATCTTGGATATGTTGACCTTTTCGCTCAACTGCACAAAGTCCAGCACGCTCGATGATTCCAGCCGGTGCGCAAGCCTCAGCGCCATGTCGCGCTCGGGATATACTACCTCCGCGCCCAGCCGCTCCAGTATTTCGCCGTGCTCCGCGCTGGACGCCTTTGCGATTACCTTTGGTATGCCCAGACTTACCAGCGTTAGCGTGTTCAGTATGGACGTATCCATCTTTTCGCCCATGCACACAATCGCTATGTCGCAATTTTGTATGCCGGTCTCCGAAAGCGTCTTTTTGTCATGTGACTTTACCACATACGCGTCTTCGGTGTATTCCCGCATCGCGCGCACCTTGTCCTCGTCGCTGTCCATTACCATTATGTCCGCGCCGAACGCAGCCAGCTCCATGGCCAGCGCGTACCCGAAGCGTCCCAAACCGACTATGCCGTATGTGATAGCGTCACTTTTCTTGCGTCTAAACATGTGCGTCCTCCTGTCAGCCTATCGCGATATTTCCGTAGGGGAACCGGGCGTTTTTGCCGTTTGAAAAATACCATAGCGTGATTATGGTGAGCGGCCCTATGCGCCCTATGAACATTATTGCTATTGAAAGCAGCTTGCTGCCCGTGGATAGCCCACCCGTGATCCCGGTGGACAGTCCGACCGTGCCGAACGCGCTCACGACCTCGAACAGCGCGTCGCGCATATCCAGCCCCGGCTCCAGCGCCGAAAGCGCATATGTGCCCGTCACAACCACGCAAAGCCCCACAAACGCTATTATCGCGGCCTTGCGAAACGCTTCGACGGGCATTGAGTAGCGAAACGCCTTTTCCGACTGGTTCGTCGCGGCCGCCTTTACGCCGATCAGCAGCGCAAACAGCGTGCTGGTCTTAATGCCGCCGCCGGTTGAGCCGGGCGACGCGCCAATGAACATGAGCACTTCGACTGCCATTAGCCCCGCGTTTGAAAATTCGCCCAGCGGGTAAGAGGCAAACCCGGCCGTGCGCGCCGATACGCTGGTAAAAAACGCACCCAACCACGATATATTTTCGGTGAGCTTAATTATCAGCGCGCCCGCGACTATGAGCGCAGCGCTGACCGAGAGCACGACCTTTGCGTGCATGGAAAGCCTGCGCCAGCGGAAGCGCTTGGCAAATAGCTCGTGTATTACGAGAAAGCCTATGCCGCCTGCGAATATCAGCGCGCAGGTTATTATGTTGAGCAGCACGTCTTCCTTGTAGGGCGTCATACTGCGTCCGCCGCCCAGTATGTCAAATCCGGAATTGTTGAATGCCGCGACCGAATGAAACAGGCTTATTCCAATCGCGCGCGGCAAAGGGTAATCGCGTGCAAACACTATAAGGCTCAGCGCCGCGCCGGTAAGTTCAAACGCGACCGTCATAAAAAACACGTTTTTTATAAAGCGCACGATGCCCTTGCCCGAGAAAAGGTTCATCGATTCGCGTATGAGCGCGCGCTCGCGCAGGTTAAACTTGCGCCCCGTCGCGAGTATTACGCCCGCGCCCATAAGCGCCACGCCCAGCCCGCCTATCTGCATCATAAGCCCCACAAAAAACTGCCCCAGCGGCGTGAACGTGTCGGCCACGTCCACCGTAACCAGTCCGGTCACGCATACGGCGCTTGCCGCCGTATATAGCGCGTCGATATAATTAAGCGCGATCCCGCGCCGAACGCATACGGGCAGCATAAGCAGACCCGATCCTATGAGTATCACAAGCGCAAACCCCAGCGCGACTATGCGCGCGGGCGACATACGCTTTAATAATTTGTCCATAGCAATCCTCCTGCGTCGGCTGCGCGCCATGCTAAACTCGTGCGGATACAGCCAACTGCGCTTATAATAATCTGTATCCGGCGATATTTCAATATCGCGGCCGTTAAATCTCCCGCAAACGCCGCTTGCAAATAATTTACGTGCATACCGATGTTAATTCACGATTTTTTCAGTATGTCAAGCGACAAATTCATATCAGTGTCAAAATGATAAGGTAGAATAGCACAAAGAGGAGGTAAGCCATGAAAGCTCCTAAAAATACTAAAAAGCCAATGATTATATACGGCCTGATCGTGCTCATTGCGCTGGTAATGATAAACTATATACTCATGCCCAGCCTGTTCAGCACGCCCACTGCCGACATCGACTATAAGTCGTTTCTGACTCTGGTCAAGAGCGGCCAGGTCGATACCGTGGAGATAGGCGATACTTATCTGTCCGCGCTGGTGCGCGACAAGAGCGGTCAGTCCGTGATCTACCGCACGGGTCTGATAAACGATTCCAAGCTGGTCGATCGTCTGCTCGACGCAAACGTCAAGTTCGGCAAGGTGGTTTCGCAGGAAATTTCACCAATCGTTTCGCTGATAATCGGCTATGTGCTGCCGCTTGCGATGTTCATCGGCCTTGGCTATCTTATGACGCGTATGCTGACTAAGCGCATGGGCGGCGGTGCGGGCGCGATGTCGTTCGGCAAGGCTAATGCCAAGATATACGTCGAGGCACAGACCGGCAAGACATTTGCGGACGTTGCAGGTCAGGACGAAGCCAAGGAAGCGTTGGTCGAGGTGGTCGACTTCCTGCACAACCCCAAGCGATATGAAGACATAGGCGCGACGATCCCCAAGGGCGTGCTGCTGGTGGGCCCTCCCGGCACGGGCAAAACCCTGCTGGCCAAAGCGGTAGCGGGCGAGGCCAAGGTGCCGTTCTTCTCAATCTCCGGCTCGGAATTTGTTGAGATGTTTGTAGGCATGGGCGCGGCTAAGGTGCGCGACCTGTTCAAGCAGGCCAACGAAAAAGCCCCCTGCATAGTATTCATCGACGAAATCGATACGATCGGCAAGCGCCGCGACGGCCCCTCGGCACTGAGCGGCAACGACGAGCGCGAACAGACCTTAAATCAGCTGCTCAGCGAAATGGACGGCTTCGATTCGCGCAAGGGCGTTATACTGCTCGCGGCCACCAACCGCCCCGAAATACTGGATAAGGCGCTGCTGCGCCCCGGTCGTTTCGACCGCCGCGTGCAGGTGGAACTGCCCGACCTCAAGGGCCGCACCGACATACTGGCTGTGCATGGCCGTAAGGTGCATCTGGGCGAGAACGTAAACTTTGAGGCGATAGCGCGCGCAACTGTGGGAGCGTCGGGCGCTGACCTTGCCAACATAGTGAATGAATCCGCACTGCGCGCCGTGCGGCTGGGGCGCAATCAGGTGTCTCAGGCAGACCTCGAGGAGGCCGTCGAAACCGTAATCGCGGGCGCACAGCGCAAAAACGCCGTCATTTCTCAGCGTGAAAAGCGTATGGTCGCCTATCACGAAATCGGCCACGCGCTGGTCGCCGCCAAGCAGTCGGACTCCGCGCCCGTGCATAAGATAACCATAGTGCCGCGCACGTCGGGCGCGTTGGGCTACACCATGCAGGTCGAAAGCGAGGAAACCCGCATGATGACCCGCAACGAGGCCATGAGCCGCCTCGCGACGCTGACTGCGGGCCGCGCCGCCGAGGAGCTGGTGCTGGGCACATGCTCATCGGGCGCGTCCAACGACATCGAACAGGCCACCAAGCTGGCGCGTGCAATGGTAACGCGCATGGGCATGAGCGAGCAGTTCGACATGATGGCGCTGGAGACGGTCAACAATCAGTACCTGGGCGGCGACGCGGCGCTGGCGTGCTCCAACGAAACCGCGGCGCAGATTGATCAGGTAGTGCTGAACTACATCAAATCGGCGCATGCCAAGGCTACCGAAATACTGCGCGACAACGTATCCACGCTGCACAGACTTAGCGAGTACCTGCTCCAGAAGGAAACCATAACCGGCGAGGAATTTATGCAGCTGCTCAATCAGGAAGAGAACAAAATCTGACTAAAGCGCATATAACAATTGAAAGCGTCCGCTTTGCAAAAGGCGGGCGCTTTAATTATGGTAATCAATGCGCATTAAAACTTACATCTGAACAGCAAAATGCGCCCGGCAGGAATTAAATCCCACCGGGCGCACATCTTTATATGCGTTTGGGTAAATCATGATTGCATTGAGGCATCATTCATGACTGATGCCTCAACAAGCAAACCCGCAATCAATTGTGTTGGAATCAGTCCAGATCGCTGGTAGCGTCAAACAGCACCTCGGGCTTGTCGAAGCCGTCCAGCTCCAGCACGATGATCTCGTTGTCGCCCTGCTTCATGAACGGCGCGGGCAGGTATGCCGAATGCTGCGGGCCGACCTCCCAGTAGCGGCTGAGTATGCGGCCGTTTACGAATATTACGCCCTTCTTGAAGCCAGGCAGCTTTACAAACGTATCCTCGGGCTGGCCGTCCACTTTGAGCGTGGCGCGCATGAACAGCGGCGTGCCGTCGAACGCGGGTACGCCCGCTTTGAATTCGACCTTGCTCAGATCGGTAAGGCCCAGCGGGTAGTGATCCCACTGATACACAAACGCCTGTCCCAGACGTATGCCTTCGGTGATGCCCTTACGGTCCATCAGATTGAAGCCGTAGTTGGTGCGGCCCATGTTTTCCACCAGTATGTCAAGGTCGCAGCCCTCGCGCGGCACGGCGATTTTGACCTGCGGCTCCTTATCGTTGCGATACTGTATGCCCATGAACTTGCCGTTCACATAGATGTGAGCGCGGTCGTGTACGTCCTGCAGCACAACGGGCAGCTCCTCACGCGGGCCGGATACGTGCGTGTGGTACAGCACAAAGCCATAGCCCAGATCCAGCTCCTCCATAGTGAGCGGCGCGGCGGCATGTACGGGCGTGGAGAGTACGTTCAGATTGTCCATCAGTCGTGCGGACTCGGTAAAGGCCAGTGTGCCATACTTCTTTGTGGGGATAGGCGCTGGCAGCTCGGCGCTGGTGTCGCCGCCAAACTCCTTTATCACCTCGCGGAACAGCTCGTACTTGGGCGTGATTGCGCCGTTCTCATTCACGGGCGCATCGTCGTCGTAGCTGTTCACGGTGGGCTGATATTCATCATAGTTGTTCGCGCCGTTCATGAAGCCGAAGTTGGTGCCGCCGTGGAACATGTACGCCGACACGCTCGCATCGGCCGCGAGTATCTCGCGCAGGCTTTCTGCCGCGTCCTTAGGGTTGCGGACGTGATGCTCCTCGGTCCAGTGGTCGAACCATCCGTTCCAGAACTCGCAGCACATGAGCGGGCCTTCGGGCTGATGCTCGCGCAGCTTGGCAAACTGGCCCTCGGCGCGCGAGCCGAAGTTGGCGGTCTTGTGAATGTCGGGCAGGGTGCCGCCAGTCAGCATGAAATCGGTCGCGCCGTCGGACGTGAACAGCGGCACGTCTATGCCGCGCGCACGCATACCGTCGGCAATTGCGCGCAGGTAGGGCTTGTCGTCGCCATAGCTGCCGTATTCGTTTTCGACCTGCATCATGAGTATCGGGCCGCCATGCGTGATCTGCAGCGGCGCAAGGCGGGGCATCAGGTCGTCAAAGAAGCGATCGACCGCCTCCATATACGGCGCGTTCAGGCAGCGCAGACGGATGCCCGGCTTTTTAAGCAGCCACCACGGCAACGCGCCGAATTCCCATTCGGAGCAGATGTATGGGCCGGGACGCACAATCGCATACAGCCCCAGCCTCTGCGCGATGCGCAAAAACTCGACTATATCCAGCATGTCGTCGTATACAAATTCGTTCTCGGTGGGCTGATGCGCGTTCCACGCGATGTAGGTTTCAACAGTGTTGAAGCCGCACGCCTTGAGCTTCAAAAGGCGATCTTCCCAGTACTCGCGCGGCACGCGGAAGTAATGTATCGCGCCCGAGATTATGAGCATCGGCTTATCGTCTAGCATAAAACCTTCAGGCTTTATCGCAAATGAGTGGTTCATGATAGTCCTCCCTTTGGTAATTTATCGCTTTTAGTATTCGCTGGGTGTGTGCGTTTTTCCTGCCGTGCGCGTGCGATAATACGTAATACAAGGAAGATATGCCCCTTTCGATGCAGTTTATGGCAGCAGTGAATAGGCAGGCGACAGACAAATGCCGGATTTTCTGCCTGAACGGCCTGCGTACACGGCAGTTGCAGCCCGACCGGCCGCCTTAAAAACATACCGCCGCATGTAACATTTTTGAAAATTTACTCTGCGCCGCCGCCCTATATAACAGAGGTAGTATATAATAGTAGGCATTAATGAAGACGAGGTATTTTGATTAATTATGGAAAATACTGGTATGACTGATATAAACAATGATGTGGAGACCTCTCAGGACGTAAGCGAGGAATCAACCGGCATTGCGATGGAAGAAATGCTGAGCGGTATGCGCGACGAGATACGCCGCGCAATCGCTGATATGGGCTTTGAATCGCCTACGCCCATACAGCAGATGACCATACCCGAAATAATGAAGGGTCACGATATAGTGGGTCAGGCGCAGACCGGCACCGGCAAGACGGCGGCGTTCGGCATACCGCTGATAAACCGCATCGACGTAAGCAACCGCTCTACTCAGGCGTTGGTGCTGTGCCCCACGCGCGAATTGGCGCTGCAGGTGGCGCGCGAGCTTACCCGCATGGCCAAGTACATGACGGGGCTGCGCATACTGCCGATATACGGCGGCCAGCCGATTGAAACCCAACTGCGCTTCCTGCGCCAGGGCGCGCACGTAATCGTGGGCACGCCGGGCCGCGTTATTGACCATATCAACCGCGGTACGATCGACCTTACCACAATCAGCTATGCTGTGTTGGACGAGGCCGACGAGATGCTGGACATGGGCTTCCGCGATGATATTCAGACGATACTCGAGCATACGCCTGAAACCCGTCAGACGCTTCTGTTCTCGGCCACCATGCCGCGCCCGATACTGATGCTCGCCCAGCGCTATCAGAATCAGCCGCAGTACATTAAGGTGCAGGCTACCGAACTGACCGTCGATACGATTGAACAGGTATACGTCGAGGTAATGCCCGGTCAGAAGACGATGGCGCTCAGCCGCATACTCGATATGTACGACCCGGCGCTCACGCTGGTGTTCGTAAACACCAAGATCGGCGCGGAGGAGGTAGTTACCTACCTGCAAAAGCAGGGCTATCCGGCCAGCGCGCTGCACGGAGATATGCGTCAGGTGGAGCGCGACAGCATAATGGCGCGCTTCAGGAACGGCGTTGTAAAGGTGCTGGTCGCCACCGACGTGGCCGCGCGCGGTCTGGACGTTAAGGGCATAGAGGCCGTCATAAACTATGACATACCGCAGGACGTCGACCAGTACGTGCACCGCATAGGCCGCACCGGCCGCGCGGGCAAGCTGGGCAAGGCGTTTACGTTCGTGGTGGGCCGCGAACTGGCGCGCATGTGGGACATCCGCCGCGTGACCAAGGCGCGCATACTGCTGGAAAAGGCGCCGCTGCGTTCCGCTGTAATGGAAAAACGTACCGAGCGTTTCACTGAACAGTTAATAAGCGCCCAGCGCGACGAGACCGACGTACAGCGCGAGACCGCAAAGAAGCTGCTGGAGCAGTTCGACGCGGTTGACGTGGTGGCGCAGCTATTGGGTCTGTGCGTGCGCGAGGTGGACGGTCCCGAAGACCTCACGCCTGTACGCGCAACGCCTGCGCCGCGCCCTGCATCGCATCAGGGTCAGCGTCCGTATGGCAATCCCGCCTATGGCAATGCACAGCGCCGCGGCCCCTATGGCCGCCCTGTGCCGCAGGGTCAGCGTCCGTATGGTCGTCCGTATCAGCCGCACGGCGACCGTCCCGAAGGCCGCAGTGCGTCCCGCCCGTACGATAAGTATGATAAGGCGGAAGGCCGCAGCGGCTCCAACCGCCCGTATGACAAGCACGACAAGCCGCGCAATTCTGCGCCGCGCCGTCCGGGCGATAAGGGTGAAAAGGGATTCAGCCGACGCGAACCCCGCGGCGGCAATCAGCGCTGATTGCAAGCAGACGATTGATTTTTCAGAGCGTCCGCGCGGCGCTGGCGGCGGAGCTTGTACTTTAGCTTGGTCGCCATGCCGCCGCGTATGTGGCGCTCGGATTTGTTCTTTATAAGTATCGCCTGTACCTGCGCGTATAGGTCGGGGTCGAGCGTGCGCAGGCGCTTAGCCACGTCCTTGTGTACGGTCGATTTAGATACGCCGTACTCGCGCGCCAGCGCGCGCACAGTCGCGCCGCTGAACACCATCGCGTGCGCGATGCTGACGACGCGCAGTTCAATATCCTGACGCATATAAAAAATTCCTCCCGCCGGTTTTGCTAAAGCGTATGCGCGACCGGGCCTTGTGAGTACGGGAGGCGGGGGGATGATTGCATGAACCCGCATTTTGACGTGATGGGCATGGAAGTGTTTGATGTGCACGGCGATTTTGAGGCATATATGCCGCTGATGCTGGACGCGGACCCGTCGCGCGAGCTTGTCGAAAAGTATCTCATGAAAGGCAAACTCTGGGCGTGCGCGGACGAGCGCGGCCCGGTGTGTGAGGCGCTTATGATGCCGACCGCCGCGCGCGAAATCGAGCTGATGAACCTGTGCACGCGCGAGGATATGCGCGGCAGGGGCATTGCGCACGCAATGGTGCGCGCAATGCAGCAGATGCACGCGCCCGATTACGACGTAATGCGCGTGGGCACCGCTTACGGCTTTCCCAACTTGCAAAACTTTTATGAAAGTTGCGGATTTACTTTGATAGGCATAGATCGCGGCTTTTTCGTAAGAAATTATGCCGAGCCGGTCATGGACAGCGGCCGTCAGTGCGTCGATATGGCGCGCTACGCGATGTACCTTAAATAAAAAAACGCGCCCTCGAGTGAGGACGCGCGGGAATACGGCGCTTACTGCGCGCCGGGACAGTGCTTGCAGGTGCCTTCGATGTTGATTTCGGCATTGGGCGCGGCCATGCGCACGAGCCCGCCGCTTTGCGCATCGGTGGGCTTTAAGCCATAGCGCGCGAAAAACGGAACCAGCTCTGCAGGCGCATCCAGCTTCACCATGGGCAGCTCCATCTCCAGCACGCGGTAAAGCAGCATCCGCATTACCAGATCGCCCAGCCCCTGACAGCGCAGTTCGGGTACAGTGCCTACCAGATCGATGGTGACGACGTTGTCGTCGTCCATGAACAGCCGCCCGCTGGAGCCGGGCTGGCCGTCTTCGGAAAACGTAAGCGCGTATATCGCCAACGTGTCGATCTCGTCGCGCGTGCCGCTTCCGGGAAAGACCTTGCCGCGTATTTCAAGTACCTTTTCGATGTCGTCGTTCGAGGTCATAAACTTGCCGGTTATCATTTTACTCAACCTCCGAATATATTGAAAGGATGGTTCGCATGGATCAAAAGGAGATAGACCGTATAAACGAGCTTGCGCGTCTGGCTAAGCAGCGCGAGCTTACGCCCGAGGAACTGGAGGAGCGCAAGGCCCTGCGCGAGGAGTATATCCAGGCCGCGCGCGCAAACCTGATGGCACAGCTGGACTCCATGGTGATCGAGCACCCCGACGGCACGCGTCAGCGCGTAACGCGCCGCAAGGGTGTAAACTGAATCCCTTAAATTCCAGTATATCATATCCAAAGCAAACTGAAAAGCCGTTTGCCTAAAAAAACAGGCGCAAACATTTTTTGAAAACGCTTGCTTTTTTGGCGGGCATTGGTTATAATAAAGGCGTAAGGGGAGCCAAAATGCCGCACGGATTTAGCGCCGCCCGGTATCAAAGCAAATTATACCCCGCTTGATGAAGTTGAGAGGAGGCGAATCCAATGGAAAACGAACTTGACCTCGTCGTGTTCACCGATGACGAAGGCAATGAGCAGACCTTGGAAGTGCGCGATTACTTCTTTTACAATGGACAGGAATACGCGGTATTAGCCGATTATTGTGAAGAAGACGACTGTGATTGTGAATGTGAGGATTGTTGCGACCACGACCATGAAGAAGGCCTGTATATCATGAAGGTCGTGCCGGTTGGAGACGACGAGGAAGAATTCCAGCCTGTTGAAGAGTCGCTGATGGACGAATTGATCGAGGTTGTTCAGACCCGCTTTGAGGCGATGGAGGACGAAGAGTTCGCCGATGCCGAGGATCCGGACGAGACCGAGGATGATTCCGACGACAAGTGATTCCCAGCATAAGGGAGTGATGCGAAGTTCTGAATACAATCGGAATAAGCATAGCAGAGAGGCATCATCGGTTTTAATGGGCGAAAGCGTAACGGCGACGGCATATCACAAGTGTCTGTCACATTAGGCAAAGTGTCCGTGAGAACTAAAGTGTACTCTATGCGTAAAATCGTATTCATGGCGAATGCGTCTGCTTGTAATTTTAAGGCAGTAACGACCGACCGATACGGCGCGTGTGCGCCCTGATGGAAAGTCTTAGCCCCATCTTTAGGAAGCGGAGATCTTCTTTACATATAGCGATCGCGCTGAGGGCGCTGTGCCGTTTAGGGCAGGTGCTCGGCGGGCAGCGGAGCGCGCATCATTGCTACACTCTGCATGGGCTTAACGCCCGGCATTTATATAAATGCTAAGTGGTAAGTGAAAACGCGGTAAAGGGACTTTGCAAAACGGGCATGGGATAGTCTGTTGGACGAGCAAGGCTGATTAGGACGGCAGTCCCATGAAGGTCGAATGACAGCGCGACAGTAAATTATACCAGCCGACAGGAATGACAGGGTTAGTCATCAATTAGCCCGTCACATATCTGCGGTATCCCCGGAATGACAATGGCAACTTCCAAAAGTGGGCAGGCGCATTGCAAAAAGACAAGTGAATATAAATAACTTGCTCACGAACATAGGCGATATGTTCGTGGGCTTTTATTTAAGGCAAAACTTCAAATGCCTGAGTTGAGGCCGAATCAAAATGTCAATGGCAGTTGTACAGGCCTAGAGTGTGTCTCAAAAAGGAAAATTCGCAAGTTCGAGTGGATTTTGCGTCAGT
>CAOKFD010000006.1:0-71361 GCA_948467645.1 uncultured Eubacteriales bacterium | reverse complement strand
ACAACAAGCGTCTGGTTAAACGCATTGAGGTCAAGGGCTTTGAAGTAAAGAATTTTCGCGGCACGGACGGTTATCTGTATCTGGAGAGCTTCATTCTTTCTACGAAACAGCCGCCGAAGGTGCGCATGGAGTTGGAGATCAGATACAACAAGTCCATCAACCGCGAAACTCGCCAACTGACCGTGGGGGATAACCTCTATTTCCTCTCCGGCGAAATGGAACAGTACCGTGGATTTTCCGTTTCACAGATTGATCCCATTGACGGAACTGTCACCTTCACCAATGGTGATATCATCCACAAGGGTGAAGTCATCGGCGACGTCTCCGAAAGTGACATGCGCCGTGTACAGATTCGGGAAACAATCATCTCCCACTTTCAGAAGGAAGCGCAGCTGTTCCACAAGGGCATTAAGACGCTGTCGCTGTTCTTCATCGACGAGGTGGCGCATTACCGGCAATACGATGCGGACGGCAACGAGACGCTGGGCGAATTCGGGCGGGTGTTCGAGGAAGAATACATGTCCGTTATGAACGACTATCGGACACTGCTTGATCCGGAGTATGTCGCGTATCTGGATGGCATCGATGTACACGCCACGCATCGCGGCTATTTCAGCATCGACAAGAAGACCGGACGTGCCATCGACAGCCAACTCAAGCGCGGCAGTGAGTTCAGCGATGATATTTCCGCGTATGACCTGATTCTCAAGAACAAAGAACGTCTGCTCAGCTTCGAAGAGCCGACACGCTTCATCTTCTCGCACTCCGCACTGCGCGAGGGCTGGGACAACCCGAATGTGTTCCAGATTTGCACGCTCAAGCACGGCGGCGACAGCACCACGCAGAAGCGGCAGGAGGTTGGCCGCGGCCTGCGCCTGTGCGTCAATCAGGCTGGTGAGCGCATGGACGCGGAAACCGTCGGTGCAGACGTTCATGTTCTGAATACCCTGACGGTCATTGCCAGTGAGGGCTATGCAGAGTTTGTAAAGGCGCTTCAGGAGGAGACGAAAGCGGTTCTGTACGATCGTCCAAGGAAGGCGACTGTGGAGTATTTCGAGGGCAAGAATGTTCTGATGACCGACGGTTCCAAGGTCAGGCTGGATGAAAAGCAGGCCAAGGCAATCTGGAAGTATCTTGCCAGGAACGACTATATCGACGAGGATGACGGAATCACGCAGGAATACCGCAACGACGCCGCTTCTGGTCGTTTGCAGCCTCTGCCAGAAACACTGCAGCCGATGAGTGAAGGGATCCATAAGTTGATTCAAGCCATCTTCGATGACAAGGTCCTTGATGATATGATCAAAGATGGCAATAAAACGCCTGCGCCCGAAAACCCGCTGAATGACCGATTCTACAAGAAGGAGTTCCAGACGCTCTGGAATACCATCAACCACAAATATGCATACACGGTCGACTTTGATGGCGACGAGTTGATAAAGAAGGCCACTGCGCACATAAACAGCGAGCTTTTTGTCAGCCAGCTTCAGTACACGGTTTCCGCAGCCGGTCAAAAAGAGCAGATTACTGGCGATGATATGCGTGCGGGCGACAGCTTCGGTAAAGTTGCAACGCATACGGAAACGCTGAAACATGCCAGTACCAGCCAGCTGAAGTACGATCTTGTGGGCAAGGTGGCTGAAGGTACTGTTCTTACCCGTAAGACGGCTGCTGCAATTCTTATGGGGATTGCGCCGGATAAGTTTTACATGTACCGCAACAATCCGGAAGAGTTTATTTCCAAGGTTATCCGGCTCATAAAAGAGCAGAAGGCTACGATGATCGTCGAACACATTACCTACGATCAGATTGAAGGAAGCTATGACAACAGCATCTTCACGGCTGAGAAGCACGGCAAGACGCTCGATCAGGCTTTCCACGCGGACAAGGCAATTCAGGATTATGTGTTCACAGACGGCACGGCGGAGGACAGTGTCGAACGCCGCTTTGCGCAGTCGTTGGATGGCTCTCAGGACGTGTTCATCTACGCAAAACTGCCGAAGGGCTTTGCCATTCCGACACCGGTCGGGCATTATTCGCCGGACTGGGCAATCGTGTTCCATGAGGGCACTGTACGGCACATCTACTTCGTTGCGGAAACGAAGGGAACAATGGACAGTCTAAACCTGCGCCCGATTGAGAAAGCAAAGATTGACTGCGCGAAGAAGCTGTTCACGACGCTGTCGAATGGAATGGTCACCTACGACCATGTTGATGACTTCCAGCAGTTGTTGAACAAAGTCATGGCTTGATGAAGAGCCAGAAGCAATGCATCCTCAAACGTTCGACCATTCTCAAACGAAACCAAGAGTAACGTTTGAAGTGCAACCACCTGTGCTGCGGTAGCCGCTATCATTCTTCAACAACAACTGCATAAAGCATCGAGCACCCCGGAAATACCCTGATTTTAAGGGATTTCCGGGGTGCTTTTGTATCAATCCCGCAAGGGTTTTAGATCCTGCCTGCGGCAGCGGCAATTTCCTGACGGAAACATATCTGTCACTGCGCAAAATGGAAAATGAAGTGCTGGAATTGCTGCTGGGTGGGCAGATCGCGATGGGCTTTGAAAACGCAAGCCCTATTAAGGTGTCGATACAGCAGTTTTACGGCATAGAGATAAACAACTTTGCCGTTACGGTTGCCAAGACCGCGCTGTGGATAGCGGAAAGCCAGATGATGAAGCGAACCGAGGACATCGTGCATATGAATCTGGACTTTCTGCCGCTAAAGACGTATACCAAGATAACCGAGGGCAACGCGCTGCGCATTGACTGGGAGACGGTTATATCCAAATATGAGCTTAACTATATTATGGGTAATCCGCCGTTTGTGGGGGCGCGCCTTATGAGCGAGACTCAGAAAAGTGACGTAAACAGAATATTTGCGGGTTGGAATAGTATTGGAAATCTGGACTATGTATGCTGTTGGTATAAAAAAGCCGCCGATTTTATGAAGGGGACGGCAGTCAGGGCAGCGCTGGTATCGACAAATTCAGTTACACAGGGGGAAAGCGTTGCACTTTTATGGAAGCCGTTGTTTGAAGAAGGAGTGCATATAGATTTTGCACACCGCACGTTCAGGTGGGACAGCGAAGCAAGCAGTAAAGCGCATGTACATTGCGTGATCGTTGGATTCAGCATTGCACCAAACAATGTGCCGCGACGTATTTTTATTGATGGTAGGCCGCAAGTTGTGCAAAATATCAATGGCTACTTACTTGATGCTGATAATGTGTTTGTAGAAAGTCGTTCTAAATCCATTTGCAATGTACCGAAAATTGGTATTGGGAATATGCCGATTGATAATGGACAGTATATTTTTACGCAGGAAGAATATGGGAGCTTCATAAAAGTAGAACCAGATGCGCAAAAGTGGTTTCATAAATGGTATGGTTCTCAAGAGTTTATAAATCAATGTCCGCGCTATTGCCTGTGGCTTGAAAAGTGCTCACCGAGTGAGCTAAACAAGCTTCCAAACTGTAAGAAGCGAGTTGCTGCTGTACAACAGTTTAGGATGAATAGCAATCGTACTTCAACGAAGGAACTTGCTGCTACTCCAACACTATTTGGCACAAGAAATATACCGAACGGAAACTACGTTCTTATACCAAAAGTATCGTCAGAAAAGCGCCGTTATATACCAATTGGGTTCATGACACCTGATGTGTTGTGTAGTGATCTTGTGTTCATTATTCCAGATGCAGAACTGTATCATTTCGGTGTTCTGACATCTAATGTTCACATGGCGTGGACAAAGACGGTTTGTGGTAGACTAAAAAGCGATTACCGCTACTCC
This sequence comes from uncultured Eubacteriales bacterium, assembly GCA_948467645.1. GTDB lineage: Bacteria > Bacillota > Clostridia > Christensenellales > Aristaeellaceae > Fimadaptatus. Next base: position 67,566 of record CAOKFD010000006.1, on the reverse strand, counting down.
AAGGATATAGTCTACAACAACTTCCCATGGCCCACGCCAACCGCCGCACAAAAAGCCCGCATAGAACAGACAGCCCAAGCGATCCTTGATGCTCGCGCATTGTATCCGGACTGCTCATTGGCTGACCTGTACGATCAGGCAACCATGCCGCCAGAACTCACAAATGCGCATCACGCCAACAATCGCGCCGTAATGGACGCATACGGTATACCCGTAAACGGCACAAACGAAGCGTCGTGCGTGGCATGGCTGATGCGCATGTATCAGAAGCTTACGCAAAAGTAACTTTTCCACAAAAAGCTTACGCGCGCCCTCCAACATCGGAAAGCGCGCGTATTGTTCAAACGCCAAAACCAACAAAAAAACCACCGATTAAAATCGGTGGCGATTGGCAGGGGAGACGCGACTCGAACACGCAACACGTGGTTTTGGAGACCACTGCTCTACCAATTGAACTACTCCCCTAAGTAAGACGTTCGCACGGAACGAATACAATTATAGCAAAAATCACGGCTTTTGTCAATATCTAAATCGCACATTTTGCAAATTTTATCCGCTGTTGCCGAAATTTTTGAAATGTCTCGGCAGCAGTTAACGCAAACCGCAGCGCCAATACCCACATGCGGTGTTGACGCTGCGGTTTGCCCATTGCCTTAACAACCTTAAATTGCTTTATTCCGGTTGCTTATCGACCAGCGCCCGGAACACCGCGTCCCTGTCGAACTCGCCGCTGGCAAAGCCCGGAATCTCTTTCAGCGCCTTGCATATGCTCACACTGAATCGGGTCAGCATCGCGCGCCGCTCCGCGTCGGTATACGTGCATTCGCCGGTCACTATCAGCGTCGCAATGCCATGTACTACCAGCCACAGATCGCCAAAGTAGCAGTCCGCGTCGCGCTCGTTCATATTATATATGCGCATTATGCTGTCGCGGGCGAGCGCGCGCACATGCTCCATCGCGGCCATTGCGTTGGACGGCCCGACGCGCGTCAGGTACAGCAGCCGGTACAGCTCCGGCTCGTCCAGCGCAAACTGAATGTAATTTACGCCCAGCCCGAAAAAAGGTATCGCTGTATTAAGCCCGTCGGTCACGTACCGGCGCAGTATGGCCTCGGCGGTGTTTGCAATTTCCTGTTTCAGTTCCTCCATCGTCGCAAAGTAGGTGAATATCGGGCGCGTGGACGTGCCCAGATGCGCGGCTATCTCGCGCGCCGATACCGCGCCGATGCCGCTTTCGCGCGTTACGTCTACGGCGGCGGCTATTATTTCTTCTCGCTTAAATTTAGGCTTGGGAGGCATTTTATGAACTCACGGCTTTCTTAAATTAAGTAGGCATGTACCGCAACGTCTGTTGCAGCACCGGACTAATTATAACCGACGCGTACGCAGATGTCAAGCCAGCCGCCGGGCACAGGGCAGGGGAGCATACAAAAATCACCTCCGCGACGCTTTATTGCCGCAGAGGTGATAATCGAACATAAGCTTTAGTTGCCGCATTCCACGCTGATTTCGTTGAACAGTTCCAGCACGTCCTCGACGCGCGTGGCGGCCTTTTCCGCGCCGCTGCGGTCAAGCACGATGTGCCCCTGATGCATCATTATCATGCGGTCGCCGAACTCAACGGCGTGGCGCAGGTTATGCGTGACCATAAGCGTGGTCAGGTGCTTTTCGCGCACCACGCGCGCGGTCAGCTCCATTACGATTTCGGCCGTCTTGGGGTCCAGCGCCGCCGTGTGCTCGTCCAGTATTAGGAAGTCGATCGGGTTCATTGTGGCCATCAGCAGCGCCAGCGTCTGCCGTTGTCCGCCCGAAAGCGAGCCCACGGTCACGCCCAGCTTGTCCTCAAGCCCCAGTCCCAGCTCCTCCAGCATGGCGCGGTAAGCGTCAGTGCGGCGCTTGTTTATGCCGCGCCCAAGGCCGTAGCGCTTGCCCTTGTTGTCGGCCATGGCCAGGTTTTCCAGTATGGTCATGCTGGGGCAGGTGCCCATCGCGGGGTTCTGGTATACGCGCCCCATGCGTTCGTAGCGGCGGAACTCGCGCATTTTGGTTATGTCCTTGCCGTCCATGAATATCTTTCCGCCTTCGACCGGTATGGAGCCGCATACTATGTTCAGCATACTGGTCTTGCCCGAACCGTTGCTGCCCACTACCGATACGAAGCTGCCGTCCGCTACGGTCAGCGAAAAGTCGCGGAAAAGCACGGTCTCCTGCACCGTACCGGGGTTGTATACCTTTGTAATGTTTTTAAGCTCAAGCATTTATGCGCACCTTCTTCCGGCGGGTATGCGACGCGACCAGTATCAGCAGGAACAGCACAGCGGTAATCAGCTTCATATCGGACGCCTCCATGCCCATCGATATGGCGATGGACACGCACGCCTTGTAGAGTATCGAGCCGATTATTACCATCGTAGTGCTCTTCATAAACGACGCGTGTTTGAAAATATTCGTGCCTATGATCACCGACGCAAGGCCGATAACCATCGTGCCGGTGCCCATCGATATGTCGAAGAAGCGCTGCTGCTGGCACATGACCGCGCCCGACAGCGCGACCAGCGCGTTTGCGATCATAAGGCCCATTATCTTGACCGTGCCCTGATCTTTGCTCAATGTGGTCACGACCGATGCGTTGTCGCCCGCCGCGCGCAGCAGGAAGCCCGCCTTGGTCTTTAAGAACCAGTCGAGCGCGAGCTTGGCTATTACCACTATTATAAGGCAGATAACAAGCGTGGAGTAGGGGCGTACGGCGTCGGGCAGCGCGCTTAGAAAGTCATTCTTGAACAGCGTGTCGCCCGAAAACAGCGGCAGGTTGGCCTTACCCGCGATGCGCAGGTTGATAGAGTACAGGCCCGTCATTGTGATTATGCCGCTTAGCAGATCGCGCACCTTGCACTTTACGTGTATAAGGCCGGTGATGAGTCCCGCCAGCGCTCCGGCGAATATGCTTATTATCAGCGTAAGCCAGGGGGCCATGCCGTTTACCGTCAATACTGCGGATACCGCCGCTCCGAGAGGAAAGGAGCTGTCTACGGTAAGATCCGGAAAGTCAAGTATGCGATACGTTATCAGCAGCCCCAAAGCAAGCACGCCGTATATAAGGCCCTGCTCGAGCACGCCGGTTATCATGCCGATGGTCATCGATTCTACCGCCCTTCAAAGTTTTTACGCAAGGTGTCAATAGCGCCTTAAAGCGTTAAGCCCGTTGTGAAAGCGGGCTTAACGTTCAAGACATTGTATTATATATTAGGAAGTTATTCCGCAGCCTCGGCGGTTACGTCGATCGCGCGCTCGCTCAATTCCGCCGGAACCTCCAGACCGTAATCGGCCAGCGCGGTGGGATTCACGTACAGGTAGGAGTTGGTGATGATCTCGTAAGGTATGGTCGCGGGATCTTCGCCATTCAGTACGCGGGCAGCCATGCGGCCGGTCTGACGACCCAGTTCAACGTACTCGATGCCCTCGCTGGCCACGCAGCCGTTTATTACCTGCTCGATCTCACTGCCGTACACGGGCTTGCCGGCTTCCTTGGACTTTTCCAGCACCACTGCCAGGTAGCTGACAACGGTGTTGTCGGTCAGGTTGGTGGTGCAGTCTACCTGGGGAAGCAGCGAATCCAGCGCCATGGGCAGGTCGGCGCCCGTGGATATGCCCTGATCGATTATCTCAAAGCCGTACTGGGGAGCCAGCTCCTTGTAGGTAGCCAGCGTGGAGTCGCTGTTGGTTTCGCTGGTGGTATGCAGTATGCCTATCTTGGTTGCGTCGGGCTGCATCGCGCGTATCAGCTTGAGCTGTGCCTCAACGGGCAGCTGGTCGGACGTGCCGGTGATAGCGCCGGGGTTAGTGCCGTCCGCGCCCGCAAGCTGCGCGGCTACCGGATCGGAAACGGCGGTGTAGATTACCGGAATCTTGCCTTCGGCGGCGTTGAACGCAGCGGCCGCGGCGGGGGTGGCTATTGCGCAGATCATGTCGCAGGATTCGGCGAACGTGGACGCGATCAGCGCGGTGGTGCTGGTGTCGGCCTGAGCGTTCTGATACTCGAATTCGACGTTCTCGCCCTCGACGAATCCGGCCTCGGCCAGTCCTTCAATAAAGCCCTCGCGGCAGTTGTCCAGCGAGCCGTGCTCGGCGAACTGTATAATGCCTATCTTGTAAACCTTGCCCTCGTCTGCACACGCGATGGAGGTCAGTGCAAAGGTGGTAACGAGCGCCAGCATAACGGCCACGATCTTCTTAACAACGTTCTTCATAATAAAACCCTTCCTCTCATAAAAGTCGATTAAAGTTGGAATAAAAAAACGCCTCAGTCGTAATCGACTGAGGCGGTATTCCCGCGGTGCCACTCAGATTCGCCTATCAAAAATAAGACGCACTCATATCGCATACCAACATATGCGCCGCGCTGATAACGGATGCGGCTCCCGTCCCGGCCTAATGAACAGTCTAATCGAGACTATCCTTCGCCCAAGCCCTCTGAAGTCCATTCGTCCCCGCCGCATGTACCGCCGTCCCACTATCGGCAGCTCCCTTTGCCATACTTAACGAGGAGTACTACTCTTCATCAATGGTTTATGTCGTTTGGATTGCGCATATGATACACCCATCAAGTGCAGTTTGTCAATAGGGAAATTGCAATTTCCTCAAAAAAAATTTCGCCTGCGGCGTTTGACGGCTAATAAATGCTATTATACAGAAAAAGTGCGGGTTACACTGCGAAATTTGGCGGCGGGCGGGTATAAGCGGTACTAACTTAACATCCGCGTGGTAAAATCAAGCCACTATGGATGGCTGACGAAAGCGCATCCAAATTTTGCGGAGGTTTAAGATGGCTTTTTTGACTGAAGAAGACCGTAAGTACCGCACGCCGGAGGACATCTGCGCGCATGTGGGCGACGATTACGCCCGATTTGACGGCGCGATAATCCCGCCGATATTCCAGAATTCCCTCTTTGTTAAGCCCACCGAGGTTAACGGCGTGACACAGACTGATTACGCCTACACCCGCGTGTGCAATCCCACCACCGAGGTGGCCGAGCGCAAGATCGCCGCGCTGGAGGGCGGCGACGGCGCGCTGTGCTTCTCCTCGGGCATGGGTGCTATCAGCAGCGCAATCATGCATTGCGTGCGCGCGAATTGCCATGTGATACTGCTGGATACTGCCTATGGCTGCACGCTGGAGTTCATTAAGGAATACCTGCATGAGCGCTTCAATATCGAATATACTCTGGTCAACGGCGGCTCGGTAGACGAGATTCGCGCCGCGATACGCCCCAACACGCGCCTGATCTATCTGGAAAGCCCGTCCAGCCTGGTGTTCCGTATGCAGGATCTGGATGCGGTTGCGGCTCTGGCAAAAGAACATGGCATAATGACCGTTATCGACAACACCTACGCCACGCCACTGCATCAGCAGCCCCTCAAGCACGGCATAGACATAGTGTGCCATACCGCGTCCAAGTATATGGGCGGACACAGCGATCTGGTTGCGGGCGCGTTGATTGCGCGTCGTGAAATCATCGAGAGCATTCAGAAGTACGAGCGCGCGCTGCTAGGCAGCAACATGGACCCGCATCAGTCCTGGCTGCTCACCCGCGGCCTGCGCACCCTGCCCGTGCGCCTGAAGCGCCATGGCGAGAGCGCGATGAAGGTTGCGCGCTTCCTCGAAAACAATCCCAAGGTGGAAAAGGTGTTCTATCCCGGCTCCGATACCTATGAGCAGAAGGAGCTGTTTGATAAGTACCTGACCGGCACCAACGGCCTGATGAGCTTTGTGCCCAAGGGAACCGAGGAGCAGGTAAAGAAGTTCACCCAGTCGCTGCACTTCTTCCAGAACGGCTGCAGCTGGGGCGGCTTCGAGAGCCTGTGCGTGCTGCTGGGCAACAACGACGAGGCGCGCAAGGCCGGTCAGCCCGACAATCTGGTGCGCATACACGTGGGTCTGGAAGCTCCCGATACGCTTATCGCCGACCTTCAGCAGGCGCTCGATAAGATGTCTGACTAATCAAGTTTAATCCAAATACAGGCATAAATACGGCGGCGGCCGCGCTCAAATGCGAGCGTGGCCGCCGCTTTTTTGCATGTAAAATCGCCATGACGATAATAGGACAAAAACCCAGAAATGTCTTAATTTGCTACACACGTGTGTCTGTGCCCATACTTTTTTTATACAAACGCTAGTATACTGTGTAACTGCAAAGGAGATCAAGTGTGAATCGACTTACCAGGGGGTGTGTTGGATGTGCTGCGTAAATTATATACTGGTATCTGACAGCGGCGGCTTTACGCATCGACCCTGATAAAGTAATGATTCGCAAACCGTAAAGGAGGCTTTTACACATGCGTTTTTCCAAGGCAGTGGTGAAATGCCGCATCCCGATACTGATCATCGCCATAGCGCTGCTGATTCCGTCCGTGCTTGGCATGGCCGCTACGCGCATCAACTACGACATGCTGGATTACCTGCCCGCCGACATGGACACGGTTATCGGCCAGAACGAGCTGATGGAGGACTTCGGCAAGGGTGCGTTTTCCATGCTGGTCATTGAAAACATGCCTGAAAAGGACGTTGCCGAGCTTGAACAGAAGATAAAGCAGGTCGATCATGTGGACAGCGTGGTCTGGTACGATTCCATCGCCGACCTGTCCGTGCCGATGCAGCTTCTGCCCGCAAAGATATACAATGAGTTCAACACCGACGACGCGACGCTGATGGCTGTGTTCTTCGATTCGGCTACATCCGCCGACATCACAATGGACGCTATCCGCGAGATACGCGCTATCGCCGGCAAGCAGGTGTTCGTATCCGGCATGTCCGCGTTGGTAACGGATCTAAAGGATCTGTGCGAGCAGGAAGAGCCGATATACGTGGGCATCGCGGTCGCGCTGGCGTGCGCCGCCATGATGATATTCCTGGACGGCTGGCTGGTGCCGTTCGTATTCCTCGCAAGCATAGGCATTGCGATACTGATAAACATGGGTTCCAACTACTTCTTCGGCGAAATCTCCTACATAACCAAGGCGCTTTCGGCGGTGCTTCAGCTGGCCGTGACTATGGACTATTCCATATTCCTGTGGCACAGCTACAATGAAGAGCGCGAATCGCACTCCGATAATAAAGAAGCCATGGCGCTTGCGATACAAAAGACGCTCACTTCTGTCGTGGGCAGCTCCATAACCACAATCGCAGGCTTTGCGGCGCTGTGCTTTATGACGTTCACGCTGGGCCGCGACTTGGGTCTGGTCATGGCAAAGGGCGTAGTGCTGGGCGTGCTGTCGTGCGTGACCGTGCTGCCGGCGCTGATACTGGTGCTGGATAAGCCCCTGCAAAAGACCAAGCATAAGTCGCTGATACCCGATATGTCGGGCTTTGCAAAGAAGATAACCAAGGTATTCCCGATATTCCTGGTGGTATTTGCACTGCTCGTGCCGCCCGCATACTACGGATACGACAAGACCAACGACGAGGTCTACTACGACATGGGCGAATGCCTGCCGCAGGATATAGAGTACGTGGTCGCCAACAGCAAACTGCGCGATGAGTTCGACATTGCGTCCACTCACATGCTGCTGCTCGACTCCAGCCTTTCCTCCAAGGACGTACATTCGATGATAGACGAGATGAAGCAGGTGGACGGCGTTAAGTACGTGCTGGGTCTGGAATCGCTGGTTGATGCCTCCATCCCGGAGGAGATGCTACCCGACTCCGTGACCAGCCTGCTGGAAAGCGACCGCTGGGAGCTGCTCCTTATAAACTCCGAATACAAGGTGGCCAGCGACGCGGTAAATACCCAGATCGACGAACTGAACGCGATACTTAAAAAGTACGATCCCGACGGTATGCTGATAGGCGAAGCGCCCTGCATGAAGGATATGATCGAAACCACCGGCCACGACTTCGAGGTAGTAAACGCGGTATCCATAATCGCGATATTCGTGATAATACTGCTGGTCGAAAAGAGCCTGAGCCTGCCGTTCATACTGATTGCGGTTATTGAGCTGGCAATATTCATTAACTTGGGCCTGCCGCACTATCTGGGCCAGTCGCTGCCGTTCATAGCGCCCATATGCATATCCACTATCCAGCTGGGCGCGACGGTCGACTACGCGATACTGATGACCACGCGCTACAAGGCCGAGCGCTCCTCGGGCAAGGGCAAGCGCGAAGCCGTGTCGATTGCCTTGGGCACGTCGATACCTTCGATTATCGTATCCGGCATGGGCCTGTTCGCCGCGACGTTCGGCGTGGCAGTGTACTCCAACATCGATATAATCAGCTCAATGTGTATGCTGATGGCGCGCGGTGCGGTCATAAGTATGTTGTGCGTAATATTCATACTGCCCGCTATGCTGATGCTGTTTGACTGCGTGATACGCCATACCTCGATAGGCATGAAGCCCCGGAATGTGAAGGAGGATAAGTGATTATGAAAAGGCGGATAATAGCCGTACTTGTTGCGGTGATAATGATAATGACCACTCTGGTTCCGTGCGCTCTGGCCGAGGGCGAGGACAAAAAGGAAATGGTATACGTGCTGGCCGACGCAAGCGGCGCGGCAAACGACATTGTGGTGAGCGAGCGGCTCTACAACCGCGACGGCGAAAAGAAGCTCAGCGACGTAAGCACGCTGACCGGCATTGAAAACCTGGGCGGCGACGAGTCCTTCAGCGTGGACGGCGACAACATCGTCTGGGACGCCGACGGCGCGGACATACGATATGAGGGCAAGAGCGACAAGCCCCTGCCCGTGGGCGTAAAGATGACGTACACGCTGGACGGCAAGGAAATCGCGCCCGCCGACCTTGCGGGCAAGAGCGGCCACCTCGAAATAACCATAGAGTATCGGGCCAACGAAAAGCGCGAGGTGACTGTGGGCGAGGGCACCGAGGAAATGCCCATACCCTTCCTCATGGCGACGGTAATGTTGTGCAAGGACGGCGTGTTTGAAAACGTGGAAGTCACCAACGGCCGTCTGGTCGACGTGGGCGACCGCCAGCTGATACTGTGCGTGGGTCTGCCCGGACTAAGCGACGCGCTCAAGCTGGATACATACGAGGACGTGGATATCGAAATCCCCACGACCGCGACGATATCCGCAGACGTGACCGACTTTGCCAGCGACGGCACTTATACGATAGCTACCAACTCCATATTCGGCGATATGGATACCGATGACTTCTCGCTGGATATAGATGTGGACGACGTTAAGGACGAACTGACCGACGCGCGCGATCAGTTGCTGGACGGCGCGCAGGAACTGCTGGACGGCCTGAGCGACCTCAAGGACGGCACCGACGATCTGGTCGACGGCGTGGGTCAGCTTCAGGACGGCGCGGGCGAACTGGCCGACGGTCTGGACGAAATCGACGAGAACAGCGACACGCTGGTCGATGCGGCCAAGCAGGTACTTGAAACCGTTATCGAAACTGCCAACGATCAGCTTTCTCAGAGCAAGGATTCCTTTGATAAGCTGGGCATAGAGCTTAACGAGCTGACCGTAGAAAACTACGACGCGGAGATAACCCGCATTCAGACCGAACTGCTGGACAAGGTTGAGGATTACGTGCTGGAGCAGGCCGACAAGACGCTAAAGAGCAAGGTAAACAGCGCCGTCAAGGATGAGGTTGTGCGTCAGGTAAACGAAGCCGCCACCGCCAAGGTGGAAGCCGCGGTTAAGGCCGCCGTCGAAGAACAGGTTCGCCCGCAGGTAGAGGCCGCAGCCCGCGCCAAGGTGGAAGCCGCTGTGCGCAACCCCGACGAAGCTACACTGAACGCCGAAATTGATAAGCAGATGCAGACCGACGCGGTTAAGGCCGAAATCGAACAGAATGTAAAGGCTCAGATGGAATCTGACGCGGTTAAGGCAATGATCGAGCAACAGCTAGAAGCCGCTGTGCGCACCAAGGTTGAGGCCGCCTACAAGGAAAACATACACGCGACCATCGAAAGCGGCTATGCTGACAGCATCCGCGAGCAGGTGACTGCCGCCTATCGCGAGCAGATTCGCCAGCAGATACTTGCGACCATGACCGCTACTCCCGCGCCCACCGAAGAAGCTACTGAATCCAACAGCGTACTCAAGGCCATATGGAACGTATTCGCGTCCCGCGCTAACGCCGATGCCGCTGACATCGACGCGCTGGTCGAAGAAAAGCTGAACTCCGACGAGATACAGGCCGCGATAAGCGCCGCCGTGTCCACCAAGATCGACGAACTGACTAACGAAAAGCTGGCCAGTGACGAAATTAAGGCCGCTATCGAGGCCGAGATTCAGAAGCAGATGGCCGATCCCGATGTGCGCGCTCAGGCACAGGCTCAGGCCGAAGCTACCGTCCGCGCCAAGGTAGAAGAAGCCGCCCGCGAAAAGATCAAGAACGTAATCCTGTCCATGAGCGACGAACAGGTTAACGCCATTGTTGACCAAAAGATGGCCTCCGACGAGGTAAAGGCTCAGATCGAAGCCGCACTCAAGGAACAGATGAAGTCCGACACCGTAAAGGCCATCATCGACAAGAACGTAAAGGAGCAGCTTGCCTCCGACGCGGTAAAGGCCGAGATCGACAAGAACGTGAAGGAGCAGCTTGACTCCACCAAGGTAAAGAAGATAATCGACGAGAAAATCTCCGAGAACCGCCACAGCAAGGAGTACATGGACTCCGTGTCCGAGGCGCTGGAGGAGAACGGCGAAAACGGCGAGGCGTATCAGGCGCTTGTAAAGCTGCACGACACGCTGGACGACATGTGCAAGTTCTATGAAGGCATCGTGGATTACACCGACGCGGTTGGTCAGGCCAAGGACGGCGCGCATGAGCTGAATGACGGCGTAGCCGATCTGATGGACGGCTCGCTCGACCTGCAGGACGGCGCACAGCAGCTTTACGACGGCATGAGCGAACTCAACGACGGCCTGAACGAGCTGAACGAGGAAGCGCTCGAGAAGCTGCTGGACTACCTGAACGGCGATATAACCGATTTGAAGGACCGTTTGGAAGCCATGGTTGACATAGCGCGCGCGTACAACTCCTACGCGGGCATTGCCGAGGGCAAGACCGGTACCGTGCAGTTCCTGATACATACTGCGGGGATCTGATAAATCCAGTTCAGACAAAAACAGAATATGCATTGGTGCCGCCCAGCTGCGAATTTGCAGCCGGGCGGCGCTTTTTAATACGGCGGGGCGGGCAATGATGCGGAATGGCATATGAGGTTTTGCAAATGTTTACATTGGGGAAGGGGAGTGATATAATTGATGCAAGAAAAATTGGCGGAGGTATGGCACTGTGCTAAAATACATGAATAGACGGTGGATTTATATATTTGTGATTACTTTTCTCTGTCTGTTTATCGTTACAGGCACGGCGTTCACATACGGATATGTAAATCGCGTAGAACGTGGGCGCAACGATTATGCCGACGGCATGGCGACCAATGCACAAAAGCTTATGGACTATGCCAACCAAACCATAGATTCGGCAATGGCCAGCGTAAACGCTGTATTTCGTTCCAAATGGTTTGACCATTACCGCAATATCGCGGGTATATACGCGCATGAATTCGACGCGCTTAAACGTATTGAAATAATTCAGGAAATGGCGGCAAAGGTTACCGTACTGCCTACTGTGGAAGATATATTGATAATCACGCCCGCGCTGGACAGCGTAATAGGCCGTTGCGGCTGGCATACGCTGGAAAGATATGAAGTAATATACGGCGATGTAAGCCTGATTAATCATGACGGCTATCTGCAATATCCTGAGGTCGAGTGTGTTGATTCGAAATATGCCATGATGATAATGAAAGATCCTACGCCGCGCCGCGACAAAAGCGTTGCATGCATTCTGTTTTCGCGCAAACAAATGGCTTCGGCGCTTGACAATATGTTGCCGGGCGATGCAATCGGCATGAGCGCAAGCATGAACGGAGCTGAAATATGCTCGTTAAGCGATGCGCCAGGCGACGCTCTGACTATAACGCTGAAACGCCGGGTACCCGAATTTGAGCTAAACGTGTATTTTCCAAGCTATGAGACCGCAGAAGGCGTGGATGTGCGTTGGGAATACATACTGGAAATATGCCTTACGTTTACGGTAAGTCTAATGCTTGCAGCTGTGCTTGCAAGCATTACAACGCGGCCCATGTCCGAAATGATACGCTCGTTCGGCGGCAAGCCGCGCGATATGGATAACCCGTATCAGTTCATATACGAATACGTGGCCGCGTATTCGCATCATGCGGACAGCCTGCAAATGCAGGTCAACCACCTGGGCGACGCGCGCGATAATTTTCTTAACCTTATGCGCAATGAGATATTCTGCGGAATACTCACAAACCCCGATTTCAACTTTTCAGATGAATATATAACCGGCTTCTTGCCATGGATATGCGACGGCGTACCGTGCCTGCTGGCGGTGATAGAGCCGGCGATAAGCAGCGCCAAGGTAAATCTGGACGAGGAGAAGATTGCCGCGGGTACGGAACACATAGCGTTTGCAGATATATTCGGCGCAAAGTGCGTGTTCTTATGGTATGACGGCGTGCAGACCGCCGATGCGGCGCGCGAAAGTCTGGCCCGGCTTATGGGCGGAGAGGAACAGATATCTATTGCAATATCCGATGTGATAATGGGGCCGGAGGAATTTCATACGGAATATGCGCGGCTGCGCGACGAACTGGAAAAGCGGCGCAGGCTGCGCGAGGATATGCCGGTTTCGGTGCAGATCGCGCTGGCCGATGGCATACGCCGCAAAAATGCGGATGATTGTTTGCGGGCGCTAGGCGAGTTTATTGAAGGCGATAACATGAGCGCACCGATGCGCTTTATTATGCGCGATGCACTGGAGGAAGGCTTGGATGCGGAGCAACTGGGACGCGAGTTTGCTCAGGCGCGCGACGCGGACGGCCGCAGACAGGCGCTTAAAAATGCGCTGGCCGTATTGACTCAACCTGTGCAAAAAACTGTTGCCGGCGAGCCGCGCGATAGCGATGCTGGCGGGCGCGTACTGGAATACATACGTGCGAATTTCTGCGACGCAGAACTGTGCGTTATAAAGGTCGCCGACGAATTTAATATGCACAGGACGCAGGTTTCAAAGCTGATAAAATCCGCGACGGGAGTTACGTTCAGCGATTATGTTCAGACACTCAGACTGGGTAAGGCAGTATCGCTTATCGAATCGAGCGAACGCGCGCTTGCTGATATCGCATCTGACGTGGGCTATGCCAGCTACCTTTCGTTCAAACGCGCGTTTATACGCTGCTATAATGTGTCACCCCGTGAATACCGCGAGCACCTATTGTATAGCAAATTGGAAAATACATGAGCATTTGGTGCTTAATGCGGCGGTACACGCAATGAATATTGACCGGGCGAGCATTTTAACGCTATAATTTCGCCATGAAATGCGGCCGCGAGCCGCGAAAGCGAAAGGGGAGTCTGACACAATGAAGCTGAAAAAGTATGCCGCACGTTTAACTGGTCTTGCTCTGAGCGCTGTAATGGCCATGGGTGCAGGCACCGCAATTGCCGACATATCGTATGACGGCACTGCCCCAATATCGGAAGAACCGGTAACGATCACAGCGCTGGGCACCAACGGCGCCTCGCTCGTCACAGACTTTGATTCCATGACATGGTGGCAGGAAGTCCTTAAAAAGGCGAACGTAAATCTCCAACTGGAGATGGTCGATCCTTCGTCATACGGCGACGTGATTAAACCCCGCCTGGCTGCGGGTGTTGACCTGCCGGATCTTGTAATGATAGGCGGCTCGGACCCGGATATGTCATATATTAATTCGGGGCTGTTCCTCGACCTTACCGAATATTATGAGAAGTACGGCTTTAATTTTAATAAGCAGTTTGAAAAACATCCCCGCCTTAAGGCTGAGATAACTACCCCCGATGGCCAGATGTACTATCTGCCGTACATATATACTACCGATAGCAACATGCGCTGACTCATGGTCAATATGGAATATCTTAAGGCGCTGGGAATGACCGCCGACGATATTAAGACCATGGATGATTATTACGAGTATCTAAAGGCCGTAAAGGAAAACGACTTGAACGGCAACGGCGATGCTACCGACGAAGTGCCGCTGTTTATGCGCTCGGGTCAGATACAGCTGTGGGGCATGTACTGGGGTCTGGATTTGGCCGATTCCGGCGGATACCAGATTGAGGATGACGGCACTGTTATCTGCGGATATATAGATGAGCGGTATAAGGAGTTCCTCACCTGGGCGCATAAGCTCTACGAAGAGGGCCTTTTGTACAACGAATATGCCACCGCCAACTATGACATGCAGACTGCGCTGTTCTCCAGCAATCAGGTCGGTTCTCTCATACACTTTATTTCCAACTGCACCGGTTACTCCTCGACCATTAATCCGGAATGGAAATTTAACGTGGATGACCCGATAATGATGCCGATAATTCCGCCGACGGGCGCGCATGGCGATCAGCCGGCGTATGGCCGCGACGCTATGGGCGGCTTCTATGGCATAACCAGCACTTGCGAAAACCCCGAAATGGTGTTTGCATTCTGCGACTATCTTCAGAGCGAGGAAGTTGGAGTACAGACGTGGTACGGTACCGAGGGCGTGGATTATGAGATAGTGGACGGCGAGTACGTGTTCACCGACGAATATCTGGGCAATCCGGATCGCTACCGCGACAAGCAGGGCTATAACTTTGCCGCGCTGCCCAGCTATCAGCTTGACTACATGAGCAAGGAATGCAATCAGGTTCGCGAAATGGCTCGCACGCTGAGCGACTATGTGGTCAACCCTAGCGTTACTTTCTCGTTTAAGTTCCCGGAAGAGAACGAAGTTGTAAATACCTACGCCGCCGACCTCAAAACGTATTTTGATGAAAACCTGTCCGCGTTTATAATGGGCACACGTTCGCTTGACGAGTGGGATAGCTACGTCGATGCGGTTAAGGCCATGGGCGTGGAAGAATTGCTGGCGGTATATCAGGCGTCTGCCGATCGCGCAAGCGCAGTCAAGTAATCGGCATAAATCGGCTTCCATCTGGCACGGGCGCGGCAGGGACTGTCCCGCCGCGCTCTGCCTTTAATCGGGGGAGGTATTCGACATGACGGGGCCAAGGACTGACGGTGTACGGAAAAAGACTTTCTGGCAGCTCGTTAAGCGGGATAAGTACCTACTTGCAATGTTTTTGCCAATAGTTGCGTATTATGTAATATTCAGCTATATACCAATGAGCGGCGCCATAATTGCATTTAAGAACTTTAAACCCGGAAGAGGCATATATAACGGGGAATGGGTGGGGCTTAAATGGTTCAACCAGTTTTTTGCCTCGCCATACGCATACCGCACTATACGCAACACTGTGCTTTTGTCGCTTTATTCCATCTTGTTTGGATTTCCAACGCCAATACTGTTTGCGGTATGCGTGACCGAGATCGTAAATGACAAAGTAAAGCGAATTGTCCAAACGGTGAGCTATCTGCCGCACTTTATTTCGACGGTCGTACTTGTAGGCATGATAAGCAACTTCTTTTCACTCAATAACGGCATCGTAAACGTCATAATATCCCGGCTCGGCGGCGAGCAAATTAACTTTTTGATCAACCCGCGCTGGTTCCGCACGCTCTACGTAGGTTCGGGCGTATGGCAGAGCTTTGGCTTTAATTCGATAATATATATCGCGGCGATCGCGGGCATAGACCCCTGTCTTTATGAGGCGGGTAAGATTGACGGCATTACCAAGTTCAAGCAGGTGTGGTACATAACTCTGCCCATGATTGCGCCTACAATAACCATACTTTTTATATTGCAATTGGGTAGCATAATGAGCGTAGGCTTTGAAAAGGTCTACCTTATGTATAACTCCTCCGTATACGAAACGGCGGATGTGGTATCGACTTATGTATACCGCAAGGGCATAGAGTCCAGCAACTATTCATTTGCGTCGGCGATAGGTCTGTTTAACTCGGTAATAAACTTTGCCTTTGTGTATATATCCAATCGCATATGCCGCATGACAACGCAGACCAGCTTGTGGTGAGGAGGAGCATATATAATGAAAAAGCAAAATGTCGGCAACGACCGGCTGTTTTATGCGCTGGTATATATCATTGCCATATTCGCATTCGTGATTACGCTCTGGCCGTTTCTTTACATAGTCGCGGTGTCGTTCAGCGGCTCTCACGCAGTATATCAGGGCGAGGTCTTTCTGTGGCCGGTGGACATTACGCTGGACGGCTATCGACAGGTATTTAAACAAAACGGCCTGTGGACGGCTTATGGCAATACGCTGTTTTATACGACGGTAGGCACTGTATTTAATCTGGCCGCCACTACCATAGCCGCGTACCCGCTGTCGCGCAATCGCTTTTTTGCGCGCAGGTTCTTTAATTTTTTTATCGCCTTTACAATGTATTTTTCGGGTGGTATGATACCTACGTACCTGCTTATTACCAAATTGGGCTTCTATAATTCGCGCTGGGTAATGATTATCCCCAGCCTGCTGTCCACGTATAACGTGATGGTGTGCCGTAGTGCGTTTTCAGCCATACCGGACGAGGTTATCGAGAGCGCCGAAATTGACGGCTCGAACGAGTGGCAAACATTCGGCCATATTGCCGTAAGGTTGATTACGCCTACTCTGGCCGTGCTTACACTGTACTACGCGGTTGGACACTGGAATAACTTTTTCACAGCGCTTTTGTACCTAAGCAAGGAAGAACTCATGCCCATGCAGGTGCTTTTGCGCCGCGTGCTTATTCAGGCTTCAAGCGAACTCATGGACAACAGCACCGCGTCCAATGACATGGCGGCCGTATCTATACAGGTGCGATATGTTACCATAGTTGTGGCTACGCTGCCGATACTTGCGATTTATCCGCTGCTTCAAAAATACTTCGTCAAAGGCGTAATGCTGGGCGCAGTAAAAGGCTAAGCGCCCGCGCCGGAAAGGAACGTACTTATGCATTATGATCCTCAGGAGCGCCACATAGAACTGATGCGCCACGCGCCGCGCGCGCTGACTTACAGAGAGGGCGAGGACTTCGCCGCGTGGCAGGTGAAGGCGCGCGAAAAGCTGACCGAACTACTGGGCCTGCCGCTGGAAATGCCGGAGAGCGACAACTTCAACATCGAATGGGAGCAGGACGGCGAGAACTTCCATGAGATTCGCTTTACCTACGCCAGTGAACCCGAGGTGGACGTGTGCTGCAATCTCTGGCTACCCAATGGCGCGGCTGGTAAGATACCCGTCGTGATATGCCTTCAGGGCCACTCCACCGGCGCGCACATATCGATGGGCCGCCCTAAGTATCCGGGCGATGAGGAAACCATATCCGGCGGCGACCGCGACTTTGCAAAGCAGATAGTCGCGCGCGGCCAGGCGGCGCTGGTCATGGAACAGCGCGCGTTCGGCGAGCGCGGCGGCACCGAGAACGGCCCCGACTGCTATCAGCCCGCCATGGCGGCGCTGCTGCTGGGGCGCACGCTGGTGGGCGAGCGCTGCTGGGACGTGATGCGCGGCATCGACTGCCTGGAAAATCACTTTGCCGATAAGATAGACCTGGGCAAAATTGCGCTTCAGGGACAGTCGGGCGGCGGCACAGTTACGTGCTACGCGGCGGCGCTGGATACGCGCATTGCGGCGGCTGTGCCCGCGTCGGCGTTCTGCGGCTATCTCGAATCCATCGGCGCGCAGAAACACTGCACATGCAACTACGTGCCCGGCATAATGAAGTATTTCGACATGGGCGATCTGGCGGGCATGACCGCGCCGCGGCCGCTGGTTATAGTGGGCGGCGCTAAAGACCCGATATTCCCGATCGACTCGGCCAACCGCGAGTTCGCAGTGGCTGAAAAGCTGTATGCCGCCGCGGGCGCGCCCGACAAGGTTCGCCATGTGGTCGGCCCGGAGGGACACCGCTTCTATGCGGCGCAGACCTGGCCTGTATTCGATGAAGTGACCGGCTGGCGCGGCTGAAAGCATAATCGCGCGGCTCGGGGGGAGGCTTGATTTATGAAGCTGATATTGTGCGGCGACGTGGTACCGACTGATATAAGCGCGCCCGCGCTGGAACGCGGCGACGTGCGAGCGGCGTTTGGCGGCATGGCGGACGAGTTCGCTTCGGCGGATGCGGTCGTGATAAATCTGGAATGCGCACTGACCGACTCCGACGCGGCGATACGCAAATGCGGCCCTAATCTGAAGGGCAAGCCGGTATGTGCGCAGACATTGCGCAAGGCCGGCATTACGCACGCGGGCTTGAGCAACAACCATGTATGCGACTTTGGCGTGGACGGCCTGCACGATACCCAGCGCGCACTGGAGGACGCGGGCATAACGTGGTTCGGCGCGGGCGAAAACGACCGGGACAGCCGCAAACCGCTGGAGCTTGAGTGCGGCGGCGTGCGCGTGGGCGTGTGCGCGGTGTGTGAGCATGAATATAGCTACGCCCTGCGCAACCTGCCCGGCTCCAACCCATTCGATCCGTTTATAACTCCCGGCGATGTGCGCGCGCTGAAATCGCGCTGCGATCTGGTGGTGGTAATGTACCACGGCGGCAAGGAGCAGTGCGAGTACCCGTCGCCCAGACTGCGCGGTGCGTGCCGCGCGCTGGCCGAGGCGGGCGCGGACATCGTGCTTACCCAGCACAGCCATTGCATAGGCTGTCGCGAGGAATACGCGGGTGCGGAGATCGTCTATGGCGAGGGCAATTTCTCGTTCGTGTGGCACGACGAAAATCCGCAGTGGCACGGCGGTTTGGCGCTCAGCGTGGAAATTGAGGACGGCAAGCGTACGTTAAGGTATATTCCGGTCGTGACTACCGATACCGGCATAGAAATTGCGTCACACGACAAGGCGCGCGAGATGCTGGACGGATTCGACGCGCGCTCGGACATAATCAGGGATGAAGCGGCGTGCGAACGCGAATGGCGCGCTTTCTGCGAAACACTGCGCGAACAGTACACCAGCGCGGCGAAGGCATTGAACTCAGGCGACGAGCGCGGGCGGCAGATGTTTTCGCATTACCTCGACTGCGAAGCGCATCTTGACGTGTGGCACACGCTGTTTGAGACATGGCATCGCACCGATAATGTTAAATAAACTTTCGACGCGCTTCCGAAAGAATACATCGGAATCGCGTCTTTTTACTTTTAAGGCGCAAATACGGCGCTCAGGTTGGAAAATGGGTATGTTATTTTCAGCCGCAATGTGCTATAATGGCGGCAGAATGTGCGAAGGGAGCATAATGATGAGATATCCTGCGTATCCGCTTGTTACTATCGACCCTTATGTAAGTATATGGAGCAGCTCGGATCAGCTTAACGACGACAACACCCGCCTGTGGTTCGGCATGGAAAAGCCCATACACGGCGTTATGCATATCGATGGCGAACACCTGCGCTTCATGGGCGCGGCCGATCCGCGCTTCGGCGCGCCGCAGCGCACTCTGCCGCAGAAGTCGGTGGACTTTGAGCCGCTGGTAACGCGCTATGTATTTGAAAACAGCCGCGTGCGCCTGACGCTCAGCTTCTGGAGTCCGGCAATACTTGAGGATGTTCAGTTGATGAGCACGCCCTGCTCCTTTATCGATTATGAGCTGAAGGTGCTGGACGGCCGCGGCCACGACATATCGATCGAACTGTACGTGGACAGCCCCATGTGCGGCCACGACGTGAGCAACGTGGCGGGCGAGACGCTGGATTGCGAGGGCTACTCGCTCGCGCGCTTCGGCAAGCGCCACCAGCAGCCGCTGCACGAGCGCGGCGACGGCATCGACATCGACTGGGGTACGTTCTATCTGGCAGGCCGCTATGCGCGCTATAACGAGCATGGCGTTGCGTACAACTATAACTTCACCCGCAAAAATGCGGGCACCGAGGATGTTAGTGAATTTGCCGCGCGCACGCTGATGTCGGTGTACAAGCTGCCTCACGGCTTTGACGGCGAAATCAAGGTATACGACGTATTCGCGTATGACGACGGTTACAGCCTGATCGTACTGGGCGATATGCTCAAGGGCGTGTGGACCGAGCGATTCGATACCATTGATGCGGCTATCGACTATTTCTATAAGCATCACGACGAGCTGTGGGAAAAGACCATGGCGTGGCAGGAGAAGCTGCTTAACGACGCGCGCCCGTTCGGCGAGGACTACGTAAGCATAATCACCTGTGCATACCGTCAGGTATTGGCCGCGCATAAGGCCGTGCGCCGTCCCGATGGCGAACTGGTATACATGAGCAAGGAATGCCACAGCAACGGCTGCATAAACACCGTGGACGTGAGCTACCCTTCGCTGCCGCTGCTGCTGTGCTACAACCCCGAGCTGGTGCGCGGACTCATGACGTGCATATTCGACTTTGCCAATATGCCGAGCTGGCAGTATGACTTCGCGCCGCACGACATGGGGCAGTACCCGATCGCCAATGGTCAGGTATACGGTCTGGACGGCGAAAAGACCAAGGGCGATCCGTTCGCATGGCTAAATATATATAAGAGCAGCGAGAACCTGTTCAACTTCAAGTATCAGATGCCGGTCGAGGAATGCGGCAACATGATACTGATGGCGTATACATATATGCGCGCCGAGGGCGGCGAACGCTCGCGTGCATACATCGACAAGTACATGCCTACGCTGCGCAAGTGGGCGCAGTACCTGATCGACAAAGGCATCGATCTGGATTCCCAGCTCTGCACCGACGACTTTGCGGGTCACATGAGCCGCAATGTAAACCTCGCGATAAAGGCGTGCGAGGCGCTCTATGCGATGGGCGAGATGACCGGCGAGGACAGGTATCACGAAATCGCGCGCGCAAACGCAAAGCAGCTTGAAACACTGGCTGCTAACGACGCGGGCATGATGCTGGCGCTGGGCAACCCCGACAGTTGGAGTCTGAAGTACAACATGGTATGGGATACCGTGGCGGGCTTTGACCTCTTTAGCGCCGACGTGCGCAAGGCCGAAATTGCGACATATGTAAAGCGCGCCAATCCCTACGGCGTGCCGCTGGACAGCCGCAAGGAATTTACCAAGTCAGACTGGATGCTGTGGGCCAGCGCGCTGGATGACACCGACGAGAATACGCGCTTTATGTCCAGGCTGCTGACCGTGTTCCTTGACAACACGCGCGACCGCGTGCCGTTCACCGACTGGTTCGAAACCGACACGGCCATATGCCGCGAGTTCCGTCACCGCACCGTGCAGGGCGGTCTGTGGATGCCCGTGCTGAAGGCCAAGTGGGCTAATTAAGCGCATTATTTTCAGGCGGGAGGCAAGGCAAGTCCTCCCGCCGTATTTATGCCTTAAACAAATAATCGAAAGGCGGGTCATGATGTCCAAACCTACTCAGCAGCAGCTCAAATGGGCCGACATGGAGATCGGCGTTATCATCCATTACCTGATGGATATATACAATCCCGAATATAAAGCCATAAAAACCGTCGGCGTGCGCGAGCATATGCCCGCAAGCATATTCGCGCCCACTAAGCTGGATACCGATCAGTGGATAGCCGCGGCCAAATCGGCGGGCGCGAAGTACGCGGTGCTGGTCGCGAACCATTGCACCGGCTTTTCGCTGTGGCCCACGCGCGACAACGATTACAGCATCGCCTCGTCGCCGTGGAAGGATGGCAAGGGCGACATAGTGGGCGACTTTGTAAAGTCGTGCGAGAAGTACGGCCTGAAACCCGGCCTGTACTACTCGACCGGCTGCAACGGCTATTACGGCATATCCGACGCCGATCCCGACACCCATCCCGGCACGCCCAGGTACGACGAATACGTAAAGCACGTAAACGCCCAGCTTACCGAGCTGTGGACGCAGTACGGCGACATGTTTGAAATATGGTTCGACGGCGGCACGATACCCAAGGAGAAGGGCGGCCCCGACGCGGCCGGACTGCTTGAAAAATATCAGCCCGACGCAATCTGTTTCCAAGGCCCCAAGGGACACGCGCATAACGTGCGCTGGGTGGGCAACGAGCTGGGACTGTCGCCCGAAAACTGCTGGGCGGCGACCAACAGCGACGAGGCGGCGTTCGACGGTACGTTTAACGTCGAGGAAGCCGGTGTGGGCAGTCCGGACGGCAAGTACTGGTGGCCCGCCGAAAACGACATGGGCAATCGCCGCAGCGACGCGTTCGGCGGCGGCTGGGCATGGCGCGCGGGCGAGCAGGACAAGGTATATACGTCCGAGGAGCTGCTGGAATGCTACCTGCGCAGCGTGGGCCGCAACGCCAATCTGCTGATAGGCATGGCGATAAACCGCGACGGCGAGTTCGAGGACGCAAAGCAGTTCGAGGACTTTGGCCGAATGATAAATGAGAAGTTCGGCAAGGCAAAGGCCGAAACCAGCGGCCGCGGCAAGCATATCGAGCTTGACCTGCCCGACGGAGCACTGGACTATGTGGTCATTCGCGAGGACATAACGAACGGCCACATCGTGCGCGCATTCACCGTGTCGATTGACGGCAAAGAAGTATACTCGGCCAAGTGCATCGGCCATAAGCGCATAATCAAACTGAACGGCGCGCGCGGCAAAAAGCTTACCCTTGATATAACCGAATCGGCGGGCGAGCCGGTAATACGCGATATGGGCGTATATTGATGGAGGGAAATATGCTGGATATGGGCAGCGCGTGGCACTGGGCGCGCGAATTGCAGGTGCGCGCGATAGGCGAGGGCGCGCGCGTAATAGACGCGACGATGGGCGGCGGCGGCGATACTCAGGCATTATGCGAGATGGTGGGTGAAAGCGGGCGCGTGTATGCGTTCGACATACAGCAAAGTGCCGTCGATCGCACGCGGGCGCGGCTGGAGGAGGCCGGGCTTTTACCGCGCGCGGAGCTGTTCTGCGCCTCGCACGCGCGCATGGCCGAGTTTGTGCATGAGCCGGTGGACGCGGTCGTGTTCAATCTGGGCTGGCTGCCGGGCGGCGATAAGTCGGTTACGACGCTGCTTGACAGCACGCTGGAGGCGGTGAACGCGGCGCTGGAGCTGATGAAGCGCGGCGGGCTGATGACCATATGCGCCTATCCCGGCCATGCCGAGGGCGCGCGCGAACGCGATGCGCTGATCGACTGGGCGGCGGCGCTGGACGGGCGCAGGTATCAGGCGATGGTCAGGCGGTACGTGAATCAGCCGGGCAACACGCCGGTGCTGATTGCTGTCGAGAAGATACATTAGTCGCTTACATAAACAATCCGCAGGCGGGAAGTAATTCGCTTAATGCCTAAAGCGAGCGACTTCCCAAAGCCTGCGGATATTTATTTTAAGGCAGGGTTTGAACAGGCGGAATCACGTCTGTTCGGCCTGTTCAAATTTGCTCCAGCGCACAAGCGCCGATGCCCGCCTTAAAAGCATACGTTATCGCCCTTTGCGTTTAAGCTCCTTGCGCTTAGTCGCAATGCCCTTCATATGCTCCTGTCTTTCGCGTTTAAGGGCCTGGCGCTCGTCGCTTCTGCGATTTTCTGCCTGAAGTGCCTGGTACCTGCGCCAGCGCTCCGGGTCAAGCTCGCCATTTTCCAGCGCCGCGCGCACCGCACAGCCCGGCTCGCTTTCGTGGCGGCAGTTGGAAAACCTGCAGCCGCGCGCAAGCACCGCCTCCACATCCGGGAACGCCGCGTCCAGCCCGTCGCCCGCGCACCACATGCCCAGCTCGCGCATACCGGGCGTGTCGATCACCATCGCGCCGCTGTCCAACATGATCAGCTGGCGGTGGGTGGTGGTGTGCCGCCCCTTGGACGAATCCACGTCGCGCGTGGAGTTTACGCGCATTTCATAACTGCCCGCGAGCGCGTTTAGCAGGCTGGATTTGCCCACGCCACTGGAACCCAGCAGCACAAGCGTGGCGCGCGGCCGCGCATACTGCCTGAGCGCGTCCATGCCAAGGCCGGTGTATACGCTGACCGCGTGAACCGGCACGCCGGGTGCGGTGATTTCCATCTCGGCGATTTTTGACTGATAGTCAGGGCATAGATCGGCCTTGGTCAGCACTATGACCGGCGACGCGCCCGAGTTGAACGCCACGGTAAGGTAGCGCTCCATGCGGCGCGGATTGAAGTCGTGGTTTAGCGACGTAACCAGCAGCACGTAATCGAAATTCGCGGCCACGGCCTGTTCGCGCATTAGCGGCCCAGCCTCCATGCGGCTGAAAAGCGAGCGGCGCGGCAGGGTTTCGATTATGCGGCTGTCGCCCGACGGGTTAAACTCGATGCGCACAAAGTCGCCTGCAGTGGGGTAGGGTTGGTCGCCCAGCATGTAACTGCCTGGTTTCAAAAAGCCGTATGTCATGCCGAACGGCGTGATAAGGCCGTATCGCTCCTTGTGTACCGCGCTTACGCGCGCGACGTCGGTCGTGCATTCTCCGTTATAGCCGTAATCGGCGAGATCTATTGAATAATTCAAGGCGTATTACCTCCGATAAAATGTCGTGTGAGAAATTCGTTTCGTTGTTCAGCGTGCATCCGTTAGTCATGTAAGGCAGTCTTTTCATTTCGCATCTCTCCTTTCGGTGCTGGGGTGTGTCTCAAAATTTCGGAGTACGCAATTCCGAGTAGCGTTTCGCCATTTCTGCGTTGTTTAGCACCGCTAAGCCATCGGGTTTCTTCCCTGAACTGATGAAAAAGTCCATTCGAATTTGCGGAGTTCTTCGCTTGGGACGCGCCCTTAAAAAGCGCAAAAGCCGCCGCGAGCAGCCCTTTAGAAGCCACCCGCGACGGCATATAAACAAAACGCGGACGCACCGTTCGATGCGTCCGCGTAAAGTCCACAAATAATCCACGGCGATTCATGAAAGGTTACTTGATTTTGCGCACACTGAATAAAGCCGGCTCCGGCTTAATGGCGCGCATGTATGCGATTTTAGTAAAATGCCACCTCATATACCGCTTTCACACTGAATCGCTCCTTTCATTCGCCCTTTGGCGATTTATCACCGATATGATACCATATGCAACGCGTGTTGTCAATACTTCAATTACACATAGATGCACTTTTCGATGCCCGGAAGCAGCGTGTATATCGACGCGCCGATTTTCTTTTCAAAGTATTCCTTAATCGCGATGGTGCTGTTCCAGCGGTCGATCGTGAACAGGTACACGCCGTAACGCCGCGTGGTGTCCACAAATCGCTTTTCCAGTATGCAGAATCCGTTCGCGTCCGCCAGCGCGTCGCACAGTATTATCAGCCGGTCGTAATCGTCGTACTCTATGTCCTGTATGAACTTATCCACGAACTCGTACTGTTCGGGCGTTATGTCCATGCGGCCTATGTCGGCGCGAATATTCTTTACCGGATAGGAGTGCGTCAGGCATACGCGCGCCACCTCGTCCCAGCCCATCGACATGGCGTAGTCGTACCCGTCGACTATGTGCTTCACGGCGAACACGCCCGCGCGCCGGCCTATGTCGTGCATCAGGCCGCATACGTATGCCTTTTCAGTATCCATATCGCCCGAGGCCGCGGCTATGTGCCGCGCGGCCTCGCCGACGTTTACTGAATGCCGCGTCCACGGGCCGGGGTTGAGCTGACCTGCGATTTCTAATTCGCGCATGGCGATTTCTGCACTTGGGAACATGGCGCAAATTCTCCTTTTTTGTCCGTCTATACACAATATTATACCAGCAATCGCACCGATTGCAAGCGCCTGCAGGCGGTACATGCGAAATGCAGATAAGAAATATATATGATGCGCTTACAAACGTACAATGTGGAATCGCTTGAGACATACTCTAAGGCAACTGTCCGCAGGTTGTTCTTTGCGATGATACCTGACTTCCGATGCTTCAGCCTGAAACTCGCAAGCCAGCATGAAATTTCTTTTCAAGCCGCGCAAAATGGGATATACAGACATTCACATTGCCGAAAGCCAGATACAACAAAAGGCCGCTTGATTAAGCAGCCTTAAAATATTACAATGCCTGAAAACAGCAGCGCGTCTGTTACGCGTCCAGCTCGTCAATCGAATTGATGACCAGCATGTGATCGCGCTCAACCGCATTATAAAGCGACTCGTCGGTGAGCGGTTTGCCGCCGCGCAGATGCTCGGTCAGTGCCGATGCGCTCTTGTTAAGCTGGTTGAAGCCCAGATTCAGCGCCAGACCATTGAGCGTGTGCGCCGCGCGGAACGCTTCCTCCCAATTCTTGGAGTCGTGAGCTTCCTTGAGCTGTGCAAAAGTGCCGTCGCCGCGGTACTTCATTACAAACTTGCGCAGCAGGGCTTCGTTATAAAGCCTTTCGACCGTCTTTTTGTAATCGCCGCCAATTGTATTGTAAAAGCTTTCTAGCGTCATATTGACTATCTCTCCTAATATGCCAAGCAGCACAGTATGTATATAGTATAGCGGATAAATGGAAAAAAGTAAAGTGCTTTTCCTAAAAAGTAAAGTGCTTTTCCCAAAATCCATGGACTTTTTTGATATAATATGGTAGAATAGAGTGTGAGAAAAGATTGGCAAATCAGACTTGAACGCATTTGAGCGGCTGCATTTGCCGCGGCGTAAGCGATAAAGGAATGGATACGACTTATGATGTCTATGGATCAGTTTGAACCCGAACTTAAACTGTACAAAAGTCTGTTTACAATCGCCAGACTGATTGATTCCGAATCTATATGCAGGGTAGAGCGGGAGCGCGACGCGGCGCTGCCCGGCGACGATCCATGCCCGATGAAGAACGAACGGTGGAAACAGCATCCATGCGAAAATTGTGCCGTGTGCGAGGCATACGATTGCCGCGGCAAAAAGACCAAGCTGGAATTTGCCGACAAGTCAGCATACCAGGTGACGGCCAAGTATCTCGAAATCGATGGCAAGGGATACGTGCTGGAGCTGGTTCAAAAGCTGGACGACGAAGTGCCTAACGAGCCATACAATAATTCGTGCACCCGCGATAAGCTCAGCCCGTACCGCGACCGGCTGTATATCGACCCGGTAGCGCGTCCCGCCTACAACCGGCGGTATTACGAGGATATGCTGAAAAACAGCGTGATGGATGCGGGCGTAGTGGTCGTCGATCTGGACGACTTTAAGCTGTACAACGATGCGTTCGGCCACCAAGCGGGTGATTTGGCGCTGGAGATGTTTGCTAAGGTTGCGCAGCAGAACATACGCAAGTCTGACACGCTGGTCAGATACGGCGGCGACGAATTCTTGATAGTAATGCCCAATATCCCCGAGCTAGTGTTACAGAGAAAGCTGCAATTAATATGCTCGCAGATACACGATTCGCTGATTCCCGGCTATCCCAACATGCAGGTATCCGTGTCGATAGGCGCCACGATTGCGCACGACGAGCCGATCTCATCCGCGCTGGAGCGCGCCGACCGGCTGATGTATCGCGCCAAGACGCGCAAGAACACCGTCGTCATGGAGCACGAAAACGAGCAGGCTGAGGAAGAAGTCCCCAAGCAGAAGGTGCTGATCGTGGACGACGCGGAGATGAACCGCGCAATCCTGACCGAAATACTGGGCAATGAGTACGAAATACTGGAAGCCGAAAACGGCCGCGAGTGTATGCAGCTGCTCCAGAAATACCGAACCGGCATAAGCGTAATACTGCTGGATATAGTCATGCCCGTAATGAACGGCTTCGCGGTGCTGGGCGAAATGGCGCGGCAGGGGCTGATCGATGACATACCGATAATCATGATCTCCAGCGCCGATTCCGACGACGTAATCCGTCAGGCTTACGAGCTGGGCGTTACCGACTACATAAGCCGCCCATTCGACGCGAAGATAGTATACCGGCGCGTGGTCAACGCGATAAAGCTGTACGCCAAGCAGCGTCGGCTTGTATCGATGGTCACGAAACAGATCGTCGAAAAGGAAAAGAACGACAATATGCTGATCGATATACTTAGCCATATTGTCGAATTTAGAAACACCGAGAGCGGTCTGCATGTGTTGCATATGAAGCAGCTAACCGAGCTGTTGCTGTCCGAACTGCTGCAAAAGACCGACATGTATCATCTCGACGCGGCCAAGCGCGACCTGATCGTGACGGCCTCTGCGCTGCACGACATAGGCAAGATCGCCATACCCGAGGAGATACTGAATAAGCCCGGCCGCCTGACTAAAGAAGAATTTGAGATAATGAAGACGCACACGACCATCGGTTCCGAGATGCTGGACAAGATCGAGGGCTATGGTGACGAGCCGCTGGTGCGCACGGCGTACGCGATATGCCGCTGGCACCACGAGCGCTACGACGGGCACGGCTATCCGGACGGGCTGGTGGGCGAGCAGATACCAATATCGGCTCAGATAGTGGCGCTGGCTGACGTGTACGACGCACTGGTCAGCGAGCGCTCGTATAAAAAGGCGTTCTCACACGAGACGGCGGTTCAGATGATACTGAACGGCGAATGCGGCGCGTTTAACCCGCTGATACTCGATTGTCTGCGTTCGGCGGCGGATAAGATTCCGCAGATCAGGTACGACGCGGATATGTACCTGCACGGGCGTAACAAGAAAGACGCCGCGGATGAATCAGATTCCGCAGCCAACACGACAAAGGCATAACAGATAAATCAAGGCAAAGCGTCTGCGTTCCGAAAGATGGAGCGCAGGCGCTTTGCTGTTGGCTGTTTATAGGGCGTTGGCATAGTGTTAAACGAAAAGTCCCAGGTGCTGCGACGTTGTTTGCTTACTTATCGCGATGATTGAAGTCAATTCCTTTGAGGCGCAAAACAATGTTCTTCACAGAAAGCGATTCGAACATAGGCAATGCCACAAGTTTGCGTGGAACAGACTCAGCTGCATCATTTACTGTAATTTCTATACATGGCGAAGAAATGAGATGCTTTAGCCCCCCAGAAAACCGTAAAGGACGAAGCAGGCCCGCCGCACGATCAAAGCCATGCGGCGGGCGTATCTGACTATTCAGGCAGGGCAGGGGAGCGTACACTCACACGAAGTTAGCCAACTGCGTGCGCAGGGCGCGTACATCGATCGGCTTTGCAATGTGACCGTTCATGCCCGCCGAAATCGCGGCGCGGCGATCTTCCTCAAACGCGTTGGCCGTGACCGCGATTATGGGTATCTGGGCTAGCGCCTTGTCGTCCAACGCGCGTATCGCCCGGGCCGCGTCGTAGCCGTTCATGCGCGGCATCTGTACGTCCATCAGCACCAGATCGAAGTAGCCGGGTGCGGAGTTTTTGACCTTTTCGATCGCAACGTCGCCGTCGTCGGCCTCCTCGACCTCGAATCCCTCGCTTGTGAGCAGCTCATGCGATATTTCGCGGTTAAGCTCGTTGTCCTCGACCAGCAGCACGCGCTTGCCGTGTACGTCCAGCGCCGCGCCGTCATCCGCCTGTTCGTTCGGCAAATCCGTCTTGGAACCTATCCTGAACTTGAAGCGGCATATGAACTCGGTGCCCTTGCCCAGCTCGCTGCGGCAGGAAATCGTGCCGCCCATAGCATCGACCAGGCGTTTGGTTATCGCAAGGCCCAGTCCCGGGCCTTCTATATTGCTGGTTTTGCTGGTGGTTTCGCGCTCAAACGCGTCGAATACCTTTGCAAGGAACTCTTTGCTCATGCCCAGACCGTTGTCCTTGCACGAGCATTCATACGTGGCATAGCCGTCCTCCGAGGCGGTCTGCCTTACCGTGTAAACTATGCTGCCGCCCTCGGGCGTGTACTTTATGGCGTTGCCGATTATGTTCAGCTCAATCTGGTGCATCTTCAGCACGTCGTAAAACGCTATGCTGTCGTGCAGATCGTGTATGATCTGGAAGTTCATGTTCTTCTTGCTCATATCGGCCGCGAATATGCACTCCAAGCTGCTGAGCGACTCCATCACGTCATGCGCCTGTATATCCAGCGTTATCTTGCCGCTCTCTATGCGCGCCAGATCGAGCATGTTGTTGATCAGCTTCAGCAGGTGCTCGCCGGACAGGCTAATCTTTTTGAGGCAGTCGTTCAGCTTGGCACTGTCGTCCATATGCCGCGTCGCCATTGCGGAAAAGCCTATTATCGCATTTAGCGGCGTGCGTATGTCGTGTGACATATTGAACAGGAACGAACTCTTGGCCTTGTTCGCGCTCTCGGCGGCGTCCTTGGCGCGCTTCAGCTCCAGCGTCTTGTTCACGTCGTCGTCTATGCAGCGCGTCATGGACACGCTGTATATGTCGCCCGCGGAGTTCTGCATCAGTACATTGCGCGTCTCCATCCAGTGGAGCTGGCCGTCGTCTCCAAGCTGGCGCACACGCACGCGTATGTCGCGTTCGCCGCGCTCGTATGCGTCCAGCTGTGCCTGACGGTTCATCGCGGAATACAGCTTGTTGTAGTCCTCATCAATCGGGACTGTGGACTTCAAATCCTCGAACATGGTTCCCATGGTGGAGCTGATAAACGTGCCGGGCTTGACCAGTCCCTTATTGTATATCGTTTTCACATGGTCGCGGGTCAGGTTTTCCTCGATTATGAATGGATACACGGTACTGGCGGCCGATACGATCAGCTCCATGCTGGTCTGCGAGCGTATGCGCTCTTTCGTCACGGCGGTTATGTCGCGTATGCCTATGTGCAGATGCTCCTCGCGGGGATTGGAGCGGTCTATCGTGAACTTGTCCTGCAGCCTGAGCTCCTCGCCGCCTATTATCGCGTCGTATTCTATATAGAAGTCCTTTTGAGTCCGGAACAGCTCCTTCAGCTTGGGCAGTTGAACTGCGTCTATAAAACGCTGTTTGTCGTGGGGGCTTATGAACTTGTCGGCATAGCTTTCGATGCAATGTGTGTAGTCATGATTTCCGACGGCCCAGTCGCTCATACTGCCGTCGTAACGCAGATGAAACGGTTCCTCCTGTTCGGTGTTCAGGTTCACATTGATAAGGCACAGGTAGTCGTCGGCGACGCTTTGCAGCAGCGAGATCATGCGCCTGCGGTTGTTCTCGTCGCGCATTGCCGCCGCGCGTTTGCGCATCAGGTACAAAAATTGCAATCCGAAGTACAGCAGCACTAAAACCAGCAGCGACATCGCAAAGTACTCGTCGTGGATGACGCTGGATATGATCTCGTGCGTCGTTGCGGACGGGAACAGTTGCAGAAGCGACCAGTCCGAGTCCTCAATGGGCACGATTTCGCCCACCGAATCGCCGCTTTTGCCGGTAAAGGTAACGCTAAGCTTCTCATCGCGGTTGGCGATGGCAGCAAGTATGGCTTCGTGCTGATCTTCGCTGAAATAGGGCAGTATCTCGGATACCGTATCGTATATAAGGTCGGTGTGCGATTTGTACTGGCCGATTATGCATCCATCTGTGGTTATCAGCATCGTAACTGCCGAATTGCCGTACAGGTCTGTTTTTAGCATGTTGGAAATGCTTTCCTGATCGAGCAGTCCCAGCAGCACGCCGCAGATCTCGCCATCATACCGCACGGGCGAATAAAATCCAATCATCCGCTGGCCATCGAAGCGCGATTTGAGCGAGGTATAGATTCCGCTTTCGCCATGAATGCCGCGCTCAAAGTATTCGCGGTCGGAGCAATCGACCGCTTCTCCATTGCTGGCATATGTCATGCCCTGTTTATCGACAAAGCGTATCCGGTCGAAATTAGAGCAGCTTTCCAGCTCGGCCAGCCGCGGAAGATCGGGATCGCGCGACGTAAGCGTATCACCGTAAAGGTACGCGATGGAATCAATCGCCTCCTCGCGGTCCTGAAGCACGTCGCTTACGTGCATGGCGGTTCGGTTTGATAATACATCGATGTACGCGCTTATCTGCTGTATATGGCGCATACGGTTTTCGCGCACGGACATTATCATAATCGCGAATATTGCGGCCAGCAACAACGCGACATTAATTATAATATGACGTTTTAGTTTGTTGTCAGAAGTATTCATGGCAGCAAGAAAGTCCCTTTCTAATCGCAGAAATAATAATGGGCATATCTCCGTAATCAAATAAATGCACTCTCAAATCAATAGCGCCTCCTGCCGATCGAGAGCATCTTAACGGCATACATGATAAGAATAATCGAACTTAAAACTAACCGCATAGTATTATAGCCATTTTAGAACTAAATTGCAAGAGATTGGTCAATAAACTATTATAAACGAACTCAGAAAAATGTGTACCATGCAAACAAAATTATAGGGCGCAGGGGCTTGCGAATGGGATTTGCTTGAAAGCAAGCGCTTGAAACGATTGGAACGGATACTAAGACAGTCGAAAAGCAGCTAGAGTGTGTCTCAAAAATTCCTGAGTACGCAGTTTCGGGCGTCGCTGCGCCGTTTCTGCGTCACAAGGCTCGACTTAGCGCTGTTAAGCCGTCGGATTTCTTCCTTGAACTGACGCAAAATCCACTCGAACCTGCGAATTGTTCCGTTTGAGACATACTCTAGTAGAAGAAAGTCATGATACATACAATAACCTACTATAAATTATATTCCACAATTTCCATATTTCCAAGGGCAATTTCCATGTAAGGCGCAAAATGTGCCTGAGATATACGCCGCGCCCAGAAAAAGCGCCGCCGCAATTGCTCGCGGCAGCGCTTGTATGGTCAGTTATTGCTCAGGTGGGGATTGCCCGCAGTATACTTTTCCAATACCGAGAAGAGCTGCTGCGTGTCTATGGGCTTGGCGATATGCTCGTTTATGCCGGCGCTTATACTGCGGCGCACATCATCGGTAAATGCGTTGGCCGACAGCGCGATTATTTTTACCGTCTTTGCATCCGGGCGGTGCAGGGCGCGTATGGCTATCGACGCGTCTATGCCGTTCATGACGGGCATCATTATGTCCATCAGTATTATGTCGAAGTAGCCTGCGTCCGACGCGCTGAATATATCCACGGCCTCACGACCGTTCCACGCCTTGGTGACGTTTACGTTCATCTCGGTCAGTAGGAATTCGGATATTTCCATATTCAGCTCGTTGTCCTCGACCAGCAGCACATTTAGTCCCGTCAGCAGATGCGGCGCGGAGGATTTGCGCACGGGTACAACCGGCGCGCGGTACGTGCGGTCTATCGTAAGCGGCAGAGTCACCGTGAACGTGGTGCCCACGCCCTTTTCGCTTACGTAGGTTATCGTGCCGTTCATCGCGTCGACCAGCTTTTTCACTATCGCCAGTCCCAGACCGCTGCCGCTGTAACGCGTGCGCGCGTCCTCGCTTTCCTGCATGAACGGCTCGAATACGTGCTTCTGGAACTCCACGTCCATGCCTATGCCGTCGTCGACGCAGGTGAATTCGAACGTCGAAACGTCGCCCTCCACCTTTGACACGCGACAACCTATGCGTATGTAGCCGCCGCTGCGGCCGTATTTGACCGAGTTGCTGGCCAAATTGAGAAGCACCCGCCGTATGTGCAGGGGACTGCCCATCAGATGCGCGCTTTCGCCCAGGTTCTCATGCTCGACTATGTAACTTATGTTGTGCTCGGTGGCCTGCGGCTTAATAACTACGTCCACGTCGTGCAAAATCTGCTCAATGTCGAACGGCTTGTTGTCCAACTGTATGTCGCTGCCCTCGAGCTTACTCATGTCGAGCACGTTATTGACCAGCTCCATCAGCGATGTGAGCGCGATACCGGCCTTCTCGCGGCAGGACGCCTGCACATTCATATCGCATGGATAGCGCGCCGACATGTTGATGTAGCCATGTATGCCGTTTATCGGCGTGCGTATGTCGTGGCTTATGCGGCGCAAAAAGTTGGTCTTTGCGATGTTAGCCAGCTTTGCGGTCTGTGCCTCGGCGAGTATCTTAGCCTGGTACTGGGCATCCTTGGCCTTTTCGTCGTTTACGTCCTGCAGCATGGCCAGTACGTGCGCGGGATGGCCGGCATCGTCGAAATCAACGACGGTAACAGTTACGCGGCACCAGTTTACATATTCGCCGCGTGTGGCCTGATAGTCGATGTAGAAGCTGCGGCGCACGTCTGTCAGCTTGTCACGGCTGAGCGAATCGCGTATTGCGCTAAGCTCCATGCGCGAATCGATGGTCTTTTTGTATTCGGGCAGTATGAGGTTTGTGACAAGGTATGATTTGAGGTCGTTGTACTCGCCGCGCACCGGCACATTCGGGGACAGCCACGGCGCTAAGTATACGCTTTCATAAGTGCCGTGCCGGGTGTCCACATAGAATATCGTAAAGTAGATTTCTTCCAGCGAGTGCAGTATGTTTATGTTTTCCTGCAGGCGGTCGTTAGTCTCCTGCAGCTTTTGCTTGCTGTCGCGCAGGCTGCGGTTGCGTATCGCGAACAACAACAGCCAGAACGCGATGTACAGCGCGATGAATACTATCGCCGCCGTGAGCGTGCCATTGAACGCGGAAAGCAGCGGGAAGCATACGTAAATCTTGTAATCATCGCAGATAGTGCGCGTGGCGAAATAGATCCGGCCATTATATGCAAGCAGATTGAGCGACTCGCGATAGGGCAGGTTGTCGAACAGCTCCATCATCGCTTCGGACGCAGAAAGTCCGCGCAGCTGACTTTCGCTGGAGGCGATAATCGTACCTTCGTTTACGACGATGTAAGTGCCGCTGTGTTCAAGGTGCAGCCCGTTTATAAGGTCGGCCAAATCGCTGGTGTGGGTATTTACGGTAACAAGCTCCTGCCTGTAAAAGCCTATGATAACGCCTGCTTTGTCGCGCCGCCCCAGTGCGCATACGTCGTAGTAATCGTCGTCGGCAAATATGCGCTCCATGAATACCTTCTTGGGGTTTTCGAGTATGCTGCGCATAAGATCCTGAGACATAACGCCCAGCCACTCGGTGCCGCGGAACTTGCGCGTATATCCGGACGCGCACAGCTCAAGGTTTTCGTCCAGAATGGCCACGCCGTCCAGCCGGAGATTATCGACATACCTCTCCAGATATGAATCGCTGGCCAGCGACGCGTCGTGTTCGATATGCTGGCTCAGTTCCATTAGTGTGTCGGACAAACGGAACATGCTCTTTATCTTGTCGGCCGTGACCAGTTTGTCAAAGCTCATGCACTGGTTCTTGAGCGTGTCTATCGTGTTTGTCATGAGCCGCTGGGTATCCTTTATCTCGGATGCGCCCATGGACAGCGTAAGTACCGTAAACAGTATTACTCCTACGGCTATTATTAGGCTGTTTCTCAGCTTGATCTTTTTTGAAGACTTGCCGGTGGAAGCTGCTTGCACTAAATTAACCCTCCCCAAGGGCGCGATCTGCGTCCAAACCGTAAGAGTTCAGTATAGTAGCGATAGTGCCGTCGGTCTTCATTTCGTCAAGCGCCGCGCTTAGGCGGCTGCATACCTCCGGATCCGCGTCCTTGCTGAACGCCGCGCCCAGATTTACCTTTTCCAGCTCCTCATCAAGAAACCGATATTCCACGTCCGCATTGGTTAAAAACGCTTGCAGCGTCGCGGCGTGTCCAGAAATCGCGTCCACGTACTCGTTGCGCAGTGCGATTACGGCCTCATCCATCGATACAAGGCAGTACAGCGATTTTAACTCGGGTATCCGCGCGTCCGTGCGCTCGGTAAAAATCCTCTCGGGCAGGGAGCCGCTGACGACCGCTACCGACTTGCCCTCAAGATCGCTGATCGTATGTATATCGCTGTCGGCCAGCACCGCGATTGACTGATAGCTCGTCATATACGGCCCGACCCATTGATAGTCGCTTTCCTGATCGTCCATCTGAAAGCAGCCCCAGATGCAGTCTATATCGCCGCTCGCCAGCAGATCGTCCTTTTCGTCCCAGTTAATTTGCTCGAATACGGCTTCATATCCCATACGCCTGCATGCCTCGCGTGCCAGATCAACATCTATTCCGGCGTATGCGTCGTCCACGTCCAGATATATGTATGGACGGAAATCGTCGCTGCCGATGGTGAGAGTGGGCAATTCCGTGTCGCGCGTCGAACTGTGCGCGGCGCAGCCCACCAATAACATGGCGGCGATGCAAAGTGTAATTATAAGCGTCAGGCGTTTCGTCTTATGCATTGCACGGCTCCTTGCTTGCAAATAATTGTAAATGAGTCGCGGGAGCAAAATCCCCTAAAAATTCGCGGGGGGGGTATTGCATAATGACGAAATTATCAACCTGATTAGCTCAACTGTAAACATATCAAGGCTCCTTGACTGCGAGTATTTACTCTTGCAGGCTGTATCATACGACTGTGTAAAGACTGTGCAAATATATGTCGTGAGCGACCTGATAACATTATATACCCTCTCGATTTCATTTTCAAGGAAGATTTTATACATTCTTTAATTAATCTTGTGAGGTGTAAGGTTGATTTACGCCTGTGGGAGTGATAAAATATGAATGATTAATTCGAGTTAGTCAAAGATTGTGCGGATTTCTGATGAAGTAAGTAATCGGCTGCCTGCGGGCGGCCTTTTTGTAAGATTATATATTAGTTACAGCTAACTAAGATGCGTGGAGGTGCGCAACATGAAATACGCCGGTATGCCGATGGGCATGTGGCTGCTGTTCAGCGGTTCGTTTAAGGAAAAGCTGACCAGCGTGCTGGGCTTTTCAAACGAGGAGGCCGCAAAGATAACCGCGGCCGCAAAGCCGCGCTATAAGGCGATAATCGCCGATCTGCCCGAATTTGAGAAGCAGGACAGATTCAAGATGAACATAGTCAACTGCGCTATGATAGCGGCGTTCATACTGAATATGCCCGTGCGCCCGTCGGTGGATAAGCTGACCAAATACTACGCCGATTCCATGATGACCGGCAAAATGCGCTGGTTCTGCAAAAAAAGCGCAAAGAACAAGTATACCGAAAAGGACATCGCGGGCATGAAAAGCACCGCGGCATTCAGGGCGGCCGATCGCAATCCGTATTCGTGGAACATGGATTTTTACGAATATTCCGACGGCAGCGGCTATGAGGCGCGCTTCACCCAGTGCGGCATATGCACGCTGATGAAAAAGCTGGGGCTGTACGACTTGACGCCCGCGCTGTGCCATCTGGACTACACGATGAGCGAGGCGGGCGGCGGCACCGACTTCGTGCGCAAGTACACGCTCGCGTCGGGCGGGCCGTATTGCGACTGCGGCTACAAGAAGAAGCAGGCGTAACGCGCGGTGTGCGCTCAGCGGCAAGCCATTAAAATAAAATGGATATTGTTAGAGCGTGTCTCAAAAATTCCTTAATCCGCAGTTTCGGTGTCTTTTCCGCCATTTCTGCGTCATCAACCCTCGACTTAGCGCTGCTAAGCCTTCGGATTTCTTCCTTGAACTGACGAAAAATCCACTCGAACCTGCGGATTGTCCCGCTTGAGATACACTCTAGGCAGCCGGGTTTGCTTCAGGCAGAAGCAGCCGGCGGCCTTTCTATTTGCGGCAAAGCGGTTCGTCACTTCACCACAAATCAGCCTCACATAAGATAACATTTCACCACACATCACAATTATGCGAAAATGACCGGCATCTTTTACAATTCACAGGCTTTCAAATGCACTGCCATGTTCAAAATGCACCGTTTGGCTTCAAATGGTATGATGCAGATAATGCACTTAAATTATGCCTGATATAGTCATATGGCTGCAATTGCCGGCGCCATACACGACATATTTGCAACTTCCGATAAAATCACATTCATTTAGTGCACGGAAAATTAAGCTTGACAAAGCGGTAAAAGCATGGTATTTTATATGCGTTAGATTGCATTAACCAATCTGATTTATTTAATAAATATTGGTTAGCGCAAACTAACCAAGGTAAACGAATGAAAAGCGAGGATTTGCAAAGGCATGATACCGATAGTATTTTCCACGATAACCGGCAACGCTTTCAAAATTGCGGAGGCGGCGGCCGAGGTCATTCCCGATCACGTAGGCCCGTACAACATACGTTATGTAAATAAGGAAATGATCGACAAGTTCGATACCTTCGTGCTGTCGTACTGGTGCAACCACGGCACCACGGACGACGACACGATTGAGCTGCTCAGGCACATGCATGGCAAAAAGATAATCATAATAGGCACGCTGGGCGCGGCGCGCGAATCCGCACACGCGCAGAAAGTATGCCAGAACGTAGAAGCGCTGGTGCAAGAGCAGAACGAGCTGATCGGCCATTACCTGTGCCGGGGCAGCATAGACCTCGCCCGCACCGCGCGCCGCCTGCGCATACCCGAGGGCGAGAAGGGCCACCTGAGCCAGGAGCGGTTTGAAAAGCAGAAGGAATCGCTGGGCCATCCCAACGCCGAGGAGCTGAGCGAGCTTCAGAAAGAAATGAAAGAGTTTCTGCAAAAGCTATGAACGAGCGGAATCGGCATCGGCTGCGCGTGGTTCTGATTACGCTGTTCGGTATACTCAGCGTGCTTTCGGCGCTGATATGCGTGGGCATAGGCACGGTTGAGTTTTCGCTGGGCGATATAATACGCGCGATGTTTATAGAGGACGACTCCACGTCGCGGCTGCTGATATGGAACCTGCGCGTGCCGCGCATACTGTGCGGCGGGCTGGTGGGCGTGTGCCTGTCGCTGTCGGGCTGCATATTGCAGGGGGTTATGCGCAACACCATGGCCTCGCCGTCCACGATCGGCGTTACCGGCGGCGCGAGCTTTATCGGCTATATAACGCTGGTCGCGTTTCCGCAATACGCGTACCTGCTGCCCATCGGCTCGATAGTGGGCGCGTTCGTGACCACGATGCTTATATATGCCTTAGCGTATCAGCGCGGCGTAAGCCCGGTCAAGATGATACTGTCGGGCATGGCGGTATCGGCGCTGTTCGGCGCGTTTAACGATATGATTAAGACGTTCTTCGCCGATTCGCTGGGCAATGCGTCGGGCTTTCTGGTGGGTGGCCTGAACGGTTCGGGCTGGTCGCATTTTCAGATGATACTGCCTTACGCGGTATGCGGCATTGCGCTGTGCTTTCTGCTGCCGTCCAAGATGAATGTGCTAATGCTGGGCGACGAGACGGCCAACGCGCTGGGTCTGCGCACGGAAGAGTTCCGCTTCTTCCTGATCGCGGTATCGTCGCTGCTTTCGGGCGCGGCTATCGCCGTGGCGGGACTTATCAGCTTTGTGGGTCTGGTCGTGCCGCACATTGCGCGCCTGATCGTGGGTTCGGACTATAAATATCTGTTCCCCGCGTCGGCGTTCCTGGGATTCACGCTGGTGGTCGTGTGCGACACGATAGGCCGCGTGATAATGCCGCCGGGCGAAATCCCGGTCAGCATAATACTTTCGTTCATCGGCGCGCCGTTTTTCCTGTACCTGCTGCGCACGCGCGATAGCGGAGGTGAAGGCTGATGTATTTCGGATTCAAGGATGTAACGATAGGCTTCCGCGGCCGCACGGTGCTGGACAATGTGACGATGGACATTCCGCGCGGCAAGGTTGTCACGATAATCGGCCAAAACGGATGCGGCAAGTCCAGCCTGTTAAAGACGGTATCCAAAGCGGTTGTGCCCAAGCGCGGTCAGGTGATTTACAACGACAAGCCGATAAACGCCTACGGCCCCAAAACAATCGCACAGCACATTGCGTACCTTGCACAGGTACACACGTCGCCGCCCGATATAGACGTGCGCACGCTGGTTTCCTATGGCCGGTATCCGTACCTCAGGCTGGGGCGGCGGCTGAACGCGGACGATGGGCGCATAATCGACGATACGCTGCGCATGACCGGGCTGGAGGGGCTGGCGCATAGGACGCTGCGCACACTCTCGGGCGGAGAACGTCAGCGCGCGTGGATCGCCATGACGGTATGTCAGCAGCCCGAGATACTGATACTCGACGAGCCGACGACCTACCTCGACATCAGCTATCAGATGGAAGTGCTGGAGTTGGTAAGGCGGCTCAACGACATGATGGGTATGACGATAGTGATGGTGCTGCACGACCTTAACATGGCCGCGCGGTACTCGGACATGCTGTACGTAATCCGCGACGGCGGCATATATGCAAGCGGCACGCCGCAGGAGGTAATCTGCGGCGAGATGCTGCGCACGGTATTCCACATTAAGGCAGACATCGCGCGCGACGCGGCGCACGACTGCCCGTACTTCATCCCGCTGAACATAATAGACGGTACTGTGGGCTAATAATTGCCCTTCAGATACACCAATGCAATCAAAGGAGGCATATTATAATGAAGAAACTCGTTTCTACGCTGCTGGCGCTGCTCATGGCGTGCGCCGCGCTGCCCGTGCTGGCCGATGCGGATACGACCGATCGCGCCGAAATCCTGCGCGAATATTTCCTCGAAAAGGCCAACGAGGTAGAAGTGACCGACACCAGCGTCATATTCACGGACGCGGTATCCGAAACCCCGCTGGAGATCGCCAAGAACCCGCAGAAACCTGCTGTACTGTACGGCAGCTTTGTAACGCTGTGGTACGAGGCGGGCGGCGTGGCCGCGGGCGTTATCGGCGGCGATTCGTCGATCGAGCTGTACAACCTGTACATCGGCCGCGACGTTACTCAGGATGAGGGCGTGACCGTGCTGGCCGAGTCCTCCGCGGGCAAAAACTGGAACACCGAAACCATCATCGCGTTCCAGCCTGACCTTATCATATGCAGCACCGCGATGAGCGGTTACAAGACTATCTCCGCGCCCGCCGAGGCCGCAGGCATCCCCGTCGTCGCTATGTCGTACAACGACTTCTCCGACTACCTGAAGTGGTTCAAGGTATTCTGCAACCTGAACGGCCAGCCCGAACTGTGGGACACTGTGGCTATGCCTGCGCTGGATAAGGTGGTTGACGTGCTCTGCCGAATACCCGCCGATCAGGAGAACCCGCCCAAGGTATTCGCGATGTTCTCCGCAGCCAAGGATAACATCACCGCTAACACCTCCAACACCGTGCTGGGCGGCATGATTAGCGAGATGGGCGCCATCAACATATCCGACGCGGACGCCGATTCCGATGCGGACCGCATCGAGATCAACCTTGAGTCCGTATACGCGGCCGATCCCGATCTGATCGTGGTTCAGTGCCACGCCAGCACCGATGACGACGCGGCTCAGCTCGAGGGCGTGTATGGCGACAACCCCGTATGGCAGTCGCTGCGCGCGGTGCAGGACGGCAAGATATACTTCTTGGAGCCGCACCTGTTCCACTATAAGCCCAACAGCCACTTCGCCGAGGCGTACAAGACGCTGGCTGAGATCATCTACCCCGACATCGATTTCGGCGAATAACCAATAAAACGTCGCAAAAGTT
This sequence comes from uncultured Eubacteriales bacterium, assembly GCA_948467645.1. GTDB lineage: Bacteria > Bacillota > Clostridia > Christensenellales > Aristaeellaceae > Fimadaptatus. Next base: position 26,474 of record CAOKFD010000006.1, on the reverse strand, counting down.
CAGCCGGCCGGAGCTTTCTCCGACCGGCTGCTTTGAAAGGAAGATTTTTATGGCTAAGGGCATACTTGTTTCCGTTTCATACGGCGCGTCGGATGAAACGCTGGCGGCGGACATAGGCCGCATAGAAAGCGCATTGCAGGCCGCAATGCCGGGCTGGGAACTGCGCCGCGCGTTCACCTCGCCGCTGGTGCGCGCAAGGTTGGCAAAGCAGGGGAAGGAAGTGCCCGATGCGGCAGGCGCAATCGCACAGGCGCGTGCGGGCGGCGCAGAACGCATAGCGGCTGCGGCGCTGCTGGTGTCGCCGGGCGGTGAGTTTGAGTCGGTTGAGGCAGCGTCTCAGGACTTGCATGTAATCACGCCGCTGCTTGCCGACGACGTTGATCTGGACACGCTGGCCGGGTACTTCGGCGAAGTGCAGCGTAAGAATGGTAGGCCGCTGGTGCTGATGGGGCACGGCAGTCCGACCAGCGGCAACCCGGCATACGCGCGCCTGCGCGAGCGACTGCCTGAAAACGTGTATCTGGCGTGCCTGTCGGGCCATGATAACCTTGCGTGGCTTATGCCGGAGCTGCTCAGGCATTCCGAGCGCGAGATAACGCTGATGCCGCTGCTGATGTCGGTGGGCGGGCACACGCTCAAGGACATGGCGGGCGACGGCGAGGACAGCTGGAAGAGTCAGCTGGAGAAGGCCGGGTTTAAGGTGGAATGCCGCCTTACCGGCATAGGCAGGCTGGACGTGGTGCAAAGCATATTTGTTCGCAAGGCTAAAAAGATAGTTGGCTGAATTAAGTGAATCAATATACCTGAAAATCAAACATACAAAACAAAGCAGTCTGCCGAAAGTTAATCGACAGACTGCTCATATTATTTAAGCCTTAGAACGCCACCTTCTCAAACAGCGCGATTGCGCAGAGTATAACCGCCAGCGGCACGTAAATGTACCTGCCCACGGCATACCATGCCTTGCCGTGCGCCGTCTTGACGCCCTCGTTTACCGCCTCGAGGAATACATCCTTCTTCATCACATAGAACCACGATACTGCGCCCAGCATAGCGCCGATCGGTATGATGTAGATCGACACCATGTCCATCCACGGCCCCCACTTCGATATGGCCTCCATGCCGATGCCGCTGCCCAGGCATATCACGCACAGTATGCCCAGCACCGCCTTGCGGTCGAGCTTGGGAAACTTGTGCAGCAGTGATTCAGCCACGGCCTCGAACATGTTCTGGAGCGAACTCACGCCCGCGAATATCATCGCCACATACAGTATCACCGCGAAAAGCTGGCCCATGGGTATGCCCTGCAAAATGGTGGGAAGTGTCACGAAAAGCAGTCCAGGCCCCGCGCCCACGTCCAGCCCATATGAGAAGCACGCCGGTATTATGACCAGCGACGCGACGACCGCCGCAATTGTATCGAACAGAGCCGTGTTTTTGGACACAGACACCACGTCCTCGTTTTTAGGCAGATACGCGCCATACACGATCATGCCGCTGCCAGTTATCGACAGCGAGAAAAACGCCTGCCCCATCGCCCAGATCCAGACCTGCGGATCGGCTAGCTTTTCCCAGCGCGGCGTGAACATGAACTGATACCCCGCGGCTGCTCCGGGCAGCATCGCTACGCGTACCGCCAGTATTACGAATATTATAAAGAACAGCGGCATCATGATTTTATTGGTGCGCTCGATGCTGTGCGCGCCCAGAAACAGCGTGAGCAGCGTGCCCACTACCACAATCACATGATAGGGAACCACGGAGAAGGAATGCTGAGAGAACGACGCGAACCATTCAGCCGTGTCGATGCTAAGCAGCGTGCCCATCACGGAATCGACCAGCGCCTTCAGCACGTATGATATTATTACCGCATAACCGATCGCGATGCACATGGAACCCGCCAGCGGCAGCCACGCCATAAGCCCGCCCAGCTTGCCCATATTTTTGCCGCGCGTCGCCCAAGCGTTTTCATACGCGCCCAATGTGCCCGTGCCCGCGCGCCGACCGACCGCAAATTCCGCAGGCAGACCTACAAAGCCGAATATCACTATGAAAAGCAAGTATATCAGCAGAAACGCTCCGCCGCCGTTTGCACCCATTTTGCTGGGAAAGCCCCATACGTTCGCCATGCCAACTGCCGAGCCAACCGACGCCAGTATGAAGCCCCAGCGGCTGGCAAAACTTTTCGACCGATGCTTTTTTTGATGTTCCATTTATCGTTTCCTCTCCATAATGTAAAAAATACTCGCGTGTATTGTAACGTTTTAGCGCGAAAAAGTCAACCACAAAATAGACATTATCCTCGCGTAATCTAAAAAGCATGTCTTAACGCGGCGCTATTGCAGCTTATATTAATGTGCTGCGTTAAGAATTATTGCGGTGGGCGCGACTGCACCGCAATGCAATCTTACGGAGAGCATGTTTTAGAATTGATTTTAAGTCATAGGCATAAAGTCTGGCAAAATGCGTCTGCCTATATAATGTAATAGGGAGAATCACCTGCTTTAATCGGAAAATGCTTATCAAAAACAGATGCCGTCTGCTGTCTTATCAACAACAAACGGCGGTTGCTAAGTCAATTACAATGCGCAAGCATTGCGGCGCAGGACTCAGCCCTTATCATCCCAAGGCTTTATCTCGATAGTCCGCCCGCCCAAGCTCTCGTACACTCGGTGCGATATGGACAGCACGGTCCTGCCCACAGACGCGCGACGCAGTGCATCCAGCACGCGCGCCTCGGTGTCCGCGTCCAGATTGGCTGTGATTTCGTCCAGCAGCAGCACCGCAGGATCGGCGGCGGCGGCGCGCGCTATCGAAAGCAATTGCCATTCGCCCTGAGAGAACATGCCGTCCGAGCAGGGTGTATCGTACCCATCCGGGAATGTGCGTATTACCGGGTCAAGCCCCGCGAGCTGTGCGGCATTCTGCGCCATATTGCGGCTGATACTCGGGTCGCCCAGCGTAATCTGATCAAGCACAGTACCGGGCACGCGCGCAAAGTGCTGCTCGACGCAGCCGATGCAGCTTCGGCGCGCGCCGTCAGAAATCTGCGATACGTCCACGCCGCCGATGGTGACTGTGCCCTTCTCAGGCTTGTATAGCCCCAGCAGCAGCTTGAACACTGTGCTCTTGCCTGCGCCGGTGCGGCCGACCAGCGTCACCTGCTCGCCCGGCTTGACGGTGAAGGACAGGTCGGACAGCACCTTGCGGTCGTCGTAGCCGAACGTTACGTGCGTGAGCGCCACGTCGCCGCGCGGCCCGTTCTTGGAAACGCCCTCGGCGGGTATCTCGCGCTCGGGCTGGGCGAGGAACGCGTCTATGCGCTTCACGCCCGCCATTGCGGACTGTATGGTCTGTATCTCCATGCCCAGCGTTTCAATGGGCGTGAATATACGGGATATGTAGTTGATTATCGCGACGGAAGTACCTACCGACATGCTAAACAGCGTCAGCACCTGCGCGTTGCCAGACGCGGACATCAGCATCACTATGCCCACGACCGCCACGTTAATCATGTTCACGACGGGGGAGTATATCGCGTCGTAAAAGTTGGTCTTTTCAACGGCGGCATAGCTTTCGCCGATGCGCTTGTCGTATCGCTTTTCCATGTACGATTCCAGACCCAGCGCGCGTATCGTGCGTATGTTGTGTATGGCCTCAGGCACCTGACCGGAAATTGCGGCCACGGCCTGACGATTCTCCAACTGCGCCTTCAGCATACGCTTCTGCACATGGCGCGTGAATATGGCCAGCAGCGGCAGCACCAGCACAAGCAACAGCGCAAGGCCGGCGTTTTCAATGGCTATGACGACGAATATCGATATTATGCGGCACGCGTCCGCAATCATCGATATGATGCCGGACGTGAACAGCGCCTCGACCGTATCGACATCGCCCGAGAAGCGCGCGGCGACTTCGCCGGGATTCTGTGCGGATAATGTGGAGGCAGGCAGCCGGGTGAGCTTTAATGACATCTCAGAACGCAGCGCGTGCGTCATCTTCTGGCCGAATATCTCAAGCAGGGTTTCCTGCCCCGACGACAGCACGCCTTCCAGCGCCAGACTGCCAAAATACATCAGCGCCGCGGTGAACGCCAGCGGCATACCGCCCGTCAATCCGTCGATTATGCGCGCCAGCAGCAGCGGCGGCAGCAGCGACGCCAGTACCGACGCAGCCGCGCACAGCACCGTACCCAGCGCAAGCAGCTTATGCGACGCGGCGGCGGCGCGCACGGCGGCAAATACTCCGGACTTTTTATTGCGCTTCATGCTCCGTACCTCCAGTCTGACTTTCGTACAGCGAGCGGTAATCGGGTATGGCCGCGCATAGCCTGTCATGCGTGCCCACCGTAACGCCGCCGTTTTCCATAAACACGATCTGCTTCATTTCGGGGAAGTGATACAGCCTGTGGGAGATCAGTATCACAACCTTGTCCTGAGCATACTTTTTAAGGTTCTCAAACACGGTGTCCTCGGTGGAGCGGTCCAGCGCCGAGAACGGGTCGTCCAGCACCATAACCGGCCGCGGATGAGCCAGCGTGCGCGCCAGCGCCAGCCGCTGTGCCTGACCGCCCGACAGCCGCACGCCGCTGCTGCCGACTACCGTGTCCTTGCCCTGCTCCATCGCGCGGACTTCGCCGTCCAGTGCGGTGAGCTTCAGATATTGCATCGCGTCGCCGTCGTCGCCGCAGAGTACATTTGCCTCGACCGTATCGTTCCACAGCTCGGGATCATGGCCTAAATAGCCGACCTCGGACGATATTTTGCGCGGCTCCAGCGTGGACAGCTCCCGCCCGCCTACGCGTATAGAGCCTTCGTAAGGCCGCTCGCACAGGAACGCGCGACCCAGTGTGGACTTGCCGCACGCGACCGGGCCGGTCACGCCGATTATGTCGCCGGGCTGCGCGTTAAGCGTAAGCCAGCTGAATATCTTTTCGCCGCCGTCGTAGGCAAACGACAGATCGCTGATTTCGACAGTCTTGCGCGCGGCTATCTCCAGCGGTGCGAGCGTGTCGGACGTTTTCATCAGCGGCTTTATGCGCTTCCACGATACCTCGGCCTTCTGCACCGCGTTGAACAGCTTTGCAGCCTTGGACGACTTGGTGGACATCTTTATGAAGCAGGACAGAAAGGTGGTAAACGCCGCAATGTCCCACGCGCGCCAGCCTGTGCCCAGTACGTTCTTCGCGCCGAACCAGAGTATGAATATTACGCTCAGGTTGGACACGACCAAATACAGCGGCGGCAGCGCCGACTGCCATACGTTGGAGCGGACGGCGGTGCGCTCATAGTTGTCCAGCGCGGCCTCATACTGATTGCTGCGCGCGTCCTCGCAGCCGTACACGCGGTAGGTGACGGCGTTGCGCGCGCGGTCGAGCGTCGCGCCGCTGAGCGCGGATGCGGCCTTCTTGTACGCCGAGCTGGCGCGCTGCACCGGTTTTTTCATAAGCTCGGCGCAGATGTACGACGCGGGCGGGAATATCAGGCATAGCAGCGCCAGCCGCCAGTCGTAAGAGAACAGCATTATAATGTAGGCAGTCAGCGCCACGCCCGTATCGAAAAGCTCGGTCGTGAACTTGCGCATACCCTCGGCGCAGTCGTCCACGTCGGATATGGCCTTGGTCATCAGCTCGCCCGCGCCTTCGCTTTCCAGCGCGCTGCGGCTCTGCCTGACGAGGTTAGCGTACAGCACGCCCTTCATACGGCGATTGATGTTGTTGGCAAAGCGCCTTACATAATAGCGCTTTATAAAGCGCGAACCCTGCACGATCAGCGTGACGATTATGTACCATATGACCAGCGAGGTCATCGCGGCGGCGGTCCCACTGCCGCCCAGCATGTCGGCAAGGCACTGGGCCAGCTTGCCCTCGAACCACGGCCCCGCCAGCAGACCGAAGTTGTATACAAGGCCAGAAATCGTGACGAACAGCAGCGGCAGCCATTCCGCCTTGAAATACGCGCTCACGCTGTCCGGGCGGAAGGAGCGGTTATTCTTCGGATTCATTTGCTTTTTCCTCCAGTATGGCTTTTAAGTGCGGGAAGCCCGCGCGGCTTTCCTCCTTGGAACGCATGTATACCTTGTCCAGCGTGTCAAGAAACGCCGCGCGCGTTTCGTCATCCAGCTCTGCCATTATGTAGTCGTAAAACGCGCTTTCCGCGTCGGCCTTGGCGTTGCGCAGTCCCTCGGCCTGTTCGGTCGCGAAAAGCAGTTGACTGCGGCCGTCCTCAGGGTTAGGTTCGCGCCTTAGATACCCCTTGCGCTCCAGACTGGCCGTGCGCCGTGCGATGGCGGGCTTGTCGGTGTTGAGTGCGGCGGCCAGTTCGGTCTGCGTAATGCCCGGATGGTGGCGCACGGCGTGTATGCAGTCGATCTCGGCCGTGCCCAGACCGTCGCCGCGCATCGCAAGCAGCACCAGATGCTCGGCCTCGCGCGCGATCTTGGTGATCTTTCGTGCAGGATGTTCCATTGCGATTGGTCAATCCTTTCTAAGTGATTGTACATACAACTATATAATTGCACGTACAACTTGATTTCGCGAAGAGTATAGCACAATGTGGTTTTAAGTTCAAGATGGGGGCTAGGGGGGCGCAGGGATTTTACAAAGTACGCGCATTTGTTCCGCATGAAAAGCAAACGAGCCAACGCAATCGATAAAGATCAGCGGCAAGAACTTCAAAAAATACGACGAGTCCAACGCCCATATGAACAGCACCATCGTCGAGTATGTCGAGGGCATCGAGGTAATCAAGGCGTTCGGCCGCGCGGGCGTGTCGTATGAAAAGTACGTCAAGGCGATTAACGACTTCCGCGTATTTGTCGTAAAGTGGCTTTCGTCCATCTACCTTACCATGAAATTGAGCTTTGCGCTGTTCCCGTCTACGCTGATCGGCACTCTGCGCGTGGCGCTGGCCAATTGGGGCATAATCAGCGCGCTTCAGGCTGCTCTGGCCGTGATGCTGTCCATATCGATGGTAATCACGATTGCGCACCGCCTCGCGACGATACAGAACGCCGACCAGATACTGGTCGTTGACGACGGTCGCATAGCCGAGCGCGGCACTCACGCGGAACTGATGCGTCAGGATGGCGTGTACCGCCGCTTCATCGAGATTCGCGAAAAGGCTGAGGGCTGGCATATTACGGGTTAAGGCAGTATGAGCGGCGCGGCCTGACGCCGACGCACATGGCCTGATAATAGAATAAGCACATTCAGCGGCTTTGTGGGGCTGCTGAGTGTGCTTGTTTTTTAGGGCGATTACAATGCTCTAATGCTTATAATTTATGACGAGAAATGCGGGATACGCATAACTTGCAAGCCTTAATGCGTATTATGGAGGCCGCAGCGCAGAATTGATGATTGACAGACAGGGTGAAACATTGTATCATAACAACGTTATACATTGCAATAAAAGAGGGGAGCGATTACATGGCCCGGCGAATAGAGGGCGTATCGGATGAATTGCTGCGCTGTGCACGGGATGAATTTCTGGAGATGGGGTTTCAGGAGGCCTCATTGCGCGTGATTGCCGCAAAGGCGGGCACAAGTACCGGCTCGATATACACGCGCTACGGCGACAAGGCCGGACTGTTCCACGCGCTGGTGGATGATGTGGTAAATGGTATAGAAAAGTGGTTCGAAAACGCGCAGGCTGAGTTCGACGACCGCCCGACCGAGGCCAAGTCCGACGCGCTCGATTATGCCAGCGACAGACTTAACGACATGGTGAACTACCTGTACGATCATCTGGACGTGTTCCGGCTGCTGGTTCGATGTTCCGACAACGATTGCTATGAGCGTATGATCGACTGTCTGGTCGATATAGATGTTAAGTACACCGTGCGCTTCATGCAGTGCACCGGGCGCAGCGAACTGGCCAGCGGGCGGGCGAACGAGCTTATGCTGCACATGCTGGCCAGCGCGTACTATTCCGGCTTGTTCGAGACGATTCGCCACGACATGAGCCGTGAAGACGCTGTCGTATACGCGCAAAGACTGCGCCGGTTCTTCCGCATGGGTTGGGCCGATCTGCTCAACATGTGAATTGGCGATAAGGCGATTGTGTGATAGGCAGTAAGCGAAGCTTTTCGTAAGGCAAAAATCGCAGTGCAGTTCTGAAGCGAATCTGCCTGAAGAAAGCTCAAAAGCGGGGGGAGCGGACGCAGGCGTTTTGTGATAACACAAGTGAAGAACCGTCTAAACTTTCCACAACATAAATCAGGGGGGAAATCTGCCCTTTTACGGAAAAGAAAGCAGTTAATCAGCGAAAAAACATATTTGAGTAAAGATAAGCCCTGTATTCTGAAAAAACGCTTGAATGGCGTGTTAGACCAGAATATAGGGCTTATTATTCAGATGTTCCCTAAGTCAGATAAGCTCAACCGTGGCATATACCGGGTAGTGATCCGATATGCAATCGAACCATTCGTCGTCTACGCGCAGGTAGTCAACCACCTTGAGCGCGCTGCCGCCCTTGACCAGAATATGGTCTATCGCCTGAGTAAACACGCCCGCGTCCGCGTGCTCATATCCCCACGCGTAGCACGGATGATGCCCGCGCGTGTCGGCGCGATTGCCCGTCGCCGAATAGAACGCGTCGTTCCAGCCCATGTCGTGCGCGGTGTCCAGGCACTTGCTGCCTATTGCCGCGTTCAGATCGCCCACCAGTACGCCGGGGCAAGAGTACTTCGCCATTACTTCCTCCAGCCGCGTGAGCGCCTGCTTTATCTGATATGCGCGCGCCTCGGCCGAGTGCGGCTGATAGTCCTTGCTTTCGGGGTGGGTGGATTTCCACCACAGGTGCGTGCTCATCATCGCGATGCGCTTGCCGGTCGCCTTGTCCTCGAATACGCCGAATGTGTAGGACTTGGTGCCGCCGTTGTTGAAAGAGCCTTCAAATCCGGATATGCTCTCGGAATACCTGAAAAAGCCGGATTCAATCAGCGTCAGCTTGTCGTCGCGGTATATGATGGGCGTGTCGCCGCCGGTAATCAGCTCGTAATGCACTTGCGAGCCGTCGTGCTCGTACACGGCCATGCGCTGCATCAGCAGCTCGGTCATGTGTACGGACGCTTCCTGAATGCCCAGTATGTCCGGAGTAACGAGCTGGTACGCGCGCGCCAGCCCGCCGACGCGCCCCTCGGCCGAGCAGTCCTCGCCGCGCGCCGCCCAGTCGGGCGAGTTTTTATCGCATTTCCATTGATTGCTGGACATGATAATCATGGGTGATTCCTCCTTTTAGTTGCACAAATCGTATGAGCGCGGAGCATTCGTCCGCATGGAATCGCAGACCGCATTTGCCCAAGCCCAGTGCGCATATTAAGGCATAGCTTCCGGCCTTATCCGATTAACAGCTTTTACAAATAAGTTATCGCTGATATTATACAGTTCGTTTGCTGTTAAGTCAAACGGTTGGCGGGCGTTTGACTAAATAAAGCGCACACTCTAACCCAATGTCCCGGTTTATATGCAGTCCGTTCATTTTCGGCATTCCCCGGAACTGCGCGCCATCTGCCGGTACTCCGCCGGGTATAGCCCGCAGTTTTCTTTGAACAGCGCGGCAAAACGCCCGTCGCTGCGATAGCCCACCGCCGCGGCCACCTGTGCGATGGAGAAGTCGGTCGTCGCCAGCAGCATCTCGGCATGGCTCAGGCGTCGCTGACGTATGTATTCCGTGATGGTAATAAAAGCCTGATGCTGATCGCAGATTACGAGCGCATGTGCACCGAGGCGGCAAGGATAGCCAATGGCGCGCATAACTGATATTGACAATATCAGTCAATCCCGCAAGCCCGAATGCAATTATCTTTATCAGCATAAGCAGAAACGCAATACCCAGCGCCACAAGCGCGCATATCAACCGGCACATTGCGATTCCCGGCTCCAGCATGTTCAGCTTGTGCTTGAAGTGCGTTTCGTATGTCGTGTGCTGTTTCGTCCTTTTCATATTGCGTCGTTATTCAATGCCCGAATACGAATGCCTTTAAGATTCTCCAGCGCCGCAGGATTCCCATCTGTTATGCGCCTCAGCGTCTTGCAGCCATCCATCTGCGCGCAGTCGGCGCAGGTATTAAGCTTTCTTTCGCGGACGCAGTTATGTATCGGGCAGAGCGCGTCGCAGAACGGCGTCTTTTCGCCCTCGACGCGACAGCCGGAACATCGAATCATATCCGGGGTGATCTGCACGCCGTTGAGCTTTGTCCACAGCGCGGCGGTCTTTTTGCGCAGTTCGCCGTCGTTCGTTATAGTCGCGATTCTCGCGTGGCATTTTTCACAGTCCAGTCCACAGCAGCCAATAAGGTCATTCACGGGAATTCCTCCTTGCAATTCATATTCATTGTCTTTCGAAAAAATCATGCTTACCGTAAGGTGCATTGCCTGACTTGATATACAACGCATAATGTGCATCGTATGTTGCATGTTGTATCAGGTTAAGGCACATATGTCAATGGTATTATAAAGAATGGCTCAAGATGCCGGTAAACGCCGCGGGCGTTTCGCACAGTCAGGTGCCTGTCGAAGCGAATAGCGCCGTTGTCGATTCAACACGATTGCTGGCGGCGCTTTAGCATATCTGGAAATTGGCGTGCGTATGTGCTATAATTGTTTGAAACGATAAATCCGGCTTTCAAAGCCTGAATGTGGGAATTTTTATGAGCGAATCGATGAAAGACATTGCATATTACCACCTGCCCGGTCTGTTCGAGTTTTATGAACTGTACCGTGCGTTTCTGCCGTTGTACCGGGAGCACAGGGAATACTTTTACGACTGGTGCGAGATTGGCTCGGTTTACGGCGCACCGTCCGATTGTATCTGGGGCGGCGGGCGCGTAGGGGAGGGCGACTGCGATGCGCGCGCGGTGCTGGGGCTGCTGCAGGATTACGGGATTTCAGCGCGGCTTACGTTCAGTAATTCGCTCCTGCGCCCGGAGCATCTTTTGGACAGAAAGTGCAACGCGCTGTGCAGGCTGTTCGAGGAAGCGTCCGCACCCGCAAGCGGAGTGATCGTCCACTCGGACATATTGCTTAACTACTTAAAGGCAAACTACCCGCGCCTATATTTCGTATCGTCCACCACAAAGGTTTTGACTGATTTTGGACAGTTAAGGCAGGAATTGGAGTGCGAGGACTTCCAGTATGTAGTGCCGGACTTTCGCTTGAACAAGGCGTTTAACGAGCTAAGCCAACTCCCTCAGAAGCAGAAGGACAAGGTGGAGTTTCTGTGCAACGAATGCTGCCGGTTTGACTGTAAGGACAGAAAACGCTGCTATGAGGCGGTCAGCCGCAAGAATCTGGGCGAAAGTGCGCCCGAGCATCGCTGCACCGCGTCCGACGCTAGCGGCGGCTATCGCTTCTCAAAGGCTATGAAGAATCCGGGATTCATCGGCACAGGCGATATTCGGAACATATACCTGCCGATGGGCTTTTCCAATTTTAAGATAGAAGGGCGCGGGCTGGGCAGTGCGCTGATACTGGAATTTCTGTTGTACTACATGACAAAGCCGGAGTATCAATTGCAGGTGCGCGAGGAAATATACCTGGATAATATGCTGGATTTGTTTTGAAAGGAACCGATACTGGTCAACGCGATTACCGACCTGTCCGCCCATACTGGTGCAGGCATATTGCGGCGCAGTCAGCGCACCCGCTGCTTAAAGAAAGAAGCGAAGCGGAAAAGATAGCGCTGCTTTCGTCGATGCAGCATATCTCGCCCGAAACGTGCCCGACTCTAATGCTGCATGGCGAACAGGACAGCGTGGTTTACCCGTTCCATTCGATGAAGTTCTACGAACTGTTCGGCATTTCACTTCAGTTTTCCGATCAGAAGGTAACGACGCTGCTGTCAAACCGCATCGGGCCGAGCGTGCAGTTGGGTCTGCAGGCCGTAGCGTTCGGTACGGTGGTAGGCATAGTGCTGGGCGTAATCGCCGCCATGAAGCAAAATACATGGATAGACACGTTCTGTTCGCTGTTTGCCATAACCGGGCGTTCGGTGCCCAACTTCATCATCGCCGTTCTGGGACAGTTCATATTCGCGATTACGCTTAAATGGATGCCGATAGGGCTTTGGGACGACGGGTTCCGCTCCACGATACTGCCGACGCTGGCGCTGTCCATTTCGCCGATGGCAGACGCGGCGCGCTTTATCCGCACCGAGATGGTTGAGGTGCTTTCCAGCGACTATATCGAGCTTGCCCGCGCCAAGGGCATGGGGCCGTGGCGGGTGGCATTTACTCACGGACTGCGCAATGCGCTGATTCCGCTTATTACAATCCTTGGGCCGATGACGGTTTCGCTCATGACCGGCTCGTTGTTTGTGGAAAACATATTCGCCGTGCCCGGCATTGGCGAGCAGTTTACCAAGTCGATTCTTTCCAATGACTATTACACGATAATGGCCGTGGCGATTCTGTTCTCGGCGCTGCTGGTTGTCGTGATATTCATAACCGATATTCTATATCAGTTGATTGACCCGCGTGTGCGGGTGGAGGGCAGTCATGAGTGAGATTCAGATTACAGACGATGCATTTCGCCCGGCGGCGGGCGCGCGGCGGCAGGCCGAGCCGGAGCTGCCGCCCGCGGTCGGCTTCCTGCGCGATTCGTGGCGCAGGCTGCGCAAGAACAAGGCCGCGGTTATCGCGCTGGCGCTGACTGCGCTCAGGTTGATTCAGGAGCCGGATACTCTGCGTGCGATCAAGGAAGAACATGCGCGCGTCGTGGCCAGCCAGTACGAAAGCAAATAATCGCAAAACGACTTAAAATTAAACAGACTTTAAGGATAGACAAACCCGTGCAGTTGATTCCGCTTCACTTGCGAAACCGGCTGCACGGGCTTTCAATGATTGCGTGTGGAAAGGCAGTTGATATGCAATCGGATGGCTTATGTAAAATGTGCAGGCTCATTCAAGTGCCGCTTGCGGTTATTGATGCTGGCAAGGTCAGCGTGAACGTACTGCCGGTCTTGCCGTCGCTGAATGCGCTTAACCTGCCGCCCAGCGAACGTGAACAGCGCTCCGCCAGCGCCAGACCTATGCCATATCCGTGCTGGGCATCGCCGGTATAGCCGCGTTCGAATATGCGGTTCAGCTTATCGGGCGCGATGCCGCGTCCCGTGTCGCTCACGGTTATTATTACGTCCTCGCATGTCAGCTCAAGCCGCATCGATATGCGGCCGCCGCCCGGCGTGAACTTGAGCGCATTGCCGATCAGATTTACTATGATGTGCTCCAGCAATTGCGGGTCGGTATTCACATGCAGTTCGCCCGGCGCGGACGTGAACAGCAGCTCCACGCCGCGGCATTGTGCCTGAGGACGAATCAGCGCGGCCTGCTCCTCCAGCCACGACGCAAGCTCGATTTGCCTGAGCGCAGGCTTGCACATGCCTCCATCCTCGCTGCCGAGCGTCATTATGTCGTTCACCATGTTCTGCAGCCGTTCGCAATTGCGCTCTATGCCCTGCAGATATTGCTCCACGGCTTCAGGGCGCTCGCGCATCAACGTGGCCGCACTGCGGATTATGGTCAGCGGCGCGCGCATTTCGTGAACCAGCTCGGTAACGTCGTCGCTGCTTAGCATATCGGCCGGGCGCGGCTTCTTCGCTTCGCCCGGCGCGCTGAGTACGATCATGTTGCGCCCGCCGTCGCGCAGCATGATTAGCCGCGCCCGCACTTGGCCGCCGCGACAGCGCAGGCTGGTCTCGCCCAGATACCGGGCGCCGCGGCTGATGCGCCGGGACGATTCGCGCCGCCATACCTTGCGCGCGTTTTCGTCCAGCAGGGCCACGAATGGCCGTCCGGCCGGATTTTCGCCCAGCAGCGCGCACGCCTCCTGATTGGCCGAGCAAACTGTCATGCCGTCCAGCTCCAGGCACGGGAACCGGAACAGCTGGATAGGCATCCGCGGAACGCGCCTGAGCTTCAGCGCGGATACAATCGAACAGACAATACCACCCAATACGCCTCGCGTTAGATCCATAGTGTATCACCTCACTGGAGATATGATAGCACACTTCGTTTGTCGAATTCCCTCGCAAACATGACTTTGCCACGATTTTGACTAAAAAAATTGAATACGGAGTGGTACATTTCGTAATACATGTGAAACATGTAGAGAGTGCGGCACTGTTTAGCGAATATGAATGATAATCGACAGGCAAAATGTGAGTGAGGGGCGAATAATGTCGGGCGGGGAGCGGAGGTTTCAGAACGGCAAATACATAAAATGACTGGCTGAATATGGTAAATAGTATGATGCTTGTCGAATTATGCCGCAACCTGTGACGGAGGACACAAATGTTATGATTGCGCTGGAGGCGAAGAGATTAATTGCAAACGACTCAATATAAATAAAAAGCACTCGTGCCGAAGTCATCCTTCCAGGCATGAGCGCTTTTCTTACGGTTATAAAGTTTTTTGCTTTCGACCTTGTGGGTAGTGGGAGAGAAGACCCAAGTGCGTTGTGGGCTGTCTAAAATCGTAATAAAAATGGATACGTTAGAGATTTAGACATATCGTCATTCATTTTCTTCGGATTCGAATAGAACATTATCAACAATATTTTCTATGTTATCGCTTTTCATACGATTACATGTGCGATGTGTTAGTTGAGCGTTTTCAATAGAAGTAAGGCCACCTTTTGCGAATGGGACAATATGATCAACCTCACAATCTTCTATAGTGAGAATTTTGTTACCACAAATTGCACATACAGGGCTGCGACGAAATAGTTCTTGACGAATGCTTTCATCGAAACACCGAGGCGTATCCATTTCGTGAGGGTCTATACAGGTATTAATAATGTCAATAACCTTTGTGATTCTACCACGAACACGACGTCCTGCATTGGTTCCAACGTAAACATTTTCACGGTATTCAGCGTCATTTTCTTTCATATTAAAAATACCGCTCCGAATCTCATCGGCGTGTTGAAGAAGTGAACGCTTTGGAAAAAGCGAAAAAGGAATAACAATCGAATCATAAACGGCGCCATTGAATTTGCTTGCGCGTTCACCTTGAAAGAAAAATGCTTCGCACCCAAGCACTTGTTTGATAGTATCCATAACTGAACGATATTGTTCTTCCATTTCTGAAATTTCATTTTCAGTATCGTTTTGATGCTTGGTCATAAACCGATTCATCGTATCCTTAAAAGTACCGGAAATATGGTAAAAATCGCGCATAACAAAAAAACGTAAAATGCGCTCTTCAAATTCCATACGTTTATTATCGGCATGATGAAAAAGCGCTTTAACGTTTTCATCTGTATCAGCAATGCGTCGCAGCATTGAGTTAAAGCTGCCACGAAAAATGCAATTACGAACTTCTTGATCTTTAAGTTTTACTGCGCCTAAATTTAAACGGGAAAAAATCTCATATTTAAGCTCTTGCGAATCTCTGTCAAGGCAAATTGCCTTTAAGGATTTTGAACGTAAACGGCGTTGCAACGGTTTATCCAGATCGCGAAAAAACTTTCCATTTAGTGCGGCTAATGTAGACAAACCCAGAAGTTGAAAATCATTTTTCAAAAAACGGGTGAACGACATAATACGTTGCTGGCCATCAATAACGGAGTAAATTCCTTCCTCTTCTTCGCATAGGTAAATGACTGGAATAGGTATACCAATTAAAATAGATTCAACGAGTAGAGATGCTCGTTTATTATCATATACATAATTGCGCTGGTAATCAGGATTAGTGAGAATATCGTTTGCATCAACCATTTCACGAAGCTGAGATAGTGTGATGTCTTTCGTTTCAGTATGAACAGTTAGTTGATCCAATTCGTCTATCTTCATAACTGATTCTCCTTCGCAAAAAAACCTGGCAAGCAAGCTTGCCAGGCGTGTGGTGGTCGCAACAGGACTCGAACCTGTGACCCCATCGATGTGAACGATGTGCTCTACCAACTGAGCCATGCGACCATGTCAGACGACTGCTTCATTATACCGCAAGCGCATCAGTTTGTCAACCCCTCGCAGGAACTTTTTTTAGGAAAGTATGAAACATTCGCCATTTGCTCTGCGCATTGGTTCAATGTAAATATTGCATTTTGCACCCAATGGCGCTATAATTAGCCATATCCCATGCAAAAGTAATTTCGGGGAGGAATATAAAATGGAGCTTGAAGGCAAAATAATCAACTTCCTGGGCGACAGCATAACCGAGGGTGCGCGCGTTGACGACCCTCAGAACATATATGTGGCGCGCATCGGCCGCATGTGCGGGCTGAAGGCCGCCAATAACTACGGCATCAGCGGCACACGCATCGCACGTCAGCAGAAGCGTACCGAAGACAATCAGCGCTTCGATCTGGACTTCTGCCAGCGCGCACTCGAAATGGATAAGAATGCCGATATAAACGTAGTACTGGGCGGCACCAATGACTTCGGCCACGGCGACGCGCCGCTGGGCAAGCCCTGCGACCGCACGCCCGACACATTCTGGGGCGCGTGCCACTGCCTGATGAGCGAGCTTATAACCACCTATCCTAATGCGGTCAACGTTATCTGCACGCCGCTGCACCGCCTGACCGAGGACATGCCCAATGGCGATAACAAGCCCGCGCCCGTCGGCACGCTCAAGACTTACGTCGATATAATCCGCACAGTGGCCGAGTACTACTCGCTGCCCGTGTGCGATCTGTACGCGATGAGCGGCCTGCAGCCGCGCGTGGATTCGGTGCGCGAGCGCTTTGTGCCCGACGGCCTGCATCCCAACGACGATGGCCATGCGATCCTGGCGGAGCGCATCGCGGGCTTCCTCAAGTCGCTGTAAAACATTATATTTATATGAAGGCATTTCCGCATGGTTTCGCCTTGCGGAGGTGCTTTTTTTCTTTTAAGGTATATTTAAAGGCATAGTCAATGAACGTCGAATAACTGTCTTAGCCAGCCATAAAACATAAAAATCCAATTATCATCGCCGCGCCGTATTACACCGCGCAGGCCTGGGCATACTCATCGCATCAGGAATGCGAGGTGTTCATTATGTCGGTAGGACTTACGCTGCTTGTGATTGTGACGATACTTGTACTTCTTGGCGTGTGCCGGGGTGTGCTGGACAAGATGGGGCTTAACGACCGGCAGGCGCTTATCATAACGGGCGCGCTGTTCGTGGGCGGACTGATACCCGATATACCGCTGGGCGGCGAGGTATATGTGAATATAGGCGGCGCGCTGATACCGCTGGCCGTATGCGTGTATCTGATCGTGCGCGCGGGCACGGCCAAGGAGCGCGTGCGGGCGCTGATTGGTGCGCTGGTCACGGGGCTGGCGGTATATTGGCTGGGGAGGTTCATGCCTGACGAGCCGGAAGCGATTGCGTTCGATCCCAACTACATATACGGACTGGCGGGCGGTTTGACGGCTTATTTGCTAGGGCGCTCGCGGCGCGGCGCGTTCGTGGCGGGCGTGCTGGGCGTAATGGGCGCGGATATTTATCAGGCGGTTGAGCTGCGTGTGCGCGGCGTGAATCAGGCATTGCATCTGGGCGGCGCGGGCGCAGTTGACGTGATTGTGATAGCTGGACTCACCGGAGTGATACTGGCCGAGGTGGTGGGCGAGATAATCGAGCGTGTAACGCGCGGCGCGACCCGCGACGAGAGCCGCGAATTTAAGGACGGCAAGATCCGCAGGAGGGACGGCGAATGAAGAAGCTGATTTGCGTACTGACGCTAATGCTGGCACTCATGCTGACTCTGCCGGTAACGGCGCGCGCGGAGGCAGCGCAATCTGTCTCAACACAAGCGCCCGAAGCCGATGCGGACGAAAATGTTTGGACTATATATGATGAGGATGGCCAATACCTGACCAGCATATATGGTCGCGTCTATTTAGACGACGAGTACATTTCGTCCGACAACCGCCTGTACAGAATAATCGAGGTTGACGACAGCAAGCGCACCGCCGTGGCGCAGTACATAGGTCAGGAATCGCTGATCGAGCCGGACAATGAAGCCGTCGCGACGGTCGCGCAGGAATCAAAGCGATTGATAGGCATATATTCGA
This sequence comes from uncultured Eubacteriales bacterium, assembly GCA_948467645.1. Lineage (GTDB taxonomy): Bacteria > Bacillota > Clostridia > Christensenellales > Aristaeellaceae > Fimadaptatus. Next base: position 8,472 of record CAOKFD010000006.1, on the reverse strand, counting down.
CGCATTCGGACGAATCGTACATTCCCACCGACGGCGCCGAGTCCAAGGAGAAGGATGCGGGCATATACGATGTGGATGAGGCGCTCAAAAAAGCGCTGGAGGAGCGCGGCATAGAGGTGGAGCTGGACACGACCACGCACCTGCCGCACGACGCGGGCGCTTACCGGCGTTCGCGCTCCACGGCGGCGCGGCTGCTCAAGTCCCAGCCCGCGGCGCTGCTGGACATACACCGCGACGGCATACCCGACCCCGACGAGTACGTCCAGAAGATCGAGGACGAGGACGCGACCAAGGTGCGCCTGCTGGTGGGTAAGTCCAATCCCAACGCCGACGCCAACCGCAAGTTCGCCAAGCAGATCAAGGCCGCCGCCGACGAGATGTATCCCGACCTGATAAAGGACATATATATAGGAAAGGGAGACTACAATCAGGAGCTTGCGCCGCGCGCGATACTGCTTGAATTCGGCACGCACACCATTAAGAAGGAGCGCGCGATAAAGTCGACCGCCTACATGGCCGACGTGCTGGAACGCGTGCTGTTCGGTTCGACTGCCAAGGCAGAAGGCGCGGCGAACGCTGATGCGGATGCCGCAGGATCCGAAACTACCGCCGAAGCCGGAGGCAGCGGCGCGGCGTGGGGCATACTCTGGGTGGTCGGCATAGCGCTGGCCGCGATAGTCGGATACGGCCTTATAACGACCGGCAGCTTTTCGGGCATGTGGAACAAGGTAAAGCGCGGCGCGAGCGAAACGACCGGCGGCTTGCTGGGCAAAAAGCGCGGCGAGCGCGAAAAGTAAATATGGCTTATAATCGCGCACGCCTTATGCACAGGCGGGCGCGATTGCATTTTAAGACAAAAATGCGTACTATCGCACACGCAATGCCACTTTCGCGTAACCGTAATTGACTTGACATATCGCGGCGCAGGGTGGATAATTATCAGGTACAATCCGTATGTGGAGGAAAATATGGGCTTTAAAATCGCAAAGGTGGAGCGCGGCGGTCTTGCTGACGAACTGGGTCTGCGCAAGGGCGACGAGCTGCTGGAAATAAACGGCGAAAAGCTCATCGACCTGATTGATTATCAGCAGCTGATGAGCTGCGAAGATCTGGTGCTTACCGTGCGCGACCGCACGGGCGAGGTGTACGAAGTCGAATGCGACAAGGATATGGACGAGGAGCTGGGCGCAGACTTCGAGGGCGACATGCTGGGCAGCACGCGACTGTGCGCCAACAAGTGCCTGTTCTGCTTCGTTGACCAGCTTCCCAAGGATATGCGCTCATCGCTGTACGTCAAAGACGACGACTGGCGCATGTCGCTGATGATGGGCAACTACGTCACAATGACCAACGTGGGCGATCGCGAACTTGACCGCATAATCAGCCGCCACGCCAGCCCGCTGTACATATCGGTGCACGCGACCGATGGCCCGCTCCGGGCAAAGCTGCTGGGCCAGCCCAGGGGCGCGAATCTGATGGATCAGCTGAATAAACTGGCCGCGGGCGGCATACAGTTTCACGGCCAGGCGGTGCTGTGCCCCGGCATAAACGACGGGCCGGTGCTGGAAAAGACAGTGCGCGACATGGCGGCGCTGTATCCGGCGTGCATAACGCTGGCGCTGGTGCCGGTGGGACTGACTGGGCATCGCGCAGGACTTTGCAATCTGAAGCTGTACGACCGCGAGACGGCCAATAAGCTGCTGGACGAAGTGGAGAAGTGGCAGAAGGAATTCCGCAGGACGCTGGGTACGGCGCTGGTGTTTGCGGCGGACGAGTTTTACGTACTGGCCGAGCGTGACGTACCGCCCGATGAGGAATACGAGGACTATCCGCAGATAGACAATGGCATAGGCTTGATCCGCTTCCAGCGCGAGGGCGTGCGCCGCGCGTATGATGAATACATGCAGTCGGGCAAAAAGCCAAAGGCGCGCCGCGTCGCGATAATCACCGGCGTATCGGCGAAAAACGAGATGCAGTATCTCGTGGATACATATAAATTTGAGGGTGTGGATGTAAGCGTGCACGCTGTGCGCAATGATTTCTTTGGCCCGAGCGTCACCGTGGCCGGACTTGTGACCGGCGGCGACATAATCAAGCAATACGGCGATCTGAAGGTGGACGAGGTGCTTATACCGCGCGTAATGCTGCGCGACGGCGGCGACGTCTTTTTGGATAATGTACCCAGAACAGAATTGGAAAAGCGGCTGGGCTGCCCGGTTACGCCCGTGTATACCGACGGCGAGGAGCTGGTCAAGGCGCTTGCAGGGGAGGATTTGAATGGCTAAACCACTTGTGGCAATCGTGGGCCGACCCAACGTCGGCAAGTCCACGTTCTTTAATAAGATGGCGGGCAGGCGCATATCAATCGTCGAGGACACGCCCGGCGTTACGCGCGACCGCGTGTATGCCGACTGTGAATGGCAGAACCATGCCTTTACGCTGATAGATACCGGCGGTATCGACCCCAACAGCGACGATCCGCTGCTCAAGCAGATGCGCGCTCAGGCCGAAATTGCGATTGAAACCTGCGACATGATACTGTTTTTCGTGGACGGCAAGCAGGGTCTGACCGATGACGACAAGGACGTGGCTACCATGCTGCGCAAAAGCTCCAAGCCCATAATACTTGTCGTAAACAAGGTCGATTCCATGGACAGCTACGATAATGTATATGAGTTCTATGAGCTGGGTCTGGGCGATCCGATTGCGATTTCATCGGTAAACCTGATGAACTTCGGCGATCTGCTGGAGGAAGTCGTTAAGGAAATGCCTCAAACCGGCTCCGATAAAGAGGATGACGACACGGTAAAAATCGCCGTGGTAGGCCGCCCGAACGTGGGCAAGTCCTCCATAGTCAACCGCATACTTGGCCAGGAGCGCGTAATGGTCAGCGACATCGCGGGCACCACGCGCGACGCAATCGACACCGGCTTCGAGCAGGACGGCCGCAGGTTCGTTATAATCGACACTGCGGGCATTCGCCGCAAAAAGGCCATCGAGGACGCGACTGTCGAGCGGTACAGCGTAATCCGCTCCTTCGCCGCGATAGACCGCTGCGACGTGGCGCTGATAGTAATCAACGCGCAGGACGGCGTGACCGAGCAGGACACCAAGATAGCGGGCTATGTCCACGAACAGGGCAAGGCCGCGATAGTGGTCGTGAACAAGTGGGACTTGATCGAAAAGGACACCGGCACGCTGGAAAAGTTCCGCAAGCAGGTCATAGAAGACCTCAAGTTCATGGACTATGCGCCGGTAATATTCGTGTCCGCGCTGACCGGCCAGAGACTTCCCAAGCTGGTCGAGGCAGTGACCGCCGCGTTCGATCAGGCTACGCGCCGCATAACCACGGGTCTGCTTAACGACGTGCTGGCCGACGCGCTGGCGGCCCAGCAGCCGCCGTCCCAGAACGGCCGCCGTCTCAAGATATTCTACGCCACGCAGCAGGGCACGCGCCCGCCGCTGTTTGTCATGTTCGTAAACGATCAGACGCTTATGCACTATTCCTACGAGCGCTACCTTGAGAACTTCTTTAGAAAGTCGTTCGGATTCGAGGGCACTCCGATCAAGTTTGTACTGCGCGAGCGTAAGAAAGAGGAGAACTGAAATGGCGCTTAAAATCATACTTTCAATAGTCATAGGCTATGCTCTGGGCAACGTTTCCACAGGTCTTATAATATCCAAGCTGGGCAGCGGCATGGACATCCGCGATGCGGGCAGCGGCAATGCGGGCGCGACCAACGTACTGCGCACGCTGGGCTGGATGCCCAGCCTGCTTACCTTCGTGGGTGACGCGCTCAAGGGCGTGATTGCGGCGCTGATCGGCATGTGGCTGTGCGGCCAGACCGGCATAATCTGCGGCGGCATCGCCTCGATCATCGGCCATAACTGGCCCGCGGCGTTTGGCTTTAAGGGCGGCAAGGGCATATCGACCTCGTTCGGCGTAATACTGGTGCTGCAGCCGTATGACGCGCCGTGGCTGCTGCTGGTGATGGCGATTGCGCTGTACTTTACCAAGACGGTTTCGATCGGCTCGATATGCGCGGCGGCGACCTACGCGATAATCAATATTTTCCAGACGATGCTCAGCAACACGCCGGTATTCGTGTTCTCGGTAATCGTTGCGGCGATGGCGATATTCCAGCACCGCGCAAATATATCGAGACTGATAAAGCACAACGAAAATTCGCTGGACTTTAAGAAGATAGAACGCTGGAAAAAGAAAAAGTAACTGCATTGATTATATGCCGGGGCGGCGGGTTATGGCGCGGATGTGCGTGAGCAACCCGCCGCCCGTTGTACTTATTGGAGCAGAAGTATCTCACACACCATCATTCATCCGCACACGCAAAAAGTCTGGAGGCCGCCATGCACAGCGATACACATGGATTTGACCGGGCGCACGCCGATCTGATTAAGTCGGCGCTCATGCCGCGCCTGTTCGACGCGGGGCACGCGGCATACCGCCCCGCACTGTCCGGGATGTGGCTGCGCCGCCCGATGGTGCTGTGTGCGCTGTGCCTGTTTGCGGGCGACTTGATCGGACTTGGCGGACAGATACCGCTTATGTTCTGGTATATTGCGGCTAGTATTGCGGCGGTCTTCGCATCTGCAATGGCTGCGTTGCACAGGCCGCGCGTGTGGCAATTGCTGATATGCGTGCTGCTGGTGGGCGGCACGCTAGGCGCGCAGGTCATGACCGCGCCCGCCGCGCCGCCCGAGGGCGAATGCTACATAACCGGCCGCGTGGTGTCCGTCGTGCGCAGCGACGAAGAGCGCATAGTCCTTGATGTAGATCAGCTGACTGCCGACGGCGCGGCATACGGTGGTAAAACGCGCCTGACGTTGTATCGGCCTCAGGATGAAGATACCCCGGACATGTCGCTCCCGGACGGCTTTGCGATAGGTGCTAAGGTGTCGCTGTTCGGCAAAACATATATGCCGCAGGGCGCGCGCGGCGAGGGCGGCTTCGACTACCGCGCGTATTTGATGCGCCGGGGCGTGTACTCGTGCGCCAGCGGCAAACTCGCGGGCGCGCAGTTCGAGCCGATTGGGCAGCTGAAATTGCTCAACTGGTTCTATAATTTAAGGCAATCGGTGACAGACGCGCTGGATGCCGAATTCGGCGAGCAGTCGTTAACGGCGCGAGGCATAATGCTGGGCGACAGCGCGTCCATGCCGGATGAGCTGTACGACATGTTTCGCGACGCGGGCTTCAGTCACATACTCGCCGTGTCGGGTATGCACATTAGCGCTATCATAATGCTGCTGGGCGCTCTTATGCAGATTGTGCCCGGCAAGCTGCGCAGCGCCATTATAGTGATCGTACTGATATTGTACTGCGGCATAACCGGCTTTTCCGCGTCGGTCGTGCGCGCGTCGATAATGGGCGCAGTTATGCTCATGACGCGGCAGGCGGGTCTGCGTTACGACGGGCCGTCCGCGCTGGCGCTGGCGGCGACGGTAATACTCGCAATTACGCCCGGCGCGGCGCTGGATACCGGCTTTGCACTTACGTTCGGCGCAGTCATGGCGATATACGCGCTGTATCCCGGACTGCGCTCGCACCTGCCTCATATCAAAATCAAGCCAGAGCATGAGCCTGAGCAAAAGCTGCTGCGTGCATTGTCAAGCGGCGGCGTACGCTTTGTGAACTTCGCGGGCGAATGGCTGATAAACAGCCTTGCGCTGTCCGTATGCGTTAACGTGGGTCTTATCCCGCTAACCAGCGCGTACTTTGGCCGGATGAACCTGCTCAGCCTGATAACATCCTCGGTAGGCATAGCCGCGGGCATGGGCGTATTGTGCGCGGGTTGGGCGACGGCGCTGCTGCACGGGTTCGCGCCGCATATCGCGCGGATTGCCGCATGCATCGCGAAATTATGCGCTCAGGCGATAGAGGGCGTGGCCGCATGGACGGCGGGGCTGGACTTCGGCGTGGTATACATGCGTGCGATAGACAGTTGGTGGCTGCTGGCGTTTGTGCCGCTGCTGCTGTGGGCGTCGCGGTACAGGCCGCTTGCGCGGGCGTGGCGCGTGGTGTGCGCGTTTGCGGCGGCGCTGCTCGTGGTAGTGCTGCTTCTGCCGCCATTACCCGGCGAAGGGATGGACTATGTGATGGTGGACGTGGGGCAGGGCGACGGCACGCTGTTCACCGACGGCGCGAACGCGATAGTGATCGACGTGGGCGAAGAAGACTCTGCCTTGCCCGACTACATACGCCGCCGTGGCCTGCGCGTAAACGCTGTGATAGTCACGCACCTGCACTCCGACCATGCGGGCGCGCTGGAGGAGCTGGTACAGATGTCGCGCATAAAGCAAATCTACTTGCCCGAAAACGCCGAGCACGGCGCGGATGATGAGATGCTCGAAGCGCTGTCAAGGCTAAAACAGTCGGGCGTGGGGTTCGTCTACCTGCGCGCGGGCGACGAGATAAGCACGCGCGGCGACCTTAAATTGAGCGTGCTCCATCCGAGCGCAGCCAGAGACTTCGACAATGCAAACGACTATTCGCTGGTAATACGCGCCGAGTACGCGGGGCGAACGATACTCATAACCGGAGATCTTACGGAAGCGGGCGAGGACTTTGACGTGTCCGAATGCGACGTGTTGAAGGTTGCGCATCACGGCAGTGCGGGTTCGTCGTCGCTGGACTTTTTGTGCGCGGCCAATCCCAAGCTGGCGCTCATATCGGTTGCGGCGCACAACTCATACGGTCTGCCAAAGCAAGCGCTGCTCGACCGCCTTAACTATATCGCCGCTCAGGTGCTTACCACGGCGGAGGGCGGCGACATAACTGTCCACATATCGCCCGATGGCGAAATCACGGCAAGCACCTACCTGAATACGCAAAGCTGATTCACACGCGGGACTTTAAGCGGCCATGCGCATAACCAGCGGAGGAAATATGAACCACACTGAATTTTTTGATAAGCTCAAGGCGGGCTACGCCGCGCGCGGGTATCTCTTTACCGGCGAGGAAAACTTCGTAAAGCGCGAGGCACTGCGCAGGCTGGAACAAAAGCTGCTGCCCGAGGGACTGGAAGCCCTTAACGAAAACATACTGGAGGGCAAAACCGCCGACGATATAATAGCCGCGTGTGAAACCCTGCCCATGATGGCCGAGCGCCGTCTGGTCGTGGTGCGCGATTACGCGCCGCTGATGTCCGGCCAGAGCAAGGGCGAAAAGGAAGAAAGCGAACGCCTCGCTGAATACCTGAACAGGCTGCCCGAAACCTGCTGTCTGGTCATGTACATGCGCGGCGCGGCCGATGGGCGCAAGGCGCTGTTTAAGGCGTTTTCTGCGGCTAAGTCGGCATACGTGGTAGAGTTTTCGCCGCTGGACGACCGGGAGCTGTACACATGGCTTAGCTCCCGCTTCAAGCGCGCGGGCAAGAGCATATCGCGCGACGTGGCCGATCAGCTTAAGTTCCGCGCGGGCACAGACCTGACGAGGTTGGACGGCGAGGCCGACAAGCTGATTGCGCACGCGGGCGAGCGCGGCGAAATACTGCCCGAAGACCTTGATGTAGTCACGCCCACGCTGGAATGCACGATATTCCAGTTGATAGACGATCTGGTTGCGCACAACGGCGCGGGCGCATACCGCAGACTTGCAATAATGCACGACGGCGGCGAGGACGACGTGCGCGTGCTGGCGATGATAACGCGCCAAATGCGCTTCATGGCTCACATAAAGCTGATGCAGGCAAAGCGCGTGCGCGACGACGAAATCATAAAGGCGTTAGGCATAAACCCCTACGGCCTGAGAAACACGCGCAGGCAGTTGGGCGCGTTTACCGAGGAACGGCTGGAGCGCGCCTATCGCGACTGCGTGGACGCGGAGTACGCGATAAAGAGCGGCGCGATGAGCGATGAGGAAGCGCTGGGGCGGCTGATGCTCAACTGGCTCAATTCGTGACGCAGACAATGCACATTGACAAAATCAACTATACGTTATAATATGGTATCATAATGTGATCGTCAACCGATTATGACAATTATATCCGGGAGGAAAACTTATGCCGAAATATTTGATGGGCGTGGACATAGGCACTTCGGGCACGAAGAGCATAATTGCGGACGAAAACGGGCGAGTGATCGCGTCGCGCACCGAGGAATACCCGCTGTACACCCCCAAGCCAGGCTGGGCGGAACAGCGCCCCGAGGACTGGTGGGACGCGGTGGTCAAGTCGGTGCGTGCAATTATCGCAAAGGCCGCGCTGCCCGCAAACGAGATCGCGGGTCTGAGCCTGTCGGGTCAGATGCACGGTCTGGTTGCACTGGACAAGGACATGCAGGTAATTCGTCCCGCAATGCTGTGGTGCGACCAGCGCACGCAAAAGCAGTGCGACTGGATAACCGAAAAGGCGGGCGGGTTGGACGAGCTGGTAAAGCTGACTAACAATCGTATGCTAACCGGCTACACCGGCGGCAAGATTCTATGGCTGCGCGACGAGGAGCCGGAGAACT
>CAOKFD010000005.1:0-77655 GCA_948467645.1 uncultured Eubacteriales bacterium | reverse complement strand
TCTCAAATCTCTTTTCTTTTTTCGTCCTTTCCAACATCTATTGTAGCTCTACAAACAAAAATCAACGAATTGGCCAATTGAGATAGATTTTAGAATCCATTTGTGCTATTATTTATAGAAAAGGAGAGGCTGACAGTATTGTTAGTGCTTTACAGCAATTTGTTTGCATAGCGATATTGCCCATGCTTCTCATATCTGCGCACTGTACGCTCTGCGTTTTTGCAATTGTTTTGTCATTTCATTCACTTTGCGCATCATATCATAAGGAGAGCGGCTCGGCGCGGCAACATATTAGGAGGTTATACGACATGCAAGATATGTCCATGGAAAATAAGCTCAAGCAGGTTTGCAAGGCGTTCAACATAGCAGGGGATTTCATTTCTTTTGAGGAGATCAAGGTCGGAAACGTAAATCGCACCTACCGCGTGAACTATGTGCGCGACGAGGACGGCAAGCCGCTGGAAAAGTCGTACATAGTTCAGAAGATTAATACTTACGCATTCAAGCAGCCCGAGCTGGTAATGTCCAACATAGACAAAGTGACCGAGCACATACGCAAAAAGTGCCCGGATCGCAAGGCGCTGCACTTTCATCACACCGCCGACCGCAAGAATTACATCAACGACGCGGACGGATTCTGGCGTCTCTTCAATTACGTGCCGTCGATCACGTATAATGTGACCGACAACCTCAACGTAATTCGCAACGCCGGGCGCGCATTCGGCGATTTTCAGACGCAGCTAGGTGACTTTGACGTGGAGCAACTCAACTATACCATACCCGATTTTCACAATACCCGCAAGCGTTACGAAAAGTTCAAGGCCGACGTGGCCGCCGATCCGTGCGGCAAGGTGGCCGAGGCAAAGTCTGAAATAGACTGGCTGCTGTCGGTCGAGGACAAGGCATGTATGCTGACTGACATGTTCGAGCGCGGGGAACTGCCGCTGCGCGTGACTCATAACGACACCAAGATCAATAACGTGCTGTTCGATGAAAAGACCGACGACGCGATAGTCGTAATCGATCTAGATACTGTAATGCCGGGTCTTGTAGGGCATGACTTTGGCGATGCAATACGTTTTGCCGCCAACTTTGTCGAGGAGGATTGTGTCGACGCTAATAAGGCTGGCGTGAACATGGACGTGTTCCGCGCATTTACCGACGGCTTCATGAGCGCGGTTGGCAATTCGCTTACTCAAAATGAGGTGGATACGCTTGCGCTAAGCTGCTTTGCGCTTGCGTGCGAGCTGGCTACCCGCTTCCTTGACGACTATATACTGGGCAGTCCGTATTTTAAGACGGACTATCCCGAGCATAACCTCGTGCGTACACGCTGCCAGATAGCGCTAGCCAAGGATATGCTGAATAAGATGGACGAGATGAACAGCGTGATCAAAGAGTACGCTGTTAAGGGATAAGTCCACACTAAAATTTGCGAAAGGCAGATTGACAATCAGATGAGGCGACTACTTATATCGGGCGCAGGAGGATTTGTCGGCGCACGCGCAATGCGTATGCTGTGCGATCAGTTTGAGGTGCATTCGTTCCCCAAAGGAATGCTCGCAAAGGCAGGGGAAGCCGAGGTTGCAGACGTAATCAGCGCGATTAAACCCGACGTCATACTGCACACAGCCGCAATATCCGACACCGGCTACAGTGAAGCGCATCCCGAGGAATCGTATCGCGCAAATGTAAGCCTGCCCGTATGGATGGCGCGGGGCGCAATGCTATCTGGCGCAAAGCTGGTCTGCTTTAGCTCCGATCAGGTATATACCGGCCTTGCCGATAACGGGCCTTTTGCGGAAGACGTATCGCTTCATCCGGCAAACGTATATGGCCGACATAAGCTGGAGGCCGAACAGCGCGTGCTTGATATATCGCCAGATGCGGTAATGCTGCGCGCAACGTGGATGTATGACTTCCCGTGCTGCGATCTGCCGACGCATGTAAACCTGCTCGTGCGCATGATGCGTGCCGCGTCGTGCGGCGAAAGCCTCAGCTTCTCGGACGCGGATTATCGCGGAATAACCTATGTGCGCCATGCCATAGCCGCACTCCCGACCGTGTTCAGCCTGATCGGCGGCGTATATAACTTTGGCAGTGAAAACTCGCTCAGCATGTATGAAACGGCGCTCGATTTTGCCAAGGCACTCGGAATCAGGCTCGATATAAATCGCACAGGTTTCAAGCGCAGTTTGGCAATTGATTGCAGTAAGCTCAGACAGCACGGCATAGTCCTGGATAACACGCAGGACGGTCTGCGCAGGTGTATGCGCGATTACGGTCTGAACCCTTAACAGAAAAAAGCTTTGCCCGCACGACAGATAATGTTGCGCGGGCATTTTTGCACCCTCCGAAAAGCCGCAACATTATCCATACGAAAAATATTGCTTCAGTTAACAATATGTGCTAAAATCTAAGCGCACACTGTGTGTATCAATATGCAATCAATTCAAGGCATTTAAGAAGGAGTAATCGTAAATGGCTGAATTCAAAAACGGTACGCCCCAAAATCATATGATACCATTTTTATGGATGCACGGCGAGGACGAACCCCGCCTGCGCGAGGTGATCGACGCTATCGATAAGTCAGGCATAGGCGCGCTCTGCGTCGAGTCGCGCCCGCACCCCGATTTTGTGGGCGAAAAATGGTGGCGCGATATGGATATAGTGCTGGACGAGTGCCACAAGCGCAATATGGGCGTGTGGATACTGGACGACGAGCATTTTCCGACAGGCTATACCGCTGGCCGCGCCGCCGAAAGCGAATATCGGATAAAGTATATAAGCGAACGCCACATGGATATTGCCGGGCCGCAGACCGGCTCGTCGATACTGCTCAATCTCCAGATATTCGACCGCAAGCTTCGCAGCGATATTAAGATCATATCCGTAGTCGCCGCGCGCCGCATACCCGGCCAGCATATGAACCGGCGCACATACATGGACATAGAGCAGGACCCGGTTGAGAATCTCATAAATCTGACCGATAAGATCGACGGCGACGTGGTGTACTGGGACATCCCGGAAGGCCTCTGGCGCATATTCATAGTCGCCGAGCATTACGGCAATCCAAGTGAAGGTCACAGCAAGTATCTGAACCCGCTCACTACCGAAGGAACGCGGATACTGATCGACACGGTGTATGAATCGCATTATCAGCATTACGCCGCTGAGTTTGGCAAGACGATTCGCGGCTTCTTCTCCGATGAACCGTCAATCGCTGGGCGCATTGGCTATCATACGACGCTGGGACATACCCCTAACATGCAGCTGCCGTGGTCTGGTGAAGTGCTGGACATGATGAGCGCTGCACTGGGCTGTGATGCGCGCGGGCTGCTTCCGGGACTGTGGTGTGATATAGGCGATATGACCAGCCATGTGCGCTATGCCTTTATGGATGCCGTTACCAAGCTGTACGACAAAAACTTCTGCACCCAGATAGGCGACTGGTGCCGCGCGCATAACGTGGAATACATGGGCCACGTAATTGAGGAGAACAACGCCAATACCTGTGTAGGCATGGGAACGGGACACTATTTCCGCTCATTGTGGGGGCAGGACTTGGCGGGAATAGACGTGGTACTCAGCAGCCTGGTTCCCGGCATAAAGGGCGCGTCGCACACCTGGGAACCGCCGCTTTACGAGGCTGACGACGACTTCTTCTATTACGAGCTTGCCCAGCTTGCAACGTCGCTTGCGCATATCGACACCAAAAAGCACGGCCGTGCCATGTGCGAAATCTTCGGCGCATACGGTTGGCAGGAAGGTCTGCGCGAAATGAAGTGGCTAGCCGACTTCATGATGAGCCGCGGCATAAATGAATACGTGCCGCACGCATTTACACCTAAGGATTTCCCTGACCCCGATTGCCCGCCGCATTTTTATGCGTTCGGTCAGAACCCGCAGTATCGCTATTTCCGCATACTTATGGACTATATGAACCGCGTGTGCAGCATGATAAGCGGAGGCAAGTCGCTGGTTAACGTGGGCGTGCTGTACCATGCGGACGCCGAGTGGGCCGACAGCGAAACCGCCATGCCCAGCGAGGACATGGTAAAGCTTTTAACCCAGGCGCAGATAGAGTGCGACATAATTCCGGGCGATTCCATTATTAGCGCTGAGACTGAAAACGGCGCGCTTGCGATAGGCGATTACCGCTACCGCGCGATAGTCGTTCCGTATGCAAAGCAGCTTCCCGGAGCGTTGATTGAAGCTCTCGGACGTGCTGCACAGGCGGGCGTGCTGGTCATATTCTCGGGCGCACTGCCTGAAAAGTCCTGTACATATAAAATGAATGTAGAAAAGGCTTTGCTAGGCTGCTCTGCGCTGGAGGATGACGATATAGTAAAGGTACTCGTAAATGCAGGACTGCGCTACGCTTCCGCCGATTCTTTCCAGCCTGACTTAAAACTGTTCCCGTATATGAAGGATGGCCGTGTAAACCTGCTCATGTTCAACGAGGGCATACTGCGTCCGATAGACGTGCAGCTTACTATATCCACGGATATGCTGCCGGTGCTTTATGACCCGTATGAGGACAAGGCCTATGCTGCGGCGTACAAAAATGATGCGGACAAGCTGTGCGTGAACGTCCATCTGGAGCCGTACGCAATGAACGTGCTCGTACTGTCCAATGAGCAGATTAGCGGCAGCGTATGCGACACTATACCTGAAAACGAGCGCCCGCTTGCGATAGAGCGCGTATCTACGGCCACGGCCAGCGAGTACCCCAGTTTCACAGTGCAGCCGCAGATTACCGCGCCCTGCAATCTGAACCAGTCGGACGCATTGCCGCGCTTCAGTGGTACGATTCGCTATGAATGCGCGTTTGAAGCGGCTCAGAGTGAACGTATGGCTCTTGATTTGGGCGAGGTGGGCGAGACTGCGGAGGTCACGCTCAACGGCCAGCGCGTAGGCGTGAAAATCGTGCCGCCGTATACCTTCGATATAAGCGAATTTGTGCGGGATGGCCGCAACGAGCTTACCATAGATGTAACTAATACGCTTGTATACCGTATGCATGACCGACTGTCCGTTTATCATGCGATAGCGGCCAGCGGACTGATAGGCCCGGTGCGTTTACTGTGCGATATGCCGTAAACTGACACGCAAATTAACACTTATTTGGCCGATTACACATCAAAAGCATAGCAGAGCTATGCTTGACAGTGTAATGAAAAGCGGGTAGAATGTCAAATAGTGCTTAAACGTTCTGCAATGTCGCAGAAAGTTATATCGCATATATTATCGAGCGCTTGAAAATTACATCGGAGGGAATGCTATGAGTCCACACCATTCGACTATCAAAGTTTTCAGCGGTAACTCCAACCCCGAACTCGCGGCGGATATAGCCGCGCGGTTGTCGGTGCCTCTCAGCAGCGCGGAAGTTTCTCGTTTTTCCGACGGCGAAATATCCGTTCAGCTGAAGGAGAGCGTGCGCGGCTTCGACGTGTTTATCGTACAATCCACCTGTGCGCCCGTCAATCGCCACCTGATGGAACTGCTGATAATGATAGATGCCTGTCGCCGCGCGAGCGCAGGTCGTATCACGGCCGTTATACCGTATTACGGTTACGCTCGCCAGGACAGAAAGGTGAATCCGCGCGATCCCATCACCGCGAAGCTGGTTGCCGACCTGATCGGTGCGGCCGGTGCGCACAGGGTGCTTACCATGGACTTGCATGCCTCGCAGATACAGGGCTATTTCGACGTGCCCGTCGACGAACTGGTTGGCGCGCCCGTGCTGGCGTCGCATTACCTTGAGCGTCGTTTCGAGGGCGACGACCTGGTGGTCGTATCCCCGGATCTGGGCTCCGTAACCCGTGCCCGTAACTTTGCCAACAGGCTGAACGCGCCTCTTGCCATAATCGACAAGCGCCGCCCCAAGGCCAACATGTCCGAGGTCATGAACATCATCGGCGACGTAAGCGGCAAGCGCGCGCTGCTGGTTGACGACATGATCGATACCGCTGGCACCATTTGCAACGCCGCCAGCGCACTGGTTCAGAGGGGTGCCACCGAAGTATACGCCTGCTGCACGCATGGCGTACTGTCCGGCCCCGCTCTTGAGCGCATCGAAAAGTCTCCCATAAAGGAACTTGTATGCACCAACACCATCCCGCTGCCGAAGGACGGCCCGCAGAGCAAGATCCGCATGATCTCGATTGCCGGCGCGTTTGCCACGGCGATAGAGCGCATTTACGAAGAGCAGCCGATAAGCGACCTGTTCAAGTAAGCGCCCGCAATAAAAAGTACATAGCTTGGGCGTAGGGCGTTTGCTCTACGTCTAAGGCTTTTTATGGAGGATTTGATGTACGTAATTGTTGGCTTGGGCAATCCGGGAACGAAGTATCAGTTCACCCGCCATAATACCGGCTTCAACGTTATAGAGGTACTGTCGCAAAAGCTGGATATAAAGCTGGACAAGACTAAGTGCAAGGCACGTCTGGGCGAGGGCCGCATAGGTACCGAGCGCATAGTACTTGCACAGCCGCAGACATATATGAACCTGTCCGGTGAAAGCGTGGTTGAATTGGTTAATTGGTATAAATGCCCACTAGATCACATGGTTGTCGTATATGACGATATAGACCTGCCCGCCGGTAAAATACGCATACGTGCCAAGGGCTCGGCAGGCACTCATAACGGTATGCGCAATATTATATATCTGTTGGGGCGTGACGATTTCCCGCGCGTGCGCGTGGGCATAGGCCGCCAGCCAGAAGGCTGGGATTTAGCAGATTATGTAGTAGGCGAGTATCGCACGCCGGAGGAACGCAAGGTAGCGTTTGATTCATACGTGCGTGCAGCAAATGCTATTGAAAAGATCGTGCAGGGTGACTTTGAAGGCGC
Source organism: uncultured Eubacteriales bacterium (assembly GCA_948467645.1). GTDB lineage: Bacteria > Bacillota > Clostridia > Christensenellales > Aristaeellaceae > Fimadaptatus. Next base: position 70,800 of record CAOKFD010000005.1, on the reverse strand, counting down.
GATGCGCGATTGCAACGCTGAAGCCTGACCCGCATATAATCAATCATATACCGCAAGCCGCACAGCGCATAAATTGCACCGCTGTGCGGCTGGAACGCGCTCATTTTTAATAGTGCAAATAAAGGAGGGCCGTATGTATAAGCTGCTGCTGGAGCCGCTGCATGAATTGAAGGAATATCGCGAATTGCTTGACCAGATGCGCATCGATGCAACTGGGCATCCTGTGCGACGCACAGTTGAGCTGGTCGGGCTTGACGACTCTCAACGCGCGCATGTGCTGTCCGCGCTCAGCAACGACACTACGCGCCCGCTGCTGATCGTTACATCCAACCAACTGGTTGCCGAGCGGCTTTTGAGCGATCTGGCGCGCATATTAGACCGCGAGGCGGCGATACTGCCTGCGCGCGAGGTGAGCTTCTCGTCACTTGCATCCAGTCATGAATTGTCCAGCCGCCGTCTGGACGCATTGTATCGCGCCTCCAGCGGCAAACTGCGCGCATTGATCGTCCCGATCGACGCTATGCTGCACAGGCTCATGCCGCGCAAAAAGTTTGAAAGCTGTATAATGTCGTTCAAGGTAGGCGATACGCACGAGGTATCCGACCTTGTAAAAAAGCTGGTCAGTTCCGGATACGAACGCGTGGATATGATCGAAGGCCGCGGCCAGATTGCGTTGCGCGGCGGCATACTCGACATATACTCGCCGGGCGACATGCCTGCGGTGCGCATAGAGTTTTTCGATAATGAGGTTGACTCCATACGCGAGTTGGACGTGCTTACGCAGCGTTCGGGCGATCGTCTAGAAGAAACGACCGTGCTCCCGGCCAGCGAAGCGCCCATAGCGCCTGACGATGAGCTGTTGACCGAACTTGCGCGCCGCTTCGAGAAGCTGCAGCCCATGCACGCTGTCGCCGTCTCCCAGCCCAGCGATATTCCGCCGTGGGAGGACGATGAGGCCGACGACGAAATGCCCGACGTATTTGCCGCGCCCAAGCCCAAAATGCCGGACGAAGTCGTCGTATCGGACGATATACGCGGCGTATCAAAACCGGCTGAAATGCAAAGCGAACGGCCTCCGGCACCAATAACGACGTCGCTAGACAATCTGATACCGCTGCTTTTCGATCATACCGAAACGCCGTGCGACTATCTGGATGACCCGATAGTCGTGCTGGATCAGCCAGAGCGCCTGAGCGAACGCTGCGAAAACATACACTTGGAATTTGACGAGCAATACAAGGTGGCGCTTGAGCACGCACAGGTGCTAAAGGAGCAGGCCGACCTGCTTTATACCTACGGCCAGGTGCTGGCACGCGCAAATCAGGGGACTGTCATAGCGCTCAGTCCGTTCCTGCGTCGCTATACCGATATGGAAGTGAATTCGGTCGTTACCATAAACGCGATGAATTCTACCGCCTACTCGTCCAACATGCACGAGCTGTGCCGCGATCTGGATAAGTGGCGCGCGGAAGGCTGGCGCGTTGCGTTGCTGGCGGGTGGACATGCGCGTGCCCAGCGCCTTGAGAAAACGCTTGCGGACGAGCACGAGATAGTGCCGTTCGTCATAGAACACACTGAACCCATTAAAGCAGGCGAAGCGGTCATACTGGCGCTTGCACTGGAGCGCGGCTTCGTATATCCCGATATAAAGTTCTGCGTCGTTACCGAAACCGACATGTTCGGCAGCGGCAAACAGCGTCCGGCCGCCCGCCGCCGCAGCGGCGAGAAGATAAGCGCGTTTACCGACCTTAAAGTCGGAGATTACGTCGTACATGAGAACCACGGTATAGGTATATATCGCGGCATGGTACGCCTGTGCTCCGACGGCGTGTACCGCGATTATCTGCACATAGACTATCAGGGCAATGATAAGCTCTATGTACCCACAGATCAACTCGATAGAGTCCAAAAGTACATAGGCAAAGAGGGCGTGGCTCCCAAGCTTAACCGCATGTCCGGCGGCGAATGGCAGCGTCAGAAGGCGCGCGTAAAGGCAGCAATAAAGGACATGGCGGACGAGCTGGTCAAGCTGTACGCGCGGCGCGGCGCGGCTGCCGGCTTTGCGTTCTCGCCCGACACTCCGTGGCAGCGCGAGTTTGAGGACGCGTTCCCGTACGAAGAAACGCCTGACCAGCTGCAATCGATAGAGGAAATAAAGGCCGATATGGAAAAGCAGCAGGTCATGGATAGGTTGCTGTGCGGTGACGTTGGCTATGGCAAGACTGAGGTTGCACTGCGCGCCGCGTTCAAAGCTGTAATGGACTCGAAGCAGGTCGCATTGCTTGCGCCTACAACCATACTTGTTCAGCAGCATTATCAGACGATACTGAAGCGCTTTAATGGCTATCCTGTGCGCGTGGATACGCTGAGCCGGTTCAAGACAGCCGCACAGCAGCGCGACACACTGCGCCGCCTTGCCGCAGGTGAAATCGACATACTCGTCGGTACGCACCGTATGCTGGCCAAGGATGTATCGTTTAAGGACTTGGGCCTGCTCATAGTCGACGAGGAGCAGCGCTTCGGCGTTAAGCATAAGGAAGCCATAAAGCAGCTTAAAACGTCCGTGGACGTGCTTACGCTGTCTGCAACGCCCATACCGCGCACGCTGCATATGTCGATGGTAGGCATACGCGACATGTCCGTGCTTGAAACCCCGCCGGAAGAACGCTTCCCCGTGCAAACATACGTCGTCGAATATAGCGACGCACTGGTGCGCGATGCTATAATGCGAGAGCTTCAGCGCGGAGGTCAGATATACGTACTGTACAACCGCGTCGGTTCGATTGAGCGCTTCTATCAGCACCTAAAGGAGCTTGTGCCTGAGGCGCGCATAGCAATCGGTCATGGGCAGATGGCCGAGCACGCGCTGGAGGACGTGATGCTGGAGTTCTATAACGGCGAATACGACGTGCTGCTGTGTACGACGATAATAGAAAGCGGTCTGGACGTTTCAAACGCCAATACCATGATTGTGTACGACGCTGATCGCTTTGGCCTGTCCCAGCTGTATCAGCTGCGCGGGCGCGTGGGGCGTTCGAATCGCTTGGCATACTGCTATCTGTGCGTCAAGGCAGGCAAGGTGCTTACCGAAACCGCCGATAAGCGCCTGAGCGCTATCCGCGAGTTTACCGAGTTCGGCTCAGGCTTTCGCGTGGCCATGCGCGATCTGGAGATACGCGGCGCAGGCAACCTGCTGGGCGCGGAACAGCACGGACATCTTTCGACTGTCGGTTATGATCTGTATTGCAAGATGGTGGAAGACACCATGCGCGAACTGCGCGGCGAAGCGTCGATCGAAAACGTCGAAACGCGCATGGAACTGCACGTCAGCGCATACCTGCCGATGGATTACGTGTCGGGCGACTATCAGCGTATCGAGGTATACAAGAAGATTTCTCAGGTTGCCTCGCGCAGCGATTGGGAGGACGTCATCGAGGAACTGACAGATCGTTTCGGCGATCCGACGCGCCCGGTAATGAACCTTATCGCAATATCGTATATGCGCAAGATGTGCGAAAAGCTCTGGATAGATACTGTAAGCAGCCGCAGCGGATTCATTACGCTCAAGTTCCTGCCTAACGCACAGGTCGACATAGTTGATCTGCTTGCACGCATAGATAAGCTCAATGGCCAGATAAAGTTTGTAGGCGGTGCAAATCCGGCGCTGGTAATAAACGAAGGCAAGCAAAGCGACGAGGATTTCCTGAATAAGGCAATAGTACTGCTGGAAAAGTTGGTTGACGCGCCTGAATAACTATCGCTAAGTTTCAAAAACATCACCTGACTGAATATACTGCCCCCGCACAGGCTAAGCTAATGGCGAATCCTGATGCCGGGGGTAGATTTTTATGTCGGTCTATAAGGTCGAAATATGCGGCGTGGATACGTCTTCGCTGCCAGTACTTAAGAATGAGCGTATGCGTGAACTGTTCCCACTCGTCCATGCCGGCGATAAAGCCGCGCGCGACGAGTTCATTTCCGGCAATCTCAGACTTGTGTTAAGCGTGATTGCAAGGTTTACGCGCGGAGGTACAGGCGGACGAGGCAAAAGCGCGCCCAACGCCGATGATTTGTTTCAGGTTGGCTGCATAGGCCTTATAAAGGCCATCGACAATTTTGATACGGACAAGGATGTAAGATTTTCTACATACGCGGTGCCCATGATAATCGGCGAAATTCGCCGGTATCTGCGCGACAATAACCCAATACGAGTGTCGAGATCGCTTCGTGATACGGCATATAAGGCGATGCAGGCACAGGGCGCGCTTCAGGCAAAACTGGGGCGGGAACCCACGCTGGATGAAATCGCCGCCGAAATTGGCGTTGACGCTGAAAACGTCTATCTGGCCATGGAATCGACGTATGATCCGGTATCGCTTTACGATCCGGTATATCAGGACGGCGGCGACGCGATATGCGTTATAGATCAGGTACAGGACAACGCGGTATCAACGGAGGGCTGGACGACGCAGATTGCGCTGAAAAATGCGATAGGGCGGCTAGATGAACGCGAACGCATGATAGTCATGAAGCGCTTTTTTGCAGGCAAGACCCAGATGGAAGTCGCGCAGGAAATAGGAATATCGCAGGCGCAGGTATCCCGCTTAGAAAAGGCCGCGCTGAAAGAGATGCGCAGGTACGTATAATAGTGAGTCACGTTTTGAACGCCGCAGCATATAATGCAACTGGGGTGGTGGTGCGCATGACGTTTTCTGAATTGCGGGAAAAGGAAGTAATAAACGTAAATGACGGCGCGCGTTTGGGGCGCGTAATAGACATAATATTTGAACAGGAAGCCGCCTGTGTGGATTCGATAGTCGTGCCCGGCCCCAAGTGCTTTTCCGACATAATGAAGGGCGTACGGCAGGGCTATCCCATCAAGTGGCGCTGTATAAAGGCCGTTGGCGTGGATGTGATACTGGTTGATGTTGATACAAATCAATTGTATAATGGTATACCTTAAAATAATGGAAACGGCATTAATATGCTTGCAGATGTTGTTGGCACCGAGTGCCGCGCGTCTGCTTTTTTGACGCTATGCGCGCCAACTATTGCCTTGCGGCTGTAAAGAGTATATAATGAATATGCATGGCACGTAAAATAACATATCATACATTGGAGGGATTAATATAAGCACAGTACTTGTAACGCACAACATACCGGGTAACGGGCTGGACGAATTGCGCCGGGTTTGTGATGTAATTACTCCACCGGAAGGTCGGCTCATGTTTAGCCGCGACGAGATACTATCACATATAAGCAATGCTGATGCGGTGCTCGCGTGCGCGGCGATAGACGCTCAGATGATAGCCGCCGCGCCCAAACTCAAGATCATAAGCAACTATGGCGCGGGCTATGACCGCATAGATACCGCCGCTGCGGCTGCACGCGGCATACCTGTCACCAACATACCCGACGATACCATGCAGGCCACGGCAGAACTTGCACTTGCGGCACTGTTAAGTCTCAGCCGCCGCGTTACCGAGCTTGACCATGCGATACGCGCCGGCGAGCAGGGCTTATTCGTAATGGGTTCGCATATGGGGCATACGCTGGAGGGCAAGCTGCTGGGCATAGTCGGCATGGGCCATATAGGCGGCGCAATGGCGCGCATGTGCCGCGCACTGGGTATGAATGTTGCGTATCATAACCGGCGCAGGCTTTCAGACAGCGATGCGCATGGCGCCGAGTATATGGAGCTGGACGAACTCTTTAAGCGTTGCGATGTTATAAGCATACACTGCCCGCTGACCGATTCGACGCGTGGACTTGTAAGCGCCGAACGCATTGCTTTAATGAAGTCTGATGCGCTTATAATCAACACATCGCGCGGCGGCGTTATCGATACCGATGCGCTTATAAATGCGCTTAAGGCACATCGAATAGGCGGCGCGGCGCTGGATGTGTTCCCGCATGAGCCAGAGGTGCCGGAAGCGCTCAAGTCGCTTGAAAACGTAGTGCTGACCCCGCATATAGGCACGAATACAGTTGAAACGCGTGAACAGATGGCGCGTGCCTGTGGCAAGCGCATACTGGACGCGCTTGCAGGGTGCACTCCTCAGAACGTTGTAAACGGAGTAAAGCTGGGCTAAGGCCCGCGCAATATACATTTAGGAGGTTTACCGACATGGCAGAATGGAAATTCCCGGTATTTGGGCATGGCGGCGACTACAATCCGGATCAATGGCTGCATGACGAACATGTGCTTGAAGAAGACGTTCGCCTTATGAAGCTGAGCCATTGCAACATAATGTCGATAGGCATATTCGCATGGGCGGCGCTCGAGCCGGAAGAGGGCGTATATACGTTTGACTGGCTGGAGCGCGTTATAGACAGGCTGTACGAAAACGGCATATCCGTATTGCTGGCCACGCCCAGCGGCGCGCGTCCCGCGTGGATGAGCCAGCGCTATCCCGAAGTACTGCGCGTGCGCGAGGACGGGCTGCGCAACACTCACGGCATACGGCACAATCATTGCTTTACCTCGCCGACGTACCGGCTAAAAGTACACGAGATAAACACGCGGCTCGCTGAGCGCTTTGGCAAGCATCCGGGCGTGGTCGGCTGGCATGTGTCCAACGAGTTTTCCGGCTGCTGCTATTGCGACCTGTGCAAGAATGCGTTCCGGGACTATCTGAAGCGCGAATACGGCTCGCTGGATGAGATTAACCGCAACTGGTGGACGGCGTTCTGGTCGCATACCTATACCGACTGGAGCCAGATAGACCCGCCGTCCCGGTATGGCGAGGACTGCGTTATGGGACTTAACCTCGCGTGGCAGCGCTTCATAACTTATCAGACGGTCGATTTTATCAAGAATGAAATTGAGCCTTTGCGTCGGCTTACGCCCGATCTGCCGGTAACAACCAACTTCATGAATCGCTTTGACGGCCTTGACTATTCCAAGTTCAAGGATGTAATCGATTTCGCGTGCTGGGACAGCTATCCGCTGTGGGGACGCGATGCAAACAGCGACGCAGAGATTGCGCTGAATACGGCGTTCTATCACGACTACATTCGTTCGATATTGCAAAAGCCCTGGGTGCTTATGGAGTCCACGCCGTCGGTAACTAACTGGCAGGAGGTATCCAAGCTCAAGCGTCCGGGTATGCATTTGCTCAGCAGTATGCTGGCAGTGGCGCATGGCGCGGACAGCATACAGTACTTCCAGTGGCGCAAGAGCCGCGGCGCATCTGAAAAGCTGCACGGTGCTGTAGTAGATCATGTTGGCCATGAAAACACGCGAGTGTTCCGCGACGTTACTTCCGTGGGCGAGTATCTGCTCAATATCAAGCCTGTACTCGGCAGCATCGCTCACGCTCAGGTCGCGATAATATACGATTGTGAGGATCGCTGGGCGATAAAGGATGCCCGCGGCGTTCGCGTTGATAAAAAGCATGAGGAACTGGTCAACGATCATTACTACGCGCTCAAGGCTCAGGGAATAGACGTGGACGTGATAGACTCCGATCAGAAACTCGACAGATATTCATTGGTAGTGGCCCCAATGCTATACATGGTGAAGCCGGGAGTAGCAGAAAGTCTGGAGGAGTTTGTAAAGCGCGGCGGCCAGTTGGTCATGACGTATTTGAGCGGCGTAGCCGATGAAAACGATCTTTGCTTCCTGGGCGGCGTGCCCGGTCCGCTAAAGGATCTTATGGGCATATGGGTGGAGGAAACCGACGGCCTGTGGGATCATGACCGCAACTCTATCGTGCCGGTTGACGGCAATGAGATGGGCATAAGCGATAGCTGTGAGTGCGGAATCATATGCGACCTCATGCACACAACGACGGCGCGCGTTCAGGCGGTATATGGCGACGACTTCTATAAAGGCACTCCTGCAATCACGGTAAATGACTTCGGCGAAGGTCAGACCTGGTACATAGCGTCCAAGGCTGAACGCGAATTCCTCAAGCATTTCTATGCGGGACGTGTGGACAAGCTTGGCATAGAGCGGCTCGCGCGCGAGCTTCCTGACGGCGTGCTTACCGCATCGCGCGATGGCAATGACGGCGCTAAGTACATATTCTATATGAACTTCGACCATGAATCCCACATGGTAGTGCCGCCTGAAGGCTGCTATGATCTGATAACCGGCCAGCGCATCGACGGTGCGATAGAGCTTAAAGCCATATCCGGCATCACGCTTGTACGCAAGCCGGATTGACATTATCAATGTACGAAAGGAGAAGCATAATACATGGATAAGATAATACTCGGTAAAACCGGGCTGGAGGCTACCTCGGTATCTTTTGGCGCGCTGCCCGTGCAGCGCTGTAATATGGAGGATGGCGTGCGGTTGCTGCGCAGTGCGTACGACAATGGAGTACGTTTCTTCGATACCGCACGCGCATACAGCGACAGCGAGGAGAAAATCGGCAAGGCGCTTTCTGACGTACGCCACAACATCGTGATAACATCCAAGTCTCCGGCTGAAAACGGCGCGGATTATATGAAAGACCTTGAGACCAGTCTGCGTATGCTCAAGACCGACTATATAGACGTTTATCAGTTCCACAATCGTCAGTTCACGATTGCGCCCGGCGGTGCGGACGGACTGTACGACGCGGCGCTAAAGGCCAAACAGCAGGGCAAGATACGCTTTATAGGCCTTACCCAGCATTCGCTGAAATTCGCAAACGAAGCCATCGACAGCGGCAATTTCGATACGCTGCAGTTTCCGTTCAGCTATCTCGCGTCCGAAGACGATACAAAGCTGGTCGAAAAGTGCATAAGCAGCGGTATGGGTTTTATCGCAATGAAGGCATTGTCGGGTGGCCTGCTCACCAATGCGCGCGCGATACATGCGTTCATGCGTGCGCATAAGGGCGTAGTGCCGATATACGGCATACAACGTCAAAGCGAGCTGGAGGAATTCCTAGCGGCCGATCGCGAAGGCGTAACGCTAAACGATGAACTGCTGGCTGTAATTGAAAAGGACCGCAAGGAGCTGATAGGTTCTTTCTGCCGCGGTTGCGGCTATTGTATGCCCTGTCCCGTGGGCATACCGCTTAACAACGCGTCGCGGCTTATACAGCTGCTTACACGCTCGCCCATAGGCCCGTGGATGCAGCCTGAGTTCAAGGCGCAGATGGACAAGGTCGAGGACTGCATACATTGCGGCGTATGCTCAACGCGCTGTCCTTACCATCTGAAGCCCTATGAGCTGATAACTGAAAGCTTGAAATTCTATCGTAAGCTGTATGCCGAGTATACCGATCAGCAGAAATAGGCTATTATAAGATAGATACGTAAATGTCGTCGCCGATAAACAAGATTGCCTGTGCGCAATCCGTTCGGCGGCGACATTTTGCATAATGCATGAAACAAATCGGATACAACTGCGCTCTAATATATATGGGTTAGGGGGGATTACGTGCGCATACTGATTGTAGAGGACGAAAAGCCAATAGCAGCGTTTATGCAAAAAGGCTTGGAGCAGGACGGCCATATATGCACATGCGCATATGACGGCATACGCGCGGCGGATATGCTGGAGGAAAACTGCGCTTGGGATATGGTGCTTTTGGACGTTATGCTGCCCGGCGCAGATGGGTTTGAGCTTATGAATATGCTTGCGCCCATGGGAGTGCCGGTAATTTTTATAACCGCTCGCGGCTCGGTCGAGGATAAGGTAAAAGGCCTGCGTCTGGGCGCAGACGATTACATAGTAAAGCCCTTTGAAATGATGGAGCTCAAGGCGCGTATAGACGCCGTAATGCGTCGCCGGGGCGGCAGCAGTATATTGGAGTTAGGTGACGTGCAATTGGATACTCAGGCAAAGAAAGCCACGCGTGCCGGAAACGATGTGACGCTGACTGCACGCGAATTTGCACTGGCCGAATTTCTGATGCACAATCGCGATTGTGCGCTTTTCCGGGAAACTATATACGAAAGGGTATGGGGCGGCGAGTTTAACGGCGATACGCGCACCGTCGATCTGCATATAACGCGACTGCGCAAAAAACTCGGTTGGGAGCGCAGACTGCGCACGCTAAATCGAATAGGCTACCGCTTGGACAGTAATGTATGAAACTAAGCGCTAAACTTACCTGCACATGCTTGGCTGTGCTGGCGATTGCTTTAGGTATACTTACATCTGCGATAGTAGGCATTACTTTTTCGGATCAGTTGTCGCAAGCCGCGCATACGCTTGAGTCGCGCGGAGGCGATGCCCGCAAGGCAATTGAAGCGGCCACGGCCAATTACGCATTGCAGGGCATTGAGCTTACCGACAATATGGTATGCGATATAATTGAGCAGTTAGACTGCGCTCTTTCGGAAGATATAGGCGAGGATAGCATAGTGCTGAATGGCAGCACCATGTCATTGTCAATGAACGTGACTTTGAGCGGACGCGCCTATTCGTTTATTATAAACCAAAGCATAGCGGATGTACTTGAAGCGCGGCGAAAGATGCTCCTAAATTATGCGGTGCTATACATATCCGTGATGTTAATATATGCAGCCGCGCTTAAAGCCATCGCCCACGAACTTACGGGCCCGATTGAGCAGCTTGCCGAAACCTGCGCAAAAATTGCACATGGCGATTACACTATACGTGCACAACCGAGCGAGGGCGAAACGGGCGTATTGGCGCAGGCATTTAACAGCATGACCGACGCGCTCACAGGCCAAATGGAGCGTCGCGATAGATTCATATCCGCATTATCGCACGAGATAAAAACGCCTCTTACGGCGATAATGGGCCATGCGGAGCTTATTCGTTCAGGCCGCATGGCCGAGTATGAAAATATGCAGGCGGCCCAGTACATATTCAAGGAAGGCCGCCGGCTTAGCGACATGTCTGAAAAACTGATGAAGCTGATTTTACTGAATGAAGACGCTATCGATACTAAGATTATATCCGCAGCTTGGCTTGTGGAGAACGTATGTCAGATCGTTGCTTTGCGTGCAAAAGAATTCGGTGTGCCTCTCAAATGCCACACGGAACCACATTTTGTACGAGGCGACGATGCTCTGCTGAGTACACTGCTTAACAACCTGATAGATAACGCATTAAAGTCAGGAGGCACAAATGTGCAAGTAGCAGAAATGCAGCAGAATAATCGCATATGTATATCCGTTACCGACAATGGCAGGGGAATGCCGCCGGAAGAACTCACGCGAATAACCGAACCTTTTTATCGCGTGGATAAATCGCGCTCGCGTGATCAGGGCGGCGCAGGATTAGGCTTGGCACTGTGCGCCGAAATCGCAAAAGCGCATAACGGCGAACTGCGATTTGAAAGCACTCCGGGACGAGGCACATGCGCCATACTGCTGCTTGATGAGGTAAATGCCGATGACTAAACGTATACGGATACTTATTCTTGCGGTTGCCTTGATTGCAGGTTTAGCTTTGCCATTTGGAGTCGCCGCACTTCAGGACATATTCGGCACGCATGTATGGCAGGTTGATGACGATGCACATTACGAATACAGCGGCACACTGCGAAACCGTGCAATCGCGCTTAATGCTTACCGAAACGGCGCGACAAATATAACCGCCGTAATCACCGAACAATCTGACGATAGTTTGTTCGGCCTTCTGAGTGAATTGTGCAAAGCAGACTTAATTCCCGCGGCAGCAACCGCATCAAATGTGCGGTCGAAATATCTTACTATCCTGCCTAAAGGATATACAGCCCGCTATGAGTACATTGATTCAGAGCAGGACTCATCTGAAGTTAGGACGCATACCATTTTAGATGTGCAGAGCGATCGCTGCCTTGTAATAGAGTATCAATGCACCCCTGATGAACTAGCACAATGGCTAAGCAATGTATCGCTAATGGAACTGCTTAGGCGCTTTGCCGCATATTGGGGCTATGATTCCATAAAAGAAAGCACCGGCTCAGCGTCGCGAAATGGCATTATGTCTCAATCGGCTGCAATTTCGGGTACATTCTATACAGTTACGGTTGTTACAATGCCGAACGTGGGACTTATATCCTACTCGCTTTCGGCAAGCTAAGTTACAGTTTCGATACAAAGCCATGCTAAAATTCAGGTACAGAAAGGGAGGGAATATAATGAAAAAGCTTATTTGTCTGCTCATCTCAACGCTAATGATGTTCAGCGCCATTACGGTAAGCGCCGATCAGGACACATCATGGTCGCACATAACGCTTGCCGAAAATGCACAGTTGCCCGATTCAGACGGTGAAAATTACTATCCGGCCAACGTACGCCGCGGCCAGTCGCTGCTCGATGTAGCGTCGGTTCTTAACAGATTGATGACCGAAGGCTGGATGCAAAATGATGATGACGATTCCGACAATGTAACTTATCGCAGCCTTGGCGGTGAACAGCCGTGGGAATACAAACATGCTTCGCTAAATCTGGAGGATGATGAATTCTGGTATTACAATCCCATGATAACCGGCGAACGCGGTGCCGAATACGCCGCGCCCGCAATGAATATATTGCCCAGCGAGAGCATTATAGTAACTAAGGCAATACTCGAAGGCGTGATAGATGCGCAATGGCTGACCACACAAGACCCGGCGCAATTGGCAGCAATGCGTTGGAATAATGCGACTGATCGCTGGATGAGCGATTCTGAATATGAAAAAGAATACGAGTCGAAGACTATGCATAGCTTCCGCTTTGCACATCTAAGCAGTGACGGCATACCAATTCAGGGTGAAGTCGTAATGGCGCACATAGGCGTTGACGGACTGTCCGGCCTTACGCTGCAATGGCACGACTGGTCATATTCAGATCAGGATATATCGCCGATGCCGCTGAATGAAGCCATAACAATGGCGAACAGCACCCGCGAAAGCGATACGGTCTTATATTACGCCGGATTGATATATTCCAACTGGCTTTCTGAAAATGATGATTACAATCTGTGCTGGTACTTGCTTACGTCGAAAGGCAATTATGTGGTTGATTGCGTACTGAAAAAGCACATGTGCGATAGCTACGAATACTGATGATAATATAATTTAAGCCACCCATTGGCGGGTGGCTTAAATATTGCTTCCTTATCCGAGTTTTTCCTTGATGAATGCCAGATTGTCACGAAGCTTATCGTCGTCGGACTTGGAAACGGAGAAGTCCTCGAACGACAGGTAGTTGTCATAACCGATCTTGTGCAGCGCATCAAACAGCTTTTCGTAATTGACAACGCCCTTGCCGATTTCCGCAAATCCGGGAGCCAGCTTGCCTTCCTTGTTGGGTGCCCAAGTGGAGTCCTTAATATGTACATGGTGCACATGGCGATCGAGTAGCTCCATGCCGAACTGATAGTTCTCAAAGCCCTCGTATACCATGTTGCCCGCGTCAAATACAACGCCGATCAAGTCTTCGTCCATGCCCTCGATCAGGCGGTACGCGGCGCTGGCGCTGGGTATGATGGTATTCATGTGTATTTCAAGGTTGGCCTGTACACCGTACTTCTTGCATAAGCGCTCTACCGTGAACAGCTTGGAGCGCACATCCGAGAACAGCTCGCGATAGGGAACGTCGCCCTTGTAGCTGTCCGGGAACAGGCGAATCATCTTAAAGCCGTTATCCGAAGCGGCGGCCAGCAGCGCTTCCACCTTGTCCAGTTCGCGCGGCATGAGGTAGGAAGCCAAAGACAGCTTCTCCAGGCCGTTCTCATCGCAAAGCTTGGCGGCGCGCGCAGCGTCCTCAGCTATGTTATCGATGTCCAGCGTAGCGCGATTGTACTGCCAGAACAGCTGATCGCGTGCAGGCATGGGATCGGGTGCGGCCTTGGGCACATCCCTTACGCGCCATTCAACGCCGTCGTAGCCGTATTCCTTGAGCTTCTTGACAACTTCTTCCGGCGACCATGCGGGAACCATTACTGTAAACAGCGAAAACTTCATTTTCAATTCCTCCATTGTAGTATCAATATATCTGCGCACACGCCTGTCAGCTATGCGGCGGTATATATCCTAAAGCAGCATTCTGCGCATCAATGTACGCCGAGTGCTGTGCTCTGTCAGACGTTAGGAACTCATACGTGAGGTATTCAGGCGAAATGCGATCTATCAATTCGCGCACGCCGGGGCAAACCAAGGGAATATGCGGGTCAAGTTTAAGTACGCTTTCATATATGGCGCACAGCTTGTCAAAATAACTGCCGGTAGGTACAGGCGGTTTCTGCGCCAACCGCCGCATAAACGCGCCGCTTGCGCCACAGTGCAGGTGCACTCCGCGAATATACCGGCACATGTCGCCATGCACATCCAGCCATTTATGGACGTATGCAACGCCCTGCTCAGGCGTATCAACGTTCATACTGCCCGTGTGCATCAGATGTCCAACGTCCAGCATTATGCCTTTGCGCGGGTATTCAATGCCTTCCAGCAATGTGCGCGTAAGCTCCGGCTCTGTAAAAGTAAAGCCCGGCCCCCACAGATTCTCAACTAAAAAGTCAAAGCTATACTTTTGTCCATCCAACGCAGCATTGATAATCTCAATTGCGGCGCTTATGACGGATGCACTGTCATGCTCGAAACGGCACGCCGCAGTCTCGCTAAGCGTTATATTGCCCACATGCCATACGACGTACTTTACGCCTAGCTTTTGACAAAAATCCAACTGCGCCCGCAGCCGTAAAGCGATTTCTCGCGCAGGCCCTCCCAGTATGCGCTCTGCCTCTGCCAGACTGCCATATTCAGCGATAACTTTCTCCTCATCGCCAATATACGCATCGTACCAGCTGTTATAATAGCTTAGGTGTATTCCCGGCACAAGTTCGGGCGGTATCCAACTAAGACTATCCGGCTTTCCGATAGGCAGAACCTCAATACCATCCAAACCATGCGAACACGTAAACTCACGCAAATCGTCCGCACTACTGAATCGTGCGAGGTCATACTGATCGGTGGTCATGTTGAACAGCCTTATCATGCCAAATACCTTTCAAAATCATAATGAGCACTTACGGGATGAGTATAGCACATATGAGCAAGACTGTCAAACGCATCAAATAACATATCTGCGTTTGACAGTCTTAGAATAGTCTTTATATGTGCCCAACTTGCTCAATTACGAATCTCAAAGCAGGGGAGTAGTCGCTGATTACAGCGTCAGGTGTTGTCCTCAAGCGTCGCTGCGATCGCCTCAACATCAATCGGCTTTGCAATGTAACCGCTTATACCGGCGTCGCGGCAACGCTTTTTGCCGGCGGCAAACGTGTTTGCCGTCATTGCGAGTATCGGTATGGTCTCGACGGCTGCTTTCGATGATCCTATTTCATTCGATAGCTTTACGGCCTGCACATTATATTTCGTGTTGTATTTTCGTTGGTTCCGAGCCATCTTTTCTTGCTTCCTGTTTGTCCTTTTCTATATATTGGCTCTTTGAGTTCCTTATGTCAACTTTTATTGTACAGCACAATTTTGACTGGAAGCCAATAAAAAGGACTGCCTTTTCAGACAGTTCCAAAATGTTCGCCATGTACAATTGCCAATTAATCTTAGTAGAAACTGCATCCGGATTTGCCGTTAGACTTGCGCTGGTACAGCGCCTGATCTGCGGCCTCGAATATATTGCCGTTCGGCTTGGGCCTGTCGGAGAAGGCCGCACCCGCGCTTAACGATACGTGCTGAAGCCTAGTGGCTTCCGAGGCGAGCGCACTGTTTATCGCATCGATCTTGTTGCGGATGGTGTATTGCAATCCGCTGTTCATGTCGATCATGATTACGGCAAACTCATCGCCGCCGATGCGGAACACATGGTCAACACTGCGGAATGCGTTGACCAGGAGAGCGGCTACGCTTTTAAGTATGGCGTCGCCCTCCGCATGGCCATAGGTATCGTTAATGGACTTGAACGAGTCCACGTCAATTATTATCAGCGCAAAGCTGCTGCCATTGGCTTCATAAATCTTGAGTATCTTATCGAACGACCCGCGGTTAAGCAGATCGGTGAGCGAGTCGTGTTCGGCCTTATGTTGAGTCAGCAGCTGCGCTTCCTGATTTTCCATATACACCTGATTATAAGTCTCAGCCAGAATCTGAAGCTCCTCAGCGCCGTCAACATCGAACGTCTCGCCGCGGCGAATGTTCTCGTTGTACTTCAGCAGCGGCACCACAATCAGCTTCCGCACCATAATGCACATCGCCAGCATTATAAGCATCAATATCAGTATGCCGATTTCCTGCGTGCGGTACATATCTGAAAATATTGCCGATGAACGCAATTGCTGAGCCTGTGTCTGCTGTATCAGGCTGTTCATGCACTCCGTTATTTTATTGTCTATTTCAGAGCACATATTTTGATATGTGTTATCGCATACCATCTTCTGCGCCAAATCTATTTTCTCATCGGCCGAAAGCGCCTGATCGTTAGCCGAAAGCGTTACAGTCTGAACTTCGATAGGCCATTCTGAAAACTCAAAGTTTTTCGCCTCGGACACAAGGCGCATGGAATAGTATTCCGTGGCCATAAGCTTCTGTGAGTAGTCCAATGCTGATTGAAGCGCGGCAAAAGCGTCCGTTCCGGCAAAGTCATTGCGAAGCTGTTCCAGCGCCTTTTCGCGGCGGCAGGTGGAATCGGCCTCGGTAAAGTACGCGTCCATGTAATTCTTTTGGCCGGTCATGGCGTACAGCCGCACCTGCTCAGTCAGGTAGTCCGACCCGTCCTGCAAGTCCTTTGCAGCCTTTTCACAGAGAATACATTTTTCAGTCGCATCTTCGAACGCCTGGAATTCTTCATTGCCGAAGTAGGAAATCGCTAAAAACAGCATTCCAACCAAAATGCCAATGACCATGCCCCATATGCTGACACTGCTTATCTTCAATCGCTTCATGATGCGATGGCTCACTCCCCGCGCGTGAATGTTTACTGTGCATTATTATAAACCAAACAACTGGAAAAAACAATATAAAAAGCTGCTCCATCGCCCAAATTCAGTCGATGGAGCAGCGCAATTAAGGTTTGTCAGCCTTCTTTATCTATCGCACGAATCAGTTCGTAGTTATAGCTTTCTATCTCGTTCATATCGTCGAAGGCGACGCTTTCGTCCGGTACGTACCAGTCCTGCGCCTCGAAGTATACCTTCCACTCCTTAGTATTGAACACGTACCCGGTGCGCGCGAGTATCTCATACCTTGCCTTGAGCAGCTGGCTCTTATCAACCGCAAGCACTTCTTCACGGGTAAGCTTGCGCTTCATCGCGTCCGGGAATATGAACTGATAGCCCGGCGTAGGCAGGGGAGCGTCGTCGCCGTTTATCTCCTTATCTATCGAACGGATAAGCTCGTAGTTGTAGCTTTCGACGCTGTTCATGTCGCCGAACGCGAAATTCTCATTCGCTTCATACCACGATTTGCTTTCGTAGTACTTCTGCCAACTCTTATTGTTGAACACATAGCCGTTGCGAGCGAGAATTTCGTACCGTGCCTCCAGCAGCTTGTCCACATCCACCTTGAGTACCTGCGCACGGGTGAGCTTTTCAGTCGAGCTGTCCGGGAATATGAAGTTCTTGCTGCTCACGCTGGACGTTGTTGAGGGAGTGGGCGCGGGCGTGCTGGTCGGCGCAGGCGTAGGCGTTGCGAATATCTCGTTCATGATTGCGCGAATCAGTTCGTAGTTATAGCTTTCGATGGTATCCAGATCGCCGAACTTGAAATTCGGATCTTCATGATACCAGTCGAACTGACGGTAGTACTCCAGATACTTTTTCGTTTCAAATACGTATCCGTTGCGCGCGAGAATTTCGTACCGTGCATATATAAGCTGACTGTCTTTAAGCGCGCGGATTTCCTTTTCGGTAAGCCTGCGCGTCGCGCTGTCGGTAAATATTATACCCTCGGTGGGAACCTGCGTAACGACCGCCGTAGGCGCAGCGGTAACAACCGGGGTTATTTCAGGAGTAGGCGTAGTCTCGGCGGTAGCCTGTGTAGCGCTTGCGGGTGAAAGCGTAGGGCGCGTATATACCTGATCCGGCGTATCCGTGCCGGAATAGACAACATAGCTGAGCGTGTTCAAATCGGACGATACGTATGTCAGTCGCTGTGCGATTGGCTCATATACCATCACGCCGTGTGCATCCACGCCGTATACGCTCGAGCCCTGTTCGAGCTTATATAGAGACATATTGTACACGTTGCCGGTGTACAGTGCCAGCTCGTAATCACTGTGCGCGATAAGCCCATCGGCAGTGGGGAAGTAGCTGTATTCATTCTGTACAGTCTCGCGCTCCAGCTTATGCTCGACCGGATCGAATCTGCACAGACGGCCGGTGGGCTGCTCGGTGTCACCTATGTTCATCACATAGCTTTCACCCATGTTTTGCAGGTAGATGGCGTTGCCAAATGCCTTAAGCGACTTAACGCCGTCGCTAAGCTGTTTTGCCTGAACGCCGGTGCTCAGGTTGAGCGAATACAGGCAGCCTGCGGTAAGCGACAATGCCTGTCCCTGCAGCTTGGAATTGACGGTATAAGTCTTAGCATCGTCCATGTTGGTAAAGTACACCGTGCCATCAACGATCACATACTGCCCCATGTTAAGCGTGGAAAGCGTGCACATATCGCTTCCGTCCGGCGATACTGACGTAAGATGACCATCGGCTAAGAAGTACAGTTTGCCGTCATATACGCTCAACTGGTCGATTACAGTCGCGGTAGTAAGCGCCTCGCACTTATCGGTAATGCGTATCAAACATACTCCGTCCCTTACAGGTGTGAGCGCGTATATAGCGCCGCTTACGTAAACCATCTGGCTTATATTGGACGCAGTAGCAAGCTTGGCCATATCACCGGTGGTCTTGTCATATACGAGAACCGTGCCGTCCGCACACGTCGGCAGTTCGCTTATCGCAATGTAGTACTTATCGCCCGCGTCAAGCACCTGCCCGCCCGCGATGCTGCTCAGCACAGTCTGTTCGCTTTCTTCGATAGCGCTGGTTGCACTCTGAGTACCTTCGCCCAATGCAGACGCGGCACAGACAAACGCCAATGTACACATTGCAACCGAAGCCAGCTTCTTTATATTCATAATGACATCCTTTCTTAATACGTGACACATTGTGAAACATACTTTTGTCATTTAAAAGTCCGATATATGTATATATGACGTACCCGCGTCGGAAAATGTTGCCTGTCAATATATTAAAAAGCCATGAGAAACAAAATGCTTTCTCATGGCAGAGTACTTATTGCCTTTGTCTAGCTATATCGTTTGCAATTTCGATCATGCGGTCATAGCTGTATTCGAAGAACTCCTTAAACGTATTGCAGAAGCGGTTCAATTGCGGGCGCAGTATGCTTTCGCCCGAACTCGCGTCGTATACCGGTAGGAAGGGCTCACGTTCGCGCTTGCAGCCACCGCGGCACATTCTGAACCATTTGCACTCACGGCATTCCGGCGATACATAGTGCGACTGTGCGCGGAAATCCGCCGCGATCTCGCTCTTGGCCAGCGTGTGGAACGACGCGGTATTTATGTTGCCCATGCGCCATTTGTCCAGCACGTAAAAGTCGCACGGATATACACCGCCGTCGCCTTCTATCAGATAATACGTGCCGCAGCGCCCCTGCATTGCGCAGTTTTCGGGTATCTGGCCGAGTAGTATGCTTATGTAGTTGTCAAATGTGCGCACTGACACGTATTTGCGCTGCATGAACGCCTTGTAATATAAATCGAACGTGGTTTTGAGAAAGCCGAGATAATCCTCGGCAGTAAGCGAATACTCCTCGTGCTGTCCGTCAAAGCCATCCAGACAGGGGATAAATTGCAAGTAGCCATGCGGCGAAAGTGCGTCCCATACCGCGCGCGGATTACAGGCTATGAAGTGATTGACCACGCAAAGTATGTTGTACTCAATACCGGCGCGGCGCAGTCGCTCTATATTCTTCACTATTGTTTCGCGCGTGCCGTTGCCGTGCGCGTCTATGCGCATACGATTGTGAATTTCGGCCGGGCCATCCAGCGATACGCCGACCAGGAACTTGCCGCGCGCAAGTACGTCTATCATTTCGTCTGACAGCTCATACGCGTTGGTCTGTATCGAGTTGTTTACCGCGATATGCCGCGAGTTGTATTTGCGTTCCAGTTCCAACAGCTTTGCAAAGAACTCTGCGCCCGCGAGCGTAGGCTCGCCACCCTGAAACGCAAATCCAACGCTGCCCTCGGCATAGGCAAACGCGCGGCGCACTATCTTCTCCAACGTTTCGTCAGTCATTACGCCGAACGACTGCACCTCGCGATGGCGCGATACGTCTGCATAGAAGCAATACTTACAACGCATGTTGCACATGCTGGAAACCGGCTTTATCATTAACGTAAGCGGTGGCATTATTTTCCTCCTGCTGATAAATCACATCGTTCAAATCGACTACTATTATATATAATATTGAGCCATTCTGTCAAATCTGGATCGACGCACGTAAATATTCATGGTTATAGGCTGACTGTTGGAGGAAATTTACATCAGGCGGCGAAACTGTTTATGTACAGATGCGAAATGGCATCCACGGCAATGCAACTGTTTAGAAGGGTAGGTATTATACATGGATGAGATAAGAGCTTTTGAGCTGCTTAAAAAGCTGGCGTTTACTCGCATGAGCGGCACTGAAGAGGAATATACTGCGGCCAAGATGCTTGCGGCTGAGGCGGAGTCGATAGGCGTAAACTGTGAGATCGAGCCTTTTACCGTACATGACGGTGAAGTCGATCGCGCCGAACTGGAAGTGCTGGAGCCGTTCCAGGCAAAGTATGAAGTGACCGGTATGCGCCGTTCGCTGGACACCGGCGACGAGGGCATCGAGGCGGATTTCGTATATGTCGAAAACGCGCTGGAAGCCAACCTCGTGGACGTGAAGGACAAGATAGTCCTGTACAACGGTTATCTCAACTATGATCCCTACGAGCGCATCCAGAAGGCGGGTGCAAAGGGGATAATTGCTTTCTCCGGCAGCATACTGGAAAAGCCTGAGGACATGGAGATTGCGCTCCGCGCACTGCGCCCCAAGATGACCGATGCTTTTGGCGATACCTGTGCGGTAAATATGCGTGTCGCCGACGCTATGGACATGGTACGCCGCGGCGCAACTCGCGTGCGCATGGTCGTGCGTTCGCGCAAGGTTGACCTGACCAGCCATAACGTATACGCTACGATACCCGGCACCAAGTATCCGGATGAGATAATCTCGCTGGGCGCACACTACGACAGCACCGAGTACTCCAAGGGTGTATATGATAACGGCTCGGGCAGTGTCATACTTGTTGAACTGATGCGCTATTTCAAGCAGAATCCTCCGCTCCGCACGCTCAAGTTCATGTGGTTCGGCTCCGAAGAAGTCGGCCTGTGCGGCAGCACCTATTTCTGCGAGGCGCATAAGGACGAACTGGCCAAGCACAAGATCATGATTAACGTCGATATGGCCGCGCCTATACTGGGCTTTGACATTTGCATAACCATGGGCGATGATGCGCTCGAGCACTACGCCGACGGTATGATGCGCGAAAACGGTCTGGCCGCGCGCGTAAGCAGCGATACATACTCCAGCGACTCTATACCGTTCACCGATAACGGTGTGCCTGCGATTAACTTTGCGCGATTTGCAGCTCCGGGCGCTGGCTTTGGCCATAACAGGCTGGATACGCTGGACTTCCTATCTGCGACTGCGCTCAAGACTACCATGACGAACGCCTTTGTGTTCACCAATAAAGTAGCCAACGCGACCGTATTCCCGTTCGAACGCAAGGTTTCCGACGAAATGAAGGGCAAGGTAGACAAGTACCTGAAGCGCAAAAAGTAAGGCCATAGACAACCTGTCCATAAACGGTAAGGGGAATGGTACAATGAAAACGCTTTATATTGAATGCAACATGGGCGCGGCTGGCGACATGCTTATGGGTGCGCTAAGCGAGCTTATAGATGATGCCGACGGCTTTGTCGCGCGCATGAATTCGCTGGGGCTGCCGGGCGTACATGTCGAGCGCGAAGCTGCATCCAAATGCGGCATAATGGGCACGCATATGTGCGTAACCGTCGATGATATGGAGGAAGACGATCACTTTCACCATGACCATCACGACCATGCGGATGAGCAGCATCATGAACATTGTGGCGATCATGAGCATACTCACGCCGATCATGACCATGCGGACGAACATGACCATGCACATGCCGATCACGTTCATTGCTATGACCATGAACACCATCATATTCATGTTGAGCATCATCATCACGGTGATGAAGATCATGTTCACGCGCATCACCATCACGCCGGTATGCATGACATTGAACACATGATAAACGATCTCGATCTGTCCGACGGCGTTAAGCAGCGCGCAATGAGCGTATATAAGCTCATCGCTGAAGCAGAATCCCATGCGCATGGCTGTGCTGTTGAAAAGATACATTTCCACGAAGTCGGCACGGCCGACGCTGTGGCCGACGTGGTTGGCGTGTGCGAGCTGATTGAGCGTATAGCGCCTGACCAGATAATCGTTTCGCCCGTCAATTTGGGCAGTGGAATGGTACGCTGTGCGCATGGTCTGCTGCCTGTACCGGCTCCGGCCACTGCGTATATACTGCGCGGCGCTCCGGTTTACGGAAGCGCTATACGCGGCGAACTGTGTACGCCTACTGGTGCGGCGCTGCTTACCAGCCTTGCCGACAGTTTCGGCCCTCTGCCGCTCATGCGTGTGGAACGCATAGGCTACGGTATGGGCACGCGCGATTTTAAGGCGGCCAACTGCGTGCGCGTCTATCTGGGTGAATGCGAATAAGCACGACTAAACAAGAGTAAATGAAAATCATCCCGTCGATCCAAGAAGCGTTTTAAGCTTCAAAAGACCGACGGGATGATTGTTTTTATTCCATGCCGAGATTACTTTGCTTCAGCCGTTTCAAACGTGGGAACCGGTACGTCGGGGCAATCAAACTCATACGTGCCGGAGCCGAAGTCCTTGCGGAAATCACCCAGCTTAAATACGCACGAAGTATTCTCCGGGACGGTGAGCTTCACATTCAAGCCAGCATCGCCGCGCGTCAGTTCAACGGCGATCTTACCATACACGCTGTCATAGCTGCACTTGAGATCGTTCCACTCATTGGGCAGCTGCGGCATTACGGTAAATCGCTTGTAGCCGGTCATGCGCTCGTCCACATTGATGCCGGCCAGCGTCTCGACAATCCAGTCAAGTATGCAGCCGTAGGCATAATGGTTATACGAGTTCATCGCATCGCTCCAGAATGAGCCGTCGGGCTTTATGCCGTCCCAGTGCTCCCATATTGTGGTTGCGCCCTGCTTTACCGAATACAGCCAAGACGGGAACTCTTCACGCATAAGCAGCTTTATTGCAACGTCGGTGCGGCCATAGCGGCTGAGGGCATAGCACAGGTAAGGCGTGCCCAGGAAGCCTGTGGTAAGGTGATTGTCATTGGTCTCAATCAACTTTACAAGAGCGTCGATGGTGCGCTGAACAGCGTTTTCAGGCACAAGATCAAACATCAGCGCCAGCACATGTGCTGTCTGAGTCGGCACAGCCAGTCGGCCGTTGGGAGTGAAGAACTCGCGCTTGAAGAACTCCGCTATGTCGTTGTGCAGCCGCATATAGTTAGCGCTTTCCGCACTGTAACCCAGAACCTCAGCGGCTTTGCTCATTATGAGCGTGGAATATGCATAATACGCCGTCGCAGTCAGATCGTTCGGCGTGGCGCCCTTATAACTGCCTTCCTTTGCGTCCAGAGCCAGCCAGTCACCAAAGTGGGAACCGCTGTCCCAGTATACGCCCTTGTTGGCGACGCTGCGCACATGCTCAACCCACTTCTTCATCATGGGATAGTTCTTCTTCAACTCACGCTTATCACCGTAGCACAGGTACAACGTCCACGGGCATATAGTAGCCGCATCTGCCCAGCCGCACGCCGAGTCGCCATTTTTAAGCACATCGGGAATAACGTGCGGTATGCCGCCGTTCTCCAACTGATCGCAAGCCATATCGTCCAGCCACTTGGAGTAGAAGGCACGCGTATCGCGCAGGAAGCAGGCCGTGCGTATGAACACCTGTGCATCGCCCGTCCAGCCCAGACGCTCGTCGCGCTGCGGGCAGTCGGTCGGCACGTCGACAGAATTGCCCTTGAAGCCCCACTGTACGTTTTTGACCAGACGATTTATCAGCTCGTTGGAGCATTCAAATTCGCCGGTAGTGCGCATGTCGGAATCCAGCACAACGCCTTCAAAGTTTTCGCTCTGCGCAAATCCGGGGAATTCGATCACGCGCATATAGCGGAATCCCTGGAATGTAAAATGCGGCTGGAATACTTCCTCGCCTTCGCCAGAAAGTATGTAGTTAATGTCGTTGCGTGCGGAACGCATATTGGCGGTATAGAAGTTGCCGTCCTTATCCAGCACTTCGGCAAAGCCCAGGCGCACGCGTTCGCCTTTGTTGCCGCTTACCTTTACGCGCACATAGCCGACCATGTTCTGGCCGAAATCAAAGACGGTTTCACCAGCGGGTGTCTTTATCTTTTCTATGGGGCGAATGATTCCCTGCTCGCGCACAAATTCGCCGGTCTGCATACACATAACGGACTTGTCAAACTTGATCAGCTCGCACTTGACAAAGTGCCCGCCTTCGGTCGTGTTGCACCAGTTGGGATCGGCAAGGTTCGCGTCGTACGTTTCACCGTGATACAGTTCGCTGAACGTTATCGGGCCAAGACCGCTCTGCCAGTCCTCGCCGGTCATTACAACCTGCTTGCGGCCATCCTTGTAGGTTATATGGAGTTGTACGAACAGCGCGTTCTTGCTGCCGCTGAAATTGCGATGATCCTTCCATACCAGATCGCCCTTGTACCAGCCTGCACCCACAACCGCGCCCACGACGTTTTCGCCCTGACGCAGCATGTCGGTCACGTCGTATGCCTGTACCTGGAGATGCTTGTTGTAAGATAGGAATCCGGGTGCAAAGTATGCGTCGCCAACTTTGCTGCCGTTCATGTGGAAGTCGTACATGCCCAGTGCGGTTACGTATGCCTTAGCACGGGCAACCTCGCCATCCACCGCGAAACCGTGACGGAAATAAATGCCGCACGAATCCTCGGGCTTGTCCAGCGGAGACGCTATGAAATCAGCGCGGAAATCATTGTGGTCGAATATGCCGGTTTCGAATACGGACTGTACCCAGTCGCTCTTTTCGCGATGGTTGTCCTCGATGCGCACGCGGAAGAAGTAGCGTGTATCTGCTGTAAGCGGTTCTCCCTTGTACTCGCAAAGCTGGCTCTGATCACCGGCGACGCGGCCGCTGTCCCATACCAGCGATTCAAAGTCCGAATCAGTGGCAAGCTGTATCTGATAGCTGCACTGTGCACAGCCGCGCATGTTGCTGCGCAGTTTCCAACTGAAACGTGGCCTGTCGGTGGATATACCTATGGGCGATATAAAATTTTCACATTGTAGATCATAAATTGTAAGCATGTTGCTACCTCCATAGCGTTTACCAATACTTAGATTATAGCACACTCATTGCGTGTTGAACAGCGGCAAATTACATTTTAGCAAACTTAAGTGTTATTCGTATAACTGAATGCAAAGCAGGTGAGCATCTTATTTACACACGTACATTCAACACTTTCGTGTTGACCGGGCAAATTGCGGGTGATATAATTATTTGCATTGCAGCATAAATCGACAAAAGCGGGTGGGTTGTATATGTCTCAAAATGAAAAGCGCGTAAGTCTGGTTGGCAAGGTTGGCTCCATGGCGCTGATACGCCGGGAAGATAACGACATCGACTACAATATACTGTCGCGGCTAGGCGATGAACTGCGCCCTGGCATGATATGGGTCACGAGTGGCGCGGCTGAAATAGGCCGTCTTGATTATATGAAGCGCAACGGCGGTCACGAGCTGACAGGCGACGCCGAGGAGTGCAAGACAGATTACAGTGCGCAGGGACAGGCGATACTTATGGCCAATTATCGCCAGTTCATACATCCCGAATACTCGGTGCGCCAATTGCTGGTAGAGCATCAGCACTTTAACGACCCGGAAAAACGTACGCACATACGCCATGCATTGGAGCGCGCAATAGCGCAAAATGCAATACCGATCATCAACTACAACGACCCGGTTTCTGACGAGGAAACCCGCAAGTTTGAGCTGACCGAGCTGCGCCGCAGCAACGATCACGTAGTAGAATGTATAGATAATGATGAAACTGCGGCGGTAGTCAGCGATTTGATGTGCTCAAAATACCTGCTGATAATGACTTCCACCGAAGGGATATATCGCGATCCGGCAGACTCCCGAACGCTTGTGGATGAAATCCGTGCCGACAATGTGGAGGCATGTATTGAAAAAATTCGCGCCATGCAGCATTGCTGTGTGGGCACGTCGCGCAAAGGCTCAGGCGGCGCGCATGCAAAGCTGGAATTTTCGATAGCCCCCGTACGGCGCGGAACGGTTGTGCTTATTGCACACGCGCGCCACCGTATATCCGATATACTGGATGGCAGAGTGCCGCATACTCGCATCGGTGTATATTAATCGCTATTATACGCCACTTGTAGCATAACTTTGTGTCCATATTTAGGCGAAAAACTGGAAATAAACAAGTTAAATGTAGACGTTTTTATGAACTTTGGACATTTACACTTGTAATTAGTTGAGTTAGTACTATAATAACTAATAGACTATTTGTTTGAAAGGGATGCTTTTAATATGAAGACTCGTATTCACTATACCAGCCCTAAGGGCAGCGCCGAAGCCGTAGCCGAGGCTATCGCTCGCGAGGCCACTCAGCCCAAGGAGCCGCTGCCGCCGGCATATATGCCTGAAGCGGTGCCGCTCATGTTCCTGGGCTGTGAGGAATCCAATGGTAAGATCGATAAGGTAATGCAGGCCTTTATCAGCACCATGGATACCAAGCGCGTAATGCACGTTGCGCTGTTCACCGCCTCGCCCAAGGGCACTCATGTAACTGCCGACGCCATCAAGAAGGTATTTGATGACAAGGGCATAAAGGTCATGAGCGAGATTCTCGTAACCAACGGCAAGGGCGGCTTCCTGCAGGGCGGCAAGCAGCCAACCGATGAAGATCTGAACAAGGCGCGCGCATGGGCCAAGAAGCAGATTGAGCTGGTTCTGGACGAGGACAGGGCGTAATAGTATAGTGACTTTTCAGCACACCTTACCGAATGTGAGGTGTGCTTTTCTTATTGTGATCGACACACTCTAGGGCTTGCCTCAAAAATGAAACGCCTCAAAATAACGAATCAGAAATTTTTGAGACGCACTCTGATAGTTGTAGTTGAACAATAAGAAAACCGCTTTGCAAAATAGCAAAGCGGCAAAAGTCTATAAACAATCGGCGGATTACGCCATGTGTTCCAGCATCTCCATAGACACGTCATAAACGAGCGGCTTTCCATCAAGATACCTTTCGCACTCTTCAAGCATGTATTCGCCCATGCGCATGACTTCATCGCCCAGACTGCCCGCCAGATGCGGCGTAAGTATAACGTTGGGCAGGCTCCAGAACGGAGATTCGGCCGGGCACGGCTCGGGCCAGGTTACGTCCAGCAGGGCCGTGCGGCGAGGCGCTTCCTTCATCGCGCGAGCCAGATCGTCCTCGATCAACTGCGCGCCACGGCCAGTATTGATAAACGTCGCGTTGGGCTTCATGAGCTTGAACAGATCGTATGTCAGCATTTTCTTAGTGGAATCCAGATTAGGCAGATGGTTGCTTATCGTCTGGCATTCCGAGAAAATCTCCTCAAGCGTTGCGCGCTTTACGCCGCGCGAAGCCATTACTTCATCGGATACAAACGGATCGTATGCCAATATGTTTACGCGGAACGGCTTCATAAGCTCGGCAACCTTGCGGCCGATTACGCCAAAGCCGATAAGGCCAATCTTGCAGCCGAAGTTGCCTGGGAAGTCATTGGGGGTGGACTTGGTCTTATCTGCTCGGTAATCGTCTGCACGGCGGAAATAGCCCTTGTTGCTCAGCAGTATCAGCGACATTACGTTCTCGGCGACGGGTATACCGTTGGCCTGCCAGCTTGAGCAGACATGAATGCCGCGCTCAATGAACGGACGGGCAAAATACTGTACAGAACCGGCACCGTAAAAGACTATCTTGAGGTTGGGCAGATACTCGTCAATCTGCTCGCCGGTAAGCGCAGGCATACCCCAAGTCGAAAATATGCACTCAGCCTGCTTGAGAATATCACGCTGGCTGTCCATATCGTCCACGCGCACCTTGCCAAGTATCTCCAACTTATCGCCCAATGCGCGCTGAGTTTCTTCCGAAAACACCCAATCGACGGTCTTTATATTCTTGTTCAAGTAGATGGCTTTCATGCGAATTACCTCTTCCATCGGTTTATTATTTGCGTTGCCTTTGCGTGATTTCTGTGCCTATCATGTTGCAATTTTACCACGATTTTCATTGATAGTCAATCGCTCATGTGAAAGCGTGCGGGTGTATGAGTGTTCTTTCAATTGCCTAACCGCATATCGGCAATAGCAATGCGTGCAACATGCCGAAACGGTTAATAGCAAAAACCAATTGCTGACAGAATTATAAAAAATACCGTCACAGTTACTCGTGACGGCAAATGCCAGATTACTTTCCGTACTGTCCGATGAACTGACGCGTTCTCGGATTTTGAGAGTTGCCAAACACTTGCTCCGGCGTGCCTTCTTCAACTATGTGGCCGCCGGCCATAAATACGACACGGCTGGCAACGTCGCGTGCAAAGCTCATTTCGTGGGTAACTACTATCATAGTCATGTGTTCACTTGCCAGATTGCGAATTACTTCCAGTACTTCCAGCGTAAGTTCGGGATCAAGCGCGGATGTAGGCTCATCAAAGCAAAGTATCTCCGGTTCCATTGCCAGCGCGCGCGCAATGGCCACGCGCTGCTGCTGCCCTCCTGATAGCTGATACGGATACGCATCGCGTTTATCGGCAAGTCCGACCTTGCTCAAAAGCTCCATCGCACGCGTTTCAGCCGCTTTACGGTCTTTGCCCAGCACATGTATAGGAGCCTCCGTCAGATTACGCAGCACGGTAAAATGGGGGAACAGGTTGAAGCTTTGAAATACCATGCCCATCTTGTGTCCGATCTTATGCAACTGCGCGTTAGGCGCATAGACCGCGTGACCGTCCTGATTAGATACCATAACATCGTCGTCGATTGCAATATAGCCGCTGTCTATCTGCTCCAACCGCGTAAGGCAGCGCAGAAACGTGCTCTTGCCTGAACCTGACGGGCCGATTATTGCGACTACTTCGCCGCGGTTTATTTCAAGCGATATGCCATCCAGCACCTTCAAATTGTCAAAGCTCTTATATATATCTCGCGCGATAAGCATATGCGTATACCTCAATCGTAATTATCTGTAATAGTTCAGCTTCTTTTCGCAAAGCGTAAAAAGTTTGGTAATCACAAACGTAAATACAAGGTAGAATACGCCTGCGACTATCAGCGGCTCGATAGATGCCGTGCGGTTTACTTCCTTACTTGCCAGTGAGTACAGGTCATACAGACCTATCGTCGATACCAGCGCCGTATCCTTTATAAGCGTTATTACTTCGTTGCTTACCGGCAGAAGCACGCGTTTTACAACCTGAGGCAGTATTATGCGAAAAAACGTCTGCATACGCGTAAATCCCAACATTTGAGCTGCTTCATACTGACCGACAGGCATCGACTGTATGCCGCCGCGAAATATCTCGGCAAAATACGCGGCATAGTTAATGACGCACGCGATTACAGCTGCCCAGTATCGGTCGATGCGCATACCGCCGGGCAATATGCGCGGCAATGCGAAGTATACGAATAAAATCTGAAGTATCAGCGGAGTGCCGCGCATTATAAGTATATATATGTGCAGCGGCCTCCAGATCAGACCGTGCTTAGACATGCGTCCCACCGAAACCAGCACGCCCAGAGGTATTGAAAAAACGAGTGTCCAGCAGAATATAGACACTGTATTTTGCGTACCGATGAGCAGCTGTATAAGCATTTTGCTCATTGCCGTCCAATTGTTAAAGTAAACCATGTCGCACCTCGCAAGTTTCTTTTGCGCGAAAAGAGAGGGCTTCCGCTTTGCTGTGAATCGGAAGCCCCGAACGTTTAATCAGATTGAGATTGATCAGGCCGCAGTCGCATCGTCAGCGGCATCGGTCTTGCCTACGGTGGTTATATCGGAATCGAACCACTTGGTAGATATTTCAGCCAGAGTGCCGTCCTCGGCCATCTCATTGAGTATACGGTTTACATTTTCAACCAGTGCGAGATCATCCTTGCGGAAGCCAACGCCGTATTCTTCAGCCGCCAGCGACTCGTCCAACTGGCGCAGATCGCAATCATGCTGAGAGAAATAATAGCCGGCAACAATAACGTCAACCAGTACAGCGTCAAGACCACCGTTTTCAAGGTCGAGCATGGCAGTCATGTTGTCCTTGAACTCATTGACAGTAACGCTGTCGCGGAAGTCGGGGTTAGCATCGAGGGCCGCCACTGCACTGGAACCGGCCTGTACGCCCAAGCTCTTGCCAGCGAGATCGCTAAGCGTCTGTGCATCGCTGTCGTTTCGAACCACGATGATCTGAGTGTTGGCAAGATAAGGCTCAGAGAAGGTAAGCTGCTCCTGAAGTTCATCGGTTATGGTAAAGCCATTCCAGATGCAATCGATATTGCCGCTGTTAAGCTCAATGACCTTAGCATCCCAAGAGATTGGCTGAAGCACGAGTTCGACGCCCATGCGGCCGCAGACTTCTCGAGCAACGTCAACGTCGAAGCCAACAATATCGCCGTTCTCGTCGCGATAGCCCATCGGCGGGAAGGAATCGTCCAGACCCATTATCAAGTTGCCCTTGTCCAAAATCTTCTGATAAGAATCATCCGTGGCCGCGTCAGCAAATGCAGCACAACTGCACAGCAGCATGATTACGGTAAGCATCAGGGAAACTATCCTTTTCATAAATGACACCTCGCAATTGATTTAGTGTGCTAAAGTGCTATCATTATACATCGATTGCCGGAACTTGTCAATAGCATACGCACGATTTCAAGTTAACTTTTTTGAGGCATTCAAGCATAGCACATATCGGAAAGCTTCATTTGGAATCATCGTTGTTTGTATCAGGCTTATCATTGCGCAATTTTACATGGCGCGCGGCCTCACGGCGTGCATCATCGCTTTGCGCCGCATAATGCCGCCGCGTCGTGTTTACGTCGCTATGGCCGAGCACATCGGCAACCAGATATATATCGCCGGTCTCGCGGTACAGATTAGTGCCGAATGTGGAGCGAAGCTTGTGCGGGCTGATACGGCGCTTCAGTGGTACGGCTGTACGGGCATACTTTTTGACCATCTGTTCGACGGCACGCACGCTCATGCGGCGGCGCTGAAGGCTCAGAAACGCGGCATGTTCATGACCGGGCAGAGCCTCAATCTGGTTACGCGCCTTAAAATAATCTTTCAGGCACTTAGCTACTTCGTCTGAGAAATACAGAACCATTTCGTTGCCGCCTTTGCGTGTAATCAGCATACCATTAACGGCGAAGTCGAAATCCTCCAAATCAAGCCCAACGCATTCGCTAACGCGTATGCCTGTGCCTAAAAACAGCATTATCATGGCCATATCGCGCAGTGATGTAAGTTCATGAAACTTCTTCTGGCGTTCGCTGAGTGCATCGCCACTCTCTACGCTGTCGATTAATTTTAACATTTCGTCCGGTTCGAGCCGGATTATGGGCTTTTCATGCAGTTTAGGCATATCTACAAGCTCGGCGGTATTTGCTTTTATGCGTTCCTGCTTGAAAAGGTACTTGTAAAGGCTCCGCAGTGCCGCAAGTTTGCGCATTTTGCCGGGCGCGGTATTTTCGCGTTCAAGCGTCACAATGGAGTCGGAATCGCCATCGGATACGTTTTTCATATACAGATCGAGAAAATCCATATACATATCGAAATGGCGGGTCGTAATGCGCTCAAGGTCGGCGCACGTCCAGGTATCAGCGGTCATATCAGCAAACTCCGGGATTTCGGTTTGCAAGAAATAGAAGAACAGTTTGAAGTCATAGGCATAGGCCAGTCGTGTAAGCGGGCTGGTCTGAGGTTCGATAGCGCGGAAAAAGTCCGTGCAGAATTCAGGCAAATCCAATTGAGCCGTGCGCAGACGCTGAGTAAGATCGTTGGCGCGTTGCTGAACGTAATTTGTCTTTTTATCATCCATATTATAATAGCACCTCACATAATAAGTCCGGCGTTTACACAACACAAGCAAAACACAAGCAAAAGCATATACACGCAGAGCAGTGCAGTAAGGAATAGCCGTCCGTCAAAACGAAAAAACGTTTTTCAAAGTCAGACATAATTTTGAAAAGCTAATTGTGAGTGCAAACAGCGTACAATGTGCAATAAGCTTTAAATAAGCCTCAGGCAGCCTCGTATCCGTCTTATAAGCGCTAACTATTCGCTAAAGCTGTCTTTTGCGCATAGTTTTGAGCCTCTGTCTTCCCTTACGGAAAGACGTTTTAAACTGCTCTTTACTCATGCTTCGTAAGTTTACTGCGCTGATTGCAAAGCTTTTTCAAACTCAAACGCCAATCATTCATCGTCGCCCAGATCAGCATCGTCGGCTATGAACTGCTCGTCTTCGGGATTGATTATCTGGTCTATTACGACGGTGTTGTATTCTGCATCGCTGTGAATACACTTGCCGCAGTTATCACAAACCTTTGTCGGGTCAAGGTCGCACATATCGCATTCGCCGCAATCGATGCAGTCGCGATCGTACAGTACGCATTTCTTTTTAGGATTCATACTACTATCCATAACAAATTCGCTCCTCATGAATCTGCAAATTATCATTGCAATTCATAGCGTCAATTATATCACTTTGGCTGTGCCTGCGCAAGTCTGCCCGGCACTTATTCTAAAGTTCATTATAATAAATCAAATCCCGCATCTGCCGGTCATGTCAGAAACGAGATTTGATGTCGCAATGATCTTTGCGTTGGTTTTATACTTTTACTGTCAGCCTGCAACCTTCACATTTTCACGCTTGCTATTGATATTGTCGTTTTGCTGTATCGCAGCATTTTCTTCTTCACTGATCGTTTTTACGCCGAACACAAAGTAAATCACATGGCATACCCATACGATGGTAAGTATGATGCACGGCACCCAGATGTCTTTTCGAGCCATTACGAAAAAACCTATGCCCATCAGCAGTGTAACAGACGTAAGGATCGTCGCCTTAGTCCGCACTGCCATGCCTTTTTTCTTGACGAACGAATCCAGATGCTTCTTATACATGTTTGTGCTTATAAACCAATCGTGCAGCTTTTGCGATGAATTGGCAAAGAAGAACACCGTCAGCAAGAAAAACGGCACCGTCGGAAGTATCGGCAATACTATACCTATGCAGCCTAACCCCAGGCACAGACAACCGGCAATCAGGAATATTACTCGCTTTGCTGTCATGTAGTTTCCTCCAATCGTTTCTTTTCGCGTTTGGTTTCGATCACATGTCTTATCGCCGTAATCGGATGGTGAAATATCATGCGCGGCCCGGAAAAGCGCATTACCACGCGGATTTTCTCGCGCATATCAGGCTTATAGCAATGTACGCGGCAATTTGAGCAAAACGTCTTGGTTTCCATAAACGGGCAATGCTCAACCCGCGTACGTGCATAGTTGTCAAGCGCCGCGCACTCGTCGCACAGTTTTCCGTGAGTATGATGGTTTTTGTGGCAGTATAATGCTATCATCTCGGATACCATCGCCTTTTCGCGTTCCCGCTTAGTCGCCGTTTCGCTCATTAGCTCAGTCTCCCACTTTCCACAGAATATATCTTATCCGCTATCCGCATCGTGGACGCTCTGTGCGATACAAGCACAACCGTCTTGTCGTCGCGCGCTTCACGCAGTGATTTCAGTATTATGGCTTCATTCAGGCTGTCCAGATTGCTGGTTGGTTCGTCCAGCAGCATGAGCGGCGCATCGTGCAAAAACGCTCTTGCCAGTCCCAAGCGTTGACGCTCGCCGCCCGATAAAGTATCGCCTAGTTCACCGACAGGCGTATCATATCCGTTGGGCAGAGTCATTATGAAGTCATGCACCGAAGCTTTTTTGCAGGCAGTTATCAACTCGTCTTCCGTAGCATCCGGATTTGCAATCATCAGATTCTCTCGAATGCTGTCGTGGAAAAGATGCGTGTCCTGCGTAACAAAGCTTTCCATGTCGCGCAGGTTCGATGTATTAATCTTGTCTATCTTTGCATCGGATATGCGAATATCGCCGTGCTGTACATTCCAAAAGCGCATAATCAATTTAAGGAGCGTCGACTTGCCGCTGCCGCTGCTTCCGACTATGCCTGTTACGGAATGCTCTTTTATTCGCATTGATACGTCAGAAAGTATCTGATTGCCGCCGTATGAGAACGCCACATGTTCAACATCGACACCGCTAAAGGCAACTTTAGGCTGACCAGTCACATCCGTGACCACGGGCTCTTCATCGAGAATGTCCAGTACGCGATTTCCCGCGGCGAAAGTGCTTTGCAATGTGCTGCCCAAATTGGCAAGTGCGATTACCGGGCCAAACGACGCAAACAGCGCCAACGTCGGAATCAGTACGCCATCAAAACCCACCTGGCCATTTTGAAAAAGCCTTGCACTTGTAAAAAGCATAATCAAGTCAAACAACAATATCGCGGTATTGGTGACAGCCATGTTCCGACCGGCAACGCGCTTCATATGCGATTGATCTTCCATAAGCGCATCCGTGCGGGCATTCATCTCGGCCATACGCGCTTTACCCTGACCGTATTGTATTGTCTCGGAAAGGCCGCGCAGGCTGTCCAGCACAAAGCCTGACAGTGCGCCGGACTTTTCGCGAAAACGCAATCCGTCATCGCCGGACAGCCTCGATGTAACAAGTGGTATTGCGATTCCGACCACAAGATATGCAATCAGCGCCAGTGCGCCAAGCATCGGATGATAGCCGCCGGCGAACAGGCACATTATGACCGAAAACAGCGCCGCAATCGCAACCGGTGAGATCGTATGCGCGTAAAAGACTTCCAACAGTTCTATATC
Source organism: uncultured Eubacteriales bacterium (assembly GCA_948467645.1). Taxonomy (GTDB): domain Bacteria; phylum Bacillota; class Clostridia; order Christensenellales; family Aristaeellaceae; genus Fimadaptatus. Next base: position 35,753 of record CAOKFD010000005.1, on the reverse strand, counting down.
TGACGTAATTACCGATATTAGATCACCCTTATCGCGGCCTTCCAGTTTGGCCGGGCAAAGTCGGCGCAATGCCTTAAAGGCCTTGTCACGAATAATTGCCAGCAGCTTAAATGCGATAAAGTGGTTGCATGATTGTTCGCCATAACGCAATATTCCGCGTGCTATCGCAAACGCGACGGCGCATACAAACAGCGCCGTAAGCGACAGTGGAGCATTGAGCCCCAGCAAATCCAGCACAGCAAAACCGCCGAAAATTGTAATAAACGATGCGCACAAGTGTCCCGCCAATCCCATTAAAATAGCCAGCAGCATATACCCGGTCAACGGCTTTACAAGTCCGATCAACCGCGCCATTACCACAAAACCACTGCGCTTTATCATTTATCCGCACCGTCCTTTGCGTAGTTTTCCAATTCCTGCTGTGCGTTCCAGAGCTTTGCATATGTACCATTTTTGTCGAGCAGTTGTTCGTGTGTACCGCTTTCGACGATCTGGCCTTTGTTCATTACAAAGATGTTGTCGGAGCAAATCACGTTAGCCAGTCTGTGCGAAATCAGCAGAACTGTCTTTTGTTTAGCCAGCAGTTGTATCTGAGCCATTATATCGTTTTCGCTCTCAACGTCGATATTGGACGTTGCTTCGTCGAATATATACATCGGACTGCCGTGCAGCAAGGCGCGCGCAAGCGCGAGACGCTGGCACTGACCTCCGGACAGGTTTGCGCCTTTTTCGGCCAGTTTAGTGTCCAGTCCGTTTTCGCCGCGCAGAAATCCGTACAGGTTTACACGTTTCAGCACATCCCACATATCGTCGTCGCTGGCGTCGGCTCGTCCCATGCGCAGATTGTCCCGCACAGTACCCTTAAACAGATAGCTCTTGTGGCTGACATACGTAATGGTTTGCATGAGGCTGGATTCCGAAATATTGCTGAGTTCGGTATCGCCTATCTTTATCGAGCCGGTGTAGCCCTTGTTGCGCCCCATAAGGATTGAAGCTATTGTAGACTTGCCACAGCCCGATTCGCCGACAATGGATATAAACGAGCCGGTCGGTACGTCGAGGTCTATGCCGTGCAGTATTTCACGATCTGGGTCGTATGCGAACCGCAGTTTACGGCAGGAAATGTTGCCGTTCGGGCATTTGGCAGTGGCAGCAGCCGGTTCTTCCATATCCAGCATACGGAAGATTTTGTCGCTGGCCGCCATGCCGTTCATGGCAATGTGGAAAAACGAACCAAGTTGACGCATCGGTATAAAGAAGTCTGCCGACAGCAGTATTATCATGATGCAGCCTTTAAGCGATACGCAACCCGCGCGATACTGCGTCGCAGCCATTATTACGCCCAACGCTGCGCCGCCGTATGCTATCAGGTCCATTATGGTAATCGAGTTTAGCTGCATGGTCAGCACTTTCATGGTTATGCGGCGGAACTTTTCTGCTTCCTCGTTCATGCGGTCGTTGCGCGCTTCGTCAGCCTGATATATCTTGAGCGTAGTCAAACCTTGGAGGTTCTCAAGAAATGTGTCGCCCAGAGTGGTATACTGCCCCCAATATTTGCTCAGCAGCTTCTTGGCCCATGTCTGCACCGCGGCAATTGCAATCGGTATCAGCGGCACGCATATCAGCAATGCGGCTGCCGACGGAACGTTGACAAAGCACAGCACGGCAAACAGCGTGATCGGTGCAAGCATGGCATAAAAGAACTGCGGCAGATACGCGCCGAAATACGTTTCAAGCTGGTCAACGCCTTCGACAGCAACCTGTACTACCTCCGAAGTCTGTATGCGCTCATTGTAAGACGAACCCATGCGAAGCAGCTTCTTGTAGATCGTTTCGCGCAGAGTTCTTTTGACTGCTTTTGACGACAAAAATCCCATACGCATTGCACCGGTCGTGCAGACGAATCGTATGCCTATCGCGACAAATGCCGCAATAGCAGTCCGTACAAACATCATCATATCGGCCGACTGCATAAACAGCGCAGCCAGCATACCTGCAATGGCGGTCATCATCATTATGTTTGCTGTCAGCCCGCACCATTGCAGCGCAACGTTCAATGCAATGTACTTTTTACTGTCGGGCGCCATGTTTATCAGTCGCCGGTCGATCATCATTGTTTTGATCATTCTCCTTCTGTTATTGGTTAGCTTTAACTAACTCTAGCGTTTGAAAAATGCCCTTTCGCAGGGCTCAGACTTCACATGCAGACGTATCTCTTATGTGAAGCATTTCCAGAACGAGTATAACAAATTCGATTGACCGACGCAAGTTGTCACTTGTAACGTACGCGTGACAACTTTTGCCTGCGTATGCGGCATATCGCCATATGGCTTGGCATAGCGTAATGTTTCTTGGTAACGGGCGCGTTACAATCAGAATGTAAACTTTTAGGCAGAGCGCAAAGCTTACAACATTGCCGCGAATATCGCCGTCGCTTCCGGCATATGATTCGTACCGACTGAGCATTGCATCTTCAGGCACACACTGCCATGCAGAATCTGCTCCATGCCTGAACCAATGTTCAAAAACGAAAGCGTGCTGGCCGGAAACGTAAGCATACCGTTTACCGTCTCAGCATTTTTGAACGTCATGCCGTCCCAATACATCAGCATACGAACGCGGCCGATCATCTCCTGCCCTGTCATTTGTGAACGCGCCCAAATCTCCTTGGGGCGCAGTTGAATCGTACCTTCGCCATTTGTTACGGTGAGTATGCACGGGTGTTCAAATCCGCTGTTTGACATGGATAGGTTATTGCCATCCGTCATGTGCTCCTTGTATATCAAAAACGGCAGTCTGTATTCCCCATCATGCAAATGCTTACATAGCTCGGTGCCGTCAAACTGCTCGCGCTTGCGCAATTCATATTTGGCACGGTAGCGCTGTTCGGAGCTTTTGATGATCTCCATGCCTTTATCCGAGCTGAACAGTGCCCATGCGTATGCATCGTGTTCAGCATTGTCCATATCCAGTCCTTCGTAAAGCAGATGGTTCAATACGATGTTTATGCGATTTTCATAGTAATGCGCCTTTTCTCGTCCGAGTTCAGTCAGCACAGGACTGCGAGGGTTGCTTCGATTCAGTAAGCCTTCCTTTTCCAGCGCCGCAAATATGCGGTGCATCTTTTGCTTGCCTTCGCCAAACATTGTGGCAAGTCCAGTTACTGTGCATATGCGGGCATTTTCGTTGAGAAAGCATATAAGCACCCTCATTTTCAGAATTTCCAATGATTCCGGCATACAATCCCCTTCCGCTTGAAAATCTTATCCACTGATGTTCCTATTTTATGGTATATTTTAAGCCGTGTCAAGTAAGGCGCGGCTTGCCGCTTAATTTGGCAAACCGCGCCTCAAAATCAATCGTTCGCTTTCATCGACTCAACCATATCAACCTTACGTATACTGCAGCTCATTATACGGTTTATGATAAACGTAAACAGCAACGATATTGCAATTGCCATCGCATAGCTGAGCGGTTTAATTTCGCGTCCGAACATTATGGAATTGACCTCGACCGTGCGCACCACAAACAAATGCAGCCATATGCCGACCGGCAGTCCGATCAACGACCCCATAATGCTAAGCGCGTTGGTTTCGCGGAATATATACTTTTCGACCTCACGCTCGTGGAAGCCCAGTACGCGTATGGTCGCAAGCTCCTTTTTGCGCTCGCATATGTTTACGTTGGTAAGGTTATAGTTGACAACCATGCTAAGCATTCCTGCCGCCAGTATCAGCACCCATACTATCGCATCGATACTCTTTACAGAGTCGTTAAACGTATTCATGAGCGTTAACGACGCGCTGGCATAAAGTACGCTTTCACAATGGATTGCGTCTGCCAAAAGCGCATCCATGCCCGCATTGCTATCGGTCAGGCATAGCAATGTGGTATACTCGACATCAGAATTGTAAGCATCGCGATAGCCGTTCGCAGTCAAAAACGCATACGACGCTATATAGTTTTCCGAGATACCGTCAACGCGCAGCTGCGCCCGTTTGCCATCCGCATTTTCCAGAGTAACCGTATCGCCTACATTTATTCCCAGCTGCTCACAAAGCTTTTCGGTCAATATTATTCCATCGTCGGTTAGTGCAAGTGGGCGTGCACTTTTCCTTTCCCTCAGCACAATGTACTCGTCAAGCATATCGGAATTTTCCGGTACGGCGAGCGAAATGCTTTCGCTGCCGCTTGCGGACTGTATGCGCCCCGTATCGCTGTGGTACGGCATATATGCCGATATGCGGCTGTCGCTGGTCAATAGTGCCTTGAGTTCGGCGTCATTGTCGATTGCGTTCGCGTCGTTTAGGACTATCGACATTTGATACAGGTCGATTTCGCCAAACTGCTTATATACTATGTCATCGATGGAATCGCGCAAGCCAAAGCCCGTAAGCATAAGTGCGCTGCAGCCGGCCATGCCGATTATCGTCATAAACAGACGCTTCTTATATCTGAACAAATTTCGGCACGTGACCTTTTGAGTAAACGACATACGCTTCCAGAGCGCCGGTATATGCTCCAGAAATATGCGTTTGCCGGGAGCGGGCGCTTTGGGCTGCATAAGCTGTGCCGGGCGGGAACGGCATACGGAATAGCACGCCCACACCGTCGCAAGCAGTATTCCTCCGATAGTAACCGGCGCAACCAGCAGCGCAATGTCAAGTCTGAACGGCGCGTCCATCGGCGGAAGCGTATACATCATGCCATATGCGGAATTTATTACCGTCGGGAACAACTTAAATCCACCCAGGAATCCGATCGCGCATCCCAATACAGCTGCGGACAGGCTGTACAGTATATACTCGCCAAATATCTGCCAATCAGTATAGCCTAGCGCTTTCAGTGTACCTATCTGCGTGCGGCGTTCCTCAATCAGCCGTGTCATGGTCGTAAGCGCAACCAGCAGCGCTACAAGGAAAAAGAACATTGGAAATACTTTGCAAAGCGCCGACACCTTTTCCACGTTGTCCTTATAATTGGCGTAACCGACGGAATCAGCGCGGGTACGCACCAGCCAAGCTCCATCGCCGATTTCGTCCAATGCATTTTGAGCGTCCGCTATATCGGCATTCAGACGTTCGATGCGTGCCTGCGCATTTTCCTTATCGTCCGAGGCTGAACTCAGAGCATCGCCTACCGCCTTTGCGGTAGCAACAAGCTTTTGCGCAAGTTCAGGATTGCTGTTTATCAGGGCCGCTGCTGCCGCCGTCTGTTTGGCACGCATTGCAGCATCTTCTGCAAGCTCTGTGCGGGTGCCTATAACACTTTCAAAGCTGTTCATAAATGCTTGCGCAGAATCGATTTTCTGCTTGCCCTGTTCACGCAATTCATCCGCTCGCAGAGACGCACGCTCATCGCCCAGCGTTTCTAATTTGGCCGTCATATCGTCGATAAACGTCGTATATTCATCGCTAAATGTATCCAATTGCGCCGCGTCTTGAACCAACAAATAGCAATCCGTGTAGAAGTCCATGGTAAGAAATTCATTCTTCACGAATGCCTGAAGCGCAACCGAGCCTGTTCCGGCTGTAGACGGCTCACGCTCGACGGATATGCACATCGGGCTTTCGACGATGCCTACAACGCGCAGTGTATTGCTGGAGGCATATTCCGCCGATGCAGAATCGTTTGGGCTTTCGGCAAGCGTCAGTGTATCGCCGATTTGCGGCGCATTTAGCGTATACCGCCCCGCCGACGATTGGATGACGCATTCATCAATCGTTTCCGGCAAGCGGCCTTCTTTAAGCTCAAACTGATTAAGGTCAGTCGCACCGTCGTTATCCAGCAGTGCGAATACGCGCGTGGTCAGTTCGTTGTCATGTTCATCGACAAGCACCATATCGAGCACACGTGCGGGCTGTACTAAAGCCACGCCATCAATTTGGGCTATGGCGTCTACATCGCTGTCGGTAAGTCCCAGCGTTGCCTTTACGTCTATGTCGTACATGCGGTATTCGTCCATGTACTTATCCGCGTTTTCGAACATATCCGGCGACGTAGCCGACAGGCCAGCCAGAAAGCCAGCGCCTAACGCTACTATGAAAAGAATCGAAATAAAGCGGTTCAGGCTTTGGCGTATGCCGCGCAGTATGTTTTTCCTTCTAGCACTTTTCAAGTATTACCACTCTATCCTTTCTACAGGCGTTGGCAATTCGTTGCGGCTGCTTTCAACGACAGTGCCGTTTTTAACGCGAATGACGTGATCTGCAATGGCGGTAAGCGCGCTGTTGTGCGTGATTATCAGTACGGTTTTGCCGGTACTGCGGCATGTGTCCTGTAATAGTTTGAGCACAGCCTTGCCGGTATGATAATCCAGCGCGCCGGTGGGTTCGTCGCAAAGTATTATCTTGGGATTCTTAGCTAACGCGCGGGCTATCGACACGCGCTGTTGTTCGCCGCCGGACAACTGCGCCGGAAAGTTGTCCATGCGATCTCCGAGGCCTACTTCATCCAGCGTAGCAGCCGCATCCAGACTGTCGCGGCATATCTCGGCGGCAAGCTCCACATTTTCAAGCGCAGTAAGGTTCTGCACAAGGTTGTAAAACTGAAATACAAACCCTACGTCCGTGCGGCGGTAATCGGTCAACTGCCTTGCATTCAGCTTGCTTATATCGCGCCCATCCAGTAATATGGTGCCGCTCGTTGGCGCGTCCATGCCGCCGAGTATATTCAGCAATGTCGTCTTGCCAGCACCGCTTGGGCCGACTATTACGCATAGTTCGCCTTTGTCTATGTCGAAGCTTATATTGTCAAGCGCACGAATTTCTGTCTGCCCCATGTGATATATCTTGCATACGTTTTTGAACTCTATATAAGCCATTTCAGCCCTCCGCATTATATTGATTCAGCAAATCCAGGTACGTTTGCGGCAAGTGTTGCTTTAACACGTCATTCTCCGACCACGATCCCGACAGTTTGCCAAGCAGATTCATAAGCTCGGAAAAGTCGCTGTCCGCGGCAATAGCATTAGATTGTTCAGTTTCAACGTTAGCGTCCGTATCTTGCGATATCCCGCTTGCCAGCATCAGCATCATTTCAAACGTAGTCATACCATCGTCTGACTCGCCCGGCCCGGTAAGCGAATGCCGAATAGAGTAATATGCCGGTATATCGGGCGCAAGCCTTACCAGCGCTGAAAGCGCGTTCGTTTCCTTTTCAGCAAGTTCAGTATCTCCGCTGATGGTAACGTCATGTCCGGCTCGCATATAGCCCCAATCGCCAAGCGGCATCATCGTAACCAAATCGCAGGGATTTATGACATTAAATATGTTATCGCAATCGTCAAGATGTTCACGCAAGGTATTTGGCGTGGCAAAAGTATATACATAAATGTCGTCCGAATCGTACCTTGCATTCAGCAATACGCCCAGCAGGTTAGCACACGCCGCACCTCTGCTGTGCCCGGTTACAAGTACTATTGGACTGTCATAGACATCAATTACGTTTGTCAAAGTCAAAAACACATCGTTTGCAGCAAAAAGGAAGTTTTCGGCAAACGATGTTTCGCCGCTGTGCGATGGTGCAAAGTCAAAGTTGGAATACCATTCTCCGGCGTTTGTGCCGCGTACTACGCATAATATCAATGGCCGTGTGCCGCCGTTTATCTGCACATTGCGCACGCCAATTGTATATGCGCAGGTATGCGACGGGTCGTTGTCGGACTTATCATAGTTATTCTGTACCAGTATATCGAAGCCTTCGCCTTGAAGAACAGCCGCCGTTTTGTCCTGCGTGTGGCCGGTGGCCAACATAAGCATATATTTTGCAAAATCAGCAGAAAAGTCCGCACTTGACGATGGCAGTGCCAATTCATCTGCCAAAGCTACATTTGAAATCATCATTAAGGAAATAATGATAAGGCACAAAATGCGATGTGCTCGTTTTACCATGTTTATCCTCCGTATTTTATCAAATTGCTATTTCAATTATAACTGCAACCAGTCTCGTACTCAAGTAAATTATCAATTCAAATGTGAAACCAGCCTGACCGCATCACGACAATGGCATGATGCAATCAGGCTGATCATATTCATAATGTGTTACAGGCACGTCGGCGCTTCAAGCGGCGACGCTCCCATGGTTTTGCTTGCCTGTTCTACTATATCGGCAAGCTGCTTTTCGCGGCGCGTTAGATTGGCTTCGTATATTATTGAGATACTGTCATCCTTGACCATTGCCTCGGCCAAACGGCCCAGCAGCTGCTCGCGATAGTCGTGTATCTCCTGTACCTTCCACATGCCGTACAGCGGCGCAAATATATCCTCACTGGAGAAGCGCTCATAGAGCATTTTAAGGAATTCTTCCATATCCTCTATATTGTTGCCCGGCTCCAGTACGAACAGCATTCTAAAGAATGTGTTCCAATTATAGTCCGAATTTATGCAGCTTTCAAAATATTGTCCCAACGTATTGCAAAACTCAATATCGCTTTTGAAAGGCCGCTCAAGTTTAAGTGGGGATTCAAAGTCCAGCGGCAGCGATCCGATGTACGCCACTCTATGGAACAGCATCGTGACTATATTCAGGTCGTTCATACCGACGCGCGTCCTGCGCAGTATATAGTGGCTCAGCGCGTCGCAGCTGGGCTTAAAGTCGATTGTAAATCCGAGCGAACGCTGCATCTTCTTGAAGAACATGTCGCTTATTCCCTTGGCGAGTACAACTTCCAGTGCGCCGTTGCGAATCTGCTGCTGAGTGCCCTCAGACTGAACCTGTATCGTCTTATAAATTGTATGCAGCTGACTATCGACCAGCTTCAGATGATCGTAAGTCGAGTTCAGCATACTTTTCATAAAGCCGTCCATCAGCAGATATGCATTGTTCTTATATATTATCTCGTGCTCGACTTCGGCCCAGAATACGTGAACCAGCGCCTTTATCTGCAATTCAAACCGAGCAACCATGCCGCTTGCCATAGTATACCAGCCGTCTATGCGGTATATCGGCAAACCATTCATCTGCTTTTGAGGCTGTACGCCGCGCATGTCGAACTTTATGCCGGGATAGTCCGGCGAATAGCTCAGCCCATTTTCGTCGTGCATACATACATACTGACGCAGTTCATCATACAGTACAGATTCGTCGTCCAGAAAGCGGCATTCGACGCGTACGCCAACCAGGTCAGACAGCTCGTTAAGCAGCGTATGCGGGTCGCTGAAACGCTTGTACATCTCCTTGCGCAGTATCTTTTGCTGGAGACTCGCAGCCGCCTTTACGCGTGACTGTGCGCCCAGCACCATTTCTTCACGCGCCTTGAGCGCCTCGGTCAGGTAGTCATGCAGATGCTCAGCCACGCCCTCAAGCTGCGGGCGATATGCTTCTAACAAGTCTATCGTTTCGTCGGTCAGATCGAACAGTTTGAGCCGTCCGGGCGATGTTGCCACATCGCGATATTTAAGCGTCGTATGTTCGGGGTGCAGTACTTCCGGGTATGCGGTGCGGTACATCTTTGCGCCTACGCGCACCGCTCTCATATTGTGTCCTTCGACAGGCTGAACGGACGGTTCTTTATTTACGGATTTATTCTGCTTGGGCGTGTCGTTCGACTTTTCGGTCATAGTGTCCGGCTCCTTCCGTATATGTTTATGTGCCGGCCTCTATAAACACAAGCTCGCCGAATGCACAGTTTGCTTCAATTGTAAGTGGTTCGCCGAAGCCGCAATCATATGTGCATTCGCCAAACGTAATATTGCGCCCGCCCGGAGAACGCAGTGAGCAGAAAGCGCCCGACGCCTCAATATGCACCGCGCGATCACGCGGCAGTATGACGAGCGCCTTGCCGAATACACAGTCTATCTCAAGGCGGCTGCGCGATATGTATTCTCCAGACAGGTCGATTTCGCTGGAATCAAAAGTAACAGTATATTCGATGGCAGAATCGGTCACTTCCATACGACTGCCAAAACTGACCGGCTTGCGCGTGGTATTTGAGCTGATTATCGATATGCCGCCCCACACCAGCGCCACGGCGACAAGCACCTTAAACACAGGTATGTTTATATGTAGCAGCGTCTTGACCAGCAACAGCGCGCCTGCGATTATCAGCAATACCGGCCAGAACAAATTGCCCATTTTCACATATATCCCTTCTCACCCGTTTTTGTGCGCACAAATTACTGCGTACACAAAAATGTTATCATCGCTGCGCGTCAATGTCAATTAAGGCTGGATGAGAATCCGATGAAAAGCGCAACGTTACTTTTGCGGCTTGCGGCGGAATATTATCTCGCGCTGCACAAGATAGTTAAAGAAGAACAGCAGCGTATCCACGCACATCTTGGCAATGAGCGCATTCCAACCCGCATTATTGGTAAGCAGATGCAAAAGCGGCGTGCCTATGCCAAGCGTAATCGCCACCATTAGCACATACAGTATGAACTCGCGCTTGCCGCCGTGCATATGGAATACAGCCTTCTGATTTATCTTAAAATTGACCAGAGCGGAGCATATTCTCGCGAGCACGTGGCACAGTTCTTCCGGCATTTTGAACGGCAGCAGCAACAGCAATATGTACATGCCATAGTCCACTACCCATGACGCAGCCGAACTGCACATATAAGTAATTATCTGTCGGAATACGAGCAGACCGTCCTTGAGCGCATTGAAATGCGACGCGGCGTTGTCGTTTATGTAGATAGTTTCGATAGGTACTTCCGTCGCGTGCATGTTCCAGTCCTTCAAGGCCAGCAGCATGTTCATTTCCAGTTCATACCGTTCGCCGTTCAGCTTCATAACGCGCGCCATGCAGCTTGCCGGGAATCCGCGCAGGCCGGTCTGAGTATCGGTGACCTTTATGCCAGTCGCAAACCAGAATACCGCGCGCGTCAGCTTGTTGCCGAACATCGAGCGCAGCGGTACCTTGCCGGTAAACTTGCGCGCGCCGATTATCATATCGTCCGGATGCTCGCGCAGCGCGTCCAGCACCTTCATTATATCCGCCGGAGTGTGCTGCCCGTCGCAGTCTGCGGTCACAACACCCTTAAGCTCGGGATGGTTTATTAGAAGATAGTTGAATCCCGTCTTGATTGCGCGGCCCTTGCCCTGATTGACGGCGTGTCGTACAACCGGTATATTGCGTTTAGCCAGTTCGTCAAACACCGACCGCTGTTCCTCGGTGGAACCATCGTCCACAACCAGCACCGGCAAATCTACCTGTGTAAGCTCATCTACAAGCGCAACAAGGCGCATGTCCGGCTTATATGCGGGGATAAGCACTACGTACTCCATATGACCCCTCTTCCAGATATGAAAATCACTGCGGACGCAAGCAGCATCCTATATCAGTGTAATAATAGCTTTGTTCGAGCCCCAATGTCAAGCGAAATAACAGCTTCTTCACGGAAAACGCGGCATTATTTAAGCTGACCTGCAAAATGCAAGGGGCGGCTTATACATCCATGATATAAATCATAACCGCTTTATTCGGGTGAAAAAGGCATTGCCTGGCAAATCGAAACAAGGCACACAAAAAGCACCGCCATCCGGTATCATCCGAACAACGGCGCTTCGCATATAAGCGTTAAGCTTAGTCCGCGGTGTAGGGCAGCAGCGCTATTGCACGCGCGCGCTTGATAGCTACAGAGAGCTGGCGCTGATGCTTGGCGCAGGTGCCGGACATACGGCGGGGCAGGATCTTTCCGCGCTCATTGATGTAACGGCGCAGACGAGCAATCTCCTTGTAATCGATATGCTCTACCTTGTCTACACAGAACTGGCACACCTTGCGGCGCGGCCTACGGCCACGCGGACGGCGTGCAGCGCGATCGCCTCTATCTTCAGACATTTTGCGTACCTCCTTATAGAATCCGCCTATCTGCTATCAGAAAGGCAGTTCGTCATTGTCCACCTGCGTAAACCCGTTCTGACTGCTGAAAGCTGGCGGAGCGGGCGGCGGCGGAGCGTTGAATCCGTCGTTTTGACGGGGTTCGTTTGCGCTGGAGAGGAACTCCACGTTATCCGCAATGATGTCAACCGCAGTGCGCTTGGTACCGTCCTGCGCATCATAGGTGCGTATCTGAATCGATCCCTCGACGCAGACCTTACGCCCCTTGGACAGATACCTCATGCACAGATCGCCCAGCTGACGCCATGCAGTAATGTTAAAAAAGTCGGTTTCCCGCTGACCCTGCGCGTTATTGAAACGGCGATTCACGGCCAAGCCGAAAGAACAGCACGTTACTCCGCTGGGCACGGATCTAGTCTCAGGGTCGCGGGTCAGGTTGCCTATCAATATGACCTTGTTCAACCTCTGACACTCTCCTTCTTAATCCTTTGGAATTATTCCTCTACGGGCGCGGCCTCTTCGGCCTTGGGCTCTTCAGTCGCGGGAGCGGTCGCGATCATCTCGTCAGTCGCGGTATCCGCGATGTTGATGACGGGCGCGGCGGCCTGAGCAACAGGAGCAGCCGGACGGAATTCACGCTTAGGCGGCAGCTTGCCATCGTTGGCAATTACCAGGTAGCGCAGAACGTTTTCCGAAATCTGGAAGTTACGCTCCAGCTCGCGCGGCATGGTCGCGGGAGCGGTAAAGTACATCAAAACGTAATAGCCGATCGCCTTATAGTTGATCGGATAGGCAAGATTGCGCTTGCCCCACTCGTCAATGCGCTCAACGGTGCCACCGTTTTGCACAATCAGATTGCTGAAACGTTCGATAAGATCCTTGCGGGGCTGTTCATCCATCATCGCGTCGATGATGTACATCGCCTCATAATGATTCATCTGTTTCACCTCCTTATGGACTTGCGGCCCTGTGCGTTTTTGCCCAGGGCAAGGATGCGCCGGTTATGTATTATACCAGATTCTGCGCGAAAATGCAATCGGATAGCGCACTTTTTACGTCTTTTAACAATACGTCAGTTAAGCGCGCTTATTGCCGAATCCACGCTTGCGTCTATCGCGCTTATATCCGCACCGGCGTCCAGCGCCGACTTCAACGTATCATAATTCGCATCGCCGTTAATGTCAATCGAAACTATCTTGCGCCCCGATACATTGTTGGCGTATTTAAGCGTGAACGTAAGTCTGGTTTCCTGCGTCTCGCTGGAAGCGTTCTTTAGCGTTACGGTGCAATCGGACACTGCTACAATATACGCGCCGTCGGCGTACATGGAGCGGAACGCGGGTACTACACCCGGGCGGGAAAAAGCTGTCAGCTTCGTAGAATCGTCGCGTGCAGTGCTGGCGGCCATGTAATCCACCCAGCGCGTGCTTAGATGCGTATCGGCATTGTCCTCAACAATAGCCGGTGCCTGATACTTTACACCGCTTATTATCCCGGCGTACATCTGCGTCGCAAGCGTCTGAACGTCCGATTCAACCTCGGCTTCGGTCACAAAGCTTGCCGTAACAGCGGACTGCGCGGATTGCACGTCTGCCGACGCTGTAGCTTCCGGCGACGCTGCGGGCTGTGTCGGATCGGTTTCAGACTCCGCAGTCGGTTCAGGAGTCGCGCTTTCGGTGGTTGCCGGCGCTTCCGTTGCTATTGCCGCGGGCACAGATACTTCGCCGCCGGAAATTTCGGTAAGGTTTACGCCGCATGATACCAGTATAATGGCCAGGGCGGTTGCAATATCAGATAAAAATGACATGCAGAATACCTCCGTTTACGCCGTGCGGCGATTAATCCACTATTATCAGATCGTGCGTATGATGATTGAGTACTTCGCAGCCATCTTCAGTCATAGCTACAAGATCTTCTATGCGCACGCCAAACTTGCCGGGCAGATATATGCCGGGTTCAACCGAGAATACCATGCCGACTTCGGCTAACTGAGAGTTGGTCGCGGCCACATCCGGCGGTTCGTGTACGTCAATGCCTATGCCGTGGCCGGTCCTGTGCGTGAAGAATTCGCCATAACCGGCGGCAATGATTACATTTCGCGCGGCCGCGTCCACATCGCGCAGAGCAATGCCCGGGCGCGCAACGCTTTCACCGGCGCGGTTTGCCTTGTTAACGATGTCGTATACGTTGCGCTGTTCGTCGGTGCAGCTCTTGAAGAACACAGTGCGCGTCATATCCGAGCAGTACATGCCCCAGCGATGGCCGGTATCGATAATGACGCTGTCGCCGGGTTTGAGCTTGCTGTCGCCGGTCTCATGGTGCGGGAACGCGCCATTTTCGCCAAAGCATATCAGCGGATCGAACGCCACGCGCGGCATACCCTCCTCATCATATATCTTGGTCATAATGGCGGCAAGCTCGCGCTCGGTCATGCCTTCGCGCAGCTGACGTATGGTGCGCTCCATTACGCGGTCGTTGCCCGCGCTGGCCTTGCGCATTTCTTCCATTTCCCACGCGTCCTTGTGCATACGGCATATGTCTACCGCAGGCGAACCGACTACCGGCTTAATGCTTGCGCGCTCCATCAGAGCCAGCAGGAAGCGGCTGGGCCAGTTCTTATCAATGCCGACTATTCCGCTCACGTCCTGAGACAGCTGAATCGTAGGCTCAAATCCATCGTTAAGTACGCATATTTCAAGGCCATCCTGCTGCTCTACCGGGAAAAGCGCGTTTACGTACAGCTTAACCGCATCTGGCTTAATAAGCAGCGCCAGCATACGCTCGCCCGGCTCTATGTACACATCAGAAAGATAATATATGCTCATCGGGTCAGATACAATGAGACTGCTCATACCGCGCTCAACCATTTCCCGGCGCACATTGTCTATTCGTTCCCAACGCATTTGTTTTCCCCCCATTCATATACAATTAGCTAAATACCTGCATTATCACGCATTTTAGATATTGCGTTTCCTGCGAGGCGATAAGTATCGGATGATCCTTGCCCTGAGTGCGCACATCCACCAGTCGTATGCGGCGGCGGGTTTCATACGCGGCCTCGCGCAGTATATCCATAAATATATCGGGCGTTACATGTTGCGAGCACGAGCAGCTTATCAAAAAACCGCCGTCGCGCACCAGCTTCATTGCGCGCAGGTTTATGTCCTTATAGCCGCGTTTGGCGTTTTCCAGCATCTTGCGCGACTTTGTAAACGCAGGCGGGTCAAGTATTATTACGTCGAACTTCTTGCCCTCGGCCTGATACTGCCTGAGCAGATCGAACACATTATGTGCCTCAAAATGCACGTTGTCCAGATCGTTTATGCGGGCGTTTTCGCGTGCAACAACGAGTGCATCTTCAGATATATCTATGCCAAGCACATCCTTTGCGCCGTATTTGGCCGCGTGCAACGCAAAAGAACCGTTGTGGCAGAAGCAATCGAGCACGCTTGCATCGTGGCACAGCGGCGCGATTGCGGCGCGATTTTCCTTCTGGTCGAGGAAGAAGCCGGTCTTCTGACCATTTTTCACGTCTATCATAAACGTGATGCCATTTTCGACCATAGGCACGCTGTCTGGCACCTCGCCCCAAAGCAGCCCGGTCTGCTGCTTCATACCTTCGCGCTCGCGTACCGGCACGTCGTCGCGCTCATAAATGCCGCGCGGCTTGACTATTTCAACAAGCAGCTTGACAATCATATCGCGCAGCTTATCCATGCCCAGGCACAAAAGCTGCACAACCAGAATGTCACTGAACTTATCGACTATCAGCGCAGGCAGGAAATCACTTTCGCCATATATTAGGCGGCAACTGTTTTCGTCGCAGAATTTGCAGCGATATTCCCATGCGGCGGTTATGCGGCGACGGAAGAAATCCTCGTCCGTCGGTTCGTCGCGAGTAGTCAGTACTCTCAGCGAGATCATCGACGCGGGATTATACAGCGCCTTGCACAGGAATGCGCCGCGGCTGTTGCATACGCGCACTATGTCGCCGGGCTGTATTTCGCCGTTTGGATCGTCTACGCGTTCTATTTCGGTCTGATATATCCATGGATGCCCGCTTTGCACCCGTTTTTCGCGCGTTTTGCGCAGAATTATTTCTGCCAATTCTATCTCTCCTGTGCGGATATAATCCGCGTCAGATTTTTCGGCTATACAGAGTGAACTCGCCATCCACTTCATCTCGCCGGAAACTTCCGATTTTTTCAAAACCCAAGGCTGTATAAAAGCCCACGAGCACCGGGGCCGCGCCGTATATATCTATGCACATACGTTCAGCTCCGCGTTCCTTTGCCAGATGCATCATCTCGCGCACGATACGCGAACCTATTCCTCGCCCCTGTGCCTGGCCGGCGGTGAACAACCTATGAATAGTCGCAGATGAAACGCTCATATCGAATCCGCATACTTGACCATACTCGTCATCGACATTCATATCAAGTACGGCATATGCGACAAGTCCTACGTCATCGAAAAGCCCCCATGCCGCCCCGGATTTCAGATCGCCATAGATCATACAGCCCGGATAGTCGTTCACATCGGCATTCCACGGCTGAGCGCCCGCAAGCGCGCATGTATCCAACGCTTTGCGCACCTCTTCGATATGTTCAGGGCCGAGCTTTACCAGGCGAAGGCAATCGTTATTCTTTTCTGTCAAGTTTTTCCTCCACTTTGACATTGCGCGCGGCCAACCAAAGTCGGCCTACATCGCGTGCCCTGTCAAATAGGTACTCGCGCGCATGATTCATGGCTGTAACAAGCTCCATTGGTCTGGCGACTGAGGCGAACGCCGCCGTAATCCCTTGAGAATACAGCTCTTGATAGCCATTGCCAAGCGAACCTGATATGCACACTGCCGCGCGCCCAAGTTCATGCGCAAGTCGCGCTATGCCGCACGGCGCTTTACCTGCGGCAGTCTGACTATCGGTCATGCCTTCGCCGACTATCACAAGCTCTGCTTGTTCAATTCGCTTGCGCGCATGAACAATCTCAAGCACAGTGTCAACGCCTGAACATAGTCTGAATCCAAGTGCGCTAAACGCACCACCCAATCCACCCGCCGCGCCTGCGCCGGGACGCTCCATATTAAAGCCGGTTTCACGCATAACTGCACTTAATTGAACCAGACCAGCATCAAGCTGTTTAACCTGCTCAGGCTTTGCGCCCTTCTGCGGGCCGAACACATATGCCGCGCCGTCTTTGCCGGTGAGTGGACTGTCCACATCACATGCTGCTATACATTCTGCCTGCGATATGAGCGGTGTGAGGTTGGCCGCATCAATACTTTGCAAACGGCGCATATCGGCGGGAAACTCAATCTCATGCCCATCGCAATCCAGGAATTTTATGCCAAGCGCACGCATGAGGCCAATACCGCCATCACATGTTGCACTGCCGCCCAAGCCGACGTATATGCGCTTTGCGCCGCTTTTAAGTGCAGCCATAAGCTGCTCGCCAGTGCCATATGTCGTCGAATGCATTATGTCGCGCTCTTCCGGCCTGATCAGCGTAAGCCCGGATGCGGCCGCTGTTTCTACCACAACGCTTTCGTCAGGCATACGCAAAAACGGCGCGCGCATGGCCCGGCCCAGCGGGTCATGACACGCGCCGAAAACCATCTCACCGCCTGTCGAGTCGGCAAGCACCGACAAAAATCCCTCGCCGCCATCGGCAACCGGCATCATGTCCACATCGAACTTATCCGATGCAGCCATAAGTCCGTCTCTTACCGCGCGACATGCTTTTTCTGCGTCGAGCGATCCCTTAAATGAGTCCATCGCCACAACGACGTGCATCGAAAAACACCTCCGCAATCAATTGGCGACGCACAAATTACAGTTCGCGTCTGCCCTCTATCGCCTTGGAAAGGGTAACTTCATCGGTATATTCAAGCTCAGATCCTACCGGCAGACCATGCGCTATGCGCGTGACCGTAAGTCCCAGCGGCTTTATAAGCCGCGCCAGATACGACGCAGTTGCCTCGCCTTCGACGTCCGGGTTTGTGGCCAGTATGACCTCGCTTACATCGGGGTCGGATAAGCGGCTCATCAGCTCGCGCACGCGTATATCGTCCGGCCCGATGCCGTTCATGGGCGAAATCGTGCCGCCGAGCACATGGTACAGCCCATGATATTCATGCATACGCTCTATCGCCGCCACATCGCGCGCGTCGCGCACCACGCAGATTATGCCGTTGTGACGCTGAGGATCGGCGCATATCGGGCAAGGCGTTACGTCGGTATAATCGCCGCATATCGGGCATACGTGGGTCTGCGTCTTGCCTTCGTATATGGCGTCCGCGAGTTCCTTTACCTGATCTTCCGGCAGCGATATTATATGATAAGCCAGCCGCTGCGCCGTCTTTTGCCCTATGCCGGGCAAACGCGCAAGCTGGCTTATCATTCGCGCTATGGATTCAACCTGCGCGCTCATATATTACAGCAGGCCGCCGAATCCGCCGCCCATGCCGCCGGTGAGCTTGCTCATCTCGTTTTCCACGGTCTCGTGCGCGTTCTTGAGCGCCTCGTTGAGCGCGGCTACGATCATGTCCTGAAGCATTTCTACATCGTTGGGATCGATCGCTTCGGGCTTGATTTCCAGTTCGAGAACTTCGCGCTCGCCGTTGACCTTGGCGCGCACCATTCCGCCGCCTGCGGTCGCTTCGAATTCGCGCTTGTCCAGGTTCTCCTGAAGCTGGCTTATCTGCTGCTGCAGCATCTGAGCCTGACGTGCCAGCTGCTGCATGTTGTTATTACCGCCCATCATTCCGGGAAATCCACCTCTACGTGCCATATATGTTACCTCCGCATAATTTCAAAATTTAAGGGACACCGTTTATTATACACAATTCGCCTCAATAAGGCCAGTATATAATCGAAAATTTTTGTAACGATACCGTGGCCGGATTAGTTCGCCGCGACATATACTCCGTCCATGAACGCATCGCCCGCGTTGTCGAACGTGGCTTCCATGCGCAGTATGCAGTCGTCCATCAGTATCAACCGCCCTTGTATGGGCTTGTCCAGGCTTTCATCGTCATATGCGTACAGCATCGAATTGCGACTGCCTAACGCCTGTGTTGAAACGTCATGTGCGCCTTCCGGCACATATTCGCTGAGCAGGCTATGCTGTACGTTGCCATCCGCAAACCCGGTCAAAACACGATAGTCGGATATTTGGATAAGCTCCGCACGCTCAAGCGTAAGGTCATTTTCACTGTGCGCAACGTTGCCATCAACACTGACAGAGTACGGAAAGCTGAGCGTAACGTCATCATACGATAACCGAGAGCCATCCTTTATAAACGAAATATCGCGGCGAGTCTTCACAGTATTAAGGAAGTCATATCCCGTCTCGTCCACAGTAGCCAGTACGAACTGCGCCTGACGCGCATCCATTACCGCCCATCCCGCATAAGTCATAGTATCGGTATATGCAGTAAACGTGCGGCAAGGCATATCATATAGCGTTGTCGCATCGCCAGTTTCAAGTATGAAACCCACGCTCTCCAACGCATCCATCGACATGCGCAGCAGCGACGCCATATCCTCGTCCGAAAAATCGGCAAGCGCGGTTCTCAGCTCATCCGGGAAAGTAAGTGTTATCAGCACGCACTCGCTTTCTTCAACTGTCAGGCAATATTCCGCGAACTTACACACATTATCTCCCAGCAAATAATTGTAAGTCGATATGCGCGGCCGCGCCGCAAATTGTGCCGTGGTCAGAAACGTCGTAACGTCATAAGGTTCGGCCGCAGTCATTGGAGCTTCAGTTGACGACGGTTCTTCTTCAGCAATAGCAGACGGTGTTGCATCCGCAAGCGAATACGACATTGGCATACTTGCAATCAATGCGGCTAACGCGGCTGAGAGCAAGCGTCTCATTGTTCGCCCTGCTGGATGCACTCCAGCACCTCATATATGCGGTCAAGATCGTCGCGCGAATAATAGCTGAGTGTAAGCTTGCCCTTCTCCAGCGTGCCTGTAAGCTGTGCCCGCGTGCCGAATACTTCACGCGCCATGCGTTCCATGTCGGTAAGTTCAGGCAGCTTGGGCGGTTTCTTATGCTCGACATTGCCCGCGGGCAGCTGCGCCGCGGCTTCTATCTGCCTTACCGACCAGTTGTGTTCCACAGCCAGTTGAGCCAGCCTTATCTGACGGTCCTTATCGTCAAGTCCAGCCAACGCCCGCGCATGTCCCGCCGTAAGCTTACCATCGCGCACGAACGCAAGCACTTCATCCGGCAGCGTGAGCAAGCGTACGGAGTTGGCTATCGCCGGGCGCGATTTGCCCAAACGCTCCGCTATCTGCTCCTGCGTTGCTCCGAAATCGTCCATCAACTGGCGAATGGCCTGCGCTTCTTCGACCGGATTTAGATCGTCACGCTGGAGGTTTTCGATAAGCGCTGCCTCGCGCGTATGTGCCGCGTCCATCTTGCGGACTATCGCAGGTATTGTGGAAAGCCCCGCCAGACGCGCCGCACGCCAGCGCCGTTCGCCCGCGATTATGCGATAGCGCCCGCCTTCGGTAGCGCATACGATTATAGGCTGAAGCACGCCGACGTTGCGTATCGATGCCGCAAGCTGTTCAAGTCCGTCCATGTCGAATTGCTTTCGCGGCTGTTCACGGTTGGGGTCTATGTCGGCAAGGCTCAGCTTTATTACTGATTCGCCGTCATGATGCCGCGCAGACGGCATGGCCTCCTCAACGGGCATTGCGCTCGTTGGTATGAGCGCGTCAAGTCCGCGCCCAAGTCCTCTCGATTTTGCCATTGTTGCCTCCAAATCCACATGTGCGCCGAACTTGCACTTTTGCCCGCCGATCAGTAGTCCTCATCCTCGGCGCGCTCGATTACCTCGTGCGCCAAAGCGTCGTATGCGATTGCGCCCTGGCAGCGCGCATCGTACAGGTGTATCGGCAGTCCGTGACTGGGCGCTTCGCCCAAGCGTACATTGCGCGGTATAATCGTCGTATAGACTTGGCCCTTAAAATACTTCTTGACCTCGCTGACAACCTGCATACCCAGATTCGTGCGGCCGTCAAGCATGGTAAGCACAACGCCTTCAACCGCAAGTTCCGGGTTAAGCCGCGCTCGAACGAGGTTCAGCGTATTCATAAGCTGCCCTACGCCCTCCAATGCGTAATATTCGCATTGTATAGGAACGATCACGCTGTCGGCGGCGGTCAAGCCATTCAGCGTCAGTATGCCCAGCGAAGGCGGCGAATCTATCATTATATAATCGAACCGATCGTCGAACTGCCTGAGCGCGCGCTTCAGTCTGCTTTCGCGCCCATCCATGCCTATCAGCTCTATCTCTGCGCCCGCAAGCTGCATTCCGCTTGGCATTATTTCCAGATTGTCCACGCAGGTTTTCATTATGCAATCTGCGGCGGAATCGGGATCAAGCAGCGCTTCATATGTCGAACGATCGTCCTGCGCTTTAAGTCCGAATCCGCTTGTGCAGTTGCCCTGCGGGTCTATGTCCACAACCAGTATGCGCTTGCCCAGCGCCGCCATGCACGACGACAGGTTTACGCATGTCGTTGTCTTGCCTACCCCGCCTTTTTGGTTGGTAACAGCAATTATCTTTGCCATAAGTCGCACCTCAAAGCAAGCCTTACCCGGCTTCTATACATATCCATATTATCGATTATAGTACATATCTCCTGCAAGTTAAAGTACTTTTATGAAAAAAGTCGCATGACGTAAGCGCCCAAATGATATGGCATGTCGCCTGAGTTTACGAATTTACGCGCAATCATGTAATCTATAACGCAAACTTTGTCAAAATAGTGGCAGAAAAGCGTATAATACGCCGCAAGGAGGTGGTTGACACGAAAAAGGTTTGTCACTACATTTACAAGAGGTATCTGTTGGACGCGCTGAGCGCAATGGGTCAGGGACTTTTTGCCTCGCTGATAATCGGCCTGATATTGGGCCAGCTCGGACGGATACCGGGACTTGGGTTCCTGTCCACGTTTACGGCGGATGCGTTCATATCGGGCAAATCCACGCCGGTTGTGGGTGCGGCAATCGGCGTAGCAATTGCGTATGGCCTGAAGGTACATCCGCTGTGCATGTTCGCCTGTGCGGCGGCGGGCGCAATCGGATATACTCAGGGCGGCCCGGTGGGATCGTATCTGTCGGCGGTATTTGCCGCAGAAGCCGGCGGCCTAGTCGCGGGCAAGACGCGCGTGGACATAATCGTAATCCCTGCGGTTACGATAATCGTAGGCGGCTTGGTTTCGATGATATGCGCGCCTGGCATAAGCTACGTGATGACCGGTCTAAGGCAGTTTATCGATTGGGCGACTTTGCTTAGTCCCATACCGATGGGTATAATCGTATCGGTTATAGTGGGCCTTGCGCTGACAGCCCCCATATCGTCGGCAGCGCTGTGCGCGATGATATTCACTGTGCCCGAGGGCGAAACTGCTGGACTGGGCCTGATGCTGGCGGCGGGCGCGGCCACGGCGGGCTGCTGTGCGCAGATGGTTGGCTTTGCCGTAACCAGCTTTAAGGAAAACGGCTGGGGCGGACTGATCTCGCAGGGACTTGGCACAAGCATGATTCAGATTTCAAATATACTTGCGCACCCGGCAATACTCCTGCCGCCTACGCTGGCTTCGGCAATAACCGGCCCGCTCTGTACAACGATTTTCCAGATGAAGAATCTCGGCTCGGCCGCGGGCATGGGCACAAGCGGTTTGGTGGGTCAGATAGGCACATGGGCCGTTATGTCAGGCGATACGCCGACGGGACTGCTCATATTCAACATACTGCTTACTCAGGTCATTCTGCCCGCAGCACTGTCGCTGCTGTTCGCATGGCTGTTAAGGCGCGTAGGCTGGATAAAGCCCGGCGACATGAAACTGCCTGAGTATAAGAAATAACCAGCCCTGCAAACTCACAATTGCCACGATACGTCTGGCGCAGAGTGAATAATGTGCAATTCACAGCCGGGATGGACTGCACTGCTTACTGTATGGCTCACTGGCGGCGTGAATACCGGCGCGCGCAAGGCCATTGAGTATGCCGATACGTCGGTTACTGCGATATGAATAATTTGATATAGCTGCCGCCCCGCATTATGATGCGCAGGGCGGTATTTTTATGCCGTTGACAGGAAGTGCAATTCGCGCTATACTTGCGATGAAGTGTTAATGTTCCCCAAAACCGCATACAGGCAATGGTACTGTAAATTGGTTAAGTGCCTTAACCGAAAGGAGTTTCTCCAAATGACTGAAAAAAAGCCCATGCCGCATTGCACTCCGGAACAGGCAGGAATACCGTCCGCTTCAATTGAAAAGTACCTGCGCAAGCTTGCCGAGGGCAGACTTGTAATGCACGACGTGCTGGTTGCACGCGATGGCAAGCTATGCTATGAAGCATATTGGAAACCGTTTGATCCAGAATTCCGCCACAGGCTGTATTCCTGCAGCAAATCGTTTGTGTCCGTCGCAATCGGCATGTTGATCGAGCGCGGCCAATTGTCGCTTGAGGACAAATGCGTCGACTTCTTTTCCGACAAAGCGCCCAAGGCCATGAATCCCTACCTACGCGAAATGACTATACGCGATCTGCTTATGATGGCGACCTGCTATCAGTATGGCGCGTCGTATAAGCCTACCGATCCCGACTGGGAAGCGACGTTCTTTACCGCGCCCATCACGCATAAGCCGGGTCAGGTATTCAGCTACTGCACCACGGCGACCACCATGCTGTGCATGATAATAAAGCGCGTCAGCGGGCTGGAATTTATGAGCATACTTCGGCCCGTGTTCGACGAGATAGGCATATCCGAAGAAGCGTTCTGCGTCGAAACACCCTGCGGCCACGAATGGGGCGGCTCGGGCGTATGCCTGACGGCACATGAATTTATGAAATTCGCGTGCCTTATGACCAGCTATGGCGTGTATGAAGGCAAGGCGTTGCTGCCCGAAAAGTATCTGCGTGAGGCCACCATTAAGCAGATCGACAACAGCACCGACAGTACTTCGCCCGATGCGGAGGTCGGCTATGGCTATCAGTTCTGGCCCATGCGGGGCGGTGCGTTCGCCATGCGCGGCATGGGCGGACAGTACGCGCTGTGTCTGCCGGACAAGAAGCTTACTATAATTACGAACGGTTACGATGAGCTGAATTCTTCTGAGCGCGTTCAGGTGTTTGACGCGTACTGGGACATTGTGGAAAGCCTTTCCGATGAACCTCTGCCTGAAGACAGTGCGGCGCTGGAAAGCCTTAACGCGTTTGCAAGCACGCTCACAATACCCTGCCCGCTCGGTGAAAAGCATGTAGCGATGGAAAATTCGATTGCTGGCCGCACTTACGTTATGGATGACAATTCGCTCGGCATGAAAACCGTGCGGTTTGAATTTACTGAAGACGGCGGCGTATTCGCATACGAAAACGCAACCGGCAAGCATGAACTGAAATTCGCACTTGGCGAGCAGTTGGAAACGACATTCCCGGAAACGCATTACTTCGGCAAGCGCATAGGCGTTCCGGCGAATCGTCCGTATCATGCATTCGTAAGCGCCGCATGGCCTACCGATCATCAACTGCGCATAGATTGCAATGTCGTCGATATACATCTGGCCAACCTGCGTATGGTATTCTCGTTTGACGAAGATACTGTGACACTTTTCTCGTGTAAACACGCCGAATGGTTCCTTGATGAGTACGTAGGCTTTGCAAGCGGCCGTGCAGATGCATAAGACCTGCTTATAATAACTTTTCATAAATTGGCATCCGACTTGGGAATAATTCCTCTGTCGGATGCTTTTTAAGTCGACACTGCTTTGCAAATGTTCGGCGACGTGATATAATGACAAAAAAGCTTTTCGGAGGCACAAATGCAGGAAAATCGCGCCATGCTGAACCTTGGCATATTTGCGCATGTAGACGCGGGCAAGACCACACTTACGGAGCGGATGCTGTTTCATTCGCGGGCCATACGCACGCTGGGCAGTGTGGACAAGGGCACCGCGCATACCGATACTCTGCCGATAGAACGTGCGCGCGGCATATCGGTGCGTGCGGCGGCAATCGCGTTTGAACACGGCGGCAGACAAATTACGCTTATAGATACGCCCGGTCATGCCGATTTCAGCTTTGAGGTCGAACGCTCGCTATGGGCGCTTGACGCGGCGATACTTGTCGTATCGGCTGTGGAAGGTGTGCAGGCGCAGACCGAACTGATATTCGAAGCGCTGTCGTCCAAGCATATTCCTGCTCTGATATTTATAAATAAAACAGATCGAATCGGCGCAGATATAGATGCTGTTCTGAAACAGCTCAGGCGCATGACGGGCAAACCGTGTCCGATGGCTAATTCGGATGAACTGGTTGATGAAGTATGTGCAAGCGATGATGCACTGATGGAACAGTATCTTTCAGGTACATATAATAAGTCGCAATTGCGTGAGCGGCTGCGCGAAATGGTGACTGCGTGCGAAATATATCCAGTGTACACCGGCTCTGCATTAAAGAATATAGGCGTTACAGAGATCATGGATGCGGCTGCAGAGCTGCTTCCGGGGCCGTGCGGCGATAACGCGAGCGAATTATCGGGCGTCGTATTCGGATTTATGATGGACAAAGCCATGGGACGAGCCGCGATATGCCGCATATTCGACGGTACAATTGCAGTGCGTTCAGAAATAAACGGCCAGAAGATTACGCAGATAAAGCTGCTGCGCGCATCGGGCTGGGAAGATTCAACGTCGGCAAGCGCCGGACAGATTGCGGCGATATTTGGCGTAAGCGAAATGCGCATGGGTCAGACGATCGGCGTAAAGCCGCCGCGCACGCTGGGCATGGGCCGCATGAGACAGCCGCTCATAATGGTTGAGTTGCAGACTGACGCCAAGGATATGCCCGCGCTGAGAAGTGCCGTGCGCGACATGGAACGCGACGACCCGCTGCTGGATGCCGATTGGTCGCAATACCTGCAAAAGCTGCATGTAATGGCTATGGGCGGAATGCAGCTGGATGTGATGAAGGAAGAGCTTGCGGCGCGCGGCTTAAACGTGAACTTTGGCCCGCCGCAGGTGATGTATCGCGAAACCATCGCCAGCGAAACGTATGGATTTGTCGCCTATACAATGCCAAAACCCTGTTGGGCTGTAATTAAGCTGAAGATGGAGCCTCTGCCGCGCGGCTCAGGAGTAGAGTTCTATTCCATCGTGCCCGATCGGCAGATAAAAATGCGATACCAGCATCAGATAGAACAGGCATTGCCGGTTGCGCTGAAACAAGGTGTGCTCGGCTGGCCGGTGACGGATATAAAGCTGACGCTTATCGATGGCAACGATCACCAATGGCATACTCATCCGCTGGACTTCGTACTTGCCACTCCTATGGCAGTAATGGATGGCTTGCAGCGCGGCGGTACTACGCTGCTGGAGCCAATCCAGCGCGTTCGCTTTACTCTGCCGTCGAGTGCACTGGGCGGCCTTATCGGCGATGTGGCTGCGATGCGGGGTTCGATTGAATCCACGCGTACGATGGACGATCTGGTAAGCGTTGTGGCGCTTATACCTGCCTCCACTTCGATGAGTTATGGCGACAAGTTCGCCCAGCTTACAGGCGGTCGCGGCGTCATGGTTGCGCAGTTGGACAGCTACCGCGAATGTGAGCTTACCGACGGTGCAAGCTGTCCGCGGCGTTCGGTCAATCCCCTTGATACGTCTAAGTACATACTGGCGGCACGATCGGCGCTGGATGGCGGCGTGTGGGATGGCGGTGGATGGTAAATCAGTTTTTTGTAAAAGCGCGGCGATTCATGGTGAATCGCCGCGCTAATCATAGGCACTTTCATTCATTCGCCTTAACTTTAAGCGGGAATATGCAAACAAGACGCGAATTATTATTCTGATCGCCCTGTTGTTCCATATATGGATTAGCTACCATTCAATCGTCCTGCCGCTTATTTTTGCGTGCAAGATAAATAATGCACATAATAAGCGCGGCGATTACCAAGCCAGTCATGAGCATGTTGAGGCCGATTGACACGATTGACAATACCATAACGCCGTTCATCTTCTCAACCAATGCGGCAGCAGCGGATTCACTCATAAGTTCACCTCCCTATAAAACGTTATATTGGTACATTGTAATTTTGCTAAACATAATGGTTTCTGATGTTAAAAAGCAAATAAAAAAGGAATCTCGCATCGAGACTCCTTTTTTAACGCGCCCTGAGGGATTCGAACCCCCGACCTTCTGGTCCGTAGCCAAACGCTCTATCCAGCTGAGCCAAGGGCGCATAAGCATATCTATTATACCATTGCAAAGCCGATTAGTCAATTGCACTTATGGTTAATTGATGGTAAACCACAGCAATGGCAATAAGATATGCCGCTTGAAAATGTACCCTCCCTATTTCATCGCGCGGCGCAGACGCGACACAAGATACCAGCAGTATCCGTCCATAAGCCCTTCCGCCAACATTCCGCCGCCTAGGAAACGCAGAAGGATGATCTCGGTGTCGAAAGGATTGCAAAGCGCAACTGCACCCAGCGTCATGGCAATTCCTGCTCCGATAAGAAAATGCCACCACCCCGCCGCGCTTAGCCGGTGCATATCGATTGCCGTTTGCAGCTTTGCAAATCCGCCTACGACCAGCGCACCGCCCCATATATACGGCAATACTCCACCAGGAATCTCCGGCATTGCGAATAGTATTATGCCGCCGGTAAGCAAGGTAAGGCCAAGCGTAAGGTCGTTGCGCGTAAACACGGCAGCCTTTTCGCCAAAGAAGTATATCACTATGTAGTAAGCACCCGCCAGCGCCATAAGCGCGGCCAAAGCCATTGCGAACATGCGGCTGGATGTATCGGGCGCTATCAAAAGCGCCAATCCGAACGCGGCGAATATCAACGCCGTTACTATGCTGCTTACACTAACCAGATTCCTTACTCGCGATCTGTTTTGATTGCCACTGTTTTTCATTGTAAGGTTGCCTCCTTTATTATCGATTAATCTGCACTTACGCCGCTTCCCATTTGTCTGCCCTTAATCTTATATACGGTCTTGCGAATTACAGGGCTGTCGGGATCCTTTAGCTGCCTGTCGAGGAAAGCATAATACGAACCCGGTGTGATTATGCCGTGCGACGGCAGAACCTTCACGCCCGTCTGGCCAACAAGTATTTCCGCCATTGCCACGCAGTTTGTCTTTAACGCGGAGTAGATTTTAAACGGGCCGCTCGTTACCTTATAATACTTTATGGGTATTTTGCTGCTGGCGTGCGCGCTTTGCCCTACTGCGGGCGAGTTACGCTGGGTGGGCTGCCACGGCTGGCATTCCGCAAGCGTCGCTTCTATCGACTTGCGCACGCGCTTTTCCTGCTCGACCGTAAGCTGCATGGTAAAACCCACCAACGTCTTTTTTTGCCAGCGCCGGCAATAATCCAGATACGGCCTTAACTTAGTGACCATAAACGTGCCGTCGGAATACAAATTAAAGAAGCGGCTGCTTGCGTCGTCGTAACACCCATATGAATAGACCTGATTGCCCAAGGCAAAATCCACATGGCCGTACCCCAGCGCGACATTATGCCCCAGATGGAACAGTATAGTCAGATTGTTTTTTGATATATCCGCAGCCGGTTCGCCGACCGCCGGCTTCTCATATATATGATCCGTGTTATTATGCTCAAGCATACGATTGAATTTATCCAGCAGCCACACCGGCAAAAAACTGGTGAGCATTACCGGCGGCTGTATGCGCACGCGCATGAGAAAGCGCGAGTTCGCCATATCCCACTTAAAGAGCGCCTTAAGGTATTCGGTAAACGCCGATACGCCCTGCCAGAGCACATATATACCGGCCACCGTTTGCGCGTTTATCATTCGCGCCAAAGGCCGTATCAGTAGCGACAAGGCAAATACGAGCGAAACAAATGCGCGCATAAGATAGTTAAGACTGCCCTTAGTGCCGGTAAGGCGCAGCTGCCAGACATAGGCCAACTGCACGATACTGGTCAAAAGCGCCCACAGGCCAAAGCCAATGCCAAAGCTGTCGGTTATTATCTCGTTAAAGCCGACGACCACAACGGCAAGTATGATGGACAATGCGGCGTTGATCATGAGCGGTATGCGCTGCTGCTTGCGTAAAAAGGCCATGAATATGCGCCATGTGCGGCGAATGCGCAGATGCAAGGGCATGGCCTCGTCGTTATCGAACGGCGCGTCCGCGTACGATTTGGCCGCGTTGTCGCTAAATAGTATAACGATCGACATTACCGCGTTTGCAATCAGCGCAACAGCCAGCAGCGTGCTTAGCATGGCGTTGACCATTGTGGGCTGCACCAATATCATAATGCCGATTGTCAGCAGTATGAGCGCCTGCAAAAGCAGCATCTGCGGCTTGATAAGGCTGGTTTTTTTGAGCATGTTTGTTCACCCTGCGTGCCGCCTATGCTTAAAACGGCGTGCAAATCCTTCCTTGTCGTTTCACATAGAGATACTAATTCGTTTGGCCCGGAAAGTCAATACATTTCACGGATTATAACATTATCTGATGGTATTTTCCATAATGCCGAGTACAGTGACAAAAAGAATGCCGACTGTACATATGTACAGTCGGCGGCACGGCTTAATGCCATGCGAATTATCCTATTAGATTTCGGGAATCTCGACGTTGATCTCGTGACCCGCAGCGGCGCTCTTGTTGATGCCGTCGATGATAGCCTGATTGTAAAGAATCTGACTGCTCGGCACGGGAGCGGGCTTGCCTTCCTTGATAGCATCCAGGAAGGAACGAATCTTCAGATCGAACAGGCCGTAGTTGGGATCGTTGGGCAGTATCGGCACCTTGTACTCGATACGCTCGCCCGCCAGATCGGTGTAAACGGTCATGGGGCCGCCCACGGTGCCGTTCCAGCAATCGGTCGAGGGTATGCGCAGAGCCGCCTCGGTACCAAAGATGATGGTATCGCCGGGGGTGTCGGGATGCATAGCCCAGGCTATACGGAAATCGAGGATAATGTCGCCCTCCAAGCGTACAAACGCAGCGGCGAAATCGTCAACGCTGAAGCGTGCGGCGTTCTCAGCAGCAGTATGATGCGCATCGGGGGTAGCATACTTCGGATTGGTGCCGAAGAAGTTGGAGGTGTAGCCCGAAACGGTCAGCGGCTTCGGATAGCCGATCGCGTTGAGCACCATGTCCAGCGAATAGCAACCGATGTCGCCCAGAGCGCCGATACCACCAGTGCTCTTCTCGATGAAGGTGCTGTTCGGGATGCCGCGACGACGGCCGCCGCCGGTCTGGATGTAATAGATCTTGCCCAGCACGCCGCTGTCGACGATACGCTTGATCATCTTCATGTTGGCGTCATTGCGGGGCTGGAAGCCGATGGTCAGAATCTTGCCGCTCTTCTTCTCAGCACGGCAGACTTCAATGGCCTCGTCCAAAGTGACGGTAAAGGGCTTTTCGAGCAATACGTTTACGCCGTGCTCCAGAGCGTAGATGGTAGGCTCCTTATGCGCGGTGTTGTAGGTGCAGACGCTTACGCCGTCCAGCTCTTCGTTGTCGATAAGCTCCTTGTGGCTCGGATAGAAGCGAACGCCCTCTACACCGAACTTCTTCATGAAAGCTTCAGCCTTGCCGGGAATCAGATCGGCAGCCGCAACGATTTCAACGTCGGGCATCTTCTTGTAGCTCAGTATATGGCTTTCTGCGATCCAGCCAGTACCGATGATACCGATCTTGAGCTTACGGGAAGTATCGACCTTCTTGGTCTCAACATCGGGGGTAAACTTGGACATTACCTCGTCAGCCTGCTTGCTCATTTCCAATCTCCTCTTTTCGTTTGGTATTGCTTATTCTCATTGATGCTGTGCACGCTAATCAGCGCGCCCTTGCACACAGATTATAGCACACTTTGCACCAATATGCCATAGCAAATTTCGCTGCGCATAATGCCTGCAAAATATTTATTTCATAAATATCAAATGCAAGCTTTTCAATTGTTAGAATGATACAACCAACTGCATCTTGAAGCGCTCCCGACCGTACCCGGCATGAGGTATGCCCTTAGGCATCGCCCTTTTCAAGTATGTAGACCTCACCGCCGACGGTAAAGCGGCCAGTGCCTTCAAGCACAGTTACCATTGCGTCGCCGCTGGATTCGTGCTTGGAGATTTCCTCGCCCTTGTCAAATGCAAACAGATTCATGCTGACCAGATCGTTCTGAACCAGCGTCTTGCTTACTACCTGACCAGGCTGATAATCTACCTGCTCGCTTAGATTCAGCTTGACCTGCTTTCAATGTTCTTATACAATCGTGATTATACCGATCTGGTTCACAGCCATTATAGCATATATCGGCTCGCTTTGCGCGCTAAATCAATGCTTATCGGCTTTTTCTGCGGCATTGTTTTCCTTTTCTTCTTCGATTTCATCTTCAAGTTTGCGGCGCTTTGATATTGACTGCCATAGCCATGCCGCAAAGCATACCAGCATGAAGCCCAATGTTATGTAGAGAACTATCTCATTCGCAGGCATTATATTATCTCCTTTTGTAAGTCAAATTATCCGAGCTTGCCTATTCCCTGAAGCGTTTCCGAAAGCCAAGCGCTCCAATCGCTGCCGTCGGTACTGTTGAGCGCATCGATGAAGTCACTGCGATTTGCAATTTCAAACGCGCTCGCCCGCACATATGTCGTAAGTGCATCCATAAAATCGCCGTCCATTGCTTCGTCAAGCATTTCCATAACGGCTGCACCACGATAGCGCAATACATTGTTATAGTCAGTGCTTGCGCTAAACGCCGTCGTTTCGCTTTCGACGGTAAGGCCGCCGGGCAACGTTATTCCAAGTGCCGCATCTATATCGCGGCGAATGGTATCCTGACTTTGCAATCCGGCATCGCGCGTGCAAAGCAGTGCACTGTACTGTGCAGGCGCCGCGCTCAACCACGGTTCCGCGACCGAATCATTGCCGACGATTTCGCCAAACCATTGACGCGCCACCAGATACGCAAGCTGAGCATCCATATCGTCTTCACTCTGATTGAGCAGGATAAGACTGCCCGCCGCTTCATCATACGTGACATAATCACCCATTACGATGCTTAGCACGGGATATGGGTATTCGTATATCGCATTCATGCGTTCGAATATCGCGGATGCAGAATCGACGACTTGTCGAGCTTTTAAGCGATTATCGCAGTATACTCGTATTTTGACGCCGCTTACGTCGCGCTCGTAAGCATACCCGCCCTGGCGCATTACTATGGCTAAATTTCGCACATCATATGCGTCGATTTGCCATGTGTTCCATCCATCCTGATTGTACGTTATACTGGCGCTTCCGCTTGCAATCACGTCATACTCAGTACGGGCGTGAAGCGTTATTGAGTAGTCTCCAACCGGCGCACAGTCATATCTGCCTATATATCCGGGCGAATATGCCGTCCATTCTCCGTCGTCGAGCACACCCAGCCTTGGATAGAAGTCCATAAGCCGCCACTCGCTGTTATCAAACCCTCCTGCACCTGTAAATTCAGGCATGACTGTGTAGTATTCCATGTATACACTGACTGATTCACCTGCGGCAACGTCGCATAATAGCGTAAGTACTGCTTCACGCGTGCCGGAAACTCCCCACTCCGCCTTACTATCATTAACCGTAATTGACTTAAATTCTACTCCTCCGGGAGTATAGTTATCGGTAAACGCCGCATCGAATTCATCCGAATCCATGGGTGCAGTGCTCGATCGCCGGTATGCATTTACGGGCAGGCTGAACACTATGCGCTCCAGTTCGGTATCGCCGTTTGTGAAGTCAACCGTCTGGGTTATAAACAGCGCTCCCTCATTATAGTAAGGGGTTATGTCCATATCGTAGTGCGCATCTCCGGAATGGCGATCCTGCGCCGATGCGGCCTGTCTTACACCAGAATATTGAAACAGATACGCTAAAAACGCAACAGCACCTGCGAGCACTGCTATCAGCAATATTATAAAGGCCGTAAGCCGTCGTTTACTATGTAGTCCCTTCATCCGCCACCTCCATACCCACTAGTATAACCTATGTGCGCGGCATTTTCGTGAGCAGTCAAGACTGATGAGTAAATTTTCAGGCAAATCCCAGTTAATAAGTATTCTTGCCTGCGCGTTCTCAAAAAGCCGCAATTGCACAAATTAATAGTCCGGGATATTTACGCCGCGTTAACCAGCCAGGTATATACTTGTTATGGAGTATGCGCAAGGATGCGCTCTCATATTAGGAGGTTGCATTGAAAAGACTGCTCATATATGTACTGATTGTGCTAATGGCATTTACGCCGATTGCAGACGCGGATGGCGAAACGGGCGGACATCGGATATACGCATCGGCGGCACCGACGTTTGCGCTTACCGAAGGCCTATTGCGCGGCGCTGACGGATTTTCCGTACATCAGCTTGTACAGCCTCAACTGGACTGCATTCGACTTTACGAGCTGTCGGATTGGGACATAGTTCAGCTTAGCAGTGCGGAAGTCTGCATCATATGGGGTAAGCTGGAAAGCTTCTCCGACACGCTGACGCAGGCTGAAACCGGCCCAGCTGTTATTGCTATTGCGGATGACAATGCTGAGTACACGTTGTCGGACGAGCTTGTGGACTATGACTATTACGAGCACTTCAGCGGAGAAAATCCCAACTCGTATATGAGTCTTAGCCATATGAAGATTGCACTTGACTCGCTGTACCACTCGCTTTGCGAATTGTACCCGGATTCTGCCGAGACGTTTACGGTTAATTACGAGCGTATGGTTAAGCTCATGGCTGAAGCGTCGCTGCAACTGACTGGACTAAACGACGGTATTAAGCACGAGGCAGTCGCCGCACTGTTTGAAGGTGCGCCATATATACTTGACGAAATTGGCATTGAGTGGCAGTACATATATCCACGCGAACTGGCTTCCGATATCAACGGCGAAGATCTCACTGAAATGCTGGAGCTGCTAAACGAAAGCGGCGTTCAAGCTGTACTAATTGAGCAGCAAGCACCGACTACCCTAAAGCGTGCGCTCAGCGATGCCGGCTATACAGTCAGGCAGGTTTCCACGCTAACTACTCTAAATAAGCCAACTTTAGAGGAATACATTGACGTGATTGTCAGCAACGCCCATGCCGCCATCGGCTAATGACACAAGCATAAATCCTCCAGTCGCTTCATAATCATCAAGCGACTGGAGGTTGTTTTTTATGGCGATACCTTGGGAAATACTGGGTGCATACGCCCTTGGACTTATCATATTGTATCTGGCTGGGCGCTTGCTGATGGTGCCTGGACGCTGGATATGGCGGCTGGTGCTCAATTCGCTTGTGGGCGCGTTTATAATGTGGCTGATAAATGCATTCAGCAGCATTACGGGATTCGGCGTTACAATCAACCCACTAAGCGTACTGCTTACCGGCGCAATGGGCATACCCGGCGTGGCGCTTGTCGTCGGTCTTACTATGCTTTTTGCTTAAAATGTCATACTTTTACCCGCTTGTATTCCACTACCTTGCCATCGCCGAACATTGCTCCTATGGAATCGTCGATAAGCGCATCGTCGCTGAACTTCATGCGGTCTATGCGGTAGAACGGTCCGTCGGTAAGGCGCAGCACCATGGTAAGCTTGCCATCATGCCATCCGCCGCCGCACAGTACGTTTTCGCTCGCAAGCTCGCCCGGCACACCAACGGCTACGCTGCTGAGTAGTGCGGTACCGTCCAGCGGATATATAAGCGGGCCGTATGTATCTTTTTCCAGCTTTAGCGTCATGGCTATCTTGTCGGGTTCGCATTTTAGTGTAATCTCACGCCCGCTTTCTGCGCGGTATGTACCGCTCACATCGCGGCCAGTGCCGTCGTTAGTGGGATACGAATAGCCAAGTGTCGCTATTCGCTGCTTGAGCGCCTCCTGATCTTCGGCCGTGCCCGGCTCGGCATCTATCGCACCCAACAGGAGGTCGTGAACCGCGTCCATCTGCCCCCACATGTCATTGGTTCCGGCAGTCATTGCCATCACTGCATCTTCACTGTCGGAAACCAGGCAATACTGTCCGCACATTCCGTCGCCGCGATAACGACCGTCGCGGCAGCGCCAGAATTGATAGCCATATCCCTGCTCCCAATCCACATGCTGATCGCGCCCGGAGTTGTCGATATGTGTGCTGGTGGCGGTTTCCACCCAACCCTCCGGCAGTACACGTTCGCCGTTCCACATGCCGTGCTGAAGCAGCAGTTGCCCAAACTTCGCGATATTCTCGCATGACAAATGCAGTCCCCAACCGCCGCAGTTTATACCCTGCGGACTCATATCCCACGCAGGCGTGGGTATACCTATCTTGTCGAACATGCGAGGTTTCAAATAGTCGCGTACGGTCTGTCCGGTTACGCGAGTAACCATCGCACTGCACAGGTATGTGTCAAGGCTGTTGTAGTTGAAATGTGTGCCCGGTTCGTGGAGCACGTCAAAGCTTAACGTATGTTTGCACCAGTCGGCATCGCCCGTCGGAGTGCAATCGCTCTTTGGATCGCGTCCGGAACCCATGCACAGCAAATCTTTCAGCCTTATATTAAGCATCCATTCGGAAGGATTTTCGGGCAGCTTGTCTCCCAGCACATCCGCCATACGGGTATCGTATGTGAGCAGACCTTCGGCCACGGCAAAGCCCACCGCGCAGGAAGTAAAGCTCTTGCTGAGTGAAAACAGCATGTGCGGCGACGTTATATCGTAAGGCTTCCAGTTCATGCGCACAGCTTCACGACCGTGGCGCATGAGTATAAGTGAGTGTATCTCGATCCCGCGGGATTCAACGGTGTCGATAAATTCAAGGAGCTTCTTTGACGATACGCCCAGAGCTTCCGGGGTTAGTGCTTTTTCGAACATATCGGTGCCCTCCTGCTAAAAAAGATTAACTTTAGAGTGTGTCTCAAACAGAACAATCCGCAAGTTCGAGTGGATTTTGCGTCAGTTCAAG
>CAOKFD010000004.1:0-78437 GCA_948467645.1 uncultured Eubacteriales bacterium | reverse complement strand
TGGCGGAGCGACGCCCGAAATTGCGTACTCCGGAATTTTTGAGACACACTCTAAGGCAGATAACAGGCAAAGTCTTTTTCAGGAGGCATTGTTTATCATGGAAAACTCGCGTCAATTCTGGATAGACGTAATGCTGCGCATATCGAACCCGGTGCTCGACAGCCTGAGCAAGGGCCGGCTTCGCAGCGATATGCCGCTAAAGCATCATCCCGACTCGCACGACCGCGCGGACTATACCTACCTCGAGGCGCTGGGGCGCACACTGATGGGCGTTGCGCCGTGGTTGGAAACGCCCGCCGAAGACCCTGTTGAGGAGGAACTGCGCGCGCATCACGCGGAACTCGCGCGCAAGGCGATTGCAATGGCGGTCGATCCCGCCTCGCCCGACTGCATGAACTTTGAAAATGGCTATCAGCCGATAGTTGACGCGGCGTTTCTGGCGCAGGCGCTCCTGCGCGCACATAAGGAGCTTTGGGGAAAGCTTGACGATCAGACGCGCGCCAACCTGATTGCCAAGCTCAAGCACACCCGCACGCGCAAGCCGTGGGCCAACAACTGGCTGCTGTTTTCAGGCATAATCGAAGCGTTCCTGTACACGGCGGGCGAAAGCGACTGGGACCAGATGCGCGTCGATTACGCGCTTAAACAGCACATGCAGTGGTACGTGGGCGATGGCATGTACGGCGACGGGCCGGAGTTCCACTGGGACTATTACAACAGCTTTGTGATTCAGCCCATGCTGGTTGACATACTGCGCACGGTGAGCGACGTCAATCCCGACTGGGCGCAGATTAAGGACGCGGTCATGCGGCGCGCGGCGCGGTACGCCACGGTGCTGGAGCACCTTATCGCGCGCGACGGCACTTACCCGGTTATCGGGCGTTCGTCGTGCTATCGCTTCGGCGCGTTTCAATCGCTGTCGCACGCGGCGCTGCTTCATAATCTGGAGCGAAAAATATCGCCCGCGCAGGTGCGCTGTGCGCTGACCGAGGTCATACGGCGCGTGACCGAATGTCCCGGCATGTTCGACGAGGACGGCTGGCTGAACATCGGCGTGTGCGGCGAACAGCCCGCGATGGGCGAGACGTACATATCGATAGGCAGTCTGTACCTGTGCTGTGCAGTATTCCTGCCGCTGGGACTGCCCGCAAGCGACCCGTTCTGGAGCGCGCCCGATGCCCAGTGGACGGCGCAGCGCATGTGGGGCGGCGAAAATCTGCCTTGTGAGCACGCTTTAAGCTGATTCTATGATTAAAGGGCGGCAATAAAACGCATAAGCGCTTTATCGCCGCCCCTTTTGATCTTTCCAGAACCAACGCATAAAAGCCGCAGGCATCCGTCGATTTGGACGCCCGCGGCTTTTGCTGTTTAATCGGTTATTTAATTATCAGCCCGCTATTGCTTCATTAGTCGTATCGACAGAAGTGGCCTCGCCGCCCATCGAGGCGGTCATCAGCGTCGCGATGCCGGGCACCTGTACGGCACTCATTATCGCGTTGGTCAGCTCGGACTGCACGCTGGCGAGCAGGGACTGAACCTCTTCATCGGTCGCATCGGCCAGGTTCAGCGCGCTGGCGGCGTTGGTGCTCATCAGCTTATCCTCGCCCATCGGGAGCTTGGAGTAGCTGAGCTTGCCGGTCGCGGAGATCGCACCGCCCAAGTCAACGCTGAACACAACGTCACTTGTGGAGCTGGTGTCGTCGGACTCGTGATGTACGTCATATCCCAGAGTGAACAGCGGCATCGGATCGTCATTGCCCTGCGCCACGGTCAGCGCGATGCTTACGTTATCGTCGTTGTCGCTTACGGCTTCCTTGGCGTAGTTGAAGCCGAACTCGCCCTGCTGTACATTGCCCGTGAATACGGAAACGCTGCCGTTGATGGTCTTCTTATTGTCGGTCTCGTCCCAGTCAAACGCGACGCTCATAGAGCCCGCGTCGCCCTCCTCGCCCATCGCGGCGGGGGTTACGTTCATTGACATGTTGGCATAGCCGGTCTGTTCGCCGCCGTTTACGGTCAGGTATACGTCAACGAAGGAGTTCTCAGCGCCGGTCAGGTACATGCCGGAGGCCATGTCAACAAAGTCGGCTTCCGCACCTTCGACCACGCTCAGAGCCAGGTCGAAGTCCATCGAGGAGCTGGCCTCGTCCACTTCCGCATCCTCAACCTTCAGGCTCTCCATCATGCCGTCGATGTAGTCCTTCATGTCGATGGTGCAGCGCTCAATCTGAATGTCGGTAACAGAAGTGCCGTCCTCGGCGGTGGCTGCAAACACGGTCATCTTGAGGCCGTTGGGCATGGTCATCTTCTGGGCGTTCTCGACGAACGCGGTGTACATAGCGCTGAAATCAACGTCGCCAATGTCCTCACCGCTCTGCGCCGCGGCGGAGGTAAACGCCTCGCCTACCGACTCCATCGCCGCCACTACCTGCTCGTTGCCGTACACGGTGGTTATGATGCCGGCGATGAGCTTGTTGGCCTGCTCGGCGGTCATATCCACGACGGCCTCGGTACCGGCGTAGGTCACTTCATTAATGGTGCGCTCGGCATCGGTCGGGGTAACGTCCGCGGTTACTTCGCTCATCAGCTCAGATATGGCGGTGGTGTCAAAATTGATGTCAGTATCCGGCTCGGCGCTGTCAATCGCGCCTATCGCAACCGCGCCCGCGATCTCGGCCCACATGCTGTCCATGATGGGAGTGAGGTCGCTGAATTCCTCATCGGTTTCCGCGCCCAACTTGGCCAGCGCGTCGCCCATGCGGTCGTAAGGTATGGTAACAAGCTGATTGGCCAGCAGGACGGTCGCATCCTTCTCGCCCAGCTCGGCGGCAATGCTTATCTTCGAGTCGTCGGGAGTACCCACGGTCAGGCCCGCGATAGCATTTTTGTTGTTGGCGTCCACGCCGCCCAGGAGCTTGAGCGTCAGGCCGGTAAAGTCCAGCTGAGTGCCCATGTAGTTTACGATAAGGTCGCTTACGCTGGCCTCATAGTAACCGCTGCCCGCTTCTTCGGCCTGTGCGGCCATGGGCAGGAGCATCATCACGGCCACGAACAGGGCGGTGATTTTGCGCATGAAAGATGATTTCATTGTGATCCCCCTTCACATTGGTTGTATACTGGATAGACGTAATCTACCGTATTTCGGTTTCAATTATATCGCCATCAAACGCACAAAATCAATATTTATTGCACGAAATGTACTTTTTCGCGTTTGAAATTGCGCGATGTGGTGCCTGTAATATGCGTTTGAATGTCTTTGCGAAAAGCATATAGCCGCGCCAATCACGTCCTGCTAAGGCAAGAGCGGAATGCGCGCCCGGCATGGACATGTGGTCTTTGGAGTGCGTCGCAAGCTAAACAATCCGCAGGTGTTCAGTAAGAAATCCCAAGGCCGATCAGAACCAATTCGAGCCTTATAACGCAGTACTGGCGAAGTGCCGCCCGACATTTCGTACTCAGAATTTTTTAAGACGCACTCTGAGCTTTCTCGGACAATGACCGCCTACCCACGCGCCTTAGATTATATTCTCTCGCACACGGTCTGCTCCAGCAGCGCAGGCATAGCGTCGGTGTCTATCAGGCGCGTGCCCTCAGTCATGACGCTGGCGTTGCCGCACGCCGCGCCCCACCTGAGCGCCGCCTCCGCGCCGCCGCCCAGTGCAAAGCCATGCACCAGACCCGCGACCATCGAATCGCCCGCGCCCACGGTCGAGCGCACCGGCACATCCAGCGCCGCCGCGAAGTACGCCTCGTTTTCGCCCGCGATCAGCGCGCCCTCGCCGCCCATCGACACGGCCACCCACTTTACGCCCGCGCGCGCGATTTCCTGTGCGCAGTGGAGTATGTCGCTTCTGTCCTCCAGCTCGCGCCCGCACAGCAGGCCCAGCTCGT
Source organism: uncultured Eubacteriales bacterium (assembly GCA_948467645.1). Lineage (GTDB taxonomy): Bacteria > Bacillota > Clostridia > Christensenellales > Aristaeellaceae > Fimadaptatus. The sequence continues at coordinate 74,546 of CAOKFD010000004.1, read as the reverse complement.
ACTTGTTGGGCTTAATCAGGAAGGGCTTTGCCTTTATGCCTTCGCTCAGGCGTTCGCCATCGCAGTCCAGTACGCAGCGCGCGTCCGTCTTTTCGCCTATGCGTTCGATTGCGCGGCGATAGAAGTTCGCGTCCGTGCCCTTGGGCAGACTGCCGGTCAGTACCATGTAGTCGCTGTCCGCCGCCGCACGCACTATCATCGCGTCGGCGCTCTTCAGCGCTTCGGGCGTTACCGGCGCGCCCGATTCGTTTATCTCGGTGATCTTGCCGGTACGGGTGTCCAGTGCCTTTATGTTCACGCGCAGTGCGCCGTCCAGCCACACAAAGTCGCTGCTCACGCCCTCGGCAGTCAGGCGCGCGCTTACCTTGTCACCACCGTCCTTATAGTTCACGCCCACCAGATTCGCCCGGTCGCCCAGACGACTGAGCACAATCGCGACGTTTACCGCCTTGCCCGCCGCGTCGGTAATCGCGCTTTGCACGCGGTTAAGCCCGCCGTAGGTGAAGCCGTCCAGCTCAATCGTCTTATCCAGTGCCGGATTCATACATACGCAACTTATCATAAAAGCACCTCGTTTAGCCGGTTGCACCGGCGCGTTTTGTATTTTCAGTCGTGATGAAATTTTGAAAGTCGTTCAAACCATGTTCCGCGAAAAGCGCCTTTCGGCAGAGAAGTCGGCAAGTTCTGCGATGTTCAGGCAGACAGCGTACCTACGTATATTGCCTCATCAATCGACCTATCGAAATGCGCGCCTGTACAGCTCCTTGTTGCCGATTATCGCCGCCGCATATGCCTTTACAGCATACATTCCGACTTTCGACCGATATTCAATATATTTGCGCTTCATGCAAAAACAGGGCCGTTCAGTGAACGGCCCCGCATGGGTTTATGCTTACTTTCTGTTTTGCGCCTTGCGCAGGAACGCCGGTACGTCGGAGTTGTATCCGCGGCGGTTATCGCTTTCGCGGCGATAACCCGAATCGCTGTCGGTGTCGCGGAACACGGGCGACGAATCGCCGTAGCGCGAGGAACTGGTGGAGCGGTAATCGCGGTCGCGATCGCTGCGCTCATAATCGTCACTCTCGCGGGTGTAATCCGGCCTTACGTCGCGCTGATACGTATCGCGGTCGTCGCGCTGCGGCTGATAGGTTTCAGTCTTGGGCGGACGCGCGGGCGTGCGCACGAAGGTGGGTATCTTGGGCTCCTCATCGGCCGGACGGGCGGGTTCGCCGCGCAGCTGCTTGAGTATCTCGGCCTGCTCGGGGCTGGGCTCCTCAACGGGCGCCGCGGGCTTTTCCTCAGCGGCAGGCGCTTCCTCGACCTGCGACTTGGCGCCCTCGTCCAGCGGCTTTTCAAAGCCGGTTGCGATTACGGTTATGCGAACCTCATCCTCAAGGGACTCGTCCACACCCGCGCCGAATATGATGTTGGCCTCGGGATCGGACGCCTCGGTGATGTGGGTTACGGCCTCGTTTATGTCGATTATGCTCATATCCGCGCCGCCGGTTATGTTAATCAGTATGGCGCGCGCGCCGTCGATCGAAGTCTCCAGCAGCGGAGACGCGACGGCCTGCTTGGCGGCCTGAATCAGACGGTCCTCGCCATGGCCCACGCCGATACCCATATGGGCCAGACCGCGGGACTCCATAACCGTGCGCACGTCGGCGAAGTCCAAGTTGATCAGCGACGGCACCGCAATCAGATCGGATATGCCTGCAATACCCTGACGCAGTATGTCGTCGGCGATGCGGAACGCGTCCAGCATCGAGGTAGCCTTGCTGACCACGGTCAGCAGCTTGTCGTTAGGCACGACAACCAGCGTATCGACGCAGGTCTTGAGCTGGGTAATGCCCTGCTCGGCGTTGAGCATACGGCGCTTACCTTCAAAGCCAAACGGCTTGGACACAACGCCGATGGTCAGTATGCCCATCGAGCGCGCCAGACCCGCGATTACGGGAGCCGCGCCGGTGCCGGTGCCGCCGCCCATGCCGCAGGTTACGAACAAAAGATCCGCGCCCTCGATAACCTTCTTAATTTCCTCCTGGCTTTCCTCGGCGGACTTTTTGCCGATTTCGGGCTTGGAACCCGCGCCCAGGCCTTTGGTAAGCTTTTCGCCGATCTGTATCTTGGTTTCGGCGTTGCTGCGCATCAGCGCCTGCTTGTCGGTATTTACCGCGACAAACTTTACGCCGCGCAGTCCGGAATCTATCATGCGGTTGACCGCGTTGTTACCCGCGCCGCCTACGCCCACGACTATAATTGAAGCGTAGTTGTTGATGTCGTTGTCAAGCTCCATCACAATTAATCCCCCTCGTCTTTCTCCCTCAGTTCGCGAGCCGCTGCGCGACCCTGCGCGCGATGCCCGCGTGCGGGTAAGCCGGCCGCCGTCATTGCCGTTTGAATATACCGCCTAGCTTATGACCTATCCCATATACGACGTCCAGAACCTTATCCATCGGCCCGGTGCCGGTGTCGCCGTTCTGCATGTCGATCTTGTCAAACACCATATCGATAAGGCCCAGTGCGGACGCATACGGCGGGCTGTTCAGCTTGCCGGCGCGCGCCGAGGGCACCTTTATCTGGCGGTTGAGCGCGCGGGCTACGTACTCGCGGCCGCCGCGCATCATCGATATTCCGCCGCCGGTCAGATACAGCGGCGCGTTTGCGTCGGGCTTTATGGGAGTGTCCTCCAGCGCCGAGCGTATCATATCGCTAAGCTCGTCCACGCGCGCGGTGATTATCTCGGTCGTAAACGGCCTTTCGAAGCGCTGTGCCCCCGCGCCCTCGCCCAGCTCGATGTCACCCGAGCCGTCAAATGCGAACGCGCGCTTTACGCCTTCAGCCGTGGCAAACGGAATTTCCAGTCCGTAAGCCAGATCGGCCGCAATATGCCCGCCGCCCACCGGCAGCACCTGATAATCCACCATCGCGTCGCCCTGCATCACCATAAGCTCGGTGTGCAGATAGCCCACGTCCACCATCGCGACGGTCTTGTCGCGCTCCTCGGGGGGCATGAGCAGAACCGCCTCGCCCATCGCGGACGGCATGAAGCCGCTGACCTTTATGCCCATGTCGCGCAATCTCAACTCGATATCGTCCATAAAGTCCAGCGAAGCGGTAATCACCGACACCTTGGCCGAAAGCGTGCGGCCGCGCATACCCACCGGCGTCATTGTGGGTTCGCCGTCATCCACCTGATAATACGCAGGGGAATAGGAAAGCACGCTGCCCTGATTTGCGTTAAGCTGAGCCACTACTTTCTTCAGTATATCGCTCGCGTCTTGCAGCGTTACGCGGCCCTCGGGGCCGGTGGTTAGCTGAGACTGACGTATATGCACGCGCATACATTCGCCCGGCACGCCCACGTACAGTTCGGTAACGGGTTTGTGCGCCTCGCCCTCCAGCTGAGCTATCGCGGATTTAATCGCGTCGCTTAGTTTGTCGGGGGTATTCCACTTGCCGTCCTCCGAAAATCCATCGTATGCTGCCGTACCGGAACCCAGTATGCTACAGCGGTGATAATCGCCGCTTTCAGCCATAATGGTCACTATTTTTGATGTACCGAAGTCGATGGCGGCTGCCATTGTCTTCATAACAATTCATCGCCTGCCTTGCAATGGGGATAAACTCCGAGTCCTACCCCATATTATATATCATTATACCGTATAGGGCGTTGGTTGAAAAGGGGGTTATTGTGATTTCATGTTGATTTTTTGGGTCAACCCGAGTCTTTTCGTAATATACTATACAGCCTATTTGTGTCGGCCATATGGCAATGGGTGTTAAACCTATTTATTGTCATTTTATGCCGCCTGGGTCGGCTGAGGAGTCGCGTCGAACGGCACGAACGTAGCCGTAGGCAGCATCTGACCCGGCAGGGCTGTGGCCTCGGGCGTGGCGCTGGGCGGTATGTAGTCGGCCGACGTTACGCCGGTTACGTCCACGGTGCCGCTGGATCTGCCTTCGCTTAAAAGCTGGCGCTGCATGGGCGTTATCCACGCGAGCTTGCTTTCTATGTTAGTTATATCGCCCAGCCTGAATACCAGCCCGCCGCGCATGACGCAGTACAGGTTTTGCTCGTTTGCGACGTTTATCTCGCTTATGTCACCGCTTATCCCGGCCGATTCGACCGCGCTGAGCAGTGTCTTTAACATATCGCCGCGCGTCGCATCCACGTTGAGCGGCATACCCACGGGCGTGCGCTGTATCGGCGCGCCGGTGACTATCATCACGCCCGCGTCGCTCAGCGCGCCCACACATTCCAGCACGCTCAGTTCGCTGTCCACGATATATGTAAAGCCCAGATGCTCGAACGCCGCCACGCCCACGCGCTTTTTCAGGTTCAGTATCACCGTGTCCGGCCTTTGAACCTCGACCGAGCACAGCTTTATGTAGCCGTCCTCGCGCAGGTTGATCGCGATCTGGCGCTCGTCTATATCGAACACGCTCTGCCCCAGCCTTATGCCCGAAAGCGCGCGTGCAGTATTCGCCGTTTCATCGTCCACGCCCTCGACCACGATGTTTTTTACAACCATAACCTTGCGGAAAACCACGCCCGAAACCGCGCCCAGAATCAGCGCGACAAGCGCTATCGCAACCAGCATCCGCATTCGCTTTTGTCCATAGCCGCCCATCGCACGCCCTCCATATTCCGTCGTTCACTGCGGTACATTTACCCGCGCAATATCCGCGCCCAGCCCGGCAAACATATCCTCTATACGCTCATAGCCCCGATCTATTACCTGAATATTGTCAATCGCGGTCGCGCCCTCCGCGCCCAGTCCCGCGATCACCAGCGCCGCGCCGCCGCGCAGGTCGCGCGCGCTTACGTTCGCGCCATGCAGCCGCCCGCCGCGCACAACCGCCGTGCGGTCGTTTATCCATATGTCCGCGCCCATGCGCGTAAACTGCGCCGCGTGCGCAAAGCGCGACTCAAACACGTTTTCCACAATCATGGACGTGCCGCGCGCCGTACATGCCAGCGCCATGAACTGTGCCTGCATATCGGTCGGGAAGCCCGGATACGGCTGAGTATATGCGCGCAGCGCGCCCACACGGTGCGTGCGTATGCGCATTTCGCTTTCGCCCACGCTTATCTCGCTGCCCGACATGCGCAGTTTGTCGATCACGTCGGTCAGGTCTCCCGCGCGCACGTTGGTTATATGCACGTCGCCGCGCGTTATCGCCGCCGCGCACAGTATCGTGCCCGCGACTATGCGGTCGGGCATGGGCGTAAATTCGCAGCCGTGCAGCCGGTCAACGCCCTCGACAGTCACCGTGTGGCCGCCCGCGCCGCTTATCCGGCCGCCCATCGCGTTTATGAAGCGCGCCAGATCGACTATCTCGGGTTCGCGCGCGGCATTGATTATGCGCGTCGTGCCCTTCAGCGTCACCGCCGCCATCATCACGTTTTCGGTCGCGCCCACGCTGGGAAAATCAAGGTGGATGTCGCCGCAGCGCATATCCGCGCCGTCGCAGTATATCATGCCCTGTTCCTCGCGTATGCGCGCGCCCAATGCCTGAAGACCTTTCAGGTGCAGGTCGATGGGTCTAAGCCCTATCTCGCACCCGCCCGGATACGTGACCGTAGCCTTGCCAAAGCGCGTGAGTATCGAGCCCATCATGAATATCGACGAGCGCAATTGCTTGGACAGATGTTCAGGCATACTGAAGCAGTCCGCATTCGCCGCGTCGATTTCCACACACGCGCCGTCGCGCTCGGATTTTACGCCCAGCCGACGCAGAATTTCGAGCATGTTTTCCACGTCCAATATGTAAGGGACATCGCAAAGCCTTATCTTTTCGCGGCACATTATGCTGGCCGCCAGCAGCGGCAGCACGGCGTTTTTTGCGCCGCCCACGCGCACGCTGCCCGAAAGCGGACGCCCGCCGACTATACGGATTTCTTCCATGATATGCGCACCTCCATGGCAATATGGCCCTCTGCCTGTAACATATGCCATGCGGTCAGCACGCGTGAAAGCAAATTCCCATGCGCGCATCATCTGGGCGAATAGCGCGATATGTTGAGCAGTATCCCCACCGCGCCCATGAATATCGATATTGACGTGCCGCCCGCGCTGAAAAACGGCAACGGCAGTCCGGTCGTAGGCATAAGCCCGATCACGACCGCCACATTCATGAACGCCTGAATGCCTATCATGAGAGTTATGCCGCATGCGAGCAGCGAGCCGAATCTGTCCGGGCAGTTAATCGCCACGCGCAGTCCGAAAAACACGAATGCCAGGAACAGCATCAGCACCGCCACGCATCCGAACAGCCCCATGTCCTCGCCCACCACGGCGAATATGAAGTCGCTCTCGGGGTAAGGCAGAAAGCCGTACTTCTGTCTTCCCTTGCCCAGCCCCATGCCGAACAGCCCGCCAGAGCCGAACGCCAGCAGCGATTGACTTAGCTGATAGCCCTCGTCGCTGAGCTTGGCAAACGGGTTGCGGAAGGACAGCAGCCGCTCGCGCCGGTACGGCTCCGACCACGCATAGTATGCGGCCAGCACCGCGCCCCCTGCGCCCATCAGCCCCAGATGCCGCCACTTCGCGCCCGCGGCCAGCACCATCACTATCGATACGATTATGATTGAGCCTGCCGTGGAAAGGTTGGGCTGCAAAAGTATCATCAGGAACGCCGCGCCCGGCACTATCATCAGCGGGCATATGCCCGTGAATAGCCTTTCAACGCGTCTGCCGATATTGGTAAGCGCCGTCGCCATGAACAGTATCACCGAAAACTTTGCGATTTCGGAGGGCTGTATGCTGAGCGGACCGATGTACAGCCAGCGCCGCGAGCCGTTGACCAGCTTGCCTATGCCGGGTATCGCAACCAGTGCAAGCAGTACGAAGCTGATCACAAGCATACCGCCGACTATGTACGGATTTTTCAGCCTCCAGTATGGGAAGTTGGCAAAGGCGGTCATCGCAATCGCGCCCATGCCCACGCCTATTAACTGTTTCAGCACCGTATCGAACGGACTGCCGTCCTGCTGTGCGCCGTAAAAGCTGGCGGCGAACAGCGTCATAAGCCCCACGGTCAAAAGCAATAGCAGCGTACTAATTATGCACATATCGACGCGGCCCCGTTCCGCGATTGGCGGACGGGGCGCGCCCACATTCATGTTTTTGGAGGCAGATACCATTGCACTCCCCTTTTCGCGGCGCTTTAGCCGCGGCTTATTTTAGGCGGGAGTGCTTTATGCGCGCCGATTATTGCAGCTCGTTTACGATCTGCTTAAACGTATCGCCGCGCTCTTCGAAGCAGCTGAACATATCAAAGCTGGCGCACGCGGGCGAAAGCAGCACATTGCCGCCACGGCGCGTCATGGACTGCGCCGCGACTACCGCCTGCTTAAAGTCGGTTTCCAGCCTGTAATCGGTAAAGCCCGCCGCGTCCAGCGCGGGAGTAATTTCGGGCGTGGTCGCGCCGATGACCACCGCACCCTCAATATATGGCGATTCGACCATCGCCTTAGCAAGCGGCGCATAGTCCGAATGCTTGGTGGAGCCGCCCAGTATGATCGTCGTGGGGCGATCCATCGTAGCGATTGCCTTCAGCGTGGAATCGACGTTGGTGCCCTTGGAATCGTTTATGAAGCGCACGCCGTGCACCTCGCGCACGAATTCGATGCGGTGCTCTACGCCCTTAAACGTCTTTAGCGTGTGGCGGATTACGTCCACGGGTATCTCGGCGTTAACGGCCATCGCGACCGCTGCCAGCGCGTTTTCCAGATTGTGCGGGCCGGGAATATATACGTCCTCGACTGCACATATGTCACGCGGGTATTCCACGCCGTATACTATGCGGCCGTCCTTGACATACGCGCCCTCGACGGCTTCCTTGCGGGAGAAGAATACCGGCTGGGCAATCATATCCTTGGCCATCGCGCGCGTTACGGGATCGTCGTAATTCAGCACGCACACGTCGTCGTGGCGCTGATTTTCAAATATACGCTTCTTCATGCGTATGTATTCTTCCATAGTGCCGTGGCGGGTTAGATGATCCTCGGATATGTTCAGTATGGCGCTTATCGTGGGGCGGAATTTGTCGATTGACTCCAGTTGGAAGCTAGATACCTCGCACACGATAACGTCGTCGGGCGTGGCCTTATCGGCGATTGCCGAGAACGGGAAGCCGATATTGCCCACGGTATAGGTGGTCTTGCCCTGATTTTTGAACATCTCGCTGATCAGGGTGGTGGTGGTGGTCTTGCCATTGGTGCCGGTTATGCCCACCACGCGGCCACGCGACAGTCGGTATGCGACCTCGATTTCGCCCTCGACCGGTATGTCAAGTTCCTGCGCGTGCTTTACTGCCGGCGCGGTTATCGGCACGCCGGGGCTTATCACAACGCCGTCGACATGCTCGACAAGTTCAACCGGGTCGTCGCCCAGGCGCCATTCGATATTAAGACCTTTAAGTTCGTCCAGAGCCGAGCCGAGTTCCTTTTCGGTCTTTCTGTCGTTTATAATTACATTAGCGCCGTGACGGCTGAGCAGCGAGGCGACGGCCACGCCGCTGCGGGCCATGCCTATAACAAGTATTTTTTTGCCTATGAACCTCATAAAAATGTCTCTCCCCTCTCCCAATAGCGGGAGGATTGTCAAATGCACGGCGATAAAGTTTGAAGCAGGCCGGGTCACGCCCTTCCTGCTTCAGCCGTGCGTCACAACGTGAGCATGGCCAGAAGGCACATAACCACGCTGAAAAGCGTATACATCGCCACTATGCGCGGCTCTTTCATGCCGCACAGCTCGAAATGATGATGCAGCGGCGACATCTTGAACAGGCGCTTGCCGCCCGACATGTTGCAGTACATGACCTGCAGGATTACCGAAAGGCTGGACACAATCATGGCCGCGCACACGGGTATGAGCAGCAGTTGCAGCCGCGTGACCATCGCCACGCCCACGAACATGCCGCCCAGGAACATGGAACCGGTGTCGCCCATGATTACCTTGGCCGGATTGGTATTAAATCGCAGGAAGCCCAGGCAAGCGCCCGCACCCGCGCCGCAAATTACGGCCGCATTGCGCAGGTTTTCGGAATAGGCGACCGGATCAACGCCCTCGGGCGCCGGTATATGCGACGCGCCCGCCGCCATTACAAAGCATATCAGCGAGAATGTCGCCAGTCCCACCGTGGAGCAGGACGCGCACAGCCCGTCCAGACCGTCCAGCAGGTTTGCGGAGTTAATCATGAATACGAACATCAGAATCATGAGCGGTATGTAGAACAGTCCCAGATTCCATTCGACGTTCCAGTACGGCACGACGACCTTTGCGCCGATCTGCGGATCGAAGTATGCCCACAGTGTGAGTATCAGGCCGCTGACGATCTGCATCATGATCTTCTGCTTGGGCGTAAGGCCCAGCGAGCGCTTTTTAGCCACCTTGATATAATCGTCGGTAAAGCCTATCGCGCCGTGCAAAAGCCCCGACAGCAGTATGTAAAGCACGAAGCCCCAGCTCCGGCCGCGCGAGAACGCCAGCGATACGACCAGCACCGCCGCCGCGATTATCACGCCGCCCATCGTGGGCACGCCCTGCTTGGCAAGGTGGCTCTGCGGGCCAAGTTCGTATATCGTCTGTCCATACTTCAGTTTTTTAAGCAGCGGGATGCCAATCGGCCCCATGACCATTACGGCCAGAAAGGCTATCAGCACCGGCCAGATTATTTGCTGCATACCGTCTCCCCCTTAGATGCGTTTTATCGGCCGCCCGCGCAGCCCATGTACAGTCGCGGTAGGCCCTTGTTTCAGGGTCAGGCGCGTACACATATTTGCATTTGTATATTACATTTCAAGCTCGGCCAGCAATTCCTGCACGACGACCTTTTCGTCGAAGGGATGCTTTTCGCCCATGATTTCCTGATAAGTCTCGTGACCCTTGCCCGCCAGCAGCACCACGTCGCCCGGCTGTGCAATTTTGAGCGCGTGCTTTATGGCCTCGCGCCGGTTTTCGATCACGCTGTACGGCTTGCCCTCGGGACGCGCGCCCTCCTCTATCGAGGCAAGTATGTCCATCGGGTTTTCGCCGCGCGGGTTGTCGCTGGTCAGTACGCAATAGTCGGCAAGTTCCGCGCCTATGCGGCCCATTATCGGGCGCTTCTCGCGGTCGCGATTGCCGCCGCAGCCGAACACAGCTATCAGCCTGCCATTGGTAAACTGCCTTACCGCGCGCAGAACGTTATCCAGACTGTCCGGCGAATGCGCATAGTCAAGTATCACCTGATACTGCGTGCCGGTGTCCAGCACCTCCATGCGGCCGGGCACGCTGGCGATTTCCTCCAGCCCCGCCTTTATGTATTCGGGCGCAACGCCGATCGCGTCGCACACCGCCGCCGCGCACAGCGAATTGTATACATTGAACAGGCCGCTGAGCTTCAGGTGGATTTCCAGCGCATAGCGCTTATGGAAGTGCATCATGAAGCTGAGTCCGCGCGCGTCGAACTCGATGTCGCCCGCGTATATATTGGCCTTTTCGCGGATTGCGAAACGCTCATGCGGTATTTTGAGCGTATCGACTATGCTGGCGGCGTGCTCGTCGTCGCCGTTAAGCAGCGCGTACTTGGCAAATTCCGGGGTAAGCAGCCGGCACTTGGCCGCAAAATAGTTTTCAGGCGTGCCGAAGAAGTCCAGATGGTCGTGCGACAGATTGGTAAACGCCACTGCGTCGTAAATCATGCCGTCCAGCTTATGCAGCGCCAGCGCGTGCGCGGACACCTCCATTGTTACCACGTCTACGCCCTCGTCAGCCATCTGCCTGAGCAGCTTTTGAAGCTCTATCGGGTCGGGGGTAGTCAGGTCGGCTGGCAGGCGCTTATCGCCTATCATGGTCATTATGGTTCCGATCAGGCCCACCTTATGTCCCGCCTGCTGGAGTATCGACTTAATCAGAAAGCAGGTGGTGGACTTGCCCTTGGTGCCGGTTATGCCGATCATCTTCATGCAGCGCGCCGGATGGCCATAGAACGACTGGGCGATATAGCTCATCGCAAGGCGCACGTCGGTTACGACTATCTGCGTCGCGTCCACGTCCAGCTCGCGCTCTACGACAAGTACGGACGCGCCCGCAGCGACTGCCTGCGGCGCGAACTCATGTGCGTCAACCTTTATGCCGTGTATGCAAAAAAACAGCGCACCCGGCTCAATCTTGCGCGAATCGGCGCTCAGCGACAAAACCTGAGTATTTTCATCCCCGTGCACTTTTATCAAGCAGGGCAGCTCATTTATCAGCTGTTTTACGTTCATCTTTGGTCCTCCCCGGATAAAAACTTAAAAAACTCATTCATGGCAGCCTGAACTGTACGCTTACCTGCGTGCCCACCGGCACGCGCGTACCCGCCGCAGGCGTCTGCTCGCCCGCCAGCCCGCTGCCTTCTATTTTAAGCGACAATGCGCACGAGGCAATCAGCCTCGACGCTTCGACTATCGACATACCGCTTACATCCGGCACCTCGACGTCGGTCGCGTCCTGCGTTTGCTGCTGTTCCAGATACATAATCACCTGCGAGCCGCGCGTCATCTGTGCGCCTGCCTTGGGCAGTTGATCCACAACTACCTGACCCACGCCGTCCATAAGCCCGGTAAGGCCGCTTTCGCGCAGGGCGGCATTTGCTTCGTTTATGCCCAGGCCGGTAAGTTCAGGCACATCCACCATATCTGCGGTATCCGTACCCGCGCTGCCCGCCGGATATATGCCCATGTACGCAAGCGTATCGGACAGTATCATCTTGGCATAGGGCGCGGCGGTTATCGAGCCGTAATCGGGTCTGAGCGCCGATTCGTGCACCACCACCAGCACGGCCACGCGCGGATCGTCCGCCGGTGCAAACCCGATGAACGAGCCAATGTGCGCGTCGCGCGAAATCACGCCGTCGCGGTATATCTGCGCAGTACCGGTCTTTCCGGCCACGCGTATGCCCTCTATGCGGGCGTTTTTGCCGCCGCCATATTCCACAACATTGGTAAGCAATTCGCGCATCAGCACGCTTGTGCTTTCCTTAATGGGGTTGGCGACGACCTCGGGTTCGCTGCTTAAAACGACCTCGCCGTTTGAATCGGCTATCTGTTTGACGATGTAAGGCCGCATAAGGTTTCCGCCGTTTGCGACCGCGCTCACCGCGCATATCAACTGCAGCGGCGTAACCGCAACGCTCTGTCCAAAGCCTATGCGCGCGAGATCAACCGTCTTTACATTGTTCTTGGCTATCAGTATACCCGCCGACTCGCCGGTCAGGTCAACGCCGGTCTTTTTGCCCAGGCCGAACGCGTCCAGATACGAGTACAGCCGCGACGTGCCCAGTCTCAGTCCCAGTTCGACAAACACCGGGTTGCACGAATTCTGTATGGCCTCGGCCATAGACTCCGCGCCGTGCGGGTTGCCCCAGCAGCGTATTTTGGAGCCGTCAACCGTGACGCTGCCCGAGCAGTAAAAGCCCTCGCTTGGGTTGGTCACGCCGGTTTCCAGCGCTGCCGCCGCGGTGAGTATCTTAAATGTGGAACCCGGCTCGTACACATCGCTGATCGAGCGGATTCTCATGCGCGAAGTGAGGGTTTCCACATCGTCGCGCGGCGGGTCGTTCGGGTCAAAGTCGGGCTTTGACACCATCGCGAGTATCTCGCCTGTATTCACGTCCATCACGAGCGCCTGAACGGCGGCCGCCGAGTTTACCTCGTAACATTCGCGCATTGCCTTTTCGGCAAAACCCTGTATTGCGGCGTCGATCGTGAGCGTGACGCTGCCGCCATCGACCGGCGGCGTGTATTCGCTTACCGAATAGGGCATCTCATTGCCCTTGCCATCCACTTCGTTTACGATAAGTCCGTCCTTGCCGCGCAGGTATTTGTCCAGCTGCTTTTCCAGCCCGGACTGGCCCACGCCGTCGATCGTCGTAAGCCCCAGCACCTGCGTCAGGAACGTACCCATCGGGTATACGCGCAGCTGATCTTCCTCCAGATACAGCCCGTTTAGTGATGTATCCTTTTCGGCGCGCAGCTGCTCGTATCTTTTAAGCAGTTCCTGCGCCTTTTCGCGCGGTACCTGCCGCTTGAGTGTCACGCCGCCCTTGGTGCGGTCGGATACCCTGCGCGCCACAGTATCCGCATCTACGTCGATTATCGCGCTGAGTTCGCGCGCAAAAGCATCCGCGTCCTTTACCTGACGCGGACTTGCGGCGACGGCATACGCGGTCGCGCTCAGCGCCAGCGTCACGCCGTTTCGATCGGTTATTTCGCCGCGCCGTGCGGCCACGCGCGATTTGCCCGTCCACTGGCTCTGTGCGCGCGCCTGCAGATCGGATGAAATCATCACCTGCAGGTTAAAAAGCTGCCCGACAATCAGGCAGAATATCACGCACAGCGCGCCCAAAAGCACGAGCATCCTGCGCCGCGTAAGCGCACCCGTGGGTATCAAGCATCCACGCTCCCCGCCGGATCATCACAATATAGTCCGCTCGAGTACATGCTCAGGCGCTTAAACTGACCAGCAGTCAGTTTGCGATCTCGCGCACCTGATCGTCGGTTGGGTATGTCATGCCGAGCTGCTTTGCACCGGCTTCGATTTTGTCGTCGGCCGCGGCCTCGGCAATTCGGCACTCGTAATTTTCCGCATCCATTGTCAGCTCGTGAATCTCATCCTTGAGCGAGGTTATAGTTGCGGCGTTTCGCATGGACGCGGCGCTCTGGTATATGCGCATACCGCACAACACCACCAGCCCCGCCGCCAGTGTCAGGCACAGCGCCCAGCCGCGTCGGGTTTTAGCCGCGCGCGCGGCGCTTATGCGCTGGCTTTCCTGTGCGCTTTGTTCCACCTCTTGGCGGCGCTGCATCATGCGCTCCCGATATATCGGGGCGGGCTTGCGTCTTTGATACCTTTGGGGTATTTCATAAGTTTCATGGCCGTACTTTCGTTCAGGCGCCATCATGTTCTTCTTATGTCCCCCTTTCACTGTTTAGAACCGGACTGCCGCACCGGGCGGCGTTAAAGCGATTATCTCTGCTGAGCGGACTGTCTCAGCGAGCTTATGTACTTGAGCCGGTCGCTCATGCCCTCGCGAACCTGAGCGCAGCGCGCCTCGTATACCTCGCTGTCCCATATCTCGAAGTAGTCCACCACGCCCACAAAGCTGATATTTTTGCCCAGCTGGAGCATCTGCCTCAGCGCGGCGGGCAATATCGTGCGGCCCTGACTATCCAGCTCGTAGTTGGAAAATGAATTTCCGGCTATAAAGCGAACATAGTCCATAGCCACCTCGTCCGTGGACGGCAGCGTGCGTAAATCTTCGAGTATCTTTTCCCACTTTTCCTTGGGATAGAACGCAATGGCGTTGGCGGTGCCGTTCAGACCTATCATGAAGTCCTTGCCCAGCGAATCGCGGAATGCGGTGGGAACGATAACGCGGCCTTTAGCATCAACTGTCTGCGCATATGTGCCAAAGAACAGCATACCTATCCCCCCTAACGCCACTCGATACATTTATTGTACCACAACGTTGCACTAAAATCCACTACCCGCCATGCTTTTTCTTATTTTCTTAAAAAGTAGCTTGCCGAAACTTTAGCGATGGGATATTGCAAGATGGGATTTGATTTGACCGGGAGACAAAAGACTTCGGTGCCAAACTTAATCATGCAATCCGGCCGTTAATTGCGCTTAATATCTGATTTCCAGTGTTTAAGTAAGTGCTCCGTTAGTTGTTGTGAACCTGTCTGTAAATAAACCGAAAGTAAAAAACACCCAAGGCGCTAGAGTGTGTCTCAAGCGGGACAATCCGCAAGTTCGAGTGGATTTTTCGTCAGTTCAAGGAATAAATCCGAAGGCTTAGCAGCGTTAAGTCGAGGATTGATGACGCAGAAATGGCGGAAAAGACGTCGAAATTGCGGATTAAGGAATTTTTGAGACACACTCTAAATAAGCACCACACTCCTCCACTCCGGGCGCGTTTTTTTCAGAACAAGTTTGCGGCATAGTCTAATCTGCCTTTTCACATTCGTCCATAATCAAAAACGCGCTGACCGGAAATGCACAGGCATTCCGGGCAACGCGTTTTACGTTCATGCATCTTTATTGCTGGATTCGATCGGAGGCAATTCAAGCAGCTTGAACCCCAGTCCGTCGCACGACACCTGAAAATAATCCACGCAGCGCAGCCGTCCGCTGAACGCGCTGCGCAGACTTTGGCCGTGCAGATGTCCGTACACAACCTGCTTGACGCCGTACTGCTCCAGCAGGCCGGTAAAGCCGGAGGGCCTCTGCCGCTCGTCGAACGGCGGGTAGTGCATCAGTGCAACTATGTCTCTCCCATGTGCCTGACGCGCGGCGCATTTGAGCGCCATCTCCAGCCGTATTACCTCGCGCCGGTATATTTTAAGATCCTGCTGGCGATCGTCCGCGTCGCCCACTATCGTCCAGCCGCGCGTGCCGCAGAACACTATACCATCCATCTCCAGGCTGTCATTCTGAAGCACGTACATGCCGTCCGGCATCGCCGCGCGCACCTGGGTCAGCGACGACCACCAGAAGTCGTGGTTGCCGCGCACCATTATCTTGCGGCCGGGCAGCGCGCCCACGGCGCGTATATCGTCCATCGCGTCCGCAAGCGTCATCGCCCAGCTGAAATCACCGGGCAGCAGCACTATATCGTCGCCGCTTACCTTTGCGCGCCAGTCCTCGCATATGCGTTCAAAGTGGTTCTCCCAATGCGCGCCGAACACGTCCATCGGCTTTATATCCGAGCCGGGCAAATGCAGATCGCCTATCGCATAGACGGCCAATTACGTTCACCTCCGCTCGGATTATGTGCGCCGCGTTATCAGTTGGATTCGGACGAGCCCCTGCGCTTGCGGCCGGTGGGCTGGGGCGCGGCTTCTTCATCGTCCTCGTCGTCCAGATCGTCCTCATCGTCGTCGTCGGAGCCGAACGCGGACTCCATCTCGTCAAACTCGCGCGGCGGTATATCGTCGCCCACGTCGTCGATCTGTATCTCGTCCATGGAGCTGACCATGCCGATGTCGAGCGAGGATGCGTCCACGGCGCTTTCCTCGTTGTCCACCTGAGAGGACTCGGCGTTATGCCGGCTCATTTCCTTCAGGCACAGCAGGCAGTATTCGCTGCCGGGCACGACCGGGCGCTCGCCGCACTCGGCGCACAGCTCGGGCACGTTATTGTGATCCGGCTCGCCCTTTACCTCGCGGCGGCACACTGAGCACAGCTTCTCTCCGTCGGTGATATAGTTAAGTTCACATCTGGGACATTTACGAAATGCCATATTCAACCCTCCCGAAATAATAACCAATAACACGCGCGTATGCGCAGTAGATTTGCATCAATCGCCGTACATTATAAACCACTGCCGCACATATATGCAAGTGGCTTATTAAAATTTACTGTTAATACGGCGCTTGAAAATCATATTTCGGGCCGTATGCAGTCCATCGCCCATTATTCGTCCTGAAAATCGTCCGTCAGCTCGTCCTGCTGCACCGCGTCGGCAGTATTTTCAGCCTGTTCCAGCACATCGCCTATGCGGTCGCACATTTTGTCTAAGCCCTGCCTGTTCTGTGCCGAAACCGGTATTACCTCCCACGGCTGCACCTGCAGCGCGCGGCATATCGCCTGCACGCTGCGCGAAACCTGCGCGCGGCTGAGCTTGTCGGCCTTGGTCGCCACGACGGTAAACTCGATGCCGTAATGGCGCATGTATTCTACCATCGCTTGATCGTCGGCCGACGGCTCGTGGCGTATGTCGACCAGCGCGAGCGCGTGCTTCAGGTCCTCCGACTGGCTCAGATAACCTTCGATCATGCCCTGCCAGCGCGCCTTCTCGTCGCGCGACACGCGCGCAAAGCCGTATCCGGGCAGGTCGACCAGCGTAAACTGGCGCTCGTCCTGAGTATAGAATCTGAATAGATTAATCAGCCGCGTCTTGCCCGGCTCGGACGACGTGCGCGCCAGTTTTTGATTGCGCGCCAACGCGTTTATCAGCGACGACTTGCCCACGTTGGACTTGCCCACGATGGCGATTTCCACCGTGCCGTCGCCCATGAACGGGTCTGCCGCCGCCAATGAGGTGGTAAATTCCGCCTTTTTTATTACCATCAATTACCTCCGAAAAAGTTCAAAAAACCACCGCCGCGTGGGACGAAAAGCCCGCACGGCGGCATTTATATAAGATGCTTTTGCAGCCCGCTCCGCTTTTTAAGGCGGTATCTGTGCCGCTGCTGTCTCACCGCCTCAGACGGTTTCGGCCAGCGCCGCGCCATATGCCTCAGGCAAAAATCCAGCATTTTTGCTTTACGCTATATGCACCGGCAGAAGTTTCGGCTAGCACAGTCTGCGTTCAGCAAACAATTGCCGCCGCCTGACCTGCGCTTCTCGCCTTAAACAAGCATACTCATTTTAAGGCATAAGCCGAAACGCCTTCTAGAGTGTGTCTCAAGCGGAACAATTCGCAGACCCAAGTGGATTTTGCGTCAGTTCAAGGAAGAAACCCGAAGGCTTAGCAGCGCTAAGTCGAGCTTTGTGACGCAGAAATGGCGCAGCGACGCCCGAAATTGCGTACCCAGGAATTTTTGAGGCACACTCTAATCACGCATTCGCCGCGCCGCCCGCCTTGACCAGCACCGCGTCGAGCGCCTGATCCACACTGCCTATCAGCCTTAAATCAAGGCTCTGACGCACGTCGCCCGGGATTTCATCCAGATCGCACTCGTTGTCCTTGGGCAGCAGAACCGTGTGTATGCCCATGCGGTGCGCGGCCAGCACCTTTTCCTTCACGCCGCCGATGGGCAGCACCTTGCCGCGCAGAGTTATCTCGCCCGTCATGGCCACGTCCTGCCGCGCGGGCCGTCCGGTCAGCGCCGACGCCAGCGCGCAGGTTATCGTCACGCCCGCGCTGGGGCCGTCCTTGGGCACTGCGCCCTCGGGTACGTGTATGTGCAGGTCGCTCTTTTTATAGAAATCGCTCTCCAGCCCCAGCGCACCCGAATGCATACGAATTACGCTCAGCGCCGCGCGCGCAGATTCGCGCATCACGTCGCCCAGCTGGCCGGTCAGTTCCAGATGGCCGCCGCCCGGCATAGCCGCCGCCTCGACCGCCAGCGTCTCGCCGCCCGCCGCCGTCCACGCAAGGCCGTTTACCGAGCCGACCTCGGGTTCGCGGTCAGGCTCCAAGCGGTGGAAGCGCGGCGCGCCCAGTTCCTGTTTAAGGTCTGCCGCCGAAACTGTGACTGACTTTAGCTCGCTATCCTCTATGAACTTGCACGCGGTCTTGCGGCACAGCGCGCCGATCTCGCGCTCCAGCTGGCGCACGCCCGCCTCGCGCGTATAGTTTTCGATTATCGCGTCGATTGCGTCGTCCTTGACCTTCAGCCTGCGCTTGTCAAGACCATGTTCGCGCAATTGCTTGCCCAGCAGGTAGCGCTTGGCGATTTCGCGCTTTTCGTTCGAGGTATAGCCCTCTATATTGATTACTTCCATTCGGTCGAGCAGCGGACGCGGTATCGTGTCCAGCGAGTTGGCCGTCATTATGAACAGCACGCCCGACAGGTCGAACGGTATCTCCAGATAATGATCTCGGAACGCGAAGTTCTGCTCGCCGTCCAGCACCTCCAGCATCGCGCTGGCCGGATCGCCCTTATAGTCCGCGCCCATCTTGTCGATTTCGTCCAGCAGGAAAACCGGGGTCATAGAACCCGCCTGCCGCATCGCCGACATTATGCGGCCGGGTATCGCGCCCACATACGTGCGGCGATGGCCGCGAATCTCGGCCTCATCGCGCACGCCGCCCAGCGACACATGCGCCAACGGCCGCTTGAGCGCGCGCGCAATCGATTGCGCAATTGACGTTTTGCCCACGCCGGGCGGGCCTACAAGGCACAGGCACGGGCCTTTCATATCGTTTTTAAGCGCGCGTACGGCAAGATATTCGACCAGACGCTCCTTAACCTTGTCCAGGCCGAAGTGATCCTTGTCCAGCGCCTTGCGCGCGCGCAGCGGGTCTATCGCCGCCGTCTGGCGCTTGCCCCACGGCAGGGCGAGTATCCACTCTATATACGCGCTGCTCACGCCCATCTCGGGCGTACCGGGCGCCATTGCCTCCAGCCGGTCGATCTCGCGCTGCACCTTGTCGCGCGCCTCGTCGTTCAGCGGCAGAGTCTTGGCCTTGCGCCTGTACTCCTCTATGTCGCCCGCCTCGCGGTCGCCCAGTTCCTTTTGTATGGCGCGTATCTGCTCGCGCAGGTAGTATTCCTTCTGGCTCTTGTCGATCTGCTCCGACACGCGCTTTTGTATGCGCGCTTCGACATCGATAAGCTGCTGAGTGCGCGACAGCAGCCGGCACAGCAGCTCCAGCCGCTTTCCCACATCCGCAGTCTCCAGCACCTTTATCCTGTCGGCCAGTTTGGGCACCATGTGCATACCAATCATGTCGGCAAAGCGCGACGGGTTTTGCTCTGCGTTCAGCCTGCGCATGAACTGCGCGGGGATGTTGTCGGCCTTTTGCGCGATCATTTGCACAAATCTCCGCGCTATGGTCATGCACGCCTCTATGCTTATATCGTCGTCGGTTACGCGCTCGCTGATTTCCTGCACGCGCGCGATTTCAAACGGCCGAAAACGCATTATGTCCAGCAGCATCGCGCGCGCAAAGCCGCCCACGGTCACGCTGAGTATCTGGGTAGGCATATTTACCACGCTTATCACGTTGGCAATCGTGCCCACCATATACATATCCTTCATGACCGGCTCGTCCACGTTTTCGTCGCGCTGTGCGACCAGCATTATCGGCAGCTTTTCGGCAAACGCCTTTTCCACCGCCGCACGCGACTGCGGCCTGCCCACGTCGAACCGCGCGGGATCGCCCGGGAATATGACCAGATCGCGCAACGACACCATGGGTAATATCTCGGTGCCGTCCACCTGCAGGCCGAATTCGGACTTTTCCTGCTCTTCCTCGCCGTCCAACACGAGCGCGCCGACCTGATCAGGCGCGCTTTCCTGTATTTCCTCCATAATTTTGTTAGGCAAAACCGTTCCTCCTCACAAGGCGCACGCTTATGCGCCCTGGCTCGCTTTTCATGAATATGTCTTTTTAACCGGAGCACGCACGGCAGTAACGAATCATCGACTGCCTGAGCCTAAACGCATTATAAAGCGCGCCCCGGATTGTGCATATATATTTTACTACAAATCCGCACCGTGTAAATAGGCGCGGGGCTTGGAATTTATGGCTCGGCGCGCACTATGCCGCCGTTGTACATCAGCGGCCCGCGCATCGATATGGTCGATGCAAGACTCTCCACGCGCTCCCCGTCGAAGTAGAACCTTACGCCGCTTATGCCGTCCATCTGACACATAGTATTGACGATGGCGTATACCATCGTGCGCGCGCGGCCAGACGTCAGGCCTTGGCACGCCTGATAAAATGCACCCGACAGGTTTATTAGCACCTGATCGTTTTCCACGCGCACGCCCAGCGTATCCGCGTCGGTAACTATATCCGGCGTTGCTCGGCTAAGGCCTGCACTTAACGGCTGCTGCATAAGCAGCTTTAGCAGCGCACGCGGGTTATCCACATCATAGCGCGGCATGGCGACGCACACGGGCACGACCGCCGAACAGTCGCTGGCCGGATAATACAGCGTGGCCGTATCGCCCACCAGCGAATCGAAATCGCTCCGGCGCATGATGCCGTCCGCAAACGTGTACATCAGCCGCCCCTGAGAATCGTACAGCTCGTTTACCACAATTCCATCTATATCATACAGCACGCCGTCAACATTGGGCACAAACCCGCATATGCTGCGCGTCATTGAGCCAAACGCCAGCGCCGTCGATATGCCGTTGCGGTCGAAGTAATCGCCTGCCGCGCCCTTTAGCGATATTACAGCTATCTTGCTGCCGTCGCTGGACGTGATTATCTCGGGCGCTTCGCGCATGTATTGACTGCTCGAAGGCAGCAGCCGCGCGCAGTCGTTCGTATCGTCCGGCCCGCGCATCAGCTCGGATATTATCGCGCTCAAATAGTCGCCGCCGCTTACGCTGAGCCGGTGCGTCTCGGGCAGCAGGTATTCGCCGCCGCTGGAGCCGAAATACAGCGTGGCCGTACGCTCAAGCGCATCTGAGCTGGCCGAACCGGTAAACCCGGCCTCCTCGTCCAGCGCCGCCTGCCACACCGCGTTCAGGTCGCAGTCGAACCGCCCCATCGCGCCTGCGGGCAGTTGAAGTATGCACTCCTCGCAGCCGTCTATCAGCACGTTAACCGCGGATACGTTTCCCGTGTCCAGCAGCGAATTTACCAGTGCCGCGCGCAGCATGTGCATCCGCTGTGCGTCCAGTCGGCGCGCATCTATCGAAAGATCGACCGTCGCTATGCTGCGGCTGACCTCGACCGAGAGTATCTGTATGTCGCTTGCGCCCAGCGTCCTCAGGCCATCCTCGCCCGGCTCGTCCATCACGGCGCGCGCGACCGCCTCCTCCAGCGTCATATCGCTGCTGATGGTCACGCTGCGCACGGTGGGTTTCAGGCGGCTGAGCGTATCGTCGGCGTAATATACCGACACGCTTATCGCGCGGTCGGCGCGGCTGTCGCCTATGGGCGCGAGCGGCGCGGCCGTCTCGGGTTCAGGCAGAGACGACACGATGTCGTTGTTCACGACCACCTGTCTGCTGCCGCCCGAAATCAGCCACACGCCCGCCAGCGCCGCAATCATGAGCGCCGCGCCCGCGATTATCCACGCCGTCTTCTGCCTGCGCGTAAGCGCGTTAAATGACTTCACTTATCAAAAGCCCTCCAGCAGACCGCCCAGCGACGCATAAGCGATCTTCCATACCTCGCCCTCGCGCACCAGCCTTATCGGCAGCGCGCTTACGTCGCGCGCGCTCGCGTCGCGAAACGAGAACTGCGCGTCCACGCATACCGTGGCGCTCTGGCCGTCGCCCGAAACCATCGCGTCGCCCACCTGATATTCGCTCAGAGTATACGCGCGCGCGCGCATGTCGGATGCGAACTTGTCATAGACGGGCAGCTCGCCGTTTATATCACCCGGTGCCAGCAGCTCATAAAGCGAGTCCCAGTCCTTGCCCTGTATGTAGCCAAGGGCCGCGTCCACCGTGTTGCGCGGGGTGAGCACCACGCTCTCGTCGCGATGCGCCACGTCCATCAGCGTTCCGTCTGTCTCGGACGCGTCGGAGTAGAAGTAGTACCGCTCCACGCGCTCGCCCACTCGGTCGCCGTCGGTGTCAACCATTATCTGCACGCCGTCGTATTCGCCCATATCGGTTATCGCGCATACGATCGATTGCAGCGCCAGATAGCGGCGGCGCGGTATCTCCGCCGTCCAGTACGCGTCGCTTTCCCAATCGGCGGGCGCGTCGGACGGCACGGCGAGGAACTCGCTGGACAACGTGACCATAAGCACGCCGTCGCTCGTATCGACCGAAATCACGGTCGTATCGGGCGATATTATGGATTTAAGCTCCGGACTTTGGGCGCTGGGGCCGCTTATCAGCGCTTCAATGACCGTCTTTTCGGGCTGAGTATCCGACTTTACGTCTATCTGGCGGCCCTCGGTGGACAGCATACCCGTGTCCTGAAGCTCAAAATACAGATTAGCCCTCAGCTCGCTGCGCGCGGCGTTTTCGGCGCTGGGCGATACCGGCTGATAGGTAGGCGAATCCGGCGGCGGCGTGGTAAGCCTGCCGCTGAGCGGATCCAGCGAGCAGCCGGTCAGCAGCATCAAAGCCGCCAGTCCCGCCGCAAATGCAATCCTGCGTTTCAAAAAATCACTCCTATTAGAGAGTCTTCCTGCGTCATCGACCCTTGCACCGACATAAATTAAAGCACACTCCAAAGTGTGTCATGTTAGTTGTAAATCACGCAATTAAAGCGCATATTCGTATTCTTTGGCCAATGACATGCAAATAAGAGCCGCCAAGCTTTGATTTGTCAATTGATTCCATGCAGTCAGGAATACATGCTAAGGCAGAAATCAAACTTCTGCCTTAGCCGATATTTCTTATTGAATAGCCTTACAGCTTCGGCTCATAACCTGCTTTAACTTTGGCGACGCTACTTAGGCAGCGTCACCGTGAATACCGAGCCTTTGTCCTCGACCGACTGAACGCTGACCTGACCGCCGTGCAATTGCACGATCTGATTGACTATCGAAAGGCCAAGGCCGGTGCCGCCGGTCTCGCGCGAGCGCGCCTTGTCCACGCGGTAGAATCGGTCGAATATGTGCGCAATATCGGCCTGCGGTATGCCTATGCCGGTGTCCGATACCTTGATAATCGCAAAGCGCGCATTTTCGCCTAGCTCCACGCGCACGTCGCCGCCCGCAGGAGTGTACTTGATTGCGTTGTCGATCAGGTTATAGAACACCTGCTGTATCTTGCTGGAATCGCCCTCGACGACGGGCGCGGCGTGCGCCTCCAGCGTGAGGTTTATGTCGCGGTTGCCCGCCAGCGGGGTCAGCCGCTTGACAGTCTCGGCCAGCATTTCGTCCAGTTGCAAATCGCTCAGGCGCAGCCGCATTTCGCCGCTGTCCATATTGACCAGCGTTAGCAGGTCGCCGATTACCGAGTTCAGGCGGTCGATTTCCTTATCTATATCGGTCAGAAATTCGCGCGTCATGGCCGGGTCGAACGCATCCTGATATATCAGCGATTCGATCAGTATCTTCATCGTGGCCAGCGGGGTTTTCAGCTCATGTGACGCATTGGATACAAACTGACCGCGCGAACGGTCGAGGTTTTCCAGCTTTTCGCTCATCATGTTGAACGCGGCCGCCAATTGGGCGTATTCCGAATGGCCGCGGATTATCACGCGATGCGAAAAGTCGCCCACACTCATGTGCTCAATGCCTTCGCTCAGCGCCTTTATGGGACGCGTGACTATGCGCGACATGAATATGACCGTGATAAGCGTCGCCAGCGCCACGCCCAGCAGCCAGTATACGATCTGCCGCCTGATATACAAAAGGCGCGAATACAATTCCTGCTCGCTGACCGAATACACCAGCGCGCCCGTTGTCCGGCCGCCCGACACTATGGCCGATACATACAGCCCGTACACCGACGCGTCGTCCGCGAATCCGAATGTGCTCAGCAGCCAGTTGCCGCCGGGCAGTTCTTCCTTATATAGTCCGTTGGCGCTGGCCTTGCCGCCCAGCACCGCCACCACCTCAGGGTGCTTTAGCTGAATGCCGTTCAGCAGCGAATACGAATCGGCCTGCACCGTGCCGTATGCGTCCAGCACCAGCACACGCCCGCCGTGTTCGCGCGATGCGTCCACCGCCGCGTCGTAAATCGCCTGGCCATCCTGCGCATTCAGCTTGTCGGCCATGGTTATCGCAATGCGCTCGGATATGGCGCGCTCGTCCTGCGCGCGCTGATCCAGCATGTAATTGCCCACCAGATTAATGAGCGACGCCGCCACTACATAAAAGGCGACGCCGACCATCAGCATGTACAGCAGGAGCAGCCGCCAGCGCACGGACGCGAGTACGTTTTTAATCTTTGTCCGTGAAATAGTAACCCACTCCCCACTTGGTGAAGATATACATGGGCTGCGCGGGGTTCTTCTCTATCTTTTCGCGCAGACGGCGTATGTGTACGTCCACCGTACGCAGATCGCCCAGGAACTCATACTTCCATATGCTTTCCATAAGCATCTCGCGGCTGAACACCTTGCCGCGGTTGGTTATGAACAGCTGCAGCAGGTCGAACTCCTTGGCCGTCAGATTCACGTCGCGCCCCGCGACGGATACCGATCGGTTGTTGAAATTGACCGTCAAGTCGCGCACCGTCACGGTGGACGGCTTTTCATCGGCCTTGGACGCGCCCACGCGGCGAAGGATTGTCTTTATGCGCGCCTTGACCTCCAGTATGTTGAAGGGCTTGGTCATGTAATCGTCCGCGCCGTACTCAAGGCCCAGGATCTTATCCATATCCTCGCCCTTGGCGGTCAGCATGATTATGGGGACAGAGCTTTTCTCGCGAATTCGCTGACAGACCTCTATGCCGCTCATCTTGGGCAGCATTACGTCCAGCAGTATCAGATCGAAGTCCTCCGCATCGACCTTGGCCAGCGCCTCCTCACCATCGGCAGCCAGCACAGTTTGGTATCCGTCCTGTTCCAGCGAAAATTTGAGTCCCTTTAGTATCAAAGGCTCGTCGTCCACGAGCAGCAATTTCTTAGCCATCGGTCTACTCCTCTCCCCCGCGCCGCCCTTAAAAAATTATCCCCGCGTGCACAAACAATGTGCCTAAAGCGCATAGATTATCCCTGGAACGCCGCGTGCATCAGCAAAAATAACCATATATACTTTTATTATAGACAAAATCCACGTCAAATACAAGAGTTCGTGCGCGCGGAGCATGATTTAACATGTCTTTGCGCACAGTATAAGTCAAAGTAGTGTATAATCAAGAATGATATTTTCGCGCCGCCCGCGTTTCATGTGCGCAATGGCGGCTTTCCAATGCGCTTATCCCGTGTCCAGCAAAGGAGATTCGATATGATTTTATCACATACGCGCAAGCGCCTTATGGCGATTCTGCTCGCGCTGACGCTGATCATGACACTGTACGCGCCCACGGCGCTGGCTTACGATACCAGTAAGCCCGAAGAGCTGACCGACGCCGATCTTACGGCCGCCAGCGCGATACTTATCGACGGCCATACCGGGCGCGTACTGTATTCCAAGGATTCGACCACGCGCCGCTATCCCGCCTCCACCACCAAAATAATGACGCTGATGCTCGCGCTTGAAAACGTAAGCGATTTGGACGCGACAATCACGATACCGCGCGAGGCCAATACCTATCCCGACGGCTCGTCGCTGGTGGGGCTTTACACGGGCGAGGAAATGACCTGGCGCACACTGCTGACTACGTTCTTTATCTGCTCGGGCAACGATGCAGGCATAGCCATCGCCGTGCTGGTCGCGGGCAGTGAAAGCGCGTTTGTTGATATGATGAACGCGCGCGCGCAGTCGCTGGGCTGCACGGACACGCACTTTTCCAACCCGCACGGCTTTCACGACCCCGATCACTACACCACCGCGCGCGATCTTTCCACGATTGCGCTTGAGGCGATGAAGAACGAAACCTTCCGCGAAATCGCCTCCACCACCAACTATACCATACCCGCCAACAACAAGCGCTCCGAACCCACCACCAAGTGGACCAAGAACCAGTTCATCGCGCGCAACGACACATCGATGAAGTATAAGTACCAGTACGGCACAGGCATAAAGACTGGCTATACCAGCAAGGCCGGTTCCACCTTCGTCGGCTCGGCCACCAAAGACGGCGTTGATCTGATAAGCGTAGTTCTTCTGTCCACGACCGACGGCAAGTGGATCGACTCGATACGGCTGATGAATTACGGCTTTGCCACGTATGAGCGGTACGACCCGGTAGAGCTGTACCGCACGCGCCCGCTGACCGTGAACGTGGACGGCGCAGATCCCAGCGACGCAAACGGCGGCGTGCTAACGCTGGACATAACCGCGCCCGAAAGCGCTGACCCGGTATGCGCTAAAAAGAGCGAGATCAGCCAGATCACATCCGACTTTTCGGCCATGCTGTCGGTATCATACTCGCGCGACATAAAGGCTCCGATAAACGCGGGCGACGAGATCGGCACGCTGACGTACAACGCACCCAGCGGCGACAAGTACTATTACCCGCTGGTAGCCGCCAATTCGGTAGCCGCTGCGCCCATTACCGACCTGCCCTCCATAGACGAGGCCATACAGGGCGAGACGATAGGCGGCGGTACCGAAAGCGCGGGCAACAATTCCATGCTGTGGATAGTGCCCCTGATCGCGGTGATGGGCGTGCTGATAATAATGGTATGCATCAACACCGCCCGCACCCGTGCGCGCAAGAACCGCCGCTACGTGCGCCGCGAATACAGCTATGGCGGCTATGACGAGCGCCGCACACAGTATGCCGAGCGTCAGCCGCGCTACAGCGAACGCACCCGCAACGACGAGCGTTCCGATTACGACGGGCGCGCCCGGTACAGCCAGCGCCGCACGCAGTACCCCGAGCGCCAGCCGCGCTATGACGGCCGCACTCAGTACGACGAGCGCCGCGACAATCGTTATAGCGACCGCACTCAGTACGATGAGCGCCGCGACAGCCGGTATAGTGACCGCGCGCCTCAGCGCAATGAGCGCCGCAGTCAGTATGACGACCGTTCCTATCGCAAATAAGCAATCGCACCTTGGCCCGACGGTTTAGCGCCGCCGGGCTTTTTTTGCGCCCGACATTCTGCATAATGTAATATATGATTGAAATTTCTCACATTAAGGCATATGTCAGACAATTATATGCAACCAAACGCCCCGAAAGCAGTCTAATAATATGTCAGCCGCGGCAGGCTCGCCGCAATTACTCATTTTGGGGTGAAATACAAATGCCACGCAGATTCATCATTACGCTGGCGGCGCTGGTGTTGGCGCTTACGCTCGCCATGCCCGCATTCGCCGACGGAGTTTCCGGAATAATCGGCAAGGCCGCAAACGAAAGCACCACTTCCGCTCCCGCCGCAACGCCGACTGTAAAGTCAACGTCCGCGCCGACGGTTAAGCCGGCTTCCACAGCAAAGGCGACTTCCAAGCCTGCTCAAAAACCTACACAGGCGCCCACTGTCAAGCCCACGAGCGCGCCAACGGCTGAACCTACCGAGGAACCCACAGTCGCTCCCACGCCTGAGCCCACGCCCACGCCGCTGCCCCTGCCCGTAAAGCAGGACGATCAGGGCGACATCGTTAAGCTGATTCAGCAGCGCCTGCGCACGCTGGGCTTTCTGGACGACAGCGCCGACGGCTACTTCGGACCGCGCACGCGCAAGGGCGTAATCGCATTTCAGGAGTTTGTGGCCGAGCACATCGGCACACAGCTGCACTATGTAGACCCCAACGCCACGCCTGAACCGACCGCCGAGCCGACGGCTGCTCCTGAGCCTACCGAACAGCCGACCGCCGAAGCCACGCCCATAGTCACGGCGCTGCACTACTACGGCTCGTCTTTGCCCACGGCTGAGGTTAAGGCAACCGCCGTGCCGACGCTCGCGCCCACGGCTGTGCCCACGCCCGAACCTACGCCTGAACCCACTCCCTATGTCGCCGACGGCATTGTGGACGGCCAGGGATATGAGCTGCTCGCCGGTGACGATTTTCAGGTATATTACGAAGACCTGACCAAGGGCAGTGAAGGCAGCGACGTTAAGCGGCTTCAGACGCGCCTTACCACGCTGTACTATCTGGGTGACGGCGTGGACGGCATGTTCGGCAGCAACACCGAGTCCGCCGTTAAGTACTTCCAGAAGCACAACGACCTGGATGAAACCGGCGTGGCCGACGAAGCCACTCAGCAGAAGCTATACTCCGAGGACGCTGTGCCCACCGCTAAACCCACGCTGGAACCAGCCAGCAAGAAGTCCAAGGGCAACGGCAAGAATTACAGCAAGTACAAGCTGGTCGTGGACATATCCGATCAGCGCGTGTACGTGTACGGCTACACCAACGGCGCATACGGCCCACTGTCGCGCGTGTTCGTGTGCTCGACCGGCACCAAGTCGCACCCCACGCCGCTGGGCACGTTCAAGGGCTCCGGCCCCACCAACCGCTGGCATTACTTCGTCAAGTTCGATTGCTATGCCCAGTATTCGTGGCGCATCGACGGCGGTATACTGTTCCACTCGGTGCTGTATAACGAAATAGACGGCAAGCCCACCTCGTCCTCAGTCAACAACCTCGGCTCGCGCGCATCGCACGGCTGCATACGCCTGAGCGTCGAGAATGCGAAATGGATTTACAACAATTGCAAGCGCGGCACGACCGTCATTGTACGCGAGTAATGGAACTGCCTTATACCAAAAGCTCCCGATCTGGCTTTGCCAAATCGGGAGCTTTTTTCATGGTCAGATGAGTGCGCCGGCCCTTGCGCAGGCTCGTTTTGTATGTTAAGGCTGTAAAGGCGGCTTCTCACCATCGCGATATAAATGCATGCCCAAAGTCACTAAAAAACCTGACCTCCAACGGTTAAGAACTGCCCTTACCCAAATACATATTGCAAGTCGCGTGCAATATGTTTATACTATTATCTTTTTTAATTTAGCAGGTATTTTTTTGTATTTATGGGAACTTTTTCAAGGCGTGCGCAGTCAATAATTGCATATGACATTATACGCGCCGCTTTTGTGAGGGCGCACATTTTGGAGTGATATTATGTTCCGACGCATGATTTGCCTCATGTTGTCCGCCGCAATCGCACTTGGATGCACCGGCATAGCGCTGGCCGAACCCGCCGATGACGCATATGTAAGCGACTTCGTAACGTATCCGTCGCCCGCTGCTCCCACTGCAACGCCCGAGGCAACGGTCAATCCGACAACCGCGCCCACGGCGACGTCTGTGCCCGCCGAAACACCCGCGCCCACGGCGACGGCCGTGCCCACGCCGCCCGCGCCGACCGAAACGCCTGCGCCCACGCCCGTACCCACGGCTGAACCGCTGAAAGTAGGCAGCCGCGGCGACCGCGTGCGCGAATTGCAGAATTACCTTACGCTGATGGGCTTCTCCTATGAAAGCGCCGACGGCATATACGGTTCCCGCACCAGCGACGCGGTGAACGCGCTTCAGGTATATGCGACGCTGCTAAACGCCAAAGGCACTATCAGCTATACCACCTCGAATTACGGCACGGCCGATTCTCAGCTGCTTGCGATAATCGAATCGGGCAGCATACCGGCCTACTATTCCGACGTTAAGAAGGGTTCCTCCGCGGCGCAGGTAAGGCGCGTGCAGAACCGTCTCGCAGTGCTTGAGTACATGCTGTCCAACGTGGTGGACGGCGTATATGGCGTGGCCACCTCGGCGGCGATAAGCGATTTCCAGAAGACCAGCGGGCTGCCCGAAACCGGAGTGGCTGACAAGGCCACTCAGGAGTTGCTGTTCTCCGCATCGGCCAAGAAGTGCCCAGATCCCAACGCGCGCTACCCGTACAAGCTGATCGTGGACGTATCCGAACAGCGCGTGTACGTGTACGAATACGCAAACGGCTCCTACTCCAAGCTCAAGGCGCGCTTCGTATGCTCCACCGGCAAGCGTGAAACGCCCACGCCGCTGGGCACCTACCGCTCCACAGAGCAGATAAACGCATGGCATTACTTCCGCGATTATAACTGCTGGGCGCAGTACGCATACCGCATATCGGGCGCGTACTACTTCCACTCCGTACTGTACAAGGTAAAGGGCGGCACGCCTACCGCGTCGTCCGTGCGCAATCTGGGCCGCCGCGCGTCGCACGGCTGCGTAAGGCTGTCGGTCGAAAACGCCAAGT
This sequence comes from uncultured Eubacteriales bacterium, assembly GCA_948467645.1. GTDB lineage: Bacteria > Bacillota > Clostridia > Christensenellales > Aristaeellaceae > Fimadaptatus. Next base: position 44,178 of record CAOKFD010000004.1, on the reverse strand, counting down.
GGATTTACAACAATTGCCCCAAGGGCACGATCGTCGTCGTGCGCGAGTGATTATCGCATGATATACAGCCACCTCCGAATGCAAACGCTTCGGAGGTGATTTTTATATTCAGTTGAGCCCGTTTTCAACTGCGCTCAATAAAAAGCCTGACGACATCAACGTCGCCGTCCATTTCATGCGCGCCCTGCGTCATGCCGCACTTTTCGGTATAGAACTTTATGTTCTGTACATTGCCGGCGGGCGTGACCAGCTCCACGTGCCGCCAATCGGCATGTTTGGCCATCATATGCCTGAATGCCTCCGTGCCGATCCCCCTGCCCTGATACTTGGGTATTACGCAAAGGCAGCCCACGAAGTACCGCCCCTCGCCGCGGTTTTCCACGGACAGCGCGCCCACCGGCCAGCCGTCGCATTCGATTATCTGCTTTGGAAATTTCCGCACGGATTCGGCCATGCGCGCTCGCGTGCGGCCATATGCCGGGCATTGGCCGTACCTGATGAAGTCATCGTAAAACGCAGCGTTGTATATGCCTACGAGCAGGTTTGCGTCCTGCTCGTTCGCGTTTCGATAGGTTATGTACATAGCGCCCTCCTGCCAAAATGCAATGCGCCGCCCGACGCGTTTTAAGGCGCAGGCGGCGCACTTTGTTTACTTCATTAGTCCTCGCTTTGCACAAACTCCACCTGATTGGAGCCATCCATCCACAGGCGTTCGAGGTTGTAATACTCGCGCTCCTGCTCATGGAATACGTGTACCAGCACGTTGCCGTAGTCCAGCACGGCCCAGCGGCCTTCGTTCGTGCCCTCGCGGCGGCGCGGATTCTCGCCCAGCTCGGACAGTTTGTCGTCCACCTCGTCGATCAGGGCGCGCACCTGGTTCGCGGAGCGGCCGCTGGCTATTACGAAATAGTCTGCAATGATCGTCAAATGCTGTACGTCCAGTACCAGTATCTTTACACCCTTCTTATCATCCAGCGCACGCGCTGCCGCCAATGCCAATTCCTTAGACTGCACTTGCATTCCTCCCTGCATAATCGTTTCTGCCTTTATTATATTGCCTTACCCAGTCATATGCCTTTTTAGATCGCTCAAAGAGCGTCTGGCCGCGCTTGAGCACGTATGAATTGCTCATGCCCAGCCCCATTTCAAGCGCCGCGAACAAATCCCTGCGCGCCATCACCCGCAGATCCTCCAGCCCTAAAAACGCGTCGCGGTTAGGCTCTATCATGTCCGCAAGGTACACTATCGCCTCCAGCGCGCTCATATTCGGCCGGCCGGTCGTGTGGTAGCGTATCGCATTAATCACGCGCTCGTCGGTTTCGCCAAAGCGCGCCCTTGCCAGATACGCCCCCACCGGCGCGTGTAAAAGCGCCGCAGACGCGCGCTCCTCGGGCGTGAGCATAAGTCCCGCCTGATCGGCGATCTCGCACATGCGCTTTAAGTCGAACGCCTTTGCGTTGTCGTGCAAAAGCCCCGCGCGCGCGGCAAGCTGCTCGTCCTCGCCGAATATAATTGCCATTTCGCGCGCCGTATCGACCACGCCCAATGTATGCTTAAAGCGTTTGGGCTTCAGCTCGGCACGCAGTATTTCGGTAATTTCTTCAGACGTCATTTTCAGTCTCCAATGCTTTGTAAAGTCCGTTTTCGAGTATGTACTCTTCCACATCCGGCGGTACCAGCATACTTATGTCCTCGCCCGCGCATACACGCCTGCGAATCTCGGTGGAGGATATGTCCGGCCCACACTGACTTAGCATATGCACCTCGCTCGTAAACTCCATGCGCAGGTACTCGCACACGCGGCGTATGCGTTCGCCGTCGTCGCCCGGGCGGGGCGTGGCGGCGATGTCGGCCCAGTGGACTATCCAGTCTGGGTTGCGCCATGTGGTAAAGGTAGCCAGCATATCGCCGCCCATTATGAAAAACAGCTTGCTGCCCGGCTCGGTCATATGCAACTGGCGCACCGTGTCGCAGGTGTACGAACGTCCGCCGCGCCTCAGTTCCATATCCGACGCGGTAAAGCCCTCATGACCCGCGATAGCCAGTCTGACCATATCCAGCCTTTGCCAGCCCGACACGTCCACATGCCGCTTGTGCGGCGAATCGCCGGTGGGTATGAAGCGCACCTCGTCCAAATCCAGCTCGCGCCGGGCTATATCGGCGACGAACAGATGCCCGTTATGTATTGGGTTAAACGTACCGCCCATTATGCCCAGCCGTTTCGCCATATCGCACCTCTGAATACGCTTTACTTTATTATACACTACTTGCGCGCAAAACGAAAGAGTATTGTCGAATTTTTGACTTTAAGGCAGATTAAGGCGGCTTGCATAAGGCTGTCGCACCTTGTAAGGCTTGTTTCAGGCGGTAAGCCGGCGTCGCCAAACCATCGCGCACCGCCTCCGTAAAGCCCGCAGCCGCCGCGCACATGTGCATTAAACCGCCTTATGCGCGGCAAAATATGCTTGTCAAATCCCGTTTGGGGCTTTTACATTGAAAGGAAGTGTCCGCAATGCGCGCACCCCGCACCGCGTTTGCGCGATTTATCGATACCAGCGCGCTATGGTCGCTGTGCCTGGCCGTGTGGTTCTACTATCTGTTTGCGCGCATGGGGCGCATGTACCCGGCGATGCTTATGGCCGTCGCATGTTCGGGCGCGACTATCGCACTTGCAATGCTGGTTAAAGGGCGTATGCGCAGACGCAGGCGCGGCGATGCGCTCGCCCCCGCCGAGGTACGCGCGCTGTGCGAACACATTTCGCTCAAAAGCCCGGGCGACGCGCTGGAAAACGTCGCCGCATGGCTGACCGCGCGCGGCAGGTACGCGAAGTGCTATGCTGCGGACGGCGCAATACACGCCCTGCGCGCCAACGGAAGTGAGGTTTGCATAACGCTTATAACCGCATGGCCCGGCTTACAGGTAAGCGCCGACGCGCTGATTTCGGCATGGCGGCGCTGCTGCGGCGCAAAAGAATGTGCTGTTGTGTCCACTGCGCCGTTCGGCCAGGATGCGCTGTCATTGGCAAAGCGGCTTGGCATACGCCTTATCGCCCCCGAAGCACTGGCTAAGCTCATGCACGACGCATTGCCGCTGTGCGCAGAAGCCGCGCCGCGCACGCGCATTTCTGATACCATCCGCGCCATATTTGACAGACTGAGCGCCGCACGCTTGGGCGCATGGGCGTTGGGGCTGTGCGTGAGCGGACGCATACTGGGGCTTGAGTACTGTCGGGCGGCGGGGCTTGCGTGTGCCGCGCTGTGGGTGGTGTGCGCTTCCCTGCCTAAGCCGCCGCGTGCCGGAGCGTGGCCTTAGACGAGTCTGGCTGTCTGACTTGCTTCTTAGCATCATGGCCCATCGCCAGCTGTCGTTTCGGCACTTTCTACCGAAAGAATACAGCTTTCAAAGCCAGCATTGCTTAGAGTGTGTCTCAAAAAGGAAAATCCGCAAGTTCGAGTGGATTTTGCGTCAGTTCAAGGAAGAAACCCGAAGGCTTAGCAGCGCTAAGTCGAGGGTTGATGACGCAGAAATGGCGCAAAATACGCCGAAATTGCGGATTAGGGAATTTTTGAGACACACTCTAGAAAATGCCTCGCTCTATGCCTGCCATATATCAAACTTATCCACAGCTTGCACAGTTTAACATGTGTTAAGTCACATACTGCGGCCGCATTCCCGCTAAACCGCAACGAGCGCGGACAGACCGTCCACGCTCGTTTTACCTGTCTGAACCTAGAGTGTATCTCAAAAAGGAAAATTCGCAAGTTCAAATGGATTGTTCCGTTTGAGACACACTCTAAATTACTTTACAATCTCGTCCAGATCGATAACCGGCTTGCGCGCCGGACGATAAATTACGAAGCGCTTACCTATGCACTGCACCGGCTCGGCGTGAACCTTTTCGCACAGCTCGTCGCACGCCTCGCGTGTGGACATCTGCGCACCGTCCTGCAGGCCGACCTTGATTATCTCGCGCGCCTCCAGCGCGTCCCATGCCTGCTGGCACACTTCTTTCGTGATGCCGTTAATGCCTATATGAAGTATGGTGGGCATGGTATTTGCCATTGAGCGCAGCGCGGCGCGTTGTTTTGAAGTCATAAAATCTCTCCTTTTTTTCAAACGTTTGTATATATTACTCTACGAAATCGAACTCCATATCGCCAACGCGCACTGTATCGCCCTCACCCGCGCCCTGAGCGCGCAGCGCATCGATAACGCCCCAGCGGCGCAGCGTGCGATGGAACCAGTTGAGCGAATCCTCGTCCGAGAAATTGACCGAATCGATAAGGTGCTGCATCGACGGGCCGATGACCTCGTACACGTCGCCGTCCTTGCGCACCTCGTAGGGCGTTTCCTCCTCGGGCAGCGGCATTTCGTCGGCCTCGATGGGCGCGGCCTCGGGCAGGGTGCGCAGCATGTCCATCGCCGCGCGCATAAGCGGCTTGAGCCCCTCGTTCGTCGCGGCCGATACGGGGAATACCTCAATGCCGCGATCCGCAACGTGCGCACGCAGGCGCTCGATATTCTCGTCCGCGCCGGGCAGATCTGTCTTGTTCGCGGCCACGATCATCGGACGCGAGGCCAGATCGCCGTACTGCTCCAGCTCGTGCATTATCGCATCGAAATCCTCCACCGGGTCGCGGCCCTCACTGCCCGACACGTCGATTACGTGCAGCAGCATACGGGTGCGCTCGATGTGGCGCAGGAAGTCGTGTCCCAGCCCCACGCCCTCGCTCGCGCCCTCGACCAGACCGGGTATGTCGGCCATTACGAAGCTCTCGCCGTCCTGACTGACTATGCCCAGATTGGGCGTAAGCGTTGTGAAGTGGTAGTTGGCGATCTTGGGGCGCGCCGCGGTAACAACCGACAGTATGGTAGACTTGCCCACATTCGGGAAGCCTACCAGACCCACATCGGCGATTGACTTCAGCTCCAACATAACCTCAAGCGGCTGGCACTTCACGCCGGGCTTGGCGAAGTTGGGCGCCTGGCGCGTGGGCGTGGCAAAGTGCATGTTGCCGAAGCCGCCGTTGCCGCCGCGCAGCAGCGTCTTTTTCTCGTTCGGCACATACAGATCCATCAGCACGCGGCCGGTCTCCTTGTCGCGCACCAGCGTTCCCGGCGGAACCTCGATAACCAGACTTTCGCCGCTCTTGCCCGAGGAGCGGCCCTTCTTGCCCTGCTCGCCGTTGGGCGCGGAATAGGAGCGCTTGTAGCGGAAGTCCAGCAGCGTGTGCATACGCTCGGTGGCCATAAACACTATGTCGCCGCCGCGCCCGCCGTCGCCGCCGTCGGGTCCGCCCTGCTGAACGTACTTTTCGCGGTGGAACGACACGCAGCCGTTGCCGCCGTCGCCCGCCTTTACCCGGATTGTAACTATGTCAACAAATAATGCCATATCGTCACGCGGGCACTGCCCGCCCTCCATCAATACTCGGCTGCCCCAGGCGAGTGGAAGCCCATGCAGCGCGCTCAAAAATCATAAGCTGTTTTATGTACAAATGCAAGCATATCGGGGATAAACCCGCATTAATATTTTGTCCGATTTAAGAATTGGGATGCACGCGGTTAAGGCATACTGTCGCGGCGCTGATTTTCGGTTTAAGGCTGTAACAGGTCATTGTCTGAAAAAAGCGTTTCTTTCAATGTAAAATGCTTTTCCTAGACCAGACTGCATAAGCACGCTTTCAAGGCAATGCTTGGGTGTATGCCTAAGCGTTTAGTAAGGCATCCAGCAGCGCCTTCTGCTTTTACAAAACACAACTTAACCGCCCAAGCCGATGTTCTGCCTTTCACCCAAACCCCTCGCCGCAAAAGCAAGTGCCGCCGGATGCGCAGCTCAGTCCGCAGCCGACGGCACTCGTGTTTAAGTCACGCTTATTGCCTGCTCAGGTATTCGTCGATTTCGCGCGCGGCCTGCTTGCCCGCGCCCATCGCCAGTATTACGGTGGCCGCGCCGGTAACAGCGTCGCCGCCCGCCCATACCGCGTCGCGCGACGTATGCAGCGAATCCTCGCGCACTACCAGACAGCCGCGCTTGTTGGTCTCCAGTCCGGGCGTGGTGGAGGCAATCAGCGGATTGGGGCTTGTGCCTATCGCGACGATAACCATGTCCACGTCTAGCACGAACTCGCTGCCCGGTATCTCCACGGGACGGCGGCGGCCCGACGCGTCCGGCTCGCCCAGTTCGCATCGGATGGCCTTCAGACCCTTTACCCAGCCCTTGTCGTCGCCCAATACCTCAAGCGGTGCGACGAGGTTTACGAAGTTTACGCCCTCTTCCTGCGCGTGGTGAATCTCCTCGCGGCGCGCGGGCATCTCGTCTATGCCGCGGCGGTACACGATGTACGTTTCCGCGCCCATGCGCAGCGCACAGCGCGCCGCGTCCATGGCCACATTGCCGCCGCCGATTACCGCGGCGCGTTTGGCGTGCATTATGGGCGTATGCGCGCCCTCCTTGTATGCCTTCATAAGATTTATGCGCGTCAGGTATTCGTTGGCCGAATACACGCCGTTAAGTTCCTCACCCGGCACGCGCATGAAGTTGGGCAGACCCGCGCCCGAGCCTATGAACACGGCCTTGTAGCCTTCCTCAAACAGCTCGTCGATGGTATGCGTGCGGCCGATGACCTGATTCAGTTTAAGCTCCACGCCCATTTCTTCCAGCGCGGCCACCTCGCGCCGCACCAGCGCCTTGGGCAGGCGGAACTCGGGTATGCCGTATATCAGCACGCCGCCGGGCGCGTGCAGCGCCTCGAACACAGTCACGTCGTAGCCGCGCTGCCTGAGGTCGCCCGCGCATGTAAGTCCGGCCGGTCCTGCGCCTATCACGGCTACCTTTGTGCCGTTGGACTCGGGGCGTTCGACCGCATGATTGCCCGCCATATGGCGGTCGGCCACGAAGCGCTCCAGATTGCCTATCGCGACGCTCTTGCCCTTTATACCCATCACGCACTTGCTTTCGCACTGATTTTCCTGCGGACACACGCGGCCGCAGACCGCGGGCAGACTGCTGGTGGAGCGTATTGTCTGATACGCCCCTTCATAATCGCCCTGCTTTATTTTGCTTATGAAGTCGGGTATGCGTACGTTTACGGGACAGCCGGTCACGCAGCGCGGGTTTTTGCAATTAAGACAGCGCGAGGCCTCCAGCGCCGCGTCGCTTTCGCTGTAACCCGTATTTACCTCGTCAAAGTTTTTTGCACGCACCAGCGGCTGCTGGGCGGGCATGGCTACGCGCTCAATTGACATGGCCTATCCCTCCGATTCTGCACTTGTGATCCTCCATGGCGCGCTTCTCCTGCTCTTTGTACGCGCCCAGACGGCGCATCAGGCTGTCGAAGTCCACCTCGTGGCCGTCGAACTCGGGGCCGTCCACGCACGCGTATTTGACCTTGCCGCCCACGCTCACGCGGCAGCCGCCGCACATGCCGGTGCCGTCCACCATTATCGGGTTCAGGCTGACCAGCGTGCGTATGCCCAGCGGGCGCGTGGCCTCGGCCACAACCTTCATCATTATGGGCGGGCCGATTGCGATTACAAGGTCGTAATGCTCGCCCTCGGCCATCAGCTTATTGAACACGTCGGTCACGAAGCCCTTTGTACCCTTTGAGCCGTCGTTGGTGGCCACATACAGGTGGTTAGCCAGCTGTCCCAGCTCGTCCTGCAGCACCAGCAGCTCCTCGGTTCGCGCCCCCTCGATTACGTCCACGTAAATGCCTTCACCCGCCAGATACCTTACCTGCGGATAAAGCACCGCTGTGCCCACGCCGCCGCCGATGCACAGCACGCGCCTGGCGTCGCCAAAGTGAGTGGGATTGCCCAGAGGGCCGGTCACGGACGCGAACTTGCCGCCCACCGGCGTTTCGCCCATCAGGGTGGTGCTAAGGCCCACCATCTGCACCAGCAGCGTTATCGAGCCGGTCTTTTCATCCGCGCCGCCGATAGTCAGCGGTATGCGCTCGCCGTCCTCGACCACGCGCACTATCACAAACTGCCCGGGCCGCGCCTTGGCGGCCACGTCGGGCGCGGATACGTCGATGCGCATCAGTCCCGGCGCAAGCAGCTTTTTATCCAGCACATTATACATTCAAATTACCTCCCAGCCATCGCCGACGGCGCACAGCGCCATTCAATTTATTATATCACCGATTGATGATATAGTGAATACTTTGATAAAATCTTGCCGTAGATTTTATCGTTTTTTAGCATTGCGCCCTCGGCCCATGAATGCCGCTCAACGCCACATGCCGCCCCATTTTATTTCGTTCAGGCTGATTTATGCGCGTTTGTTGAAACTCGTCTCCGTTTTGCGCCATACGATTGCACCGCGCTCCATTTTTAGTCATTTATGGGATTTCAATCCACTTTAAGGCACATTTCATTTCAGTCAATGCATATTCGCTTTGTATAGCGGCACAATTTCTCATTCAAGTTCCATTTCGCACCACTTTTTAAGCATCCAGTACCATTTGCCCGCACATTCAATCCACAATGCTTTCAAAAATCGCCGCCATCCAATCGGATGACGGCGATGCAATATATGCCTTAATGTATACTATTGCGGTGCGGCCGTCGCGTCGTCTGCGGGCTGGTCGGGTTCATCCGACGCGGCCTCGGTCGGCTCGGGCGTTGCCTGAGACTTGAGCGAATCGACGGTCATTTCGGAGGGCAGATCGGCGATTTCCTGCCGCTTGCGCTCCTCCTGAGCGATAAGCCAATCGGGCTTATCCTCCTTGAAGCGGTCTATGAATGCGTTGAGCAGTTCAATGCACAGATCAGGCTTGTCGCTGTACGACATGACCACGAAGTACATGCCGCGGTTGTCCACAAGCTCGTTTTCCAGCATTCCGTACAGCTGCTGGGCGGGCAGCGCGTATACGTGGCGTTCGCTGCTGTATATCGTGTTGCCTTCCTCATCCTCGCCCGCCGGTTCGGCGCGCGTGCCGGCCTCAAGATCGATGCCGTCCACATGCAGCGCACCCGACGCGATGTAATCGTCCAGCGGCGTTGCAAGCTCCTGACTTACAAAGGAAGCCATCGTCTCTTCATCTACCAGATATATGTCGCCCTCGAACGAGGCAAGGCGCGTCATGAGCAACTGCGGGCCGTATGTATCATCCGAGCCGCCGTAGCTCATGGTATAGAAATTGAGCGCTTCCATATCGCCCTCTTCCTCGCCCACGAATTCCGGCGCCATCTCCGCCGCCAGCGCGCGAACGTTTTCGTCGTTATACGCCTGGGCGAGCACGTACATCTCCAGCCGTTTTTCGCGCGGCGGCTTGTATTCGGTCACACTGTACGTAAGGTTCCAGCCAGCGACGAATATCACTACCATAAGGAGGTATTTCCACGAGCTGTATACCCAGTGATTCTTTAGTCTTTCCCTGGTAATGCGCGTATCCGGCATCGGGCCACATCCTTTCGTACAGTGGAAAACTCGTTTTAGTCAAGATTCATGCCAGGCGGCTTTTGCCTGCCCATCGGCGTCATTACGGGGATCTTTGCGACCCGCCTTGGCATGTGCCTCAAAAATCCCCAAATCCGCCATTTCAGGCGGCGATTCGCCAGTTCAGCAGGAATTAATACAACTTCGCGCCCGCCGGGATGCGGGGATCGACCATGAGCAGATTGAGTCCTTCGTGGCCGTCTTCCTCGTGTACCGCCGAAATCAGCATGCCCTCGGAATCGATGCCCATCATCTTGCGCGCCGGCAGGTTCACAATAGCTATAGCCGTCTTGCCAACGAGATCTTCCGGCTCGTAATACTCGTGAATACCGCTCAAAATCACGCGATCCTTGCGCTCTCCGTCATCCAGCGTGAACTTCAAAAGCTTCTTGGACTTGGGCACCGCCTCGCAGGCCAGTATCTTCACCGCGCGGAAGTCGGATTTGGCGAAGGTGTCAAAGTCGACCGTTTCCGCAAATATAGGCTCTATCTTTACGTGGGAGAAGTCGATCTTCTCCTGCACTGCGGGCACTTCCGGAGCGGCCTCCGCCGCAGCCTCGGCGCACTTTTCGGGCTTCTTATCGGCGCCCATGGGCTTCATCGTCGGGAACAATATGACCTCGCGTATGGTGTCGGAATTGGTCAGCATCATTACCACGCGATCTATGCCGATGCCCATACCGCCCGTGGGAGGCAGGCCGTATTCTATGGCGGTGAGGAAGTCCTCGTCCATCATCTCGGTCTCGTCGTCGCCGCGCTCGCGCAGCTCGATCTGCTTTTCAAAGCGGTGGCGCTGGTCGATCGGGTCATTCAGCTCGGAGTAGGCGTTGCCCATCTCGCTGCGGCAGATGAAGAACTCGAATCGCTCGGTCAGGCGCGGGTCGAGCGGGCTGCGCTTGGTCAGCGGCGACACCTCGACCGGGTACATGGTTATGAAGGTGGGCTGAATCAGCTGTTCCTCGACCTTCTGGTCAAAGCAGGCGTACAGCGCGTTGCCCCAGGTCTTTTCGGCGGTATCGGCCAGCTCCACGCCCTTGGCCTTGGCGGCGGCCACTGCCTCGGCGTCGTCGGTTATCGCGTCAAAGTCTATGCCTACATACTTCTTTACCGCGTCAACCATGGTGAGCCGCGGCCAGCCGGGAGTCAGGTCGATCTTTTCGCCCTGCCACTCTACGTTATACGTGCCCAGTATGTGCTTTGCCGCGCCCGACACCACGCCCTCGGCTATATCCATCATGGTGTGGTAGTCGGCGTAAGCTTCGTACAGCTCCACGGTGGTGAATTCAGGGTTATGCTTGGGATCCATGCCCTCGTTGCGGAATATGCGGCCCACTTCGTATACGCGCTCCATGCCGCCCACTATAAGGCGCTTTAGCGGCAGCTCGGTGGCTATGCGCATGTACATATCTATGTCCAGCGTATTGTGATGCGTCACGAACGGACGCGCCGCCGCGCCGCCCGCGATGGTGTTCAGTACGGGCGTTTCCACCTCGATATAGCCGCGCGCGTCCAGATAATCGCGCAGGAATTTGATAAAGCGCGAGCGCACCTCGAATATGCGGCGCACTTCGGGGTTCATTATCAGATCCACATAGCGCTGGCGATAGCGCATGTCGAGGTCCTTCAGACCGTGGAACTTTTCGGGCAGCGGGCGCAGCGACTTGCTCAGAAGCGTGAATTCTGTGGCCTTTACCGACATTTCACCGGTGCGCGTGCGGAACATCTCGCCCTTTACGCCGATTATATCGCCTATGTCCAGATCCTTAAACGCGGCGTAGTTTTCCTCGCCCACGTTATCCTTGCGCACATATACCTGTATCCGGCCATCCCTGTCCAGCAGGTGGCAGAAGCTGGCCTTGCCCATCACGCGGCGCGACATCATGCGCCCGGCGATGGACACCGCAAGTTTGGGGGCATTTTCGTGATTTTCGGCGTCGGCCTCGTCGCCGTGCGCGGCCTTGAATTCGTTTTCCAGCCGCTCATACTCGGCAATAGCGTCGGTCGAGTGATGCGTCACATCGTACCGGGTTATCAAAAAGGGATCATGACCCTCTGCAGCCAGCGCGGCGAGCTTGCCGCGGCGAATCTGTTCCTGTTCGCTCAACTCAGCGGCGGTCATTTCCGGCCTATTTTCCTCATTAGGCATATGTAAACAACTCCATTTCAATCGCCGCCTGTTCAAATACGTGCTCGGCGGCGCGCATATGTATATTCGATATTAGTTCCTGTGTACGGCCAGCACCTTCATTTTGAGAATGCCGGAGGGCGCTTCCACATCCACCTCTTCACCCACATGCGCGCCCAGCAGAGCCGCGCCCATCGGCGATTCGTTGGAAATCTTGTTCTGCGAAATGTCAGCCTCGGTTGAGCCGGTTATCGTGTACTCCTCAACCTCGTCCTCATAGCCTACCTCGCACACGCTCACGGTGGTGCCCAGGCCTACCTCGTCGCCCGCGGTGTCGTTGGAATCCACGATCACCGCGTGGTTGAGCATGTTTTCCAGCTCCAGTATGCGGCCCTCCATAAAGGCCTGCTCGTTCTTGGCCTCCTCGTACTCGGCGTTCTCGCTCAGATCGCCAAAGCCGCGCGCCACGCGAATCTTCTCGGCCACCTCGGCGCGGTGGGTTTCACTCTGGTATTTAAGCTCTTCCTGTAGCTTCTCATACCCTTCACGGGTCATAACAAACTGGTTCTTTTCTGCCATAAAAATGCAACCTCCCCATATTACGGCATTTGAGCGTATCTCAAGCGGAAAAATCCGCACGTTTGGCGGGATTTTGAGACATACTCTATGCCACTATAAATAAATAACAAACGGCGAATAAATCGCCGCTTGTTATGAAGCGCCGGCCGGCTCCACACCGGCTGGCGTCTCAAAAGCAGTATTATGTCCGTAGTAGTATACATTAATGCACGTTAATTTGTCAACCGCGTACAAGTCTTACGCGGCTTTTTTCACCACTTCTTGCGATGCGCGTCACAATTAGGCGCAGCCCGGTCAGTCGTCCTCATACGGCGTAGTGCGCTCTATGCGGCGCACCAGGAACGCCGCGCCGGCGATAAGCGCGCCCGTCAGCAGCAGCAGGTACTGCTTGTTGACCATAGGGCAGCCCATAAATTCGATAGTGACATTTTCGGTCGCGCCGACAAAGTATTTGCCTATCGTAACGCCTATCAGCGCCGCAAAATTGGCCACGGCGTAATAAAAGCCCATGAAAACCGTCTGATGCTCCTTAGGCATATTGATATATGGTATGCTGGCAAAGGGCAGGTTTATGCCTATTACCATCACAAATCCCCATACGAGCATTATCGGGTACAGTATGAGCGAATTTTCCGTCACAAACGCAAGCCCGATATAGTACACGACGTACAGCAGCATGCCTATCCACAGCACGCGGAAGGGCGACCTGCCCTTCATGAACCTGCCCCACACGGGCGTAAGCAGCAGCACGACCGGCACGTTTATAAGGTTCGCGGCGGTTATATACGTGTACGACAGGTTCATGTTTTTTAGCAGGTAAACTATGTAATACGAGCCTGGTATATTGTACGTCGCGTTCCAGAGGAACACTACCGCGATCGAACGCAGATAGAGCTTGTTCTTAAAAGGCAGCGTGAACAGGTCGCGCAGTGTAAACTTGCTGCCCGCGTTCTCATACGGATATTCTTTTATGTGCGCGTACATGCAAAAATCGACCACGTACAGCGCCAGCGCGATTATGCGCAGAGCCATAAGGCCGCCGTACTCGTTGCCGCGCGCCTTGAACATATCGACGATCGCACTGCCGCCCAGATTGCATATCGCGACTATCGGCCCCACCGTCATAGTCACCAGCGAAAAGTAACTGGTACGCACTCGCGGCGGCACGGACTGTATATGCCATATGCTAAGTCCGGGCGATATAAGCGAACCGGCGAAGTTGACCACGGCCACGCATATGCCCAGCATCGTAAGCTGTGCCTGATGCGGAACCGGCGCAAGCGGTATAAGACCCACCACGAGTATGTTTATTACCATGGTGATTGCGCGCACGGTCATGAGCAGCTTCTTGCGCTGAGTAAAGCGTTCCAGCAGCAGCGGCGCGAACATCTGCGCCATGTTTGCGGCCACGCCGATCATGCTCATCGTGCCTATGAAGCTGTCGTCCGCGTCCATCAGCAGAAGCAGTCCCGTATAGAAACTGCCGCCGATCAGGTTGGCGACTATATTGGTCGTATAGTTCGATATGACCAGGCAGGCGCGATCCTGGCTCATGCGCTCGCCCGGCGTGTACCAGCCGGATATTAGCGAGTCCCTCAGCTTGCCCAGCAAGCCAGGACGCTTGGCCGGACGGCCCGCATCCATATCGGAGCCGTATTGGGGCAGGGCGGAATCGGAGACTGCTTTCGTCTCGTCAGACTGCCCGCTTGTGGCGGACGCGGCTGTACTGACCGCATCGATTTTGATTACCTTTTGTTCATTTGACTGCGCGTCGGGCGCGCCGTTTTCCCTGTGTTCCATAATAAGCTTGATCCCTCTCCCGGACATGAATTGAGGCGACCATTGGGATACCATGCTTACCAATCATTCAACTTTTTCCGTAGGTAATACCTTTATATAAAAACGCGCATATGCGCGCATGAGAGTTCATGCGGATTTTATCCGATTTAAGCCTTTAAGCCGCGAAACCTTGACTGACAAGCCAAGGTTTCTTAAACGCAGACAATTCATATCGTCTGTCCGCATATAGTCAATTTTAAGGCTCTCCGTCGCATGGATTGCCTTTTTCAGACTGTTTAAGGCAGTAAGCAGAAGCATTCCGACTTAGCCATTTCAAGTTAGCCTGCGAAAACCGCCTTATCATGTGCTTTAGCCACAATTTTGAAAGCCACTCGTTTCAGGCAAGCCATCACTTAAACAGCGCTACTGAGCCCAGCCTCAGCGCAGCGAGAACATTTCCTGTTTAAGTCCCGCGCCGTCGAGCAGCTTTTCCCAGTCGGTTATGTGCAGATAGCGCGGCTCTCGCCCGGCCACGAACGACAGCATGGCCTCCAGCTCGGCTGTAGTAACGTATGTTTCATTCGGCATGGGCGTGAACACGACCACGCGCTTCAGCCCCAGCTTTTGCAGCTGTTCCACCTGATCAGGCGTTATCGTGTCGCATACCAGCAACTTATCGGTAAGACTGCCCGCGCCCTGCGCGCCCACGTCCTCCAGCACGCCCTCAACGCTGTCGAAAATCACATCGGCCTGCGAAATTTTCTGTGCACGCTTCATGGACGATACCGTATCGCGCTTTTTGAGCGCATCCATGCGCACCTGGGCGAGCTGCAGCTCGGCCACGGTTGCCTGGCTCACCGACGCGTCGGCCACGTATGCGCGCGTGCGCTTGTTTATCCATCCGCGCCGCCACGCGCCGAACATCGCGCGCCTTTCGAGTACATACCTTAAAAACGAGCCGTCCGCAATGCCTGCGCACAGCAGTGCGCCGTCCAGTCCCAGCCTGTTTATCACCGACTCGGTGGACTTGGGCGTAGGCCGTTTGCGCGGTTTTGGCGGTTCGCTTTGCGCAGGTTCGGGGCGGGGCTGCTCCTCGCCGCGCGGCTTACGCGTGCTTTCGTATGTGCTGCGCGCGCCCGCGTCCGCTGTGCGGCCCGAATAGTCGCGCTCCTCGGAATTGCGGCTTGCATAGCGCGCCTGACGTTCGGACGGGCGCACATAGCCGTCCTCGTCCCAATCGCGCACGTTAGCACGCGCGTCGGAGCGGGACGCGGATTCGCCGGTATCAACGCGGCTGAAGCTTGAGCGGCTCTGCGCACGCTCCTCCCCGCGTTCGGGCGCGGCTTCGCGGCCCGACCTGCGGCGGCCTTCCTCGGCCAGCCGGTCGAGTTCCTCCTGCTCGCGCTTTTCATCGGCGCGGCGCGCTTCATCGCGCATCTCGGCGGTCTTGTCGCGCACGCTGTGCAGTTCGTCGCCGTCGTCGTCGTTTACGCCCGCCAAGGCCGTATAGTACGGCGGCGTTATAACGTCCACATATCTGTCAAGCTGCATCACCCATGCACGCATCGTGCGCGGATCGGGCGCAGGTATGCGCTCTATGCAGGTCGTCACGCCGCTTATGCTGACGATGTCGCGCTCAAAGGCATCGCCCGTATGAAACGACACCACCCGGCGCACCAGTTTTTCTTCGTTTCCAGCCAGCATGACTGCCTCCTTATATTCTTAACACTTCAAAGCGCGCCCCGCAACCGAGCCGCGCATTCATTCTCAAAGTATCATACCACAATTTTGGCCAATTGCCAATAAGTTCCCCAGAAAATCACATTCCAGCAATATTTTGCACTTACATAGAAATACAAACCAACGCTTGTGCGGCGCGTTCTGCCTGAAAATGGCAAGGCGATATTTCAGACGTGATTTTTGAGCAGTCATCGCGCTGACTGTCTTAAACCCTCACTGGACGCGCCGCCCCATCCGCCTCAAGCCAGCTCGCCTAATACCCAACCGCTGTCTGCCTCAGCAAAAAACGAGCCGCCCTCCTCTCGGAAAGCGGCTCGCA
Source organism: uncultured Eubacteriales bacterium (assembly GCA_948467645.1). Classification (GTDB taxonomy): domain Bacteria; phylum Bacillota; class Clostridia; order Christensenellales; family Aristaeellaceae; genus Fimadaptatus. Next base: position 28,190 of record CAOKFD010000004.1, on the reverse strand, counting down.
TGTTTTGTCTGGTTATTGCTGGTTGTACTGCTCCAACGCCGTAACCATCGTGGCTACCTTGTTCTTGTTAATGAAGAAGTAGGTGTGGCCGTCGCGGCGCACGGCGTAATTGTCGCGGTCGTACTCAATGTATTCGATCTTGACCTCGCCCGGCTCGACGTTCAGGTGATAGGTTACCGTCACGACCGGGTTGCCGTCGATCGCATAATCGTCGGTAACGCCGTTGACCAGCACGCCGATAACCTGCTGATACAGCTTCTTAAACGAATCGCTGTCGGTCTCCTCGCCGCCGAAGTAGTACACTTCGTTGATTATATCGTCGCCCTTGTCGTTCTGCTTGACGTTGCCGTCCTCGTCCAGCTCGGGTATGCGCTCAATTTTGAGCTCATAGTCGCCGTCCGGGGTGTTAATGTCCAGCGAATCGACCTTGGCAATATTGATTATATTGGCGAAGCGCTCGACGATGCCGGCCACGGTCAGCGTGCGCGCGAATTCTACCGTCGAGGACTTGGTCAGGTATACATCGCCGGTGTCGTCAACGCTGATGTAGGTATTGGTATCGTCGGCCTTGTTGCCGATCAGGAAGGTTATGTCCGCATTGTTAGCGTCCTTGCCCTGCAGGCGTATCGGGTTGTCCATGCCGTAGGGATTGCCCTCCTCGCTCACATTGCCGACGTAAGAGTCGATCGTAATTGCGGCCACGTTCTCGCACAGCGTGCTGAGCGCTTCGGTATCCACGTCGTACTCGAACGGCTCGACCATCTTGAAGCTGGACACGCCCAAGCCTGCGTCGTCCTCGGCGCGGGTGGTGATCTCGATCACGGTCATGTCATCGGCCGCGTCGGCGCTTACCGGCTCGGCCGCGGTATTGTCGGCGGGTGCGTCGGTTGCTTCCGCAGTTGCGGCTGCATCGGCAGCAGGTGCATCTGTCGCGGCGGCGGGTTCCTCGGCAGCGGCAGTCTCAGGCGCGGCGGTAGCCAGCGAAGCGGTGTCGCCTACCTTGCCCATGCCGTCCAGACCCATCATGTCGCTTATCAGCTCGCCGCCCTCGCCGTTTGCGCTTACCGGGGTAGCGCTATTGGCGCTGTTCGGGCGCTCAAGCTTCACATACGTCATGCTGGAGCCGTCCAGCGTGGCGGGCATTTCGACGGTGTGCAGCGACTCAAGCGTAGTCATCATGGTGGTAGCCACGGAGGAGTAGACGCTGTAAACGGTGTTATCGCCCGCAAGCTTGAGGTAGTAGTAGGTCATGGGCGACTTGTTGCCCAGTTCCAGCGTAGTGGTAGTACCGTCGGTATACTCATACGTGAACGTGGATGTGGGGTTGTCCAGACCGTACTGCGCAAGGTCGGTGCAGTTTTCGGCCACGGTGGACTGGGTTATCAGCGTCGTGCCGCGGGTTATCAGCGACTTTGCGGTATCGGTGTTCAGTTTGAAATTGTCATAGCCGTCGATAGCAAGGCCGTCGTCGCCGTTATTCAGCACAGTGTAAGTCTGACCGTTATAGTTGACGGTCACGCTCTTTATCTCGTCGGAGCTGTGGCTGAGCAGCTGCGTAGTATAGTCCGGAGCCTCGGTGGCCTCGACCTGCGCGTCATCTGCGGGCGCTTCGGTCTTGGACGCGAGGTAGCCCGCGCCGCAGAGGGCTGCGACGCAGACTATCGAAATAAGCCATATCAGCGCGGGATGGTGGCGCTTGCGCTTGCCGGTCAGTGTGGTAGCGTCCTCCAGCACGGGGTGCTTTTCGGACGGCTGCTGATTATCATTCAGGGTGCGGTTTTCATCGGCCATTACAGATGCCTCCTTCTACGCCACACGATGAAGCCGATCAGCAGTATGATAACGGGTATCGCCACGATCACGGTGACGGTCAGTATCTGATAGGTGGTGTTGTCCGGTATGCTCATCGTGTAGCTGCCCATGGACTTGCTGGGTACATACACGGACGTGTCGCGGTTGACCAGCCACTCCATCGGGGAGATGAGGAGCTTGCTGTTGTCATACGCGCTAAAGTAGCCGTCGGAGGCCAGGAAGTACGCGTTGCCGACCACGAATACGCGCGAGGACTTGGTGTCGTCGTCGTAATCGGTCTTGTTGGCGGACACGGCGATATTGAAGGTGCCGGTCTCGTCCTCGGCCTGACGGTCGATGGTAGTATTCTCGGTTACGTTGCTCTTTATGTACGCCTTATCAGAGGTAGTCAGCACGTTGGTGTAAACGATGCCGCTCTGCTTCATCTCGGGCGTACGGATGGCCTGGCACTGCGGCAGCACGAGGTAGCTGCTGGAGTCAAACGCCTTGGTTATCGCAAGCTCGTTGCCGTCAGCGTCGGTCAGCGCGATATTGGGCATCAGCATGAGCTGCTGACGATAGTAGCGGCCGGAAGCGCTTACATCCTCAACCACCAGACCGGAATCCACGGTCAGGCCGTACAGATTGAGCAGGGCGTTGAAATTAGTCAGCGTCTCAGCCGTTAAGCCATACTGGCTGGCATAGTAGAGACGGCCGCCGTTGTCCATGAAGTTCTTCAGTATGTCGTATTCTTCATTGGTCAGGTCGTTGGTGGGAGCCACAACCATTACAACGTCGCCCGACTCCAGCGTCACGGAACTGTCGGACAGCTCAAGCGCCTTCGTCTCGTAGTTCTGCGCCTGCAGAGCTTCCGTTACCTGGCTCATGTTGGAGTAGCTGACCTCGCCGTGGCCCTGCAGCATGTACACGATGGGGGTGTCTTCGCTGGTAACGTACAGTATGGCTGACGTCACGGCGCGCTCGCCGATGAAGTCGTTCTTGGTCAGCTGCATCTGATAATTGCTGTCATAGCCGTATTCGCGGTCGTACATATCGGTGCTGGATATGACGCGGAACTTGCTCTCATCGGCGTTGGAAACGACGATGGAGTTTACAGACAGCGCCGTATCGTCGGTCTGGAAGCGCGCGGCCGCGGTCGGGTTAGCCACTATGTCGAGGTTTTCGACGGTGATGTGGCCCAGCGCCTGATAGCGGGTGAGCATTTCGTCGATCATCGTACCGAGAGTGGAATTGGAGTTTTCCTGAAGCAGCGTGAATATCTTCACGTCCTGATCCAGACCCTGCACGACTTCCTTAGTCTGATCGGAAATGGAGAACTTCTGGTTATAGGATAGGTCAATCGACCATGCAAAACGGTCTTCAATCGCGCCGAACGCCCAGTTGACCGCCATTACCAGCAGTATCGCAACCACGGTCAGCACAACGCTGAGCGAACCATAGCGCAGTTGCTTCATGTGCATGAACTTGTGACCCTTGCGCGCGGTGGTTTTCTTTTTTACTTCAACAGGCGCAGCGTCTTTTTCGGGCGTGGCCTGATTCTTGTTCATATTATCCTTATCCATGGCTTAACCCTCACTCCATCTTCTTCTCTCAACAACGCGTACCGCCAGGAACAGAACCACGGCCACGAAGGAGATAAAGTACAGTATATTAGAAACGCTGAGCAGACCCGCCGCGAAGTCGGCGTTGCGCGCGTTGAGCGACAGCCAGCTGAACAGCTTGCCGATGAAGCTGAAATAGCTGCCCGAGGAGAGCATCGAGGGCACGTATTCCAGCACCTGCAGCATGATGTTGACGACCAGCGTCACAACCGCGGCCGTAACCTGATTTTCGCACAGCGTGCTCATCAGAAGGCCTATCGAAATGTACACGCAGCCCATCAGGAAAAATCCGATGTAGTTAGTGACCAGCGTACCCATAGTCAGTCTGCCATATGCGGCGATGATCACCGGGTAAACGAACGTGATTACGATTGTGATGAGCAGCACGCTCACCGCGGCGAGGAACTTGCCCACGATTATGGACGTTATCGACATGGGCGAAGTGATAAGCAGCTGGTCGGTCTTATTGCGGCGTTCCTCGCTCATAAGGCGCATCGTAAGCACCGGCACGAACATTACGAATATGTAAGATACCTGGGAGAAGAAATTGCTCATATCGCTGGAGCCGGAGGAGATATTGTATCCCCAGAAGAAATAGCCGCTAACCAGCAGGAAAAATCCCATGAATACATAGCCTATCGGCGTATAGAAAAACGCCTCAAGCTCGCGTTTCCAAACAGCGCGCATAAGTAAAAGCCTCCGTCCTTAAAATTATTGCTGTGCCTGATCGCTGTCCTGAGTCAACTGGAGGAATATGTCTTCCAGCGTCATATCCATCGGTTTCATCATCATGATGGGCATGTCCTGCTTTGCCATGCGTGTAAACAGCGCGGGGCGTATGTCGGTCTTGCGATCGGACTCGACCAGGAAGTCGAAGGTATCCGGCTCCTTGGTGCCAATGCATTCGCAGTAGCGCGTGCCATCGATGTCGCGGATGATCTGGCGCACTTCCTTTTCGGGGCCTTTTACGCGCAGCGTCATGCGGTAGGTTTCGCCTATGCCGTGAGTCAGGTTTTCAAGAGTGTCCTGCGCGACTATCTGGCCGTTATTGATTATGACCAAACGCTCGCACACGTCGGCAACCTCGGGCAGTATGTGGCTGGACAGAACGACAGTGTGATCCTCGCCCAGATCGCGGATAAGGCGGCGGATCTCGATGATCTGCTTGGGGTCGAGGCCGACTGTCGGCTCGTCCAATATTACAACCTCGGGGTTGCCAACCAACGCCTGAGCCAGACCCACGCGCTGCTTGTAGCCCTTGGACAGGTTCTTAATCAGGCGCTTGCGCACCTCGCCCAGGCCGGTCAGCTCGCAGATGTCGTTTAAGTGCTTGGTAACGTATTTGCGCGCCACGCCCTTTATGTCGCAGCAGAAGCGCAGGTACTCGTCCACCGTCATATCCATGTACAGCGGCGGCAGCTCCGGCAGATAGCCGATCTGGCGCTTTACCTCGCGCGGATTTTTCAATATATCGTAACCGTCCAGCAGTATGCGGCCTGCCGAGGAGGATATATATCCGGTTATCATGTTCATAGTCGTGCTTTTGCCCGCGCCGTTGCGGCCCAGGAAGCCGAGGATCTCGCCCTTGTTGATGGTAAAGGTGACATCCTTAACGGCGTACTTGTTGCCGTAGCGCTTGGATACGTTTTGTATCTCGATCATGTGCTCCCCTCCAATCAGTTACCCCATTATACCACATTATTTGCCGTGCGCTTAAGATATTCTATGAACAAACTGTGAACGTATGTCCAAATTACCACATATTGACGCATTTCAAGCAACTTTGCATTAAATATACACGCATACAGGGGATTACACCCTGCCATTTCGACGCACATTTCAATATTTTACTCTGCATCGCAGGTGTATTTCGCATAAGTTCGTTGAAAAATCACATTGCTTAACCGGCTTTTGCAATAAGAAATTTGACAATAATCGTTTGAAAATACGGATTATTTAATTTTTAAGCCGCGTCCCGTGCCTTATCCCGCATTGCCCATTGCATAGCGGCGCGGGTTTTGTTATAATGTACGTAAGTACAATCTTACAAACCGAATATTCTGGAGCACAATAATGTATACGAATGCAAACCCTCACGAGGGGCACCGCGAGCGGCTGCGCGAACGTTTCCGCAAAAGCTCGCTTTCTTCATTTGAGCCGCACGAGGCGCTGGAGCTGCTGCTTTCCTATTGTATACCCAAGCGCGACTTGAATCCGCTGGCGCACCGGCTGATCGACCACTTCGGCTCGTTTGCGCAGGTATTGGACGCCGCGCCCGAGGAACTGGAGCAGGTGCCCGGCATAGGCGCGTACAGCGCAACGTTTTTAAGCTTAGTCGCTCAGGCGGCGGGCTATTATCAGCGCGATAAATATTCAAACCGGCCCATGATAATGAACGCGGCCGAAATGGGCAAATATTGCACGTCGCTGTTTGTGAACGACACTGATGAAAAGCTGTATCTTATATCGCTTAACATTCACGGCCAATTGCTGGGCAGCTCGCTCATATGCTCCGGCTCGCTGGACGAGCTGGTCATTTATCCGCGCAACGTGGTCAATGCGGCGCTGCGTTCGCGCGCGTACGCGGTGGTGCTTACTCACAATCATCCGGGCGGCTCGCTGCGCCCCAGCCCCGCCGATATAAGCACGACCATGAGCATACGCGACGCTATGAACGCGATCGACGTAACCCTGCTCGACCACATAATCGTGGGCCGCGGCCGCTATGCCAGCATGGCGGCGCAGGGCTGCATGGACTACGGGGCGCGCACCAATCCCAATCACCTGATGGCCACATACATGGATTACCTGAACAGCGACGACACCCTGCCCAGCCAGGGCGACGAGCGCGCCGCCGAATCGGGCGGCAACGCGCGCAGGCCCAAGCGCTGATTCACATTAAGCAAAACGCCAGCCCGACGCGGATAGCTTTATCCGTGCCGGGCTGGTTTGCGTTGTTATCTGCCTTTCTGCCTTTTGCCTTGCCGCTTGCGTGCGCCGCGCGATATGGGCTGCCTTGGCTGTGAAGGTTGAACTTGCGGCGCTTCGCTTTGGTCGGCTGCTTCATCTATATTTGCATTGTCGCTTTCCAGTTTAACCGACGCGCTTTGCGCCATAGCCTCACCCGCCGACATCGCCTGATCCAGCACGTTGCCGGGCACATCGACGATTGAGTCACAGCCGTACATCGCGCGCTCGGCGGCACTGCTTATTGACTGCGCTGCGTTAAGTTCGTGATCGGCTTGCGCCTGTTCAACTGCGCCCAATGGCTTGGGCTGATTGTCGTCCTCTGCCTTAGCGTCGGAAGTATCAACTTCCGTCTCGTCCTTTACATAATCGTTCTTTTTAGCTTCTGCAAACGATTCATCCTTGCTTATGCCCAATTCTTCGTCGAACGACGTCGTTTTAAGTTGGGCGCTGTCGTCAGGCAGACGCTTTTTTTCTACCTCACCTAAGTTCAGTTCTTCATCAAACTGCTTAGCCTGAAGTTCGGTTTTGTCAAGGTTTTCGCGTGTTATATCATTCACGTCAAATTCAATGTCGAATGACTGCGCGGGAAGTTCTATCTTAGCATCGTCAGTTTCCTGTTCAGGCATATTCGCCACTTCATAATTTACAGGCATGTCCCGCTTCATATCCAGCTCGCCGGTCTGAGCGTACTGTTTGCGCGCCTGATTCACGGCGTGCTTCACCTGACCTGCCGCGCGGCGGCGCAGTATCAAGTCGCCCGCCACGTACAAAATTGCGGGCAGAACCAGCGCAATCGCGGGCGCAAGGTAGTATTCCGGCAATGCCGCGTATCCAAGCACAGCGCACGCCGCATCCAGCAGCACGCCCGCACGCCAATGCCTGCGCATATTTATCGCCCCAGCCAGTGCCACCAGCGATACCGCCAGCGCAAGCACAGCCGCGCTCATTGATATATCGCCGCCCAGCGTGCGCCCCAGTATGCCGCCGACCAGTGCTGCCACGCCTATCGCGATGCCTAAAAAGCCACCCACAAAGCCCAGCGCAATACCCGAGTACAGCATCACATCACCCCGCCCGGCTCGCTGAGTATTTCGCGCAGGCGCTTCATGTACGCGTCGCACAGTCGGCGCGCCGAGTCGTTATCGCGCGCCTCGCACACCACGCGCATATCTCCCTGCGCGTCCGGGCTTATCCATGCAAAGCCATCGCCGCGCTTCATGTACAGCCCGTCCATGAACTCGGCGGCCGATTCGGCCTCCATGCCGCGCAGTACGCGCAGAACCCGCCCGCGCTGCGACTGTGCCACCGGCACGGACGACGCGCGCCGGTACACGCGCGGATAGTCCTCGGTGAGAGTCCTGAGCGGCAGTTGGCGGCGCGTCATCAGCATGAGCACCTGCGCCATGGCAAAGAGCGCGTTGAAGTGCAGCCGCGCCTGAAACATACCCTGCTCAGCTGCGTCTATGTCCAGCATCGCGCGCAGCCGTTCGGCGGGCGCATGGCGCGTGTAGCGTATCGACGCGCCGCGCGAGGCCACCACATCCTCCAGCGCGCGCGTGGAGCCGACCGGCACGCATATCTCTGCCGCGCCGTTGTCCAGCGCGATAAGCGTCATCAATTCAAGCTGTTCCTGTTCGCCCAGCATCCCGTTTGCGTCGCATATGCGCATTGTTTCGCCGTTTTCGTCGGGCGCAAAGCCCACCTCGCCCGCGCGCAGTGTATTTTCAAGCAAGAGCGGTTCGCTTACCCGGAACGGCGCGCCCAGCCCGGCAAGCAGTTCCTCCGCGCGCGTACGCACCGCGCCCGGCGCGCACATCAGCACCACGCCCGGCGCGTCGCGCATGTCCACGTCGGGCAGTTCGCACAGTATGCGCCTTACGAAAAAGTCACTCGGCAATACCACCCGTTCGGGCGCGGGACAGCCCAGAGTAAACGGCCTTGCAAAGTCCTGCCGCATGAACAGCGTCTCTATGCGGCGTTCGCGTTCGGAGTCGGGCGGCAGTCCGCGCTCGTCAAGCAGCAGCGCTCCGGTTTCGGTTATGTGCGCGCCCGATGCGCCGATCAGGCCCTCCAGCACGCGCAGTTCGGGCACTATCGCCTCACCCGCGTCGAACGTCCTCGCGCCCTGTGCGCTCATGCCCGATATGAGCGCACGCGCCATGGCCTGCGCGCGGCCGCCCGCCGAGTGCGTGACTATGCATTCCCGCGCGCCCGATGCGGCGTATGCCTGACCCAGCAACACCGCCTGACCCGGCGTATCCAGCAGCGCCCCGCGTATGCCGAACAGCGCGCCGCGTTCGCCGCCCCATACCAGATTTTGCTCCAGCCGCGCGCCGGGCGCGACCTTCTTTCGCGGCCACACGCGCACGCCCGGCATAATTGCCGCGCGCTCGCCCAGTTCGGCACGGTCGCCCACAACGCCCTGCTCGTACACGCACGCACCCTCGCCCAATGCGCCGCTCCGACCCACTATCGCGCCGCGCAATTGTGCGCCCGGACCGATGTGCGCGTCCCGCATTATCACGCTGTGCTTTATGCCCGCCTGACCAGCAATGCGAGCGCCAGTGCCTATTATGCTCAGTTCGCCCACTTCCGCGCCCGCATCTATTACGGCGTTGCATCCAATGAAGCAGGGCGGCGTGATGTGCGCGTGCGGGTCAACATGCGCGCCCGGCATTATGATCAGCCCTTCGCCCAGGCTGTCCTTCTGCGCCCTAAGCCCAAGCGCTTCATATACCCCGTCCACTCGCCCGGCGAGCGCGTCGAAATTTGCCTGAGCATACGCCGCCGCGTCGCCAATATCGCACCAGTAGCCGCCCATTACCCAGCCGTACACCGCGTGTCCCTCCTCGACCGCGCGCGGCAGCAGCTGCCGCCCGAAGTCGTACGCGCCCGCGGGTATCATGTCCAGCACCGACGGCTCCATTATATATATGCCAGTGTTTATCGTGTCGGTAAAGACCTCGCCCCAGCCCGGCTTTTCCACGAACCGCTTCACGCGCCCGCCCGCGTCGGTTTCCACTACGCCGTATTCCAGCGGCACGGGTACGCGCTTTAGCACTATGGTTATCTCCGCACCCTTGCGCCGGTGGAAGTCCAGCGCCGCGCCTACGTCGCAGTCGGTAAGCCCGTCGCCCGACAATACGATGAACGTCTCATCCAGAAACTTTGCGGCCGCTTTAACGCCGCCCGCCGTGCCGAGCGGCTGTTTCTCCACATAATAGTTCAGCTTCATGTCCAGCCGCGCGCCCGTGCCGAAGCAGTCGCGCACGCAGTCCGGCATGTAACCCAGCGTGACGGCGGCCTCTGACACGCCGTGCCGCCTGAGCAGCCTGAGCGCGTATTCCATAAGCGGCACGTCCAGCACCGGCATCATTGGCTTGGGCATATCGCACGTGAGCGGTCTGAGCCGCGCGCCCTCGCCGCCGGCCATTATAACAGCTTTCATTTTTTATTCCTCCGACAGATTTATCTGCCGGTAGTTTTTCCATTTTTGATTTTTTCATACAGGAGCAGGGAGGCAGGCTAAATCAAAAAAGTTTTGCTATGCACAGTCAAACCGCGCCGTGAATCGTCTAACAATCGGAAGCCGCGTTTGATACCCGGCTTTGCATTATCGATAATGTCACTATCTCCCCCCGGAGGTGATCGCTTGACCAAAGCGGAATTTGAGCAGGGCGTTAGGCGCAATCAGGACAAGCTGTTCCGCATGGCATACCTGTCGCTGCGCAGTTATGCCGACTGCCAGGACGCGGTACAGGAAACGCTGCTCAAGGGATGGGCGGCGCGCGATTCGCTCAGGCACGCGGAATACTTTGATACATGGCTCACGCGCATATTGCTGAACGTAATAAACGACTTTTGCCGCCGCGCGGCGCGCAGGCTCACATCCGAACTTACCAATGAAATACCTGCCGACTTTGCGCCGCCCGACCCCGATCTGCGCGATGCAATACGCGCGCTGGACGGCAAACTGCGCGCGCCGCTGCTGCTTAGGTACATAGCCGGATATTCTATCGGCGAAACCGCGCGGCTGCTGCGCATAACGCCCGCGCAGGTGCGCTGGCGGCTGGAGAGGGCCAAAAAGCAATTGCGCGTACAACTGGGCGATAAGGAGGAGATCATATGAAGCTAAACGGCGCATACCCCCGCACGCCGGATGCGTTCGGCGATATGGTCGAGCGCACGCTGGCCAGTCTGCCAGACGAATGCGCACGTCCAACAACCGCGCGCCGCGTGCCGCCTAGACGCGTACTGCTTATCGCGGCACTGGCGGCGATTACGCTGATCGGCGGCATGGCGCTTGCGGCGGCACATATGGGACTTATCGACATGCTGTTTTACGGCAGATCGCCCTCACCCGCCGCAGTGGAATCCGTGGAAAGCGTGGACATGAAGGACGCGCAGGCGGGCTATTCACTTGACGCGGAGCAGTATCTCATCGACGGCGACAAGCTGCATTTAAGCCTCGACATGGGCGCGCCCGACGGCGCATACACGCTGGCGTTTACAAATATATCGGCAAGCGTGGACGGCTGCATAACCGCAAGCGCGCCCGACGAGTATGCGCTTGCCGCGCTGGGCGGCGACTTCGGCGCGCAAAGGCAGTTTTATGGCCAGCTGGTTTTTGACACCCTGCCGGACGCGCCGTTCGACGTGACCGTAGATGCGTATTTCCTTAAGCCCGTGCTGCCCGTGCGTGCTTATTCACCCGCCGCCGAGGATTCATTCCTGCTTTCGGACGGCAGTATGCCCGCGTACATGAACGACAGCATATATGTGTCCGACAGCAGCGGCACGTTCTTCCCGACCATGCGCGCAGACCTGCGCGGCTGCGGCGGCGATTACGACGGCGATCCCGCAAGCCTGCTTTCCCGGATGGGCATTGCGGATGAGGTCATGCATCTGCGCGTCAAGTTTACCGTGGATCCCAACGCGTCGGCAGGCACGCTCAGGGCGCTGGCGGCGCCGCTGAGCGCGGACTTTCCCGAATACACATTTACTATCCGCCGCGCCGATTTCAGTGCGGCCAGCGCGATACTGCTGTTCGAAGTGCACCCCAAGCGCGCCATGGACGAAATAACCATGACAAACGACGACCCGCTGTATCGCTGGTACGAGCCGCGCATGGCAGACGGCACGCCGCTCGACGTATCCGTGGGCGGCGGGTACAGCTCCGAACGCGACTCAGACGGCAATGTATATTTGGATTACGAAATGCGGTTGGGCGGCATAAACGAACTGCCCGACGAGATCGTACTTGTGCCCTATCGCATTGAAAACAACGCGCGCGTGTACTTTGAGGATGAAGCCGTAAAAATACCGCTAAACGATACTTCAAAGTGAATACGAACGGAGGAATGACTAAAATGAAACTGATTAAACGAATATGCGCGCTGAGCGCCGCGCTCATCTGCCTGTGCCCGACGTTTGCGCAGGCCGAAAGCGCAAAGCCCGAGCCTTACGATATACTGGGCAATTTCAGGTTAGATTCGTCATTTGAAGAGATGCGGTCGCCTGCGCTTATCGCAGGCAACGAGAAGTACCTTAATATGCTGAGCAATCTGGTCGTGGAAAGCGACGCGGTATGCGACGACGGTATATTGCACATAGAGGCGGACAGGTACATCGCGACGGACGACTCCACCATAATCACATGGCAGACCACAAACGTAACCGACAGTCTGCTTTACGTTCAAACCAGCGAGTTTGACGCGCAATTTGCTGGCGTAGAGTACGACCTGTGCGGCGGGCTGACGTGGAAGAACTACCTGATACGACCGGGCGAAACCATAAACAGCCGATTCATGGGCACGCTGTGCGAGCATGTTCAGCCCGGCGACGGCGCGTTTACGCTCGATATGCAGATATACGAAATCGACATGAGCGCCGTGCCCACCGACTACTTTACCGACGATACGGGCGCGTATTCCGGCGGGTTTTATCCTGACGAAAGCGCGCTGACATTGCGCGGCAGCACAGTGCTGAACGTTCCCCTGACCATGGGCGCAAGCGACGTGCGCTCGGCGCTGACAGCCGACAAGCCCATCGAAAAGCAGTTTAACGGATACGTGCTGCGCATAAACAAGGCCGATATGAGTGCGATGTCGTTTGAAATAGAGTACGAACGCATATACGAAACCGAGCAGCAGGCGCGCGGCGACTCGCCCATAGGCGCGTCGTTCTGGGAATACGAGTTTAACGATTTGGCAGATGTATACTGGCTACAGACCGGGTACGGCACCATACCCGACGACCCGGTGCAGCTGGATGACGGGCGCTGGGCATGGCAGATCGAATACAGGGTGTATTACATGTACATGCAGCCCGACGCAATTATAATGCACCCCCGCCAGTTCGTCGACGGCACAGGTTACGTGGAAGCGTACGGCACAAGCGAGGACGTGACGCTCAAGCTGAGCGAAACCGCCGAAATAGTCGCAAAGGAATCGGCAGACGAAAGCGGACTCATTTGGGCGTATGGATTTGCGGATCTGTGACTCATGGGTGCATAAAAAATCTGCACGGCTTGATCTATCCGTACGGTATGAGCGGCAGCCAAGCCGTGCGCGGGCAATCCAATGGCGGCTATTTTGCCAAACGCAAGGCCTGATTTCAGTGGAGCGGCTGTTTTATGCCGCTCCTTTTTTGTATCTCTGGAACCATACGACATACACGGAATTTTAGGAATGAAAAAGCACCGAAACCTTACGATTTCGGTGCTTTGAAAAGCCGATAGGCCAATATCAGCGCTTGCTGAACTGAGGCGCACGACGGGCAGCCTTCAAGCCGTACTTCTTGCGCTCCTTCATACGAGGATCGCGGGTGAGGAAGCCAGCCTTCTTAACCGCGGGACGCAGCTCCTCGTCGGCCTTGATCAGCGCGCGGGCGATGCCGTGACGGATCGCGCCGGCCTGACCGGTGAAGCCGCCGCCATAGACGTTAACCAGAACATCGAAACGACCGGTGGTCTGGGTCAGGGTCAGGGGCTGACGTACGGTCATCTTCAGCGTCTCTACGCCAAAGTAGTTATCAATATCGCGCTTGTTGATAGTTATATTGCCTTCGCCGGGCACCAGACGCACGCGGGCAACGGCCTTCTTGCGCCTGCCAACGGCATTGTAGCTAACCTGAGCCATTGAAAGTCCTCCCTTCATTATGCGCCGGGCAAAGCCATGCGCGCTTTACCACGGCAGGAAATCTCTGCGCGCTTCCACTGCTCAATCGCGTTTGTCATGCGGCGGTCTATGTCCTCGCGCGCCGCCTTAAATGCGTGCTTCACGACCATTTCTGAACCGACCGGCAGTATCATTTTTAGCATACTTTCCGGGAACACGAAATGCGTGCCGTGCCGATACACCGCCGCCTCAAAGTCGCATTCATGCGGCAGGCGGTTATCGAACGCCGCGTTCAACTCGTCCGCGCGCGACTTGAACCGCTTATCAACCGTGGCGCGGAAATCTACTGCAATATAGCTGTCCTTCATGTTGCCAGCCCTCACTTCCTGCAAAACGGCATATCGGGCAGTTCGCCGCGCTCAATGATCGACGAAAGCATGTCCGCAAAGCCCTTGGGATCGCGAATCTGATACTGCATATGATTGTGTCCGTCAAGCACCGGGAAATTGCCGCCGGGATAGGCTTTCATAACCGCGTCGCGGTATTTGAAATGATCTTCGCCGCTTCCGAACTCAAAAAAGCTGTGCTTTACAAGCTCGTCAGGCAGGTGCGGGAACGGCTTGTCCTCCAGGCTATTCGAAATCTGGCGACGCATATTGGCATAGGCCAGTGTCTTGCCCGCCGCTATGAAGTACGGCTTAATCGCGTCGTCGTCGCACCACATTATCTTTTTGAGCGTACCGCCCTTGGACCAGTACAGGCTCTTTATCGCAAGGTACAGGAACGGAACCATGATTCGGCGCGTGCCTGCGCCTATCTGCGCGAACTGACCGCCGTCGAAAAATGCGTGCTCGACCGGAAGCTTTGTCTCGCTCAAAAACGCAGCCGCGAGATCTGCGCCAATCGACGACGCCACCACCAGCGCCAGCCGCTTTATGCCCTGCGCGCGCAGGAAGTCCTCCACCTGCCGTATCTCGTCCGATTTGCTCACGTACTTCTGCCTCTCGCAATATACGGTCGACGTGGGAAGTATGCAATAGTAACGGTCTTTAAGCCAGTTTGCAACCGGCTCGCTGCTGGCGCCGGTCACGCCCATCGCATGAAAGAACAGCACGGCAGGATTGGAACGCCTGCCCATTGTTTCAAAAATCATGATCTGTTCGCCTCGAAAATGTATATCGCAGTTTGATATAATGCACGGCTTACTTCTCCGCCTTGCGGCAGACGAACCATGCTATGCTCTTTAAGTTATCCATCCTGACATCCGCATACATGCGCTTCAGCCTCGCCCTTAAACTGTCCACGGTTTCATAGGGCGGCGTGAAGAACTTGGCAGGCTGATAGATGTGCTTAACCATCCAGTCGGTTCGGCCGTATGCGCCCTCGACATAAAAGCAGCCGCAGAACGTGCCGCCGGGTCTGAGCACTCGCAGCGTCTCGCGGTACGCCGCCTCCTTGTCCGGGAACGCGTGAAAGCCGTTGAGCGACAGCACCGTGTCGAAGCTGCCGTCCTCAAACGGAAGCGCGCCCACGTCGCCCTGCCTGAACGCAACGTTTTTTATGCCCATGCGCCGCGCCTTTTCCTGCGCCTGCGCCATCATGTCGGGCGAGTAGTCAAGGCACGTAACGTCCGCGTTGGGCAATGTTTTGTATAGTGGCATCGTCAGTATGCCCGTGCCCACCGGCACCTCCAGCAGCCGCCCGGAAAAGCCGTCCGGTATGCCGGACAGCGCGTCGGCCAGATACGCGTCGCATTCGGCCTTGTCCATGCCCCACACTATCCGACACACGGCCTTGCCATTTTTGGTGGAGCAGGTAATCATGCCGTCGTAAAAATTATTGCTTCCGGTCAGCCGGTATGCGTCGCGGATTGCGTCCTTGCGTTCCATTTCCTTGCTTTAGCCTCCATGCCTTTATATAAAGAATGAATTATGCCTTTTCCTTCACGCATTCGGTATACGTAAGTGGGAACGACGCGTTGAGCACCTTACTCATGCGCACGTTCCAGCCGTTTTTCCGCAAAAAAGCGAGATACTCGTCAGTCGACCATTCGCTGTGCACGGGCAGTCCGACCAGCTTCATAAAGAATGCTCTCACCTTGCCCTGCGGCGAATTGCCCGCGTGTGTAAACGTGGGCGCGATCAGCACGCCGCCCGGTTTTAGCACGCGCCCGATTTCGATAAGCGCCTTTTCGGGTTCAGGCACTATATGCAGCGCGTTTGCGACGATAACCACATCGAACGATCCGTCGCCATACGGCAGGTGAAACATGTCCTGCACGCAAAAGTTCACGCCAGTGCACTCGCCGACATGCTTTGCCTGCGCGATCATATCCGGCGATGCGTCGGTTGCCTCGACATGGCTCGCCGAGTCCGCGATGTGCCGCGCAATCGCGCCCGTGCCAGTCGCCAGCTCCAGCACGCTTTTGCCGCGCACCGTTGGCCGAATGCGCGCGTACATCTTGTCATAAGCCGCCGCGTCACCGCGCATGAAGCAATCGTATATCTTTGCATTTCTGTCCCAGAAATTTTTCATAACGGCGTTCACCACCCAGTTCGTTAGATTAGGCTAACCAGCGGTATTTGCGTTTCCAATTAGTTTGCACTAACCCATTGCTTTTTAAAAAGCCGCCTTTCAGCAGCCTCTTATCGTTTTGGCAGGTACGTTCGAATGATTAGGTCGGTTCGAGCGCGTTTGCCATCTGTCTATAATTATAGTAATTGCCTAAACCCTTGTCAAGTTGCGCAGTTGTCGTATTGGATTATTTTGTCGTATAAATAAGAAACATACTTCATTGTTGCTCGAAGGTGGCTCCTTGATCTTTTTTTACACCCCTATGATTGCGGGAGAACCAGCAAATCCCCCCCATGTTTCCGTGAAGAACCCTAACCAGACCTGTTTATGCGAGATAAAAAGAAAACCCGCATTGCAGACACAAGTCTGCAGCGCGGGCATATACCAAGCAAAATATCAGCGCTTGCTGAACTGAGGCGCACGACGGGCAGCCTTCAAGCCGTACTTCTTGCGCTCCTTCATACGAGGATCGCGGGTGAGGAAGCCAGCCTTCTTAACCGCGGGACGCAGCTCCTCGTCGGCCTTGATCAGCGCGCGGGCGATGCCGTGACGGATCGCGCCGGCCTGACCGGTGAAGCCGCCGCCATAGACGTTAACCAGAACATCGAAACGACCGGTGGTCTGGGTCAGGGTCAGGGGCTGACGTACGGTCATCTTCAGCGTCTCTACGCCAAAGTAGTTATCAATATCGCGCTTGTTGATAGTTATATTGCCTTCGCCGGGCACCAGACGCACGCGGGCAACGGCCTTCTTGCGCCTGCCAACGGCATTGTAGCTAACCTGAGCCATTGAAAGTCCTCCCTTCATTATGCGCCGGGCAAAGCCATGCGCGCTTTACCACGGCAGGAAATCTCTGCGCACGGCGGCGCAAAGACATAATGCATTACTTGCCGAGCTTGAGCTCCTGCGGCTTCTGAGCCTGATGCTCATGCTCCGGGCCGCGGTATACGCGCAGCTTGGTGAGCATGTGGTTGCCCAGCGCGCCGGAAGGCAGCATGCCGCGCACGGCCTCTTTGAGGGCGAACTCGGGCTTGGTGGCCATCAGCCTGCGGTAGCTGATTTCCTTGATGCCGCCCGCATAGCCGGTGTGATAATAATACTTCTTCTTGTCCAGCTTGGCGCCGGTCAGCTTGATCTTGTCGCAGTTGATCACGATTACATGATCGCCGGCGTCCACATGGGGCGTATAGGTCGGCTTATTCTTGCCGCGCAGTATCGAAGCCACCTGGCTGGCCAGACGGCCCAGTACGAGGCCGTCAGCATCGATCACGTACCACTGACGCTGCAGGGTCTCGTTCTTCGCCATAAACGTTTTCACGTGAAACTCCTCCTCAGGTCGTTGATAGAGGTATCGGCGTAATAACGCCGCTCATAATTTGCATGGACAAAACCATCCACGCGATTTGACGGCGCAGTAGAATACGCCGCGATGCGCCAAGCGGTGGTCGGTCGCTTTACGCGCTTTATATGTCAGACCCGGGGCTAACAGGTCTATTAGACACGCCTTATAGTTTAGCATATTTCGCAAATATTTTCAATAGTCTGAGGCGCTTGCTCGGATAATTTTACGTTATTCTGCGCATTAATTTGAGACAAATATCTCGCGGCAGAGTATCGTCTTGCGCTTTACGCCGGTTTCGTCGGGATAATAGAAGTCGCTGTAAAAGATAAGCGCGGTATTATCGCCTGTCGGCAACATTTCCGGGTTATTGCACGCGCCCACCCAGTCGTGGAACGTTGGAGTTTCGGCGGGCACGTTTGCGAGCTTACTGCGGTCGCCGGGCGTCATAAGCTCGACTGGCTCGCTCCACTCAAGCCCTTTGCCGTCGGTGCACGCGCGCACGAACATCCCGGGGCGCGCATAGCAGATCAGCGTCGCGCCACACCCCAGTGTAACCAGCCGTGGCAATGTGCCCATGTCCGAAAAGCGCTCCGGCTCCGACCACGTAAAGCCGCCGTCGGTCGAGCGCGTCATGTACATCGGACTCCACTCCTCGCCCGTACTGCCGTACCAGTTGGAGCGCATGAACCATACGATCGAGCCGTCGGGCATGAACTCGAAGTCGGAATCGCTGAAGCCGCCGCTTGCGTACGGATACCTGCGCCCGTCGGCCGGGTACTCCATGTGCGCGCGCCGCGTAAACGTGCGGCCGAAATCTTCCGATCGGAACAGCTCGGCCGAATAGTACGGGCTGTACCAGCCGTTGTCGGGATTGATATGCCCTTCGCCCGAAAACACGCTTACCAATATCGCGCCGTCCGGGCCGAGTTTCGGCGTGCCGCGCGGGAACATCGGCTTGAGCACGTTATCGTAGTTCGGCCCGGAGAACACAACGCGCGTCAGGCAGGGCCAGTCAACCTGAGCATACTCGGTCGCGGGCTGGCTCTCCCCCGCTTTCAGGCGCTTCATGATCCACTTGCTGCCTGCGAGACTGGGCGGCAGCCGGTCGGCGCGGTAGGCGCGTATAGTCGTGCCGTCCATCCAGAACGTCATGCCGTCGGGTATCGGAAGCGTGCCC
This sequence comes from uncultured Eubacteriales bacterium, assembly GCA_948467645.1. Taxonomy (GTDB): domain Bacteria; phylum Bacillota; class Clostridia; order Christensenellales; family Aristaeellaceae; genus Fimadaptatus. Next base: position 9,596 of record CAOKFD010000004.1, on the reverse strand, counting down.
TCCTCGGCCTGCTTTGAATAGTCATAGCCGGGCGTGCGGTACTTCTGTTCGGTCATGCGGTAGTTTTTCAGGCTTATGCCCGACTCCATCGGGAAGTAGATCTTGTCGCCGTTTTGCAATTTCAGTCCGCATTCGACCGAAACCTCCGGGCCGATCTCCTGCCACGTCGCGCCCCTGTCGCGGCTTTCGAACCATCGGTTGTCCGTGCCGAATGACTTAATATCGTCATTGTCCACATGCACCGCCACGACCAGCCGGTCGCCCAGATCGTATGGCCGCGGGAACTGATACGGCCCCCAAAGCTGCTGTTCAGGGCGTATGCCGCGCACTATCACACGCTCCTCGCCCAGCGTAATCTTCATAAACTTCCTCCTTACAAAAACAAAGCGGAGCGGAATTAACCGCCCCGCCGAAACTACGTTTTTATGCGTTCACATTTACTGCCGAAATCTTTTCCCACTTGGGCGAACGGAAGCGTGCAAAGGTCAGTATGCCGCGCACGGTAAGGTCGGTCGCCATGCCTACCCACGCGCCGGTAAGTCCCATGCCAAAACCGTAGATGCACAGCGCCGCCACAGACAGGCGCACGCCCCACATGCACGCAAGGCCGATTATCATCGGAGTGCGCGTATCGCCCGCGCCGCTGAGCGCGCCCGACGCAACTATCGACAGCGCGAAGAACGGCTGTGCCAGCGCCTCGACGCGCAGTGCCGGTGCGCCAAGTGTGATAACGTCCTGTGCGTTGGTGAACATGCCCAGCAGTGCCTCCGGGAACAGCATTAGCACCAATCCCGTGCAGGTCATGCCTATAAATCCGATGAGTATAGTCAGCGAGCCGTAGCGCCGCGCACCCTCGGTATCGCCTGCGCCCACCGCCTGACCAACCAATGTGGTAGCCGAAACTCCAAAGCCGTACGCGGGCATGTAGGACAGCGATTCAGCGGTAGTCGCCAAATGATGCGCCGCCAGCGACGCAGTGCCCAGTCCCGCAACCATCGTCTGGAATATCATATGTCCCGCGTTTACGCACACGCGCTCCAGCGCGGCGGGCATACCAATCCGGAGCATATTGCGCACCACGTTCCAGCGCGGACGATACGACTGATGGCGCTCGAAGCGTATATCGCCTGCGCCGCGCGCTACTCGTATGAACAGCACCACGCCCACCATCGCCATTGAAAACGCCGAGGGAATTGCCGCGCCGACCACGCCCAGCCCAGCGCCCCATACCGGGATGCTGAGGCCGAATATCGACACCGTGCGCGATTCATATATCAGGAAGAAGTTGCCAATGATGTTTACCACGTTGGCCGCGAGGTTTACCTTCATAGGGGTCTTGGTATCGCCCGCGCCGCGCAGTATGCCCGATATTACAAGCCCGGTAAAGTGCGGTATGTACGATGCCGCAACTATGCGGATATACTGCGCCGCCACGGGCACTATGCGCGCCTCGGCACGCAGTGCCGCGGGCAGCCAGCCGCTTATCGCCATCATCAGCACCATCAGAAATGCGCCCATGCACATGCCCAACGTCATCGCCTGACGCGCGACTTTGTTTGCGCCTTCCCTGTCGCGCGAGCCTATCGCCTGCGCCACGAGCACAGTTGCGCCCACCTGTATCGCGGCGCACGCGCCGTTTAACAGCCAGCTGGGCGATGCGTTTACGGCCACTGCGGCGGTTGCGTCCTCGCCCAGCTGGCCCACCATCGCGGTATCGACGAACGACACCATTATGACCATTATGTTTTCAAGTATCGTAGGCCACGCAATTTTTGCGACGCGCCTTATATCCTGCGCCGACCAGCGCCCCATAAGCCCGCGCGCACTCATAGCGGACACTCCGAAGCATATGCTTCAATAAGCCTGAGCGTGCTTTCCAGCGCGCGCACATGGGTGCGTTCATAGCCATGCGACGCGAACACGCCCGGCCCGATCAGCGCGTGGCGCACGTCATAGCCCGCCCTGAGCGCAGTCGCCGCGTCCGACGAATACGACGTGAACACGTCCACCGCAAATTCAAGTTCATGCTGCTTGGCCAGCTCGATAAGGCGGGTTGTCATCTGATAATTGTAAGGGCCGCCCGCGTCCTTTGCGTCGATGGATACGCGCGTCTCATCGCCCTCCAAATCGCCGCCCACACAGCCCATGTCAACGATCAGCACGTCCTCAACGTCCGCAGGCAGACCCGCCGACGCGCCGTGAGATACCTCCTCATATACGCTGAACATCAGGTATACCTTGCGGCCCAGCTTAGTTTCGCCGCGCTTTACCCGCGCCGCAAATTCCAGCAGCAGCGCCGCACAGGCCTTATCGTCCAGATGACGGCTCTTTATAAAGCCGGACTCGGTTACGCGCGTGCGCGGGTCGAGCGTCACGAAATCGCCGTTCATTATGCCCAAAGCGCGGGTTTCCTCGGCGCTGTGCGTGATTTCGTCGATCACAATTTCCATGTTGTCGGTATCGCGCGCGCACTGGTCGCGCCCCGCGAATACGTGGCGGGATGCGTATATGCTCTGTACGGTGCCCTCGTATGCGCGGCCGTCGCGCGTGTGTATGACTACGTTTTCGTTTTCGATGGAGTTATCCGATATGCCGCCAATGTGCGAAAATTTCAGTCTGCCACTTGGCTTAATCGCACTGACCATCAATCCCAGCGTGTCCACATGCGCGCACAGCGCCAGCGGCGCGCCTTCGCCGCCGAGTTCGGCCACTACATTGCCCTTGCGTGTCATCCAGTTCTTTACGCCCAGCGCGTCCAGCACGCCCGCCACGTAGTCGGCCGCCGCCATTGTCATGCCGGTGGGGCTTTCTATCGCGCAGAGTTCCTCAATCCGGGCCACAATCCCGTTCATGTTCATCTTATGCAATACCTCCGTCTGTTCCCGACACAAATGCTTATGCATCGCCCTTGATGCGCTAAGTATCATTCTATGCCATTATCAATGCTAAGTCAATAGCCAGCGCCGCCGTTATTTTTTTTCTGCAAATAAAAAAAGCCGCGCGCCGAAAATCCGACGCGCGGCCGCAGTGTATGCCCTAGAGCGTGTCTCAAGCGGGACAATCCGCAGACCCAAGTGGATTTTGCGTCAGTTCAAGGAAGAAACCCGCAGGCTTAGCAGCGCTAAGTCGAGCCTTGTGACGCAGAAATGGCGCAGCGCCGCCCGAAATTGCGTACTCCGGAATTTTTGAGGCACACTCTAATCAGAGTTTCTGATATATCTCCTCAAAGAACGCCTCGTTTATCGCGGGCATGGTTTCGGCGTGGCAGTTGTAGGCCACCACCGCGCCCTTGTCGGGCAAAATATGCGTGATCTGGCCATAAGCGCCGTCCGCGCGATAGCAGCCCGGCATCGGGTCGAGCCAGAACTGATAGCAATAGCCGCAGCTAAATCGATTGTCGCTGGGCGTGGCGATCTTGAATGTAGAGGCGGTCTTTACCCAGTCGGCAGACACCAGCTGCTTGCCGCCGTACACGCCCCCGTTCAGATAGAGTATGCCTATCTTCGCCATATCGCGCGTTTTAAGGCACATACCGCCGCCGCCGAAAGGCGTGCCGCGCGGGCAGACTTCCCATTCGGGGCGCTCGATGCCCATGTCGCCCATGAACGCATCCATCATGAAATCAAGGAGGTTACGGCCGGTTGCGCGCTCGACCATTACGCCCGCGAGATAGCTGTCCGCGCTGGAATAGCAGAACTTCTCGCCCGGAGCAGCCAGCACCGGCTGCCTGAGCATAAAGTCGATATAGTCCTCGTTAAAGTCGGGTGCTTTGCGCTGTGCGCTCATAAGCAGCGGCCGGTCGAAGCCCGACGACATCATGAGCAGATGGCGCAGTTTGATTTCGCCAAGGCGCGGGTCGTAACGTTCGGGCAGATCGTCCTTCAGCATGTCGATAAGCCGCGTGTCCAGCGTGAGCAGTCCGCGGTCAATCGCCGCGCCCACCGCCGTTACCATAAACGACTTGGTGTGCGAGTATATGTTGCCCGGCACGTCGGGCGACCAGCGATGCTCTCCGATAAGCTGTTCGCCGCGGTATGCGACAACCGCGTCGACCGGGAGCTGTTCCCTATTCACGCGCGCTACAAAACCGTCAAGTATGCTCATGTCTTAAACCTCCCTGATGTATCTATTTTAGGCTGAACCGTGCATTCAAATTTCACTTGCACAGCCCTGCCGAAGTTGCGCATATAATATTGGAAGCACACTGCCTATTCATCGGCTTCCTCGTCCTCCGCACGCAGTCTGCGCATGGCCTCGTTCTCCGCATTGCGCGCTATATCGCTTGAATAGCCCCGCCGCGCCAGTGCCGCATATGTCAGCATCCGCGCCCGCTGTTCGCCGTCGTCCCAGCGCTTGCGCATGAACTTATACGCGATTTCGCGCGCCGCGTTCAGCTCGGCTTCGCTGTCCCAATTTTCGACAGACTTTCGCGCGGTTTCCGCGTCCACGCCCTTTTGTATAAGGTCGCTTAATGCGGCACGCTTTCCCTTGCCGCGCGCGCTCATTATTTCGGCGCGGCGCGCGGCGTATGCCGCGTCGTTTATCAGTCCGCTTTCGGTCAGGCGCGCGCCTACCATCTCAAGCGTCAGCGCACAGCAGCCGCGCTCGGCCAGCTTGGTGAGGATTTGCTTCTTTGTGCGCATCGACGCGGCCAGCATGTCCAGCGCATAGGCATACGCGCCCTCGAACTGCCGCGACGCGATTGCCGCGCCCAGCTCATCCACGTCCACCTCGTCGAACTGCCTCAGTTCAAGTTCGCGCACCCATGCGCCCGGCACGCACGCAAAGCGCCGCCCGTCAACCATTATGATTATCCGCCTTTTAAGCGGCCTTAGTTCGGTTATCGTCGCCATGCGTATGCTCCTTCAAAAAACGCGGCGGGCATGAATATACCGCCGCGAAAACTTGCTTAACGCTGAACACGCCCGGTCGAGTCGCTGTTCATTATGTTCAGCACCTCATCGCGCGAAGTCAGGTTATAGTCGCCGTTGATCGTGTGCTTGAGCGCGCCCGCCGCCGTGCCGAAATCCACGGCTTCCTGATCGCTCATGCCCGCGCGCAGTGCGTGTATAAGTCCCGCGCCGAACGCGTCGCCACAGCCCACGTTGTCCACGATGCGCACCGCATACTCGCGCGAATGCGCCATGGTATCGGTGGCCGCGTCATACAGCTTCATGAACCAGTTGCAGTCGTTGGACGAGATGCTCTCGCGCTCCATCATGGCGACCTTCTTGGCGTTAAAGCGCTTGGCCAGCATCTGGGCGGTTTTAAAGTAGTTCTCCTCAGTCTGGCGGCCCAGATCAAGATCGGCCGTCTCGGGCACAACGCCCACGGTCAGCGCGGAGTCCTCAACCGTGCCTATGATTACGTCGCAGTACTCGACCAGCGCGGGCATGACCTGCTGCGCTTCCTCGGGAGTCCACAGGTTCTTGCGGTAGTTCAGGTCGCAGCTCACGGTAACGCCCTTGCTCTTTGCGGCCTTCAGCATCTCCATAATCACTGCGGGCATATCGGGCGATATGGCAGCGGTGATGCCGGTCCAGTGCAGCCAGTCGGCGTCCTCCAGCGCCTTGTCCCAGTCGATTTCGCCGGGCTTTAGCGTCGTCATGGCCGAATACTTGCGGTCGTAGGTCACACGGGTGGGACGAAGGGACGCGCCCTTTTCAACAAAGTAAATGCCCATGCGTTCGCCGCCGCGCACTACCTGGCTCACGTCCACGCCCACGCTGCGCATCTGCTGCATGAACATGTCGGCGATTGCGTTATTTGGGAGCTTGGTTATCATGCGGGACTGATCGCCAAAGCAGGCGGTGGACACGGCGACGTTGTTCTCCGCGCCGCCGAAAGCCACGTCGAACGACTGAGTCTGGGAATAGCGCGTGTAACCGGGAGGCGTAAGGCGCAGCATTACCTCGCCAAAGCATACTACAACCGACATTGCAATTTCCTCCTATATATACGGCAATCAGAGCCGTTCTTATCCAAGCAATATAATAGCGGATTGCGGCGCGCGTGTCAAGCGCATGGAGCGTGCTTAGCCGCATACGCTCCACAATGCGCCCAATTTACTTTACCCGTTTGATATTGCCTCAATGTGGGAATAGTGTTATCATAGTCCGAGTTCTAATCGTATTCTCACCCGTGCGGGCTTGCCTTGCCCGGCCGCGGGCGATATAATCATCATGCGGAGGAACATTCGTATGCGTTGGATTCCAAACAAAATCGCGTTCACACTGGGGCCGCTCACGGTCAACTGGTACGGCGTGCTCATCGCGGCGGCGGTACTGATCGGGTATCTGCTGGCGCAGCGCGAGCAAAAGCGCGTGCATCTGCCCGACGGCACGATGCTGGATCTGTTCTTTTATATAGTGCCGCTTGCGATAATCTGCGCGCGCGTGTATTACGTCGCGCTCAGTTGGGACATGTTCAAGGACAATCCGGTAGAGATATTCTTCATACACAAGGGCGGCATTGCGATATACGGCGCGGTGCTGGGCGGCATACTGGGCGCATTCATATTTTCGCGGCGCAGGAAGCTGCCCATGAGCAAGCTCTTGGACATGACCGTGCCCTCGCTGATACTGGGTCAGGCGATCGGGCGCTGGGGCAACTTCTTTAATCAGGAGGCATACGGCGACCTGATTACGAATGCCGCGCAGCAGTTTTTCCCGATGGGCGTATACATCGAGGCTTTGGGCGAATGGCACTATGCCACTTTCTTCTATGAATCGATGTGGTGCCTTATAGTGTTTACGGTGCTTATGCTTACGCGGCGGCGCTATACGCATTCGGGCGATGTGCTGTGCTGGTACGCGGTGCTGTATGGCGCGGAGCGCGCGGTGGTCGAGGGTATGCGCACGGACAGCCTGTATTTCGGCAGTGTGCGCGTATCGCAATTACTCAGTATGCTGATGATACTGACCGTGCTGATACTGTTCTTTGCGCGGCGCAGGCAGCGCGGCGCGGGCGACATAGCGGCGCTTATTGCGGGCTGTGCGCTGGGCGCGGGGCTTATCGCAGTCACCTGCTTTATGGGCGCGGCGGCGCTTATACCTCAGATCGGCTGTGTGGCGGGCATGGCGGGGCTGTGTCTGTATCTTTATCGCAGTCAGGACGCGCCCGCATACTGATTATGCGGAGGTCTTTTCCAAATGAAACTATCGTTTATATCGCTATGGCCGCTGCTGCTGATATGGTTTGGGCTGTCGAGCGGCAGTTCGCGGCGGGCCGACGGCGGTTCGCCCATGGCCAGCGGTGTGCTTATCACATACGGCATTATGTTTATGCTGTGCGAGGTGTTGGGCTGGCAGCTTATGCAATACATATGGCCGGGGTTTCTGCTCGGCCCGGCTTTGGGACTATACAAATCGTACCGCATAACCGGCTCGCGGGCGCAGCGCAGTGAGGCGCGCATACTGCTTGGCATAGGCGGCGGGCTAATGCTGTGCATGTTATTCCCGCTGAAGTACATGATTGCGCTGCTTATGATCGGCGGCGGCATTGCGATATTCATTTCGATATTCAGGCGTCCGCGGTAGCGCGGGCGCTTTATTTGCGCCTTATTTATAGTAAGGATTCATCCGCCGCATGATAATTTCTTGACAATCCATATATGCGCAGGTATAATCTTGAGCTGAGGATTCGAGCCTTAAATTGCTTCGCAGGCAAAAAGTATGCGCGGCCGGTCAGTATCCTTGAAATAACGTTCAGGGGGAATACTATGCGCAACCTAACGATGCTGACGGACCTATACGAACTGACGATGATGTACGGCTACTGGAAGAAGGGCATGGGCAAGAACCGTGCCGTATTCGACATGTTTTACCGTGCGACCAGCGAGATAACCGCGTATGCGATTGCGGCGGGACTTGAGCAGGTAATCGAGTATGTGAACAACCTGCACTTTGCGGAGGAGGACATTGCCTACCTGCGCTCGCTGAATCTATTTGACGAAAGCTTTCTTGACTACCTGAGCAATTTCAAATTCACCGGCGACATAATGGCCGTGCCGGAGGGCACGATTGTATTTTCTTACGAGCCGATTGTACGCGTGACTGCGCCCATAATGGAGGCACAGTTAATCGAGACTGCGCTGCTCAACATAGTAAACCATCAGACTCTGATTGCGACCAAGGCAGGACGCGTTGTGCAGGCGGCTGACGGCGGCGCGGTGCTTGAGTTTGGACTCAGGCGTGCGCAGGGGCCGGACGCGGGCATATACGGTGCGCGCGCGGCGGTGATTGCGGGCTGCCAGTCTACCAGCAACGTACTGACGGGCGAGATGTTCGGGATACCGCTGGGCGGCACACACGCGCACAGCTGGGTAATGTCGTTCCCGGACGAGCTGACGGCGTTCCGCGCGTATGCGGAGATATTCCCGACCAACTGCATGTTACTGGTTGACACATACGACACGTTAGGCAGTGGTATGCCCAACGCGATAAAGGTATTTGGCGAGTTACGCGAGCGCGGATACGAGCCGATAGGCATACGTCTGGACTCAGGCGATCTTGCGTATTTAAGCCGCGAATGCCGGCGTATGCTGGACGAAGCGGGTTATCCGAACGCGAAGGTATGCGCGTCGGGCGATCTGGACGAGGAGATAATTTGGGACTTGAAGGCGCAGGGTGCGGCGATTGACGTATGGGGCGTGGGCACGAAGATGATTACGTCGCAGGACTGCCCGGCGTTAGGCGGTGTATACAAGCTGGCGGCGGAGGAAGTTGACGGTCAGTTTGTGCCCAAGATCAAGATTTCCGAGAACCCGGCGAAGATAACCAATCCGGGTCAAAAGATGCTCTACCGTCTATATGACAAGGACGGTATGGCGGCAGCCGACCTGATCGCGCTTGACCACGAGATAATCGACGAGTCCCAGCCGCTAACGATCTTCGACCCGGTAGACACCTGGAAAAAGCTAACCCTGACGAACTTCAAGGCGCGCAAGCTCTTAATCCCGATCTTCGAAAACGGCAAGCAGGTCTATACCTCCCCCACCCTTGCCGACATAAAAGCCTACTGCCGCGCCGATATGGACACCTTCTGGGCACAGTACAAGCGCCTCCGCAACCCCCACCGCTACAAAGTCGATCTCTCCGACGAACTCTGGATGCTCAAACACACGATGCTTCAGAGGAGGCAGGGGCAACGATAAGAACGAGGGGGACGTGTTCTTTCTTTTCAGGAGAAAAGAAAGAACCAAAGAAAAGCCGATTGGCTGTTCTCCCGCAAATGTTTCTTAGTTCGGACGTTTTAGGAGAATTATATATAGGAAGTTTCGTTTGCTTCCTTTCGCCGCTGATTCGCTCTAAGAGTCAGCGGCGTTTCTTGTTTTGGCGGGTTTGTGGCTCACGCTAGCTATAATCTTACTTAGTTTCGGGATTCCGCGAATGATCTTTTTCTGTTTAGGCAGGTTTCCCCCGCGCCATGTTCGCCGCCCCTCGGCGGCTCAGATGGTTGTTCGGCGGTGAGGTTCACGCCCGCCGTAAAGTATGGCGGGCGCGAAAACTGGCCGTCCGGACGTGCAACTGGATGTATGAGCGGCCATCCATGCCGCGCCCACCATAAATTAAAGTGGGCGCGGAAGTGGCAATCAG
>CAOKFD010000003.1:0-83452 GCA_948467645.1 uncultured Eubacteriales bacterium | reverse complement strand
ATTTTTCTCAAAAAAGAGTGAAATTGGCTATTGACAAAGCGCCGTCATTCGTGTATAATATCGCTTGTGCCAAACAAAGCCCCGGAAAACCAAATACTTCACAGTGTGGAGAAGTCGCCTAGCTTGGTCGAGGGCGCGCGACTGGAAATCGCGTAAACGTCAAAAGCGTTTCGAGAGTTCGAATCTCTCCTTCTCCGCGTTGAGCACCGAATCTTATAAAGGTTCGGTGCTTTTTTGTGCTTGGACTGTCGAAACGGCTCAACAATCATTCGCGCCAATAGACGTCCAGCAAAATGGTCTCTGCCAATCATAAGGCGTAAAAAATTTGCCATTCCACTCAAGCGTAGGGATATGCATGACTACTGATAACACATGTTTGCTCAATGTCAAAAAATATAAAATAAAGTCTTTTGTTTTGTACATGATTGTAGTATAATTATTGACTGATGGAACATATGAATCTTAAATGTTGATTTGCGTTATCTCTTTAGCGGAACATGCAATTAGGTCATTGGAAAAATAAAAAAGTCCCCCGTAGGAGACCAATGCACACACTGTGCTGTCGGGGGATAGCCCCGCGATTTGGGTATACCTTTATTTGAACTTTGTAGTGTAGATCTGTAGGAATCTACAATAATAATATAATGCAAAAAGGAGAACTTGTCAATATGGCAAATGAAAAGAAGGAATATTATATTGGCCTGGATATTGGAACGGATTCCGTCGGCTACGCGGTGACAGATACGAGCTATTCGTTGATCAAGTATAGGGGAGAACCGATGTGGGGCGTAAACCTGTTTGAAACAGCTAAATTGAATACGGAAAGGCGAATGGCACGGACGGCAAGACGACGCTTGGATCGGAGAAAGCAACGTGTCATGCTGATTCAGGAACTGTTCGCACATGCAATATATGAAGTTGATCCGCAGTTTTACATTCGCATACGGGAAAGCCAATTGCATCGCGACGAAGCCCAAAGCCAGTACACGCTCTTTGATGAGCTGGGCTTTACCGACAAGGAATACAATAAGGCTTATCCAACGATTCATCATCTGATTTTAGACTTGATAACCAGTAACAAACCGCGCGATGTTCGCCTTGTATACTTAGCATGTACATGGTTGGTCGCACATAGAGGACACTTTTTAAGTGAGATCAGTGTGAACAACGTTGGCAGTTTGGAAAATTTTGAGAGCATATGGAAGGAACTGGTTGGAGACCTTTTGCATACATACAGCAACGAAGACGGCGATATCGAAATTCCGTGGAAGCGCGAAAAAGAGTGTGAGATATTGAAGGTACTTACTCAAAAATCTGGTATAAACGATAAGTACAAGCAGCTATGTAAAACTTTGTTTGAAGGCGGCAAAGCGCCTAAAAAAGCCGAAAAATTCCCACTTAACTGTGAATCTCTTATGAGGGCGATATGCGGCGGTACGGTCAAAGCAAATGAACTGTTCGGCAAAGATGAGTATAAGGGTCTTTCGTTTAGTTTTGAAGACGGAGACGACAAGATTGAAGAAGTACTCGCAGCGTTAGGTGATGACGGGCAGATTGTGCAGAGCATGAAAACGGTATATGACTGTGTAAAGCTTAACGATGTGTTGAAAGGTAATAAGTTAATTTCTGTAGTGAAGAAGCAGGTTTACGAACAGCATAAGCAGGACTTGCGGGACTTAAAGCACATTGTGAGAAAGTATCTTTCGAAAGAAGAGTACGATGCGCTCTTTAACGGCGTGGGCAAAAACAGCTATGCCGCATACTCTGGACATTGCGCAAAGAGTCAAAAGAGCAGCTTGAAGAAGAGTACGAAAGAAGATTTCCTTAAAGAGCTGGGAAATGCCGTCAAAACAATTACGCCTGAAAAGGAAGACGAAGAATTGCTTGCCGACATCAAAAACCGCATCGCGCTTCGAACATTTTTGCCCAAGCAGCACGATACTGAAAACCGCGTAATACCGTATCAGCTTTATCTGTATGAGCTGGATGAAGTGCTCAAAAATGCTTCCACCTATCTGCCTTTTTTGAATGAGAAGGACAGTGACGGCCTGACAGTGGCTGAAAAGATACGGTCGGTATTCCTGTATCGCGTTCCATACTATGTTGGGCCGCTGAATTCCAAGTCGTCGTTTGCGTGGATTCAGCGAAAGGCAGAGGGATGCATACTGCCCTGGAATTTCGATAAGATGGTTGACCGCGATAAAAGCGAGGCAGAATTTATTCGCAGGATGACAAACAAGTGTACTTACCTGCCGGGTTATGACGTTCTACCGCGTGAATCGTTGGCATATCAGCGCTTTACGGTTCTTAATGAGATAAACAACCTGAAAATAGACGGAAACGCCATCGACGTTTCGGCAAAGCAGGGAATATATAAGGCGCTGTTTGAGCAAAAACGACGTGTATCTGTCAACATGATAAAATGCTATCTCGTTAGCAACGGCTATATGTCCAAGGAACAGTCAATATCCGGCGTGGACGTCGCGATACATTCGTCTCTGAAATCATATCATGATTTCAAAAAAATGTTGGAGGCAAATATACTGACGGAAAGTCAGGTTGAAGATATAATCGAAAGGATTACCTGCACGGAGGATAAAAAGCGTCTTAAAGAGTATTTGCATGAGAAGTATCCAAAACTGAGCAAGGATAACGTTGACTATATTGCTCACCTTAAATATAAGGACTTTGGAAGACTATCGGCAGAATTTCTGACTGTATTGGAGGGCAACGATAAGCAGACTGGCGAAATAATAACGATATTGTCTGCAATGTGGCAAACGAACTGCAATTTGATGGAACTGCTTTCCGACAGATATACGTTTGCAGAAAAAGTAGAAAAATGCCGACGGGAGTTTTATGCGAATATGACTCTCGATGAGCAACTGGAAAATATGCGCCTTTCAAACGCCGTAAAGCGCCCAGTTCTTCGTGCATTGGAGATCACGAAGGAAGTGGTGACGGCACTTGGCACACCGCCTAAAAAGTTTTTTATAGAAATGACACGAGGTGCGTCGCCTGAACAGAAAAACAAGCGCACATTGAGCCGAAAGGAGAAACTGCTTGCGCTATATAAGGAATGCCGCGACGAAGATGTGCCGCGACTGCAAAAGCAGCTGGAAGACATGGGCGATGCGGCAGATTCCAGGCTTCAGGGCGAAAAGCTGTTTTTGTACTATGTCCAGTTAGGTAAATGCATGTACAGCAGGGAGCCGATCAGTCTTGACCTGCTTAACAAGGACGTTAATGGTGATATTTACAACATCGACCACGTTTACCCGCGGGCGTATGTAAAGGATGACAGCATAATCAACAATAAAGTTCTGGTGCTGTCAAAGCTGAACGGTGAAAAGGCCGATGAGTATCCGATAAAGGCGGAAATCCGGCACAAAATGACGCCGTACTGGACAATGCTGAAACATTGTGGCCTTATTTCGGACGAGCTATACAAGCGTCTGACACGGAGTACGCCGTTCACCGCCGACGAGAAAATTGGCTTTATCAACCGTCAATTGACCGAAACGTCGCAGTCCACGAAGGCAGTGGCGACGTTACTTAAAGAAATGTATCCAGAATCGGAGGTGGTTTATGTAAAGGCGCGCCTGACCAGCGAATTCCGTCAGGAATTTGATTTGCTTAAGTCGCGCACATTCAACGACCTACATCATGCAAAGGATGCATATTTGAACATTGTAACGGGCAATGTTTATGATATGCGCTTTAGCCATCAATGGTTCAACGTGAACGATAATTACAGCATAAAGCCCGAAACGCTGTACACGAATCCAGTGGTTTGCGGCGACAATGTGGTATGGGATGGCAAACCGATGCTGGATAAGGTAGAAAAGACTATGGCAAAGAACAATGCGCATATGACACGATACGCTTTCCGCCGCAAGGGCGGACTGTTTAATCAGCTGCCGTTAAAAGCGGCGGAAGGTCTCATTCCGCGCAAAAAGGGTATGCCGACGGAAAAATATGGCGGTTATAATAGTGCATACATATCTTTCTTTATTCCGGTGTGCTATACGATCGTAAAGGATCTGACTCAGGATATTATGATTATGCCTGTTGAGTTGCTTTATGCAGATAGATTTGAGAAAGACGCTGAATTTGCACATGAGTATGCTCATGACAGAGTGCAAAGTATTAATCATGGAAAAGTGTCAGATATATCATTCCCGATGGGGATGCGCATCTTGAAAATTAATACCGTTCTGTCTTTTGACGGCTTCCGAGCCTATATTACGGGCAGCGCCAATAAAGGCGAAGTTCTAAATATTGCTCCATTTATGCCTTTTATAGCCTCTGCTGAAACGGAAGCATACATCAAAAAGCTGGAAAGGCTTGTTGAAAAGACAAGCAAAAATGAAAAGTATTTCTTTGACGAGAAATACGATAAGGTTACAGCGGAAAAGAATATCAGACTATACGATATGTATCTGGAAAAACTGCGCGACTCGATATTCAAAAAACGCCCCGGAAGCCCGTTGAAGCGGTTGGAAAATGGGCGTGAGAAGTTTGTTAAGTTGAATCCTGTTGAACAGGCAAAGGCGTTGCTGAACATTCACAAGGTGTTTGGACGTGTTCAAAACGGTATTGATTTGCGTGCCGTTGTAGGTGGCACTAGCACTCGTGTTGCAGCAGTTACAATTAGTTCCAAAATATCGAATTGGAAGAAGTACTATAAAGACGTGCGAATTATAGACTCCTCAGCGTCCGGCATTTGGGAAAAGCAGTCCGTTAACCTGCTGGATTTGCTATGAGCTGGCGCAGCGTGATAATATCCAGACGGTGCAAGCTGGATTATAAGATGGGGTATCTGGTAATACGGGGAGAAGATACAAAGCGAGTCTATCTGGACGAAATCGCCATTCTGGTGCTGGAAAACCCGGCAGTTTCGCTGACGGGTTGCCTTATGGAAGCATTGATGGAGAAAAAAGTTCGAGTAATCTTCTGCGACTCAAAACGCCTTCCGGTTTCGGAAGTAGTGCCGTATCACGGCAGTCATAACAGCTCGCTTAAAGTACGTCAGCAAAGTGCGTGGACACATGAATACAACCTAATCATGCTGGAAAATTGCGAACATGCGCGGCAGGAATGTGAGGAACGATTGATTATTGATGGTGATTTGTGCGAAATAGGTTGATGAATTGACAATGTTCAGGTATAATATGGTTATCGGTTTGAGATTCCTCCTTAAATGCTCACTTGGCCTTTAACAGTTTGTAGGCTGTAGAATGGATGTAGGTTCGTTCGCAAAGGGCATGTCTGTATTTGAGGTTTGAGGTTTGAGAGTAGTGTAAATCTGTAGGAGTCTCAAACTAAGGAGGCAAAGCAGCCATGCGAAACATAGTTTGAGAGTAGTGTAAATCTGTAGGAGTCTCAAACTCCGGACTTAACGACAAGTTCAGCGGGCTTGTTTGAGAGTAGTGTAAATCTGTAGGAGTCTCAAACTGTCATGCCGTTAACCGTTAATACCTGCGTGGTTTGAGAGTAGTGTAAATCTGTAGGAGTCTCAAACCCTTTTGATACGTGTCGCAGTAGCAGTCCGGTTTGAGAGTAGTGTAAATCTGTAGGAGTCTCAAACGACCCGCTTCAGTGCGTGATGAACTTCAAGGTTTGAGAGTAGTGTAAATATATAGAAATTTAAACTGCACATCACTATATAACTATTTTGTCAGAATATACCTCCGGCTCAGCTGGAGGATATTTTTGTCTCTGTTTTTACGCTGGACCTTCCAATTTGTTGCGCTAAAGACATATAAATAAGCTTGTTTGAATCACAACTCTATGATAAAGTGGTAATATGAGAAGGTGTGCATACCCTAAATAGTACATTTGGGTACGGCATTGTAAGACAGGCGGCGATAAGAGCCTGGCTGAATATTTTTGGGATGCAGACGGTACATGTGTGCCGCATATACATATCATTTGAAACGAAAGGGGCGGTCGGTATGAGTCTAAATCGCGTGCGCAGCGAACAGACCGATCTTTTGATGCAGGCAATGCTGGAAATAAAGAACGTGGACGAGGGCTACGCGCTGTTCGAGGATCTGTGTACAATACGCGAGGTTCAG
The DNA here is from genome assembly GCA_948467645.1 of uncultured Eubacteriales bacterium. Lineage (GTDB taxonomy): Bacteria > Bacillota > Clostridia > Christensenellales > Aristaeellaceae > Fimadaptatus. The sequence continues at coordinate 77,372 of CAOKFD010000003.1, read as the reverse complement.
GATCTGGCTCAGCGCATACATGTTGCCAAGCTCCTGCGCGAGCACATTACCTATCACGACATTGCCACCCAGACCGGCGCCAGCACTGCTACTATCAGCCGCGTAAACCGTGCGCTGGTATACGGCGCGGGCGGCTACGAAACCGTGTTGGGCAGGCTGATTGACGAAAAACAGGAAAATGGCTCCGGGGAGGATAAGTAATGGATTTAAGTATGCTCAACGAGCCGCAGCGCCGTGCGGTTACTACCACGGAAGGGCCGCTGCTGGTGCTGGCGGGCGCAGGCTCGGGCAAGACGCGCGTGCTTACGCACAGGATTGCGTATCTATTGGAAAAGGGCGTGCCCGCGTACCGCATACTGGCGCTTACGTTCACCAACAAGGCGGCCAAGGAAATGCTGGAGCGCGTCAACAAACTCGCGGGCGACGCCGCGTCCGACGCGTGGGTATCCACGTTTCACTCCAGCTGTGCGCGCATACTCAGGCGCGACATCGAAAAGCTGGGCTATACGCGCTCATTCACGATATACGATACCGATGATCAGATGCGGCTGGTGCGCGACGTGCTGACCGAACTCGACCTTAACGACAAGATGTACCCGCCGCGCGAGGCACTTTCGATAATCTCCGACGCGAAGAACCATATGCAGACGCCCAAGGAATGGCTGCAAAGCCAACAGGGCGATTTCCGTTCGCAGAAGTACGCCGAAATCTACACGCGCTACGATGACAAGCTGAAAAAGGCCAACGCGCTGGACTTCGATGACCTGCTTATAAAGACGCTGGAGCTGTTCGTGCAGCACCCGCCGGTGCTGGACAGCTATCGCAAGCGGTTCGACTACATACTCGTGGACGAGTATCAGGACACCAACAGCGCCCAGTATCAGCTGGTGCGCCTGCTCGCGGGCGAAAAGCGCAACCTGTGCGTGGTGGGCGACGACGACCAGTCGATATACGGCTGGCGCGGCGCGGACATACGCAATATACTGGATTTCGAAAAGGATTTCCCGGACGCGGTCGTGATAAAGCTGGAACAGAACTACCGCTCTACCAGCAACATACTCGACGCGGCCAATCAGGTAATCGCGCACAACGTTGGACGCAAGGAAAAGGCGCTGTGGACCAGCGAGGGTGCGGGCGAACCGGTGCGCCTGTACGAGGCGCAGGACGAGCGCGACGAGGCATACTTCCTCGCACAGCAGATAAACGAGCGGCTGAAATCCGGCGACGTGTTGGGCGACATGGCGGTATTGTACCGCGTGAACGCGCTCAGCCGCGTGGTTGAAGAAACGCTTGTGCGCGGCGGCCTGAAATATCGCGTGTTTGGCGGACTGAAGTTCTACGAGCGCAAAGAGGTTAAGGACATCGTGTGCTACCTGCGTGCGGTGGTCAATCCCGCCGACGACGTGGCGGTCAGGCGCATAATCAACGAGCCTAAGCGCTCCATAGGCGACACAACCGTGCAAAAGCTGGCCGATTACGCCGCTGCCAGCGGCGATTCGCTGTTCGCGGCGGTATTGGACGCGCAGCAGGCGGGGCTTTCCGGGCGCGCGTTAAAGGCAGTCGAGGGCTTTGGCGAGCTGATAACCAACCTCGTGGTCGAGCGTCAGATGATGAAGCCCGACGAATTTGTGCGCAAGCTCTTAGATGAAACCGGTTATGAACAGCAGTTCAAGCAGGAGCAGAACGACGAAAATACCGCGCGCCTGCAGAACATAGCCGAATTTGTGGGCGGCGTTATCGAATATGTAAAGCAGAACCCGGAGGGTACGCTGGACGACTATCTGGAAAACGTGGCGCTCGTCACCGACATGGACCGGAGCGATGACGACGATGGCGCGATAACGCTCATGACCATGCATAGCGCCAAGGGTCTGGAATTCAAAAACGTATTTGTCATAGGCATGGAGGAGGGCATTTTCCCGACCACGCGCGCGATGGACGACGACGAAAAGCTGGAGGAGGAGCGCCGCCTGTGCTATGTCGCGATAACGCGCGCCAGAAAGCGGCTGTGGCTGACGCACGCGCGCCAGCGTACATTGTACGGCCGCACCAACATGTGCGTGGCCTCGCGTTTCCTCGACGAACTTCCGCACCGCGTGACCGAGGATATGAACCTTAAAATGCGCAATACCGGCTCGATAATGCGCCCGCGTACCGTGCGCGGCGGCATGACCGAGTATGAGGACGATTACGGCGTGACGCGGCGCGCCCCTCAGCGGCAGGGCGGCTATTCCGCGGGCGGTACTGCGCGCGGCGGCTACTCCGGCGGCGCGGGCTATTCGGGCGGCGGATATTCAGGCGGTACATCTCGTACGGGCGGCGCAGCTTTGCGTCCTGACCAGATTCCCGGCGTGTCGCGCGGCATGGCGGGTGTCGTGCGCTCTCAGGCGGCCAGCGTTACTCCTGCGGTCACGCTGTATAACATAGGCGACCGCGTGCAGCACCGCAAGTTCGGGCCGGGCACGGTCGTCGGCACCAGCGGCGCGGGCACGGGCGCGCGGGTTAAAATCGAATTTGACGACGGCCGCACGAGCGAATTTGCTTCCTCCGTTGCGCCCATAATAAAGCTGGGGTGATGGTATGTCTGAGCGTATGCAGGAACTGATAAGGCGGCTGAACGAGGCCAATTACAGATATTACGTACTCGACGATCCCACCATATCCGACGATCAGTGGGACGATATGTATTCCGAACTCAAGCGGCTGGAAAGCGAGGAGGGAGTAACACTGCCCGACTCGCCGACGCACCGCGTGGGCGGCGAGATACTCAAAAGCTTCAAGCCGCACAGACACCTGGCGCGGTTGTGGAGTCTGGATAAAGTGCGAACCGAAGGCGAAGTCATGGATTTCTGCACGCGCCTGCGCAAACAGCAGGCGGCTCAGGCGCGCGCGCAGGGCGCAGATCTGCCCGACGACGCGTTGGGCGAGCTGCCCGAACTCGCGGTCGAGCATAAGTTCGACGGTCTGACGATCAATCTGACATATGACGGCGGCCGACTGGTCATGGCGGCCACGCGCGGCACCGGCGAGATCGGCGAAGAAATCCTTCAGCAGGCAATGACAATAGAGGACGTGCCGCTTTCGATAAATTTTAAGGGGCGCATGGAGGTTCAGGGCGAGGGCATAATGCGCCTGAGCCGCCTTGAACGCTACAATAAAGTCGCTCAGGAGCCGCTGAAAAACGCGCGCAATGCCGCCGCAGGCGCACTGCGCAACCTCGACCCCAAGGTGACGCGCTCGCGCCACCTGAGCGCTTTCTTCTATAATATAGGCTACATTGAGTGGCCGGACGGCAAGCCTGAATTCACCGATCTGTGGGGAATGCTGGACTTCCTGAAAAGCAACGGCTTCACAGTGGGTGACGTGCATATTAAGGCAAAGAACGAAGCCGACGTGATGGCCGCGATACGCCATATCGAGAACATTCGCAAGGGCGAGGACTTCCAGACCGACGGCGCGGTTGTCAAGGTGTGCGACCTCGCGCTCAGGCAGGAGCTCGGCAACACCGACAAGTTCCCACGCTGGGCGGTTGCGTTTAAGTATGAGGCCGAGGAAACCGTGACGCGCCTTGTATCGGTATCGTGGGAGGTGGGGCGCACCGGCAAGCTCACGCCGCTGGCGACGCTCGACCCGGTCGATATAGGCGGCGCGACGGTTAGCCGCGCCACGCTCAACAACTGGGGCGATATTCAGCGCAAGGACGTCGCCGTGGGCGCGGACGTGTTCATACGCCGTTCCAACGACGTCATCCCCGAAATCATGGGGCGCGCGGGCGAGGCTGGCCCAGACGAAACGCCCATAGAGCGCCCGGAGCGCTGTCCCGCGTGCGGCGCGGAGCTTATCGAGCGCGGCGCGCACATATTCTGTCCCAACCGCGACGGTTGTCTGCCTCAGATAGTGGCGCGCATGTCGCACTTTGCCAGCCGAAACGCTATGGATATAGATGGCTTTTCGGAAGCTACGGCCAAGCTGCTTTACGAAAAACTGGGCGTGAGCGAGCCGTGGCAGCTGTATGCGCTTACCGTGGATGACCTGAACGGCCTGCCGGGCTTTGCCGAAAAGCGCGCCGCCAACCTGATCGAGGCGATTAAGCGCAGCGCACAGCCAGAACTGGACGCATTCCTGTTCGCGCTGGGCATACCCAACATCGGCCGCAAGACCGCGCGCGACATAGCCGCGAAGATCGGCGGCATCGAAGGGCTGTTCAGCGTGACGCGCGACGAGCTGATGAGCGTAAACGACATAGGCGAGATCGTGGCCGACAGCGTGGTTGACTTTGTGGGCGGCGCTAAGGGCGAAACTGCTGCCGATGTTCAGCCAGATGAAATATCCGACGAATCCGACGACACAGCGGGCGATACGCTGGACGACGCGGAGTTCATGGGCGAACAGGCCGCAAACAATGTGCGCATGATTCGCAAGCTGCTCGAATATGTGACTCCAAAGCAGGCAGAAAAGGCGGTTGAGGGCGGCGCGTTCGAGGGCATGACCGTGGTGCTGACCGGCACGCTGAACGGCATGACGCGCGATGAAGCGCAGGCGCTTATCGAGAAAAACGGCGGCAAGTGCACGGGAAGCGTGTCGAAAAAGACCAGCCTCGTCATATACGGCGAAAAGGCGGGCAGCAAGCTGGACAAGGCGCAAAAGCTGGGCGTGCGCACGATGGACGAAAGTGAATTCAGGCAAACGCTGGGGATGTAAAGCCTTTCAATAAAGTTCACGTGCATGACGGCGAGATTTGTGGTATAATATTAGTTCAGAAATACAGCGTTTATACGCGGGCGAGGGGAAGGTGGCACAATGCCGCAGAGCATGACGGGCTACGGTCGCTGCACACTGGCGCAGGACGGGCGCGAAGTGACGATCGAGCTTAAATCGGTCAATCACAGATTTTTGGATCTCGCGTTCAGAATGCCGCGCAGCTTCGCGTTTCTTGAAAACGATATGCGCGCGCACATTTCAAACAAGCTGGCGCGCGGCCATGTCGATATATTCGTTACGTACAAAAATTCGCGCGACGACGCGCGCAAGGTTACGCTGGACAGCGCGCTGCTGGGCGAATACCTGACTACGCTCCGGCAGGGCGGCATAGATCACATGCTGGACGACAACCTGCGCCTGCGCGACGTGCTGAGTATGCAGGACGTGCTTACCGTCGAGGAGGCCGATGAAGATCAGCAGGCGCTAAGCGCACTTACGCTGAGCGCACTCGATACCGCGCTCGACAGCCTGTGCGCCATGCGCCGCCGCGAGGGCGAGGCCATGCGCGGCGACGTGGAAACGCGCCTTGACACGCTGGAACGCACCGCGCACGCGATAGACGAGCGCGCCCCGCAATGGCTGGAAGAATACCGCCAGCGTTTGCGCGCGCGCATAGAGGAAATCTGCCAGATGCAGTTGGACGAGGCGCGGCTGACACAGGAAGTGGCGCTGGCCGCGGACAAGGCCGCCGTGGACGAGGAAACCGTGCGCCTGCGCAGCCATATTGCGCAGATGCGCGATCTGCTGAAGCAAAGCGAACCTGCGGGCCGCAAGCTGGACTTCCTTGTACAGGAGATGAACCGCGAGGTCAACACCACCGGCTCCAAGTCGAGCGATCTGATACTTACCGGCATGGTGGTGGATGCGAAGGCCGAGCTGGAAAAGATTCGCGAACAGATACAGAATATCGAATAATCCGGGAGGCGGCAGCGTGGGCGATAAGCTGATTAACATTGGTTATGGCAATTACGTGTCCGCGGCGCGCGTCGTGGCGCTGGTTGCGCCCGATTCCGCGCCCATAAAGCGCATGATTCGCGACGCGCAGGAGCGGTCGATGCTGATCGACGCGACATATGGCCGCCGCACGCGCGCGGTCGTGATTACCGATTCCGAGCATGTCGTGCTGTGCGCGATGCAGCCCGAGACACTTGCGCACAGACTGGACGCCCAGTCCGATGTGGACATGGGCGACGCCGACGACGCGCCCGACGATCCGATCGGCGACGTGGGCGGCGAACAGGAGTAATATACGTAAGGAGCGTGTTTGTATGCAAAGAAAGGGTATGCTTATCATCGTATCCGGCCCGTCCGGCGTGGGCAAGGGCACCATATGCGCGGAACTGCGCGCCCGCAATCCTCAGATACGCGAATCCATATCTATGACCACGCGCGCGCGCCGCAATGGTGAGACCGAGGGCGTGGACTACTTCTACGTAAGCGAGGAACGCTTTAACGAGATGGCCGCACACGGCGAAATGCTGGAGCACGCCTACGTGCACGGCAACCAGTACGGCACGCCGCTGGCCTATGTGGTGGAGCAGTTGGAGCAGGGCTACGATGTGCTGCTTGAAATCGACGTGCAGGGCTCTATACAGGCCATGAAGGCCTATCCCGACGCGGTGACCATATTCATACTGCCGCCCAACCGCGCCGAACTGCGCAACCGCCTTATAAAGCGCGCCACTGAAACGCCCGAGGCAATATCGCTCAGACTGCGCAATGCTGAACTGGAATTGTTCATGACCAAGGAATATCAGTACTGCGTCGTGAACGACGAGGTTGACCGCGCGGTAAGCAAGGTCGAGGCCATACTTACTGCCGAAAGCTGCAAGGTTTCGCGCGGGGCGCAGATCGCTATGGACGACTGACAATTACATCTGACTAAACCGATACGCGTAGCCCGTACTGGGCTGCAATTGAAAAAACAACATCGCAAGCACCGCGGCCATTGCGCCGCTGAATATAGGAGGAATTGACTTATGCCCATGACCAAACCGCCGATCGCTGAAATGCTTGAAAAGGTAGATTGCCGCTACACTCTGGTTGTCGAGACTGCAAAGCGCGCCCGCGCTCTGGTAGGCGGCTCCCAGCCCCTTATCGATACCAAGGAGACCAAGCCCATCGTTATCGCCATTGATGAAATCCATCGCGGCCTTGTAAGCTATTCCCGCAATATGGACGAGCTGATCGAAAAAGACGAGAAGCAGATGAAGGAACAGGAAGAGCGGGAAGAAGAGGCCCAGGAGCAGAACCAGAATCAATAATCGGAGGACAGTCACATGCTTTCTGGAAAGTGCGTAGTTGTGGGCGTGACGGGAGGCATCGCGGCTTATAAGACGTGCGAAGTGGTGTCGAGACTGAAAAAGCTTCACGCCGACGTGCGCGTGATAATGACTAAGAATGCCACCGAGTTTGTCAGCCCGCTAACGTTTCAGTCGCTCAGCCATAACCCGGTGAGCGTAGACACGTTTGCAAACATTCAGACCTGGGAGATAGAGCATATCGCCCTGGCTCAGCGCGCCGACGTATTCGTGATAGCGCCCGCCACGGCTAATATAATAGGAAAGCTCGCCTGCGGTATCGCGGACGATATGCTGTCCACTACGGTAATGGCGACGCACGCGCCGGTGCTCATCGCGCCCGCGATGAACACCGCTATGCTTGAAAACGCCGCTACCCAGCAGAATATGCGGACGCTTTCGGAGCGCGGAATGCGCTTCATCGCGCCCGGCACGGGTATGCTGGCGTGCGGGACCAGCGGCGCGGGCCGCATGAGCGAACCCAGTCAGATCGTTGACGAAATAGTGCGCACGCTCCGGCCTCGCGAGGATTTCGCGGGGCTTAGCGTCGTTGTAACGGCCGGCCCCACTGCGGAGCCGCTCGACCCGGTGCGCTATATAACCAACCGCTCCTCGGGCAAGATGGGCTATGCCATCGCCGAGGCCGCCCATGCGCGCGGCGCGCACGTCACGCTGATAAGCGGCCCCACGGCCATCCAGCCCCCCAAGGGCGTGGACTTAGTGCGCATAGGCACGACGCAAGAGCTTTACGACGCGGTTCTCGGCCATGCGGACGCGGATGTGGTTATTCAGGCCGCCGCGCCCGCCGACTATCGCGCGCGCGAAATCAGCCCGACTAAAATCAAGCGCACAGGCGATTCGCTCATGATCGAACTTGTGCCTAACCCCGACATAGCCGCCGCGCTGGGCGCGCGCAAGCACCCCGGCCAAACGCTGGTTGGCTTCGCCGCAGAAACCAATAACGTAATCGAAAACGCTCAGGGCAAGCTTAAACGCAAGTCGCTCGACCTGATCGTGGCCAACGACGTGACGCGCGCGGGCGCGGGCTTCGACGTGGACACAAATATAGTCACGCTGATAGATGGCGAGGGCATGAAGGAACTGCCCATGATGACCAAGCGCGAGGTGGCCGACGGCATACTCGACCGCGTGGCCGAACTTCGCGCGCAGAATAATTAAAGTATATTTTCAGGAGGTGAATGCCTATCTACGCGGATGTAATAGTCGATATAAACAGCGCCGCGCTGGATCGCGTGTTCACCTACGAACTGCCCGAAACCGGCGAATACTCGCTGGGCACGCGCGTAAAAGCGCCGTTCGGCGGGCGCACGATCGAGGGCTATATAATCGCGCTCAAATCTGAACCCGGCATGGACGCATCCAAGGTAAAGCGGGTGCTTCGCCCGCTGGAGGACTACGCGGCGCTGACTGGCGAGCAGATTGAACTGGCCATGTACATGCGCGCGCATTGCAAGTGCACGCTGTCCTCGGCGCTCCGGCTCATGATACCGGCGCAGATGCGCGGCGAACGCATAAAAGTAAAGACCTGCCGCATGGCAAGGCTGCTGCTCACCGGCCCTGAACTCGACACGGTTATCGAAAGTCAGGCGCGCGCCCCCAAGCGCCGCGAACTGCTGGAAACCCTGCGCGACATGGGCGGCTGCGCGCGCACGTCCGAACTGCCTAAAGGTTCGTCCGACGCGCTTAAAAAGCTCAGCGAGGCGGGCGTGATCGAGATCGCCGAGGACGAGGCGCGCCGCGCGCCCGCCGTGTACGACAGCGGCCGCGTGCATAACAGGCCGCCGCTTACGCCCTGCCAGCAGCGTGCGTTTGACGAGCTGTACGCGGCGCTGGACGGCGGCGGGCGCTTTCTGCTGCACGGTGTGACCGGCAGCGGCAAGACCGAAGTGTATATGCGCATAATAGAAGAATTGCTCTCACGCGGCCGCACGGCGATACTGCTTGTGCCCGAGATTTCGCTCACGCCGCAGATGGCCGAGCAGTTCACCGCGCGCTTTGGCGATCTGTGCGCGCTGCTGCATTCACGCCTGAGCGCGGGTGAACGCTTCGATGAATGGAGGCGCATACGCCGCGGCGAAGCGCGCGTGGTAATCGGCGCGCGCTCGGCTGTATTCGCACCGGTAGAAAATTTAGGCGCGATAATCATAGACGAGGAGCACGAAAGCAGCTACCTTGCCGACAACTATCCGTCATACGACGCGCGCGAAATCGCGCAGGAACGCTGTGCAATCAACCGCGCATTGCTGCTACTGGGCAGCGCCACGCCGTCGGTTTCGACGTACATGCGCACGCTTGCGGGCGTAAGGCCGGAAAACAAGCTCACGCTTATCGAAATGGCCGAGCGCGTGAACCGGCGCGCCCTGCCCGAAGTCAAAATAATAGATATGCGCAAGGAGCTTCTGCGCGGCAACCGCTCGATATTTTCGGGCGAGCTTAAACAGGCTCTGGACGAAACCTTCCGCGCGGGCGAACAGGCGATATTGTTCCTAAATCGGCGCGGCTATTCCACGTTCGTGAGCTGCCGAAACTGCGGCTATGTCGAAAAGTGCGATAACTGCGACGTGACTATGACATACCATCAGTATGACAACATGCTGCGCTGTCACTACTGCGGCGCGGAGCGCAGGCCGCATACTATCTGCCCAAGCTGCGGCTCGCCTTACATAAAGTATTTCGGCGTGGGCACACAGAAGGTGGAGGAGGAGCTGAACGCGCTCTTTCCGGAGGCGGGAGTCGTGCGCATGGACGCGGACACCACGTCGGGCAAGGACGCGCACGCGCGCCTGCTGCACGAGTTCGGCACGGGCGATAAGCAGGCGCTTATCGGCACACAGATGGTCGCCAAGGGGCTGGACTTCCCGCGCGTTACGCTGGTGGGCGTAATCGCGGCTGATACGTCGCTCAACCTGCCCGATTACAGGGCGTTCGAGCGCACTTTCCAATTGATAACCCAGGCGGCGGGCCGCGCGGGCCGCGCCGATAAGCCCGGCCGCGTCATCGTGCAAAGCTACGAGCCGGATCACTATGCGATAAAGCTCGCGGCGGCGCAGGACTACCGCGCGTTCTTCACTCAGGAGGTCGGTCGGCGCAGGCAGGGTCTCTATCCGCCGTTTACGATAATTGCGAGGCTGCTTATCGAAGGACGCGATAAGGCGCGCGTGGAAAGTACCGCGGTCGAACTGGAAAAGCAGTTTCAGGCATTTCTGGATGGCGACGCGCGCATGAAGCAACAGATCGTGCAGATGCGCGCGATGGAAGCGCCGCTGAAGCTGATACGCGGACTTTCACGGTGGCAGGTGTTTGTAAAGCTGTACGCACGCGGCCCGTCGGACGGCGTGCTGGACTTTATGGCGCGGCTGGAAAGTGAGCGCGCGCAGGACAAAAGCGATGTAAATGTGGTGCTGGAGATCAGCCCCGCGAGCATACTGTAACGACTGGAGGAAACCAAAATGGCTATACGTAGAATTGTAAAAGAGGGCGACGAAACCCTCAGAAAAATATCACGCCCCGTAAAGCAGGTGGATAAGCGCATACTGACGCTGATCGACGACATGCGTCAGACTATGTACGCCAACGACGGCGTGGGTCTGGCCGCGCCGCAGGTGGGCATACTGCGCCGCGTGGTCGTAATCGACGTGGGCGACGGCAACGTATACGAGCTTATCAACCCCGAGATTATCTCGACCTCCGGCGAAGTCGTGGACGCGGAGGGCTGCCTGTCCGTGCCCGGCCGCCGCGGCAAGGTCGCGCGCCCTGAAAAGGTGACTGTGCGCGCAATCAACCGCAAGGGCGAGGAATGCGAGTATACCGGCACCGGCCTGTTGGCGCGCGCGTTCTGCCACGAGATCGACCATCTGGACGGTATACTGTACCTTGACAAGATGATCGAAGAAATATTCGACGACGAGGAAGAATGATGAGTTTGCGCATTGTTTTCATGGGCACGCCCGAGTTCGCGGTGCCCAGCCTGAAGGCGCTGGTCAGGGCGGGTTATGAAGTCGTGGGCGTGGTGTGCCAGCCCGACCGTCCGCGCGGCCGCTCGGGCAAGCTCGCACCGTGCGAGGTCAAGGCGGCGGCGCTGGAGCTGGGGCTTAACGTGCTTCAGTTCGAGCGCATTCGCAGGCAGGAGGGGCTGGACGCACTGCGCGCGCTGAAGCCCGACCTGTTCGTGACCGCGGCCTATGGCCAGATACTCAGCAATAAGGTGCTCGCAATACCGCCTATGGGCACGGTCAACGTACATGCGTCGCTGTTGCCAAAATATCGCGGCAGCGCGCCGATAAACCGCTGCATAATGGCGGGCGAGACTGTAACCGGCGTAACGACGATGTTCACCGATCGCGGCGTGGACACCGGCGATATGCTGCTTCGCCGCGAGGTGGCAATACTGTCCGGCGAAACCGCGGGCGAACTCACCTTGCGCCTCGCCGACGTGGGCGCGGAAGTACTCATTGACACGCTTTCGCATCTCACGGCAGGCACGCTGGAGCGCATACCTCAAAACGAGGATGAAGCCACTTATCAGCCCATGCTGACTAAAGAGGACGGCTTGATCGACTGGTCAAAGTCTGCGGAAGAAATATCCGCGCTCGTGCGCGGCGTGAATCCGTGGCCGGGCGCGTATACGCCGTATGGCGGCGGCGTGCTCAAGCTGTGGCGCGCCGAGCCGGTCGCTTGTCCGGCTGAGGCAGAAAGTGCGGCGTGCGGACAAGTCGTCACATCCGACAAGCGCGCGGGTCTGATAGTCAGGTGCGGCACGGGCGCGCTCAGCCTGACCGAATTGCAATTGCCCGGCGCAAAGCGGCTGGGCGTGCGCGACTACCTGAATGGCAAGCCCATGCCCGTGGGCACGGTGCTGGGTGCGGAGGATAAGCATGACTGACGATATGCAGAGGGAAAACGCGCGCAAGGCGCTGGTGGATCAGGCGCGCCGCGCATCCGACGCGCCGCATAAGCCCGCGCGCGGCGGCAAGCCGAACGCAGGCGGAGATAAGTCCGCGTTTAAGGGCAAGTCTAATAAGCCGGCGTCTGGCGGCGGCAAGCCATTTGGGAAGGGTAAGCCTGCGTTTAAGACAGATGGTCAGGCAGGCAAGCCCGCGCATGCTCCGCATGGCAAGCCGAACAATTCCCACGTCCGCGACGGCAAGCCCGCGTTCAGTCCCGATAAGCGCCGCACAACGAGCGCCGCGCCGCAGACCGACGGCACTCCGTCGCGCCGCGCCGCGCATAAGGCGTTGGGATTGGTCACGCGCGATAAGGCATACGCGGGGCTGGCGCTGGACAAGGTGCTGTCCGAGGAGCGTCTTAGCGCACAGGACAAGGCACTTGCGACCGAGATATTCTACGGCACGCTGGAGCATATCGCCAAGCTGGACTTCCTACTGGGGCAGCTGATGACGCGTTCGCCCGAACCGGCAATACAGGACGTACTGCGCGTATCGGCTTACCAGATGCTTTACCTCGAACGCATCCCAGAGAGCGCGGTGTGCGACGTGGCGGTCAAGATAACGCGCGCGCTGGGCTTTGAAAGCGCAACCGGCATGGTCAATGGCGTACTGCGCAATCTCGCCCGCAAGCGCGAGGAGCTGAAACAGCCCGCGCGCGAGGATGGCATCGAACACTTCCTGTCTATCGAATATTCCATGCCGGAGTTTGTGTGCCGGCGGCTTGTCGAGCAGTATGGCGCGGACGAGGCCGAGCGTATACTCGCGTGGAAGCCGCAGCGCTTCATAACCGTGCGTCCCAATGCGCTGCGCATAAGCGCCGCAGAATTCGAAGCGCGCCTTGACAAGCTCGAACTTCGCTGGGAACATTCGCGCGTGCCGGGCGCATACCGCGTGTTTGGCATGGGCGCTGTGGATAGAAACCCGCTGTACAGGCAGGGACTTTTCAGCGTGCAGGGTGAAAGCTCGCTCATGTGCGCGCAGGTGATCGCGCCCAAACCGGGTATGCAGGTGCTCGACGCGTGCGCCGCGCCGGGCGGCAAGGCGGCGGCATTGGCCGAGATGATGCAGGGTTCAGGACGCGTGTATGCGTGCGATCTGCACGCCCACCGCGTGGAGCTTATCCGCGCGTCGGCGGTGCGGCTGGGTCACGATACGATAAAGCCGCGCGTGCAGGACGCGGCGAAGTTCGTACCCGACTGGGAAGGCTCTATGGATGCGGTGCTGTGCGATGTGCCGTGCTCGGGACTGGGCGTTATCGCGGCCAAGCCCGACATAAAGCTCAATATAACTCAGGACGAGCTGAAAAAACTGCCTGAAATACAGGCGGCCATACTCGATAACTGCGCACGCTATGTGCGGCGCGGCGGCACGCTGGTGTACTCGACCTGCACGATACTAAAATCCGAAAATCAGGACGTCGTGAATGCATTCCTTAAAAAGCACCCCGAATTTAAGCTGTGCGATGTTAAGGCATACGTCCCGGAGTGTTTTAATGCCGGGATTGAGGATGGTATGCTCACATTGCTGGGCTGCAGGGACGACGTGGACGGCTTCTTCATGGCGCGCATGGAGCGCAGATAACGTACTATAATCAGGCAAGAAACGCGAGAGAATGGAGGCAACCGCCTGTGGAAGATATATTGAGCCTTACGCCCGAAGAACTGGCGGCAAAGCTGAAAGGCATGGGGCAGAGCGCATTTCGCGCAAAGCAGCTGTATCAATGGCTGGTGCGCGGCGTGGACTACGACGGTATGACCAACATTCCTCGCGATCTGCGGCAAAAGCTTTCCGAGGAAGGCCCTGCTAATCCCGTGCGCATACTCAAATCCGTGGTATCCAAGCTGGACGGCACCGAAAAATACCTGTACGAGCTTCAGGACGGCAACATAGTCGAAGGCGTGACGATGCGCTATAATTACGGCAACACACTATGCGTGTCCACGCAGGTGGGTTGCCGTATGGGCTGCAAGTTCTGCGCGTCCACGCTGGAAGGATGCGTGCGCAATCTGACCCCAGGCGAGCTGCTGGGCCAGATAATCGCGGTCAACGGCCATCTGCACGAGACCGACGGCCCCGACGCGCGCATATCAAACGTCGTGCTGATGGGCAGCGGCGAACCGCTGGATAATTACGACAACGTGATTAAGTTCCTGCGGCTGCTGAACCGCGAGGACGGCCTGCACATGTCGCTGCGCGGCGTGTCGCTGTCCACCTGCGGACTGGTGCCGCGCATATACGATCTGGCAAACGAGGGTCTGCCGGTCACGCTGTGCATATCGCTGCACGCGCCTAACGACGAGATTCGCCGCCGCACGATGCCCATTGCCAACAAATACGCGATGGACGATATACTCGCGGCGTGCCGCAACTATATCGATAAGACCGGACGGCGCGTGATATTTGAATACGCTCTGGTGTCGGGCGTTAATTGCAGCCGCGAAAGCGCGCATGAGCTGGCGGCCCGGCTGCGCGGTATGCAGTGCCATGTGAACCTGATCCCGCTAAACGACGTGCCCGAACGCGATCTGCGCGCGCCGTATGAAGGCGAAATGCGCGCGTTCGAGGACGAACTGAAGCACCTGCACATATCGGTGTCGCGCCGCCGCGAGATGGGCGACGATATCGAGGGCGCGTGCGGCCAACTGCGCCGCGCGTACATAGGCAGCGGCGCGCCCGACGCAGGAGAGGGGGATGCCCGATGAAATGCTATGCGATAACCCATAAGGGACTCGTGCGCGAGAGCAACGAGGACTGCTGCTTCATACCCGAGCGCGGCGAAAACTTCGCTTTGGTGTGCGACGGCATGGGCGGGCATCTGGCGGGCGAGGTGGCCAGCCGCACGGCGATCGATTCAATGCGCCGCTCGCTGGACGGCGCGAATCCCGGTCAGGAGATGTTGCGCGAGGCCATACGCGAGGCCAATATCGACGTGTACCGACTGGCTCAGGATAAGCCGGAATACACAGGCATGGGCACGACGCTTACCGCGATATGGTGGACGGATGAAAAAGTGCTGATGGGCCACGTTGGCGACAGCCGTCTGTACAAATTTGAAGGCGGTAAGCTCACACACCTGTCGCACGATCACACGTATGTGCAGGAGCTGGTCGATCTGGGCGAAATCAGCGAGGCCGAGGCGCGCACGCACCCCAGGCGCAATCTGATAACGCGCGCGATAGGCACCCGCCTCAGCGTGGAAATTGACACCGCAGCATTCGAGCGCACGCCGGGCAGCGTGTATCTGATCTGCTCCGACGGCCTGACTAACATGCTGACCGACAACGAGATTGCGTTAATCCTTGCAGGCGGCGCACCGGATGAGCAACTGAAAGCGCTGCTTTCGGGCGCGCTGGAGCACGGCGGCACGGATAACATAACCGCGGTTCTTGCGTATGACGGGGAGGGCGAGGCATGAACGGCACGGTCACTTTGGGCGGCCGCTACGTGCTTCAGGAGGTCGTAGGCACCGGGGGTATGTCGGTGGTATACCGCGCGACCGACCTAAAGCGCCATTGCGACGTTGCGGTCAAGGTGCTGCGCAAGGAACTGATGGGCGATCCCGCGTTTGTCAAGCGATTCGAGCACGAGGCGCGCGCCGTGTCGCGGCTGGACCACCCAAACATAATCAGCATGATGGACGTGGGACAGGACGGCGACGTGCGCTATATAGTCATGGAGTACGTGCCGGGCTATACGCTAAAGCAGTTCATCGCCCAGCGCGGCCGCGTCGCGCCGCAGGAAGCGATAAACATAACGCTGGAGATACTGGCCGCAGTCAACCACGCGCATAAGCACCACATAATCCATCGCGACTTAAAGCCGCAGAACATACTGCTGGCCGACAGCGGCACGGTCAAGGTGTCCGACTTCGGCATAGCGCAGCAGAAGGATCTGGGCAATACCATAAACACCAGCGAGGTCCTGGGCTCTGTACACTACATATCGCCCGAGCAGGCACGCGGTTTTGCCGCAAACGAGCAGAGCGATCTGTACTCGGTCACGGTTATGCTGTACGAGATGGTCACGGGCCGCGTGCCGTTTGACGGCGAAACGCCCACCGCAATCGCGGTCAAGCAGATAAAGGAAGCGCCCATACCTCCGAGACAGTTTGAATCGGCTGTTTCACACGCGCTGGAGGAGGTTATATTAAAGGGGATGGAAAAGGATCCCCGGCGGCGCTATCAGTCGGCGGCCGAAATGGCGGCTGATCTCAGGCACGCATTGCGCTCTCCCAGCGGCGGATTCGTCGACGGCGAGCACGAGCCGAAGCGCCCCGTCCGGCGCAAGAAGCGCAAGCATCGCCATCAGACGCGCATATGGACGATGGTCGCGATAAGCGCGGCAGTTGCGGCGCTGCTTACGTCGATACTTGTGCTGGCGCTGTCAAGGCTGGGGTCAGGCAGCACAGTGCCCATGCCCAACACGATTAATATGACGTTGGACGAGGCCGAAAGCGAACTTGAACAGTACGACATAAGCACGACGATAATCGAGGCGTATCACGACGAAATTCCCAAGGGCGTGGTCATAAGCCAGTCGCCCACCAAGGGTACGGGCGTCGAGCGCGGCAGCCGCGCGATACTTACCGTATCCAAGGGCATGGACATGGTCATGGTGCCGGTGCTTACCGGCGGTTCGCGCGCCGAGGCGGTGCGCGAGCTGGACGCGCTGTCGATACCTATTAAGGAAGAAAAGCTTGTCGTGTCCAACCTTGAGACGGGCACGGTCGTGGGGCAGGATCCCGAGGCGGGTAACTGGATAGTCCCGTCCGACGGAGTTACGCTTGAAATCAGCGGCTCCAGCGTCGAAATCCCAAATGTAATCGACGAAGCAGTGGATCAGGCTACGGCTGAACTCGAAGCGCTGGGACTTAAAGTAACGGCGCGCGTCTACTATCCGTCGGCCGACGGCAAGGTGGATAACGTCATGAACATCAGCCCGGCGGTGGGCACGCGCGTGCTCAGGGGCAGCGACGTGACGCTCACGCTGTTCGCTGCGCCGCCCGACGTGTATACCGCCATGATCGACGTGAAGTTCGCGGTTGAAACTGGCGAACCCACGACGACCGTTCGCGCCGTTCTTGTCGAGGAGGACGGCACCGAGGAAGAAGTGTACAGCGGCGAGGCCGCGCCGACCAGCTCCATGCGGCTTACGCTGACACTGGAGCGTTCCACGCCCGGCTCGCGCGAATTCCGCGTGTACGTGGGCGATAAGCAGGTGGCCGAGGAAACGGTCATGTTTGAATAGCGGAGGATAATCGTATTGACGGGGCGCATTGTAAAGGGAGTGGGCGGGTTCTATACCGCGCTGTGCGAGGGCGAAAAGTACACCCTGCGCGCGCGCGGCTCGCTCAGAAGGCAGAAGATAACGCCGACGGTAGGCGACTTTGTGGAGTTTACGCCGGGCGAGGACGAAGCGGACGGCTGGCTGGAACGTGTGCTTGAGCGCAAGAACAGCCTCGAACGCCCGCCTGTGGCCAATATAGACATAGCGCTTTTACAGGTGGCCGCGTGCAATCCGCAACCCGATCTGCTGATGCTGGATAAGCTGCTGATAATCTGCCATATGGCGGGCATAGACGCGGCTGTCATAGTATCCAAGGCCGATCTCGATCCGGATATGGCAAAGTCCATCGCGGCGCAGTATGAAAAGAGCGGCGTGCCCGTGTGCATGGTCAGTTCTAAAACAGGCGCAGGTCTTGATAATGTACGCGATATGACCCGCGGCCGCGCGTGCGCGTGGGCGGGGCAGTCGGGCGTGGGCAAGTCCACAATCATAAGCACGCTGTTCGGGCTTGAGCTGGAGACCGGCGGTCTGTCGCGCCGAACCGAGCGCGGCCGGCACACCACGCGCCATGTCGAGCTTATCGACGTGGGCGAAGACACGCTGGTGTTCGACACGCCCGGATTCAGCCTGCTCGATCTGCCGTTGATGGAGCCGATGGACGTGCAGAAGGGCTATCCCGAGTTTGACAATGTGAGCGGCTGCCGCTTTGCGCCATGTGCGCATATCAGCGAGCCGGGCTGCATGTTCAAGGCCGAACGCGAAAGCCTGATGAGCGATGAACGCTACGAACGCTACAAGCAGATTTTCGATGAAATGCGCGAAAGGTGGAAAAACAGATATGATTAAGGTTTCCGCATCGTTACTCGCGGCTAACTGGCTCAACGTGGGCGCGGACATAGACCGCGTGCTCGCGGCGGGCGCGGACTGGCTGCACTTCGACGTGATGGACGGCATGTTCGTGCCCAATATATCATTCGGGCCGGGACTGCTCGGCGCGCTCAAAAATATCGATACTTATCGCGACGTGCACCTCATGATTAAGCAGCCCGAACGATATATAGAGGAATTCGCGGCGGCGGGCGCGGATGGAATAACCGTGCATGTCGAATCCACGCATCATCTGCATCGCGTGCTTCAGCAGATACGCGCACTGGGCAAGCGTCCGGGCGTGGTGCTGAATCCCGCAACACCCCTGACTGAACTGGAATACGTGCTGGACGATGTGGAAATGGTGCTGATAATGAGCGTAAATCCCGGCTTCGGCGGCCAGAAGCTGATCGAAAGCTCCTACCGCAAGGTGGCCGATCTGCGCGACATGTGCGTGCGGCGCGGGCTGGATGATATGCTAATCGAGGTGGACGGCGGCGTTAACGCGCAGACCGCGCCCAAGCTTATCGAAGCGGGCGCAAATGTGCTGGTTGCGGGTTCTGCGCTGTTCGGCGCAAGCGATCCCGCCGCAGTCGTAAAGGCGCTCAGACAGGAAAACTAATCACAGCGATTCCAACGCCAAGGCAGAGCGCGCGGCTTTATGCCTGAGAACAGTACTACCTATAATAATTGTTTTGCTCTCAGGCAAAAATAGCAGCGCAGCAACTCCAAGGCGCAGGATATATTATCGGCGAATAGCCGGGATGTTGAAAGGTGGTATACCCCAATGAAGAAACTCGTATCAATGCTGCTGGCTCTGACGCTCGTGCTGATTATGGGCTGCGCGCAGGCGGAAGACTCAACATCGGAAACAACTGCGGTGCGCATCGGCGCGCTCAAGGGCCCCACTTCCATGGGCATGGCGCAGATGCTCAAGGACGCCGCCGACGGCAACAGCAATTATCAGTTCACGATCGCGGGCGCGCCCGATGAAATCACGGCGCTGCTGGTCAAGGGCGAACTGGACGTTGCGGCTGTGCCGTCCAATCTGGCGAGCGTGCTTTACAACAACACCAACGGCGGCGTGAAGGTCGCCATGATAAACACTCTGGGCATTCTCTACGTTGTTGAGGCGGGCGATACCGTCAATTCGGTTGCCGACCTCAAGGGCCGTACGGTATATTCCAGCGGTAAGGGCGCGACCCCGGAGTACTCCGTGGATTACATACTCAGCCAGAACGGTATCGATCCCGAAACCGACGTGACCGTCGAATTCAAGTCCGAGCATACCGAACTGGCCGCGGCGCTGCAGAGCGGCACCGCCGATCTGGCCGTACTGCCCGAGCCGTTCGTGACCACCGTGCTGGCGGGCAATGATAACCTGCGCGTGGCGCTCAACCTGAACGAAGAGTGGGACAAGGTAAGCGACGGCAGCGGCATGGTGACGGGTGTGCTGGTGGTGCGCAGCGAGTTTGCCGAGCAGCATCCCGATGAACTGACGGCTTTGCTTGAGGCATATGAGCAGTCGGTGAACTTCGTAAACGAAAACCCGGCTGAGGCTGCGGCTATAATCGAGCAAAACGGCATTGCCAAAGCCGCAGTTGCGGAGCAGGCTATCCCCAAGTGCAATATCGTTTTCATAAGCGGCAATGAAATGCGTACTAAGGTAGAAGGCTTCCTTGAGATTCTGTTCGACATGAACCCCAAGGCGGTGGGCGGCGCTCTGCCGGGCGACGATTTCTACTACGGCGCGGATGCTGTTCAGGCAGAAGCCGCGTAATCCAGCTTTAGTGCGGTCGGGGAGCGCAAGCGTATACTTGCGTTCCCTTTTTTAGAATTAGTTTATCCCGGAGGATATGACCATGCGGATTAACCGTGAACTGGGACGCACGCCGGAGCGCCTGTATATGCGCGCGGTGGCGGTGGCGTTCTGGCTGATCGTGTGGGAACTGGGCGCGCGTGCACTGGGGCAGGACATACTGCTCACGCCGCCCTTGCGCGTGCTTAACATACTCTTTGGTCTGATGCGCGAGCGCGGGTTTTATATGGCGCTCGTTTCGTCAACATTACGCATATCGGCTGGGTTCGTGCTGGCGCTGGTAATGGGCACGGTGCTGGGCGTGGCGGCGCATGTACTGCCGCCCGTGCGCGCATTGCTCAGGCCGCTTATGATGTGCGTGAAGTCGGTGCCGGTTGCGTCTTTTGTAATACTGGCGCTGGTGTGGGTGCGCGCGCGGTACCTGTCGGTGTTCATATCGTTTCTGATGGCATTGCCGATATTCTATTCTCAGGTGGGATTAGGGCTGGAAAGCGTCGATGTGAAGCTACTTGAAATGGCGGATGTGTTTGAGGTGGGCTTCATGCGCAGACTGAAATACCTGTACATGCCTGCGGTCAAACAGCCGCTTCTGAGCGCGTGCCGCCTTGCGTGCGGCCTGTGCTGGAAGTCGGGCGTGGCGGCTGAGGTAATCGGCCTGCCGCCGGGCTCGATAGGCGAGCGCCTGTACGACGCGAAGATATACCTTAACACCGGCGAAGTGCTGGCGTGGACGCTGGTGATCGTGCTGATAAGTCTGGCGTGCGAAAAACTGATACCGGGGGCGAAACGCGATGAAGCTGGATAATGTCTCAAAATCGTTTGCCGGCCGCCGCGTGCTGAACAATCTGACGTATGAGTTTGGCAAAGGCATAACCGCGATAACCGGCCCTTCGGGCGTGGGCAAAAGCACGCTTACGGGCATAATGGCGGGGCTGATAAAGCCCGACGCGGGATATGTACTGCGCGGCGAAGGCAAAATGTCGATTGTGTTTCAGGAGGACAGGCTGATCGAAAACCTGACTGCTATTCAAAACTTGTGCTTCGCCGCGGGCAAATCGGCGCTGGATGACGCGCGTGGGCTGCTTTGTGCGCTGGGGCTGGAGGACGATCTCGACCGCCCGGTCAGCAAATTCTCGGGCGGCATGAAGCGCCGGGTTGCGATAGCGCGCGCACTGGCGGTAAAGCCCGATCTGCTTATAATGGACGAGCCGTTTCGCGGCCTCGACGAAGCCGCGCGCGCAAACGCGGCGCAGCTCATTTGCAATCGCGGCATACATACTATAATATTCGTGACGCATGACCGCGCGGAAATAGCGCTGATGAACGCACAGCACGAGTTAAGTCTTTAAGGCAGAGCTGCATTA
This sequence comes from uncultured Eubacteriales bacterium, assembly GCA_948467645.1. Classification (GTDB taxonomy): domain Bacteria; phylum Bacillota; class Clostridia; order Christensenellales; family Aristaeellaceae; genus Fimadaptatus. The sequence continues at coordinate 56,008 of CAOKFD010000003.1, read as the reverse complement.
AGGAACTAAATCCCACACGGATTCATCTAATTACAGTATGGCAGGTTTGCAGCACTGCCCGACATGTCAATATAAATGCTTTCAGGAGGAATTATCGATGCACACAAAGAAACTGGTTTCGCTGCTTTTGACGGCGGCGCTTTCTTTATGCTTAACTGCCGTGGCCTTTGCCGACAGCGCAGAAAGCCCCAATGTGACGCTTTCCGACGGAACAAACGTGTCGCTGTACGGAATGCTGGATCTGACAAAAGATGCGGCGCAGTCAACCGCCGCGCCAGACGAGGATAACAATGCTGAGGCAGACGGCGTAACGGTTGAACTGCTGACCGACGCAAGTCAGCTTACACTTGCCGTAAACGGCGAAGTGCAGGAAAACACGGGTCTGAACATATACATGCTAAACGACAGCAATGCCCAAATCCGCGTAAATAGCGATTCCGACGAAGCCGACATACTGTTTAACAACGGTACGTCCGGCATGGAATCCATCGCGATAAGCAGTATGGAGCGCGACGATGCGGGTTATGTCCGTACAATCGACCTCACCAATCTGGAGTGCGGCGTAAGCATAGTGCCGCTGATCGGCGGCATATCTGGCGACGCAACGGCGCTGCTCAGCACCGTGGAGCAGGCTGAGCACTGGCTCGCCCTGAACATAAGCATAGCCAATGCGCTCGGTAACTCCGACATAACCAGCCTTAGTCTGCTGAACGCCGATGGCAGTATTTTTGCTGAGGCAAATGCCGCCACCGCGGTTGAAGGCCCTGTTCAGTACAAAGTCAGGTACATTGACGAATCGGGCGCGCCGGTCGCGGGCGTCATGACCCAGTTCTGCGACGATACGACCTGCGCCGTGGCGGTATCCGACGCGGAAGGCGTGTCGCTATATGAAGCCGAAAACGCATATGCCTATGAAGTGCATGTGCTGAAGGTGCCCGAGGGCTACGAGCGCGTGACCGATAACTTCGTCATGGAAGCAAACGGCGGCGAAATCGAAGTAACACTTAAAAAGGCGGCGTGACGCCAAGGCATAAAGCGCGGCCGAAAGGGGAGCGCCCATGAGCGAATCTAAAAAGACAGTAAAAGGCAGGATACGTTGGACAGAAGCGGCGGCGGCTTTGACGACGCTGCTATTGGCGGTGCTGTTGATTACGCAGTGCATATCCGCGTATCGCGTCGGCAACGCGCCCGACAACTTCACAAGCGCGGGCGTGCGCATAAACGACGTGTACAGCCGCGAGATAGTGACTGTGCGCCTTAGCAATATTGCGTGGGCGTTCTGGCTGTGGCTGGCCGCGCTGTGTGCGGCGATTGTACAGCGCGTTTTGCGGCCGCAAAAGCCGCAAATGCCTGTGCCAGACCCGGCTGCCCGGCTGAACCTGCTCCTTGCGCGCGTGCAGAAAACCCCTGCGATGCTTGCCGAAGAAAAGCAGCGCAGACTTGCGGCGGTGATATGCGGCGCGATATGTGCGCTGTGCGCCGTGCCCGCCGCGCTTTATCTGCTTAATATCGCTAATTTTACCTCGTGGGAATTGGAAAGCGTGATGGGTGCGATGCTGCTGAATGTCGGGCCGTGGGTACTGCTTGCGTTCGCAGCGCTGTTTGCCCGCGCTCAGGTGTGCTATAAAAGCATATCCCGTGAGGCAGAAGCCGCTTCCCAAGCGCCCAAACTTGCACAGCCTTTGCCGAAAAAGCCGACTAACGCAGGCAAAGGCAGAATGATACTGCGCGGCGCGCTGTACGTCGCGGCGGCGGCGCTGATCGCCTGCGGCATAGCAAACGGCGGCATGAGGGACGTACTGGTTAAGGCGATAAATATATGTACGGAGTGTATAGGACTTGGATAAGTTAAAGACATGGTGGGCGGCGCATAAGCCCACGCGGCGCAGACTGATTCAGGTCTATGCGGCGCTGCTGTACAACGCCCATGTGAAGGGCTTTATCGAGGGCGAAATCTATACCGGCCCGCTCAAGAACATGTGCGTGCCGGGCTTCAACTGCTATTCCTGTCCAGGCGCGGTGGGCGCATGTCCGCTGGGCGCACTGCAAAACGCGCTCGCGTCGTCGGGCAATCGCGCGCCCGCGTATGTGCTGGGCATACTGCTGCTGCTTGGGCTTACGCTGGGGCGCACGATATGCGGCTGGCTGTGCCCGCTGGGGCTTATTCAGGAATTGCTGCATAAAATACCTGTACCCAAGCTGCGCAAGAACCGCTTCACGCGCGTACTGTCGTGGCTGAAATACGTGATATTGGCCATATTCGTGGTCATAATTCCGCTAAGCTATGCCGCACAGAAATTCCCAGTGCCCGCGTTCTGCAAATACATCTGTCCCGCCGGTACGTTCGAGGGCGCGATAGGACTGCTCGCGAACCCGGCCAACGCGGATAAGTTCTCGATGCTGGGCATACTTTTTACGCGCAAGTTCGTGATAATGGTCGCGATATTCGCATCGTGCGCGTTCGTGTACCGGGCCTTCTGCCGCTTCATGTGTCCGCTGGGCGCGATATACGGGCTGTTCGCGCGCATATCGCTGTTGGGCGTCAAGGTGGACGCGGGCAAATGCACCGACTGCGGCCGCTGTGTGAGCCATTGTAAGGTGGACATCAGGCACGTTGGCGATCATGAGTGTATACAGTGCGGCGACTGCATAGGCGAGTGCCCCACCGGCGCGATAAGCTGGAAGGGCGGCAAACTCGCACTGCGCGGCAGCGAAGTAAGCAATACTTCCGCCGATAGCAAGCGCCGCCGGACGCGCTCAGCCGTATGCTGGGGGCTTGCGCTGGTGCTGCTCGCGGGTATGATGTGGTTCGTAAATAAGCCAGAGAACAATAATAAGCCGGCCGCGTCTCAACCGACGGCAACTGTTCAGACAACTGAAGCTGCGCCTACGACTACGCCTGAACCAACGGTAAGCACTACTGCTAAAGCCGCAGCTGATCAGCCGAGTGCGACTGACGCGCCGACGCAGGCTCCCGTGCAGGAATCGGCCGATGTTCAGGTGGGCAGTGAAGTGGGTATGATGTGCCCCGACTTCACAGTGCCGCTGTATGGCACAGATGACGGCGAGTTCAGCCTCAGCGCCTGTAAGGGCAAGCCGGTAATAATTAACTTCTGGGCGACGTGGTGCACGCCGTGCGTGAACGAATTGCCGCATTTCCAGAAGATATACGACGAATTATCGGATAAGATAGAACTCGTCGCGATTCATTCAGAGCTTATCACTGACGACGTGCAGGAATATCTGGACGGACAGGGCTACACGATGCCGTTTGCGCTGGACAGCGACGGCAGTGTAATTGCGTCGCTGGGCGGCTCGACAATGCTTCCCATGACTGTTGTTGTGGACGCTGAGGGCAGAATCGTATATAACAAAGTCGGCTCGATAACCTATGAACTGCTTAAGAGCCTGATAGAGCCGCTGATCGACTAAACGAACAGGGGAGCGCATGAAGTCACGCGCTCCCGATTTTTTATGCCTGTACATGCAAAAACGGCCATTTGCCCGCGAAAAATCGCTCCGCAACCTCAAATTGCGCAATTGCCGCGCGCCGATTGCCGAAATTCCAGCTTGCCGCGCTGGTATTTGAGCGCCTGATGGGATATAATGCTGACATGTTCCAAAGGAGGACGGACAAATGAGTATAGGCGAAAAGATAACGATGCAGCGCAAAATACGCGGCATGTCGCAGGAAGCGCTGGCAAACGAAATGGACGTGACGCGGCAGGCGGTCTCGCGTTGGGAGACGGGCGACGCAACGCCCGATGTGGACAAGGTGATACAATTGAGCAAATTGTTCGGCGTAAGCACGGATTACCTGCTGATAGACGACAGCGCCGATGCACAGGTCACCCCGGGCGTGCCCGCGCCCGCACAGCCCGCGGACGCGGCGCGCGTCGAACGTCAGCGCATGTTCAGGATAGTGTTCGGCATATGCGTACTTACGATCGGGCTGGCGAGTTTAGTCACGTCGCTGGTGCTGGCGCAGCAGTTCGCGCAGACCACGACGTGGTTCTTTAACGAGTGGGGGCCGTTCGGCACGGGACTGTTCTATACGGGCATTGCATGGCCATTCTGGATAGGCGTGATTATGATGCTGGGCGGCGCGGCAGTGCTGGTGCGCGAATATCTGCGCCGGGATTAAGCACGGATTAGGCAGTAGTTCATGGCACACATTGTTAACTATTGACATAATACTCGCCGGATGGTATCATTATCATGTAATCGTGTTGTTACAACGCGGCGCATTGCACGGAAAGGCGGTATGTATTATGAAGATGGTTAAGGATAAGAAACTGGTCGTGGGCGCGGATTTTGCGGGCTATCCGCTTAAAGAGGCGGTCGTCGCGCACCTCAAGGCCAAGGGCTGGGAGATCGAGGACGTGGGCGTAAAGTCGCCCGACGATAACGATACCGAGAACATGTTCCATCGCGTGGGCCTGCGCATAGGCGCGAAGATCGCCGAGGGCGAGTACGAGCGCGCACTGGCGTTCTGCGGCACGGGAATGGGCATACATATCGCGGCCAGCAAGTGCCCGCACGTACACGCGGGCGTGGTCGAGTCGGTGCCCGCGGCGCTGCGCGCGATAACCGGCAACGGCGTTAACGTGCTGGCGATGGGCGCGTTCTACGTCGCGCCGCAGATGGGCTGCGACATCGCCGACGCGTATCTAAATGCCAGCCTGGGCAGCGGCTACGAGTGGTGGCACAACTTCTACGAATTCCATAAGCTTGCGATAGACGAGCTGGAGGCGTTTAACTACGACGAGTACCGCAAGGCGGGCTTCAAGGTAAAGCATCTGGGCGATTATCCGCTGTCGCTGGAGACTAAGCCGGAAGAATAAAAGCATAAAAAACGCGCGGTGTGCTCAGGCACCGCGCGTTTTTTTACTGCACTTAATTAGCCTACCGCGTCGATCTCCGCAACCGCGTTTACGAACTCCTGCGCAAACGGGGTGATGGAATCGGCCGTGCCGACTATCACGAAGGAATAATAGGTGCCCATGCCGCTGTGGCATACCAGCAGATCGATGATGCTGCCGTCCGAGCCGCTCAGTGCCATCTCGCGGAAGGTTTGAGTGCACAGCGTCGCGTCTGAGATAGCAGTGGTATCGTAGGTGTAGGTCACGCCGCTTTCCGCGCTGGATATTACCAAATCGTTGGCGAACAGCTCGATGTACTGATCGGGCGTAACGATGGCTTCGGGGTCCTCGACGTCCTCGCACGCGATCATCATGCTCGCGCTGTTGTCGGCGTTGGCCATCATCGCGATTGCATAGGGCGAAAGCGCCGTGGCGTTGTCGGCGGTATCGTCGGCGGCCTGAGCGTCCTCGCCCTCGCCGTTCATCGCGGCGATAGTCTCATCGTCAGCGCGCGTCCAGTTTTCGGGAATGTTGATCGAAAAGCCCAGATCGTACAGGTCGAATTCGGTGTCGGTGCTCCAGAAATAGCTGCTGGACACATCGTCGGCCAGCGACATTGCGGGAACCAGCATCAGGCATAGCGCCGTGAGGATTGCGATAAACTTGCGCATTTTGAAATACCCTCCTAAAAGTGTTATGCGTCGGGGAAAAATTCCTACATACATTATACCACATGCGCGCCCTCAGCGGCGGTTAATCCATAAAAAAATTGGGATAAAACATTAATCCGCCATTTATTTGCGCTTTAGGCTTTTTGATCCGGGTTATGGTTGCAAAATGCGCTGGGATAATGTAAAATAGTATCGCAAACATTAAACCACATGGTACAGCATTAAATGCATAACATTATCGATATTCAGCATATGGGGAGGATATATTATGCCGACTAAGTATTGCATAGGCGTTGACTTTGGCACGCTGTCCGCGCGCGCGCTGCTGGTGGACGTGGCGGACGGGCGCGAACTGGCCACGGCCACGCTGGACTATCCGCACGCGGTTATGGATGAGCGTCTGCCCGACGGCACGCGGCTGAAGCCCGACTGGGCGCTGCAGCATCCTCAGGATTATCTGGATACGCTCAGCTTTACCGTTAATGAGGTTCTACGCGAATCTGGCGTGGACGCATCGGACGTGGTAGGTATGTCGATCGACTTTACCGCCTGTACCATGATTGCGGTGGACGAGAGCGGCACGCCGCTGTGCTTCAAAGACGAATTTAAGTCAAATCCGCATTCGTATGTAAAGCTGTGGAAGCATCACGCGGCGCAGTATCTGGCCGACAGGCTGAACGCAATCGCCGAGGAGCGCGGCGAGACCTTCCTAAAGCGTTACGGCGGAAAGATCTCCAGCGAATGGATGATACCCAAGATATGGCAGGTGCTGCTGGAGGCGCCCGAGGTATACGACGCGACCGACCGCTTCATGGAGGCCGCCGACTGGGTGATAATGCAGCTGACCGGCAAGGAAGCGCGCAACAGCTGCACCGCGGGCTACAAAGCCATGTGGTCCAAGCGCGAGGGCTATCCCAGCAAGGACTTCTTTAAGGCGCTCGACCCGCGGCTGGAGAACGTGGTCGAGGAGAAGCTCTCCACCGACATATACCCGATCGGCTCCAAGGCGGGCGAGGTGACGGAAACGGCCGCAAAGTGGTCGGGTCTTGCTAAGGGCACCGCGGTTGCCGTGGCCAACGTGGACGCGCACGTATCGCTGCCGCCGGTGGGCCTTACCGAAAAGGGCAAGATGCTCATGATAATGGGCACGTCCACCTGCGACATAATGCTGTCGGACGAGGAAAAGATAGTGCCCGGCATGTGCGGCGTGGTCGAGGACGGCGTAATCCCGGGACTTATGGGCTATGAAGCCGGGCAGAGCTGCGTGGGCGATCACTTCAACTGGTTTGTGGAAAACTGCGTGCCCGCCGAGTATAAGCAGGAGGCCGAGGAGCGCGGCATGAACCTGCACGTACTGCTGACCGAAAAGGCCGAAAAGTATAAGCCGGGCGAAAGCGGCCTGCTGGCGCTGGACTGGTGGAACGGCAACCGCAGCGTGCTGGTCGATACCAATCTGACCGGCATGATGTTAGGCATGACGCTGACCACCAAGCCCGAGGAGATGTACAGGGCGCTGGTCGAGGCAACCGCCTACGGCGCGCGCATGATAGTCGATACGTTCAACAAGAGCGGCGTGCGCATAGATGAAATATATGCCTGCGGCGGCATAGCGCAGAAGAACGCCTTCATGATGCAGATTTACGCCGACGTGCTGGGCTATGAAATACGCATATCACGCTCGGCACAGGCTCCGGCGCTGGGTGCGGCGATGTTCGGCGCGGTTGCGGCGGGCGCGGCAAACGGCGGCTATGACTCGATAGTGGACGCGGCGCGCAATATGGGCGGCGTGAAGGACGTGGTATACCGTCCGATTCCCGAAAATCAGGCCGTGTATGAAAAGCTGTACGCCGAGTACGCCACTCTGCACGATTACTTCGGCCGCGGCGGCAACGACGTCATGAAGCGGCTGAAGGATATAAAGCGCGCTCAGGCAGCCGACTAAGCTTTGCCTGAACAAGGCTTTAGCGTTATGCATCTTAATCAGTTCAGGTGTAATCTCGAACTGGCTAAGGTAAACTGGATGCTTGCGCTTCGATATGAAACGAAGAACAATCGACTTTTACGCAGAAAGCAGCTAACGCAACGCCTTTCTGCTTGAACTGAATACTAGAGTGTGTCTCAAAAATTCCTTAATCCGCAATTTCGGGCGTCGCTGCGCCATTTCTGCGTCATCAACCCTCGACTTAGCGCTGCTAAGCCTTCGGGTTTCTTCCTTGAACTGACGCAAAATCCACTCGAACTTGCGGATTTCCCTTTTTGAGACACACTCTAAAACACATGGCACCCATCGGCAGACGAACATATTTCGCCGTCCGATGGGTGCTTCTTTGCTTTCAAAATCAATACATACAAATCGAATAACGAAAAAATCGCAAAATTAAAATAAACAGGTATATATGCCCGCCAACCCGCATAAAGATATTATGTCCGAAAAATCCCGGGGAAGGAGGCGGCAGCGACGAAAAGCAACATCCGCGCGGTGCGCACAGCCATAGCGGCGGCCGTATTAGCGCTTGCGGTGATCGCAGTATTGTGGCGCGGCGCGGCAATAACGTCGCTGGCCGCTCAGTGGGATGCACGGACGCCAATCAGCCGGGTAAAACGGAGCGACGGCAAGCTCGCGCTCACGTTCGATTCCGGCTGGGGCGAGGATTATACGCGGGACGTGCTGGACATACTTTCCGCGCGCGGCCTGCGGGCGACGTTCTTTCTGACCGGCTACTGGATAGACGGAAATCCCGATGCGGTGCAGGCAATCATCGACGCGGGACACGAGGTGGGCGGTCATTCGGTGACGCACAGCCGAATGGCCGGCATGGAGCGCGCAGGCATGATAAGCGAGATACAGGGCGTGAGCGAACGGATAAGCGCGTTCACCGGCGCGCCGACGCGGCTGTTCAGGCCACCATACGGCGACTGGGATCTGAGCCTGCTCGGGTGCGTGCGCGACTGCGGCCAGATAGCGGTGCTGTGGAGCGTGGACGCGCAATCCGCACTGAGCGCACAGGACATGCGCGCCGCGCTGGACGCGGTAGGCCCGGGCGACATAGTGCTGATGAGCCTGACCGACGAAAACGTGCCGGAGCAGCTCCCGGATGCGCTGGACGGTATGCTGGCGCGCGGGCTGGAGATATGCACCGTATCGGAGCTGATAGGCATAAGCGGCGAAATGGGCGCGCAGATGGCCTAATACATACAACTGAACCGACGAAAGTCGGCTGCTGGCAAAACTCAACCGGGTAGAAGACCTAGAGTGTGTCTCAAAAATTCCCTGATCCGCCATTTCTGCGTCACAAGGTTCGACTTAGCGCTGCTAAGCTTTCGGATTTATTCCTTGAACTGACGAAAAATCCACTCGAATTTGCGGATTTTCATTTTTGAGACACGCCCTAAAATAAACAAGCGGGGAACATAAGCGAGGCCCGCGATAGGAGGACATAATATGGATCGTGACAACAATCGCATAGTGCTTTCAGGCGTGCTGGAAGACGCACCCGTGCCAGACCATCAGGTGATGGGCGAGATGTTCTATACCTGCGTGCTGAAGGTGGACAGACTGTCGGGCGTGCCGGACTATCTGCCGCTGACCGTGTCGGAAAGGCTGCTGGACGAGGAAGTGCGCCCGGGCGCGGCCATATCGATAGACGGCCAGGTGCGCACGTATAATCGCATGGTGGAAGGCGTGGGCAGACTGGTAGTCACGGTGTTCGTGCAGCATCTGACGGTGGGCGAGCTGAACGAAAACCATAATCAGGTGGAGCTTCATGGCACGATATGTAAGCAACCGATATTTAGAACCACGCCGTTCGGACGCGAAATATGCGATATGATGCTGGCAGTGAATAGATCGTTTGGAAAGAGCGACTATATACCCTCGATCACATGGGGCAGAACGGCAAGGCATGTGTCTCAATTAAAGGTGGGCTGTAAGCTGCATATAAAGGGCAGATTGCAGTCCAGACAGTACGAAAAGCAATTGCCCGACGGCACGACCCAGACAAGACAGGTGTATGAAATATCGGTGTTCTGGCTGGAGGACGAAACCGTGCCCGCGATGGACGCAATAGAAACTGAGCATCAGACGGTGCTGGATGAGGCGCAGTAAAAGCAGGAACAGTTCAGATATTATAAGGCAGGGGAGTGGACGGCGTGTCTGCTCCCTTTTGATGTGGAAAAGTGCGTGCTTTTGTAAAAGCCCACAGTAACTAAATCTGGCAGTTGGATGCGAAGTACGTAATCCAAACCATGTGCAGTAGAACAACGCCCGTGTAAGCTTCTATTATAGCAACTCTCCAAGTATGGATGCCGCGAATGCAGAAGCCGGATAAATACAAAGTAACACCCGCGCCCACTCCAATTTATGGTGGGCGCGGACAATGAAGCGCTGCGAATACAACCTGCCGCGCGGGCGAAACGTATCTTCCCGCACTTAACTTCGATATATGGTTAAGTGCGGGAAGCGCCCCGAAACAAGAATGAGCCGCCCCGCTTGCGTGGCGGTGAACACACCGCGGGCGAAACCTGTCTAAACAAGAAAACCCTGCGCGCGGTATCCCAAAACGCTCAAGATAACGAATCGCGTGATAAGCAAAAGCCAGCGACAAAACAAAATTGCCGCTGGCTCTGCGTAAGTAAGTAACGTAAAGCGGTAATCGCGCGCCGCCTCTCGTATAAAGAAAACCTGAACCAAATGTATCGAATGAAAGTAACCTAATCGGGAGAAAGACAAAATCGGTTTTTCTTCGGTTCCTTCTTTTTTCCTAAAAAGAAGGAACACGTCCCCTTCGTCCCCCCAATCGTCACCCCTCAATGCTCCCGCTAACCGCATCTTCGACCGTAACCTTCTCCGGGTCAATCGGCTTTTCAATAACGATCTGCCCGTCGCGCATTTCGAGCTTTACCTTGTTGCCGTCTATGCCCATTTGAGTCAGCATTTCGCGCGGTATTTGTAAGCGGCCCGCACGGTCAAGAACCGCAAATTCTTCGTGCGTGTCCGCTTCCGGGTCGTCGAAACCATGGACGTTCGCTAGTTCTTTCGCGTAGGAGTGCATTATGCGCTCGGAGGACGTCTTGCCGTCGCGGATTGAGACTACACGGTTTACTTTGTGCGCAAGCATCCGGTCGTGCGTTACTATTACTATCGTTAAGCCTAATTCCGTGTTTAGCTTGCGGAATACGTCTAAGAGATAGTTCGACGTCTTTACGTCTACCGAACCTGTCGGCTCGTCCGCAAGCAGTATCTTCGGATTGTTCGCAAGCGCTATCGCTATCGCTATGCGCTGCTGCTCGCCGCCCGATAGCTGGTTCAGGCGGTTCTTGCGCTTGTGCTCCATGCCGACTAATTCAAGCAGTTCAATCGCACGCTGCTTCTTCGCCGCGCCGCGTACAAATAACATCGGCATCTGTACGTTGCGCCACGCCGATAGCCAGGGGAGTAGATTGCGCGCATTGTTCTGCCAGACAAAACCTACAGTCGATCGCTTGTATTCAACTAACTCCCGCTCGTTTAGCTTGAATAAATCCTTGCCGTCCACAATAAGCCGCCCCGCCGACGGCCGGTCTAATCCGCCTATCATGTTCAGGAACGTGCTCTTGCCGCTGCCGCTGTTGCCAATGATCGCCATCAGCTCGCCGCGCGCAATCTCAAGCTCTAACCCTTGCAGCGCCAATACCTCTATGTCCTTGGTCTTGTATATCTTCACCAGATTCTCACAGGTGATTATAGGCTCGGTCTTTTGATTATTTTCCAACTATCTCACCGTCCTGAAGCTCGTATACCATGTCGCCGATCTCCATCAGCCCCGTGTCGTGCGTCGTCATTACTATCGTTATCCCTTCGCCCGCACATAGGTCCTTGAATATCTTAACAACCTGTAAGCCCGTGTTGGTGTCCAGCTCCGCCGTCGGCTCGTCCGCAAATATGACTTTCGGCTTGTGTGCAATCGCACGCGCAATCGCAACGCGCTGCTGCTCGCCGCCCGACATCTCCTGGGGCATGTGGTTCATGCGCTGACCAAGGCCTACCATTTTAAGGCACTCGCTCGCACGCTCCCGCCGCCCGCTGCGCATCCCAGCAAGCCGCAGCGCATACTCGACATTCTCATATGCACTCATCATCGGTATCAGCGCAACCGACTGGAATACATACCCGATGCTGCGCCGCCGGATAAGCCCGCGCCTGCGCTCGTCCAGCTTCACTATGTCTTCGCCGCCTAAATATACCTGCCCATTGGTAGGCTTGTCCAGCGCCCCCAGTATGTTCATAAGCGTCGTCTTGCCCGAGCCTGAACGCCCTTTAAGTATTGTCAGCTTGCCCGCGGGCGCGGTAATGTTTATGTCGCGCAGCGCCCAGAACTGGTTGCCGGCCGTGGTAAAGCAGCGCGATACGTCAACTGTCTTAAGCATGTCCGCCATTTCAGCCACCTCAATCCTCGCCCAGCTTCAGCGCCTGAGCAATCTTTATGCGCGATATGATTACGCCAAGTATTACCATGCAGATCAGCATCACTATCCCGATTACGCTGAACAGCTTGGCAAAGTCGCTTTGATCGGTAATAATGCTTAGCGGCAATACGTTGTCCGACGCGGCATACGCCAGCTGTATCAGCGGTATGTATAGCTTGGACGCAAGTATGCCGATCGCCGCACCCGTCGCAATCGACGTGCCGGATATGAATATCTGCTCGTTTATCAGCATCGACAGTATCTCGCGCAGAGACATGCCCATCGCGCGGAATATGCCGAATTGCAGCGAACGCGACTGTATCGACAGTATCCAGTATATCAAAAATCCGGTGGTGCACAAAAGTAATACCACGATGAAGCCCACAGTCAGTATGCCGTTAGTGCCCTGGAACATCGGGTCGTTCTTCTTCTCGACCAACGCCTCGGACGTGTCGGCAAAGCTGGTCATCTCAATATTATGCTCGGCGATGTAATCGTACATGAAGCTGGTCGAGCCGTTTACCTTCATCCATATCTGGTAAGGCTTTACGCCGCAGCTGGCCTGTATCTGGGACAGGTTGCCTACTACCAGATAGTTGGGCGATTCGCTGTACAACCCGTCATTTCCCTTTTGCTGCACAACCGGCGCATGCGTGGGCCAGTAGTCTACAAACCCGTATATTATGCCGCGCAGCGATTCGCTGCCCGAGCTTGCGGGCTTGTAAGTAATCACGTCGCCGATTTTAAGTCCATGCAGATCGCGGAAGTTACTGGATACCAGCAACGCCCGCGAGTTCTGTGCCATGGCGTTCAGATACTCGTACCAGTGATGGGAGAGGAGGGAAGGCTTGAACCACGCCGTCTCGCCAAACTCCTTCGTGTTGATGCCCATTACATGTACGTTCTTGATCGTCTTGCCGCCGGTGGTGGCCGTGCCGTCGTAGGACTGATATACGCGCGTCACGCTCTCCACGCCGTCTATATTCATGTACTTGCCAAAGTCCGGCTCGATGTAATTTACGTCGCTGCTTGCGCTGCTGTCGGACATGGACTGCGAATTGTCCTGCCACTTCTCCTGCATGACCAGATCTGCGCCAGCCATGTATTCGACCTGTTCCTCGGCATTGGTGTTGACCGTGCGCGCGGTCTGCGCGTTGAATATGCCTAAGGCAACGGTGAGCATCAGGAATACCATTATAAAGCCCTGACTGGAACGCGTGCGCAGTACTCGCAGGAACGACGCGTACAGCCCCGGACTCCACAGACGCTTGAACGCCGTGAATATCAGCCATATGATAATGGGAATAATGCGCAGCGCAACCAATCCCGCGCCGATTATGAACAGCGACGAGCACAGGAAAAGCAGCGGGTCAAGCGACGCGCCGTCCAGCACGCGCTGTGCCAGCAAATCCTTCTGATTGTTGAACGAGTACAGCCCGTACAGCGATACGCCCAGCAGCACGAAGTCAAGATATATTTTCTGCCAGAAGGGCTTTTCCGACTTGCGGTTCTTGCGCTGCTTGTGCGCGACGATGGATACGTTGGCATAGCGCATTACCGGGAATACCATCACGCATATCGAAAATACCGCCGCCGCCGCACCGAATATGAATACTTCGGGCGAAAACTCGATAACCAGCGCTTTGCGCCGCACAAACTCCAGAAACGCGTTTGCCGAACCCAATACCTGACACAGCCATGCGCTCAGAGGCAGAGCGATTATAAAGCTGATAAGCGATATGCCCAGCGATTGAATCAGATATACAGTGATGATCTGCCTGCGCGCCGCGCCGCGGCTCTTGAGTATGGAAATTTCGCCCTGCTCAAGCTGAAGCATCTGGCGCGACACCATGAATATGAACGCGCACAGTAGCACCAGTATCGGCACCTGCAATACCCAAAGCGTGGTATTGACCTGATTGGCGCGCACGATGTAGTTCGCCAGCGTGTTTTCAAACGCCGCCGTAAAGCGGAACGAATATGAATCGCCGAACTGCTCCTTCAACTTGATTGTCAGATCGTACATCTGCTGCGCACAGTCGCCGCGCATCTGCTCGTAGTCCAGCATCCTGTACCACACCGCGTTTATCTGATACGCCGTATCGGTGCGGTTTGCAAACAGCTCGTCGAATATGCCGTCCGCCATGAACAATTCGTTCGAGTACGCGCCGGGGGAGCGCACCCAGTATATGTCGCTGGCGTCGCTGTTTTTGAATACGCCCACGATTTTAAGGCGCACCGGATTGCCGCTTGCGTCGGTTATCGTCTTCAGCGTAATCGTTTCGTCCAGCAGCAAGTCAATCTTGGCCATTGCGCTCTGGCTGGCGATAACCTCGATTGTGCCGTCCGAATCGCGCGTGTCCGAAAACATGCGCCCGCCCACCAGCGCGCTGTGCGCTGCTATGTCGCTCATGCGCCCCAACTGCATGGAAAGCGAATTGTTCTTTTCACTGCGCGGCACGTCGTACTTGGCGTTTACGTTGGATACGTAATAATGTTCCACGCCCTCTACCGCGGGCACGTCGTACCACTCGGCGGCGTGCAGGTAATTGTCGCGCGCGCCGTCGAAGTCGGCTTGGTTGAGCACCTTGCCGTCGCGCACGCTGGTCACTGCCGATATTGTCAGCGTGCCGGGATAACGGTTGTTCTCCTCCATGTACTGGGCCAGATTGCGCGTCAGCATTCGCTGCAATACTGCCTGAGTATACATGGGATTGACGCAGGCGATGGAGATCAGCAGTATATTGCCTATCAGCAGGCTGAGCACCATCCACTTTTTATTGAGCATTTTGTTTAATACGAATTTGAACATGCCCGCGACCTCCGCAAGTTAATCGAGTATGACCTGCTGCCCCTCGTCAAGCCCCTGCAACACCCATGTGTCGCTGGACGTGTTGTGCCCGCTTACGACGATGCGCTTTTGCACCATATCGCCGTCCAGTATGGATACGTAAGTCTTGCCGCCGCTAAGCGAAAGCGCCTTGCGCGGCAGCAGCAGTACGTGCTTTAATTCAATTGTGTTGCTTTCCACCGAAATATTGCGCAGTCCGGATTCCGTGACTTCGCCGTATACCTCGATCAGCGCGTACGAAGGCTTGGTTTCGTTAGGCAGTATGTTGGCTGCCGAAATTACGCGCCCGTCCAAATAAGTCTTTTTGTTGCGCGGCCCCAATCCCACGCTTACGCTCATGCCGTAGCGGAAGTTGCCGTTGGAGTTGTCTATACCTATATAATACGTGTCCTGCGACTGCAGCGTTATCAGCGTCTCGCCCGCATATATGGTGTCGCCCTTGCCCTTGGTGGTTAAGTCCGTAACTATACCGTCGAACGGCGCGACGATCTGCGTGTCGTCGAAGAACTCGGTCAGCTCGTCTATGCTCTTTTGCTGATTGCGTATGTCGTATTCGCATTCAAATACGTACTGCTCGTAGTCAAGCTGTGCCTGCTGCAAACGTATTTTGGCCTGCTTAAGTGCATAGCTGTCGGTGATGTCGCTCATGTCGCTTTTCAGCGTACGTATGCTTTCCGAGCGCTCCTGCTTGCCCAGTTCAAAACTTTCCTGCGTGCGCTGGAGTGTGAGCTTCATGCTCTCCAGCTCGGCGCGGCTGCCTTCCTTTTCATACGTCACCAGCACGTCGCCCGCCTTGACATTGGCATTGCGCGCTATATTCAGCTTGACTATGCGTGCCGTGCCCTCCTTTACCGAAAGATGCTGCTCGACCGGGAACACCTGATAACCGCCCGCCGAAGCGGATTTTATGTAGTCGCCGTATTCGACCGTAAATGTATCGTAATTGGCGGTTTCGGGCACAAGCAGACTGTCGTCTATCAGATCGTCGCCCAGCGCACAGGCGGGCAGCATCAGCATAATCACAAGCACTGCCGCCAGAACCGCCGCTCTATTCCTTGACATATACCAGGTCGCCCTCCTTGAGTCCGTCGGTAATCTGCACCAGCGTGGTAGTGAATCGCCCGGTGGAAACGGCCTGCCGCGTGCGCGTGCCGCCGTCTATGAGATACACATATCGTCCGCTTTCGTCGGTGTAAATCGCGTTCGCGGGTACGACCAGCGCGTCCTCGACCAGTCCCGACTTTACGAACACCGTCGCATACATGCCGCTCTCCGTGCCCTCGGGCGCGCCGTCCACAAAGTCAAAGCCCGAACGCAGCTCGCCGCCCGACAGCGCGATCGTCACGTACTCGCGCCAGTTAAACTCCTGCGCCGTGATCGCGCAGTCAACGCCGTTCACGCGCGCGTAAACCTCGTTCGCGCTGCTCGTAACCGACGCGGATATGTACGCACTGTCTATGGACAGGCGGGTGTCGTCGGCTATGTAAAACAGCGGGTCGTATGCCTTCATCCATGTGCCCTTTTCGACCTGCTGCATATAGACTATCCGGCCGTCGAACGGGGCTGCGATGGTGTTGTCGCCTAGTTTTTCCTCGACGCTGGCGAGTTGCCTGCGGAGCGATGCGATTGCAAACTCGTCGCTTTCGCGCGCCTGCTGCTGGCTCAGCTTTAGTATGTCAACGTCGGCCTGCTTGAGCTTAACGTCAGCATCGGTGGCGCCGCCGCTCTTTGCCTGTGCCTTTAGCTGTTCCAGCTCCAACTGAGCCGACTCCAGCGTCAGTTTGTCCGAGCGCTTTGCAAAAGCAAGCTCAGTTTCAAGATAATCTATCTGCTGCCGCAGGTTCTCTGCCTGTTCTTCGTCGTCGGTCTGGTCGAGCGTGGCCAGCACGTCGCCCTTCTTAACGACATCGCCGACTAAGGCAGTCACCGTATCGATCTTGCCGTCCACCGTGAACGAAAGCTCCTCGGTGTAGGGCACGACTGCCGCGTCGTAGTAGCTCATGTTGTATATGTCCTGCCGCACGACCTTGGCCGTGTCCAGCCTTACGCCCACCGGCTCGATAAGCTCCGGCACGGCGGCTTCCTCGGCCAGCGCGCATCCCATCAGCGTAAGCGCCGCAATCAGCAGCGCCGCAAGTGCTTTTTTCATATTATAAGTGCCTCCGCGTCACGCGAGTATGATTTCGTCGCCTTCGTTCAGCCCGGATACGATCTCGGTCTGACTGCCGGTCGAAAGTCCGATTTCCACATCGACCATGTGCCGCAGTCCGTCGTCGCCCAGCACGTACACAAACGAGCGCCCATCCACGGTAGATACAGCCTTGGAATTGACGTACAGCGCCCCCTGCCGCGAGTCCAGCAGCACTGAAACCGTGCCGCGGTCGCCCGATTCCAAATCGACCGCGGGCTCAAGCAGCTTCAGATACACTGTCTGCTTTTTAGCGTCCGCGTCGGGCGCGGGCAGTCCCAGCTCCTCGGCGCTTACCACGCGCACGGGATATTCAACCTTGCCGCACACCACTGTGAATTCCTCGCCCACGGGCAGAATGTCAAAAAACTCGGTTTCGGCGGTGAACATGCTGGACTCGGTATCGGACAGCGTTATGAAGGTGGAGTTCTCGGTTGACGTATCGCCGTCACGATAGTTGCGCAGGTACATTACCGTGCCGTCCATGCCCGCCACCAGCTGGCGTTCGGCGCGCTTTTGTTCCAGCTCCTCCCGACGCATTTGCTGTATCATCAGCGAATCACTTATCGACTGAATGCTCAGATCCAGCTCGGCGCGCTTTTCCTCAAGTGTCTGCGCATTCTTGCGCGCTTCGTCGGACAGCGTTTGCAGGTACAGCTTGTGGCGATTAAGAGTCAGTGCGGTCATTTCATTTGCCTGACGCAGGCGCATCTCCAGCCGCGCAATCTCGGATTCGCAGTTTTCAATATCGTCCTTTAGCGAACCCATCTGCAGTTCGGCCAGCAGCGTGCCCTTGGTCACATAGTCGCCGCGCTCGACATATATCCCGGCAAAGTACAGCCCGCCCACGCCGAACGACAGCTTTTCCTCTTTAACAGGCTCGTACCGACAGGATATGGATTGTGTCAGCTCCAGATCGCCGCGCAAAACGGGCGTGAGCGTGTATTCAGCCTGCTGATAATCGCGCAGCACCGGGGCGGAGCGGAACTCCTCCTCCTCGGGCAGCATCGAACAGCCCGGCAGCGCAAGCAGCGTCAGCGGCAGCAGCGCGCCGGCGATTACTTTTTTGACATTCATACGCGTATGATCTCCTTATACTCAAAAGACGGCAATCCTTAATGTATGTGCAATATTCTATCACATCAAATGCCGCCACACAACCCAAAATGCACCGCTTCGGGCGCATCGTAAAACTAAACAGCGACTTTGTGAAAAAATAAGCCGACAATATGTGCGCAATGTCAACTCCGGCAGCATTTTGGCGAAATACCATGTAATATGTGGTTGACAGAAGCATCCGCTTTATGTAAAATGCACTTGTGATGAAAATCTGCGAAAGGAAAGCGTATATATAATGAAAAAGCAGATAGTAAGTCTGGCACTGGCGGCGGCGCTGATGGCGAGTGGCGCACTGGCAAGCGCCGACGCGCTTCAAAACGGCGCGCCGATAGTAAATATCGATTCGCTCAAAACTCAGGATGCGTTCACTCACGACGAGACTACCGGCGCATGGAGCCTGATTCCCAACCGCACGCAGGCCGCGCTAGACGCGATAGGCAATGGCTATGGCCGCTCGTCCGGCGACGGCACGCTGTTTATGTACGTGTCGCTGGAGGGCAACACGCTGGACAACACAATTACGCCCACGTTGAACGTGTGCATGATAAGCGGCACGGAAGTGAACGCGGGCGCGGTATCGATGTTGATCGACGGCGTGCGGTACGACTTTGAAACCGCGTCCGAGGTAAGCGCGATCGGCTCCTACCGCACCGAGATGATGCGCGCGCCGCTGAACGCGGACGGCATATCCATGCTGAGGGCGATGACTGACGCGAAGGAGTTCTCCGTAATGCTGCACGGCGCCGAGCGCGTAAAGAGCTATACCGTCAAGGTGCGCTCCGACAACGACTATTCTACCGCGCGCGCCGAGATGCAGGCCGCGTCGGCCGACTGCGTGCGCGAGGCGCTGGCAATATACGACGCGCTGGGCGCGGGCGCGGACGCAGAGCGCGCCATATCCGATTGGGAGGACGCAAACGATAAGACCTGCGCCTATGTCTCAACCGAAATATCCGCACAGCCGCGCGTGTCGCTCACGCTGGATAAGAACTTCGACGTGCTGAAGCTGGGCGATTCCAGTAAGTCCGTGCGCGAATTGCAGGAGCTTCTGCGCGACGAGGGCTACATGTACGTCGATCCAAGCACGAGTTACGGCGATCAGACCCGCGCCGCAGTCAGGCGTGCCCAGCTTGTACTGGGCTATGTGCCCACCGGCAGTGCGGACGCGGCGCTGATAAACGCCCTCAAGATCGGCGCACAGCCTGACACCGGCGATGCCGCAAAGCCGATCAGCGTTGCAAAGACCGCCGAGGGCGACACCGCCGCCGAGCCGGGCACTATATACGAAATTGCGGACGCGGCGCGCATAGAGCTGGATTCGTATCGCTTTGCAAAGCGCGTAACTCCTTCGGACGGTGACGAAACCTCGGCGATAAGCGCATCGGACAGCGATAACGTGCTCATCTTATTTGAGGGCACGCTGGAAAGTCTCGCGCTCGCCGGGAAGGACGCATCGTGGGACTACTCCGCGACGCTCACGCTGGACGGCAAGTACGACTATGAATGCACCTTCGCGGTCGAGCAGAACGACGGCCAGTCGTTCGGCACGGCGCTGCTGCCGCTGAGCAAGGGCAAGTTCATCGCCTACGCGGAAGTGCCCGCGGCGGTTCAGACGCACGGCAGCGCATGGACGCTCACACTGGAGCTGGGTGACACGGCGCTTACCTATACCGCGGAATAATCGAATATACAACTGCGGCGCACGCTCCCGACATTTCGTATGGCGTGTGCCGCTTAATTTTGCTGAGGCAGTTTAAGTGGCTTTTCATGTAAAGGCAGGAGAGCAATTCTTAGTCAAACACAACGCGGCGCTTGCATCCCATAACTAGAGGCAAGCGCCGCCTTATCATATCCAGACCTTACTTAGCACACACGGTAAGCAAATCGCCTGCCGTGAGTGCCATGTCCGCGACAACCGCGTCGCCGTCGCAGTTGAACGCAATCGCCGTATCATTTACCTTAACCGCCGTAGCCGAACCCAACGCGTGTTCAAAACGCCGGAGTTTGACCAATCCGTACAGCACGTTCAGTCGGACGCACTCCGTGCTCGTCTCGACCGTGCCCCACGCGCCGTCGATCGACCAGAAGTACCTGCCGTCGTGCATCGGCTTAAACCCGATCATGCCGCGCGTCATATCGAACCGGAAACCGCTGTAAGTCAGCAGCAGCGCGTAACTCGCCATCGCGCGCGCATAGCTTGCGCCGCATTCGATCTCGCTGAACGGGTTGCGCTTCTTGCCGTCGTATCGATCGCGTATCGCGCGCACGACTGTCAGCGCCTCGTTCTCCATGCCGCATTGCAGCAGGCTCCCCGCATATGCGTATTCGAATCCGGTCATGACTTCCTCGGAGTAGGGGATGGGTATCGCGGGCTTTTTGACATTTTCGTCCCATGCGCATATTGTCGCGCCGCTTTCGCCGTTGCACGCGAATATGCGGCAGGGGTTGTTCAGATCGCGCATGTTCTTGAAGTTCAGCTTGTATATGCTTTTAAGCGCCTTTTTGCGGTGGTCAGGCTCGAATATGTTTCCAAGTCCGATAAGTCCCGCGTGCCAGTCGGCCACCACCTGATCGATTTCACACCCGTCGCCGATCTGATACTTGATTTCGCCGTTTTCCTCGCTCCAGTATTTATTTACGGCCTCGCCGTCCGAACCTGCGCTGAACCGCCTGAGCAGCTCCTTGTCGGCAAGATCGATTGCCTGTACATAGTGCTGGCCGTTGAACGTTTCGCGCTCAAGCAGCTCGTGCCCGCGCTGATAAAGCTCCGCATATTCCTTGGCCGCGTCAATTTCGCCGACCGCCTGCGCCATCTGAGCGCCCGCCAGCAGCGCGCCGTGATAGAAGCCGGTCAGCCAGCTGTTTGCGCCGAACAGCTCCACGTCCAGCGTGTGGTGCTGCCGCCCGGTTATTACGCCGGTGCGTTCCGCGTCCCACTTGTCCTCGTTCTCTCCGCTCCATGCGTATTCGATGCAGCTCTTTATACCCGGCCACATGCTTTTCAGCCACTCGTTATCGCCCGACAGCTTCCATTCGCGATAGCACTTCATGACCGTGCCCATCTGGCCGTCTACGCACGCGCGGAATGCCTGTTTGTCCGCGCCCAGCGGCAGCATCATGCGGAAGTGCAGCAGTCCGCTGTTTTCCAGCGAATATTTAATCTCGTTTTCGCGCACGCCGCGTTCCAGCTTCGGAAACAGGAATGGCAGGGCATAGGCGTAATTCCATACGTGCTGGCAAGTACCTTCACAACTGCCCGCGTCGCGGTTCACGCCTTCCCACGCGTAAAAGTCGCCGCCTGTAAGTCTAAGGCAGGTAGTGCTTTTGAGTATGCACAGATTGCCCTGTATCGCGTCGATGACCGCCCTGTCCAGCGTGGA
This sequence comes from uncultured Eubacteriales bacterium, assembly GCA_948467645.1. GTDB lineage: Bacteria > Bacillota > Clostridia > Christensenellales > Aristaeellaceae > Fimadaptatus. Next base: position 34,493 of record CAOKFD010000003.1, on the reverse strand, counting down.
CGAGGCCAGCGCGTCCGCGAACATCTGCGACTGGCCGAGCAGCCTGTCCCACTCCTTAAAGCAGTACCGCGCGCAATCGACCGCGCCGCTGAATAGCTTTGCATAGTAATTGTGCCAGTCGGGTGCGTCGCCCTTGGCAATGCGATTGCCCCAGTACTTTTTGTAGTTGGGCCTGAACCAGCTTATTATAAAGCGTACTTTGCGCGCATCGCCCGGCTCAACCTTCACGCTTGCAGTCAGCGTGCATATGTCGGGCTTTTTGTCTGAGGGTGAGGCATATTCGCGCGGCTTGATCGGCCCAAACGCGCCGAAGTCGTTCATGAACATAGTCATATCATCGAACCAGCCGCTGCGGTACCAGTAGTCCTGATGCGCTGCGCATTCGCAGTCGGTTGCCAGCGCTAGCTCGCCATACGCGCATGAGGCCGCGTCCGCGCACCCGCTGTGTAACGTAAGCGCGCTTACGCCGTCTTCGGCGCTGAAATCGTTCAGACCCAGCGTTTCGAACGGATTGCCCGCCGACAATGCGATGGTGTAGGTTATCGGCACGTCACTTGTATTGGTCACGCTGAACTCAAACATCGCCGCCGGTATGCTGCTGTCCGCGTCGTTAGACGGTATGAACGGGTTAAACGCGGTCAGCTTTACATCGCCCGGAAAGCGCTTATCCGAATATGATATGTGTGCAAATGGAAATTCCGCACTGAACACCGTGTGCTCGAAGTGCCGCCCGCCCGCCAGTGTGCCCCGATTCGGCCCGTGACCGTAACCCCATGAGTGGTTGCCGATGTGCAGCCCGCCCATAAAGTCGCGCGCCGTGTCACCCTGTAAAAAGCGCCAGTCGATAACGCGCGCGTCGTCCTCGGCCTTTGTCGCAAAGCCGGAGAATGGGTTTATGCTTTCGCGGCCCGGCCGGTTGTTTATCTCCCAGTCAACCAACGCGCCGTTGCCCGCAAGACCTATGCTGCCCGTGCCTATGCCGCCCAGCGGAAACGATATATTTTGCGTATAATCGCCGGTATAGCTTATCAATTTTTCCACCCCGCAGTAAAAGTAAGCTTCATCGCTCACAAGTATATCACACCGATAAGTGCCTGGCAACATCAAACAAGTGCATGAATTGCCGCCTGAAAGAGGCAGGGCTTGATGAAATTTTTGTAATGTGTTTTCGAGGCGGGTATGACAGAGTGAAATAACATGTTGTAAATGACTGGAATTATCGCCAGCGACGGCGGCTATATAGTCGCGTCCAATTCGATGCGCTCCAGCAGCTTCATCGAGTACATTCGCGGCTATAATTTTCAGGATGATTATAATAAGGTATATGAACTTAAAGATCAGTTGGAAACAACCGACTCCGGCCTGCTGCAATACAAAACTCGGCGGGCAAGGACTGCTACTATTACTACTCGCATATAAGTTCCGACTATGAAGTCTGCATACTGGGCTATATCCCGGTGGACAGGATGCGCTCGGATTCCGTCGACTGGAGCATAGCACTGATACTGTGCGGCATGATGCTGCTTATCGTCATAATCAACGCCTCGCATATACTGTCAATCAACCGCCAGCTGCGCAGGGCAATAAAGACCGCCGAGCGCACAAGTCAGGCCAAGACGCAGTTCCTCTCGTCCATGTCGCACGACATACATTCATGACCAATGACCAGAACATTAAGCGCGAGGAGCCGCCGGAATACTACGTGGGCGACTGGTGCCTCGACCTGTCCAAGGAGGACATCAACCTCAGCGCCGTGCAGTCCGACGTGCTGTCCTACTGCACCGTGAACGGCGAGTTGCTGCGCGTGCCGCTGGCGATGAACCCCTGCGGCATAGTCGTAAATAAGACCCTGCTCAAGGACAACGGCCTTGAAGTGCCCACCACGTACAGCGAGTTCCTGTCCGTCGTGGAGGCGCTCAAGGAAAAGGGCTACACCCCGATACAGGGTTCCGAGCAGCACGTATACGGCGAGCTTATGATCGGAATGATTATGAACATACTCGCCAAGGACAAGGACGCGACAGCCAAGCTGGAGGCGGGCGACGTCTCCGCCGTGGATGTGGTAAAGCCCGTGTTCGAGCGTCTTACTGAAATCATCGACAAGGGCTACACCGATTACGACCTCAACTGCACCTATCTGGCCGACAATTACGACGGCTCGATAATGGGTTTCTTTGAGGGAAACATGCCGTTCTACGTCTGCACCGCTGAATGCGTCAGCGGCATGAAGAAGCGCGAATCCAAGTCCGAAACATTCACCGCCAAGCCTTTCGAATACGAATACCTGTATGCGTCGATCGGCGACGAGGGCGCGTATGCGTATACCGAACCGTGGTACGGCTTCTCGGTCAACAAAAACAGCAAGGATAAGGATATAGCGGTCGAATTCATGCGCTTTTTGACCACCGCCGACCGTCTTACCAGCATGGCCAGTATAAAGGGTATGCCAGCGTCCACCACCACCGGCACCGACGAGCGCTATACAGCCATGAAGAACCAGAAAAAGCTCGCACCCTCGTTCTCCAACGACGGCAGCGTGTCGGGCAACATCTGGGCGGCGTTCATGGAGGTATGCAGGAACCTAGGCGCGGGCGCGTATGCCAGCGCGGACGAGGCGGCTCAGGCATTCGTCGAGCAGTGCACTCTCTCCAACGTAAAGGCGTTCTAAATCAATGCAAATGCAAGCAGCGTGCGGAAAGCAAACTCCGCACGCTGTTTTGTATTGTTAAGGCATTAATCGCGGGCAAGGCATAAATCGGGGCGCGCCTTGGGCTACTTACTCTCGTGCGCGCTCATGCCGCGCGCAAACGCCTCGCGCTCGGCGCACAGCTCCTTATGAAGCTGCACGGGTGTCCATTCTGAATTTGTGGCCGTAAGCATGGCCTTGAGCGGAATTGGCGGTATATGGAAGCGCTTGAAGTCCTGCAAAAACAGATTGAACTGCGCGCCCGAAAGCCCGGCGATTACCAGCATCTCGTCGCTAAAGCTTTCGATTTCCACATCAGCATTGTTTTCTGACTTATCAGCCGCCGCTTCTCCCGCGACGAGCTGTCCCAGCGTAAGCGCATATTCGCTTTCGCCGACCGCGCGCAGCCGCGTCTTTACGCGCGCGCACAGCATACGCATTTTCCCCAGCTTCTCGGGCGATATATTGAATGCAAGTATTATGGGCGTTGCCATCGGTGTACCTCCGTATGCCCCGCACATGCGCGGGCTGTTTTGCTAAAGAAAGTATACATCCCATCGGCGCGCAAAGTCAAGCCGCGCATGGACGGGCAGCTTAAATTGGCAAATTGTCTTGCAAATACTTGCACACAATATTATAATAACTTCATGCGAGCATCGCAAAAAAACGCATTGCGGGCCGCGCGCCTGCAAGAGGGGAGAAAGTCATGCCGATAACGTATATGCCTGCCGAAGGCCTTATCCACATTTCGGCCGCCGACGTAAGCTACATAATCTACATATATCGCGGATGCTATCCGCTGCACGTATATTACGGCAAGCGCGTACCCGAGGAGGACGTGCGCTGGTACGTGGAAGCGCCCTATCGCCGTAAAAAGCTGATCGAAAATCTTCAGCCCGACGATCCCATGTTCCTGCGCGAATTCTTCCCGTTTGAATATCCCACCTATGGCACCAGCGACTTCCGCAAGCCCGCGCTCGACCTGCGCGATGCGGCGGGAAGCTGTGTGACCGACCTGCGCTATACCGGCCACGAAATCATCCCCGGCAAGCCTGCGCTCAAGGGTATGCCATCGCTCTATTGCGAGACGGACGGCGAGGCCACGACCCTGCGCCTTGATATGCAGGACGCAAAGTCCGGCCTCAAGGTCGCGCTGTACTACACCGTGTTTGAGAAAACCGGCCTGATAACCCGCCGCGCCGAAATAGCAAACAGCGGCGAAACGCCCGTCACGCTCAAAAGCGCGCTGTCCGTCAGCATGGACTTCAAGCACGCGCCGTATGAGATGCTTCAGCTCTCGGGTACGGCATTGCGAGAGCATCACATAGTGCGCCGCAAACTGGAATGCGGCGAGACGTCGATAGACAGCACGCGCGGCATATCCTCGCATCAGCAGAACCCGTTCATCGCGCTGGTTCAGCAGGACACCACCGAGACGCAGGGCGACGCGTACGGTCTGAGCCTTGTTTACAGCGGTAATTTCGTCGCGCGCGTAGAATGCGATATGTACATGAGCGCACGCGTGCAGCTGGGCATAAACCCGTTCATGTTCTCGTGGCTGCTGAATCCGGGCGACACGTTTGAAACGCCCGAGGCCGTGATGTCGTATTCACCGAACGGACTTAACGGCATGTCGCAGAAGCTGCACGACGCGTTCCGCACGCGGCTATACAGGGGAGTATGGCGCGACCGTGAGCGCCCCGTGCTGCTCAACACATGGGAAGCCGCCTACTTCGACTTCACGCACGACAAGATCATGGAGATGGCGCGCAAGGCCGCCAAGGTGGGCGTGGAGCTGCTGGTGCTGGACGACGGTTGGTTCGGCCATCGCGACAACGACCGTTCGTCGCTGGGCGACTGGTACGTGGCGCAGCATAAACTGCCGCACGGCCTTGACGGCCTCGCGCGCGACATAAACGCGCTGGGCATGAAGTTCGGCCTGTGGTTCGAGCCGGAGATGATTTCGCCAGAAAGCGATCTGTACCGCGCGCACCCCGACTGGTGCATACACGTCGAGGATCGCAAGCGTTCCGAATGGCGGCATCAGCTCATGCTGGACTTCAGCCGCCCCGAAGTGCGTGATTACATAGTCGAAAGCGTATGCAGCGTGCTGGAATCGGCCAACATCGAATACGTCAAATGGGATTGCAACCGCCGCATGACCGAGCCGGGCACCTGCTCGCTGCCGCCCGAAAGGCAGGACGAGCTGATGCACAGATACGTGCTGGGCCTGTACGATGTGGTGGAGCGCATCACGTCGCGCTTCCCGAACATACTGTTTGAAAATTGCGCCTCGGGCGGCGCGCGCATGGACCCCGGTATGCTGGCGTACTTCCCGCAGAACTGGGCCAGCGACGACAGCGACGCGGAAGCCCGCCTGAAAATACAGTACGGCACCAGCCTGTGCTACCCGCCGGTAATGACCACCTCGCATGTGTCGATCTGCCCCAACGAACAGCTCAAGCGCACCGAACCGCTCTCGTTCCGCGGCCATGTGGCGTTCCCGTTCAACCTGGGGTACGAATTGAACCTGTGCCGCCTGTCCGAGGAGGAACTTTGCGAGGTTGCGCGGCAGATAGAGCAGTATAAATCCATGCGCGCGCTGGTGCAGCATGGCCGGTTCTACCGCCTGCTCGACCCGTTCAGCGGCCCGCACACCGCGTGGATGACCGTGGCCGAGGACGGCAGCGAGTTCGTGGCATGGTTCTATAAGCCCGAAGCAATGCCTGAGGAGGCCTACATAAACGTGCGCCTCGCGGGACTTGACCCGGACGCGCATTACGAAAATGTGGATAACGGTCAGGTGATAAGCGGCGCGGCGCTGATGAACATGGGACTTATAATCGACTGGACGGTCGGCGACGACTTCTCCCAGATGTGGCACTTTAAGCGCGTATAACGCATAAAAGACCGCGGCTTCCATCTTGTTCAGGTGGAAGCCGCGATTTTGCTTACATTACTTAGCTGCGCACATGCGATTCACTGTCGGAATCGCCGCCCTGCGCGGGGGCGGTCTTGTCCGCCGTAACCTTGTTCAGCACATATATCAGCAGGAATATGACCAGCATCACTATGAATATGCCGCCCATGCCCTGCGCCATTATGGGCAGCGTGGCCAGAAACTTATCAATATTGCTCATTTTTAGCCCTCCCCAAATCAATGTACCAGCGCGATTATCAGTCCGCCCGCGATTACCGACGCGATCTGACCCGCCACGTTAGCGCCCGCCGCGTGCATCAGCAGCCAGTTGCCGTCGTCGGCCTCGCGCCCCAGCTTGTGCACCACGCGCGAAGCCATCGGGAACGCCGATATGCCCGCCGCGCCGATCATGGGATTGATCTTCTCCTTCAGGAACAGGTTGAGCAGCTTGGCAAACAGCACGCCGCCAAACGTATCGAACATGAACGCCACCAGCCCCAGCGCCAGTATCATGAGCGTTTCAGGCTGCAGGAAGTATTCAGCCTGCATACGCACGCCCACGGTAATACCTAAGAACAGCGTAATCAGGTTGGCCAGCACCTTCTGCGCGGTCTCAGACAGCGAGTTAAGCACGCCGCATTCGCGCAGCAGATTGCCGAACATCAAAAAGCCGATCAGCGCCACCGACGCGGGCGCGGCCAGTCCCGCGATTGCCGTTACCAGTATCGGGAACAGTATGCGCGTCATCTTGGATACTGAACTGGGATTGTACTTCATGCGTATCTTGCGTTCGGCCTTGGTGGTAATCAGCTTTATGCAGAAGGGCTGCACGATCGGCACCAGCGCCATGTACGAGTACGCCGCAACGACTATCGCGCCCAGATACTTGGTCTTAAAATGGTTCGCAACCACTATCGACGTGGGGCCGTCCGCCGCGCCGATTATCGCAATCGAAGCCGCGTCGTGCAAATCAAATCCCATCAGCGACGCGGCCGACAGCGTGAAGAATATGCCAAACTGCGCCGCCGCGCCGAAAAGCAGCATCTTGGGATTGGAAAGCAGCGGCCCGAAGTCGATCATCGCGCCGATGCCGATGAACAGCAGCAGCGGGAACAGTTCGTTGCTTATACCCGCGTTGTAGAGCGTCTCCAGTACCTCAACCGCGCCCGAATTGGGCAGGTTGACCAGTATCGCGCCAAAGCCCATAGGCAAAAGCAGCGAGGGTTCCATCTCTTTTTTTATAGCCAGGAATATCAGCACGCCGCCGATAATCCACATAACGACCATCTGCCATGTGAGCGCCGAAAAGTTTTCAAGGCATGTCAGCATTATAAGCTCCTCCAGTACAGTAAATTAGTGTCAGTCTGAGGAAAATGCTGTTTCGGGCGGCGCGAGCCGCGGCGGGTATATGAAGAATATGAACCGCTGCCGGCGCACGCGCGGCCTGAATGCGCGTATGTATTGAAGTATCCGCATCAGCGGCGCGCAGTATGCGGCTGCCCACAGTGCGCGCACGGTGCGGCGAATCACGCTGATCAGCGCTGCATGTATCCGCGCGGCCGAGGGACAGTTAAGGTCGATTGGCGGGTCGTCGTCCGGCACGCCGGGCGCGGATATGCATTCGATAATCGTCGGCAGGGCAGCGCAGTTCCAGCCTGGCATACTGCCGTCGTCGTAGCACGCAAACGCCAGCACGTCCAGCAATACACACAGCGCATACGCAATCAGCCGCACGTAAATCCCTCCACCTTAAATTATGGCTTCATGATATTATAAATGGATAGCGCTGTCAAGCGGAGATTTTCTTACATTCGCGCTGTTTACTAAAATAATATGCAATTATATGGCGGTGTGCGATAAGCCAGATGCCCTGCGCCTTCGTATAAATAAGCGCAGGGCATAAAGTTGAATATTTTAAGGTGAGTCATTAATAGCGGCCTGTAATGCGGCGCTCCATAAAGCGTATTTGGTCATTGCAGATAGCGTATGAACCGCTCATAGGTATCGGCATACCGATTTTTGCTTAGCGGTATAATCTCGCCGTTGTCCATTTCGACCTCGTACCGCCGTATGTAGCGTATGTGCCGGTACGCCGCCAGATAGGAGCGATGTATGCGCTCGAACCAGCGCTCGTCCATCTGCTGTACGAACGATTCAAACCTGACCGGCACAAATTCCGTGCCCGAGGTCAGTACAATCTTGCAGCCGCGGTTCTGCGCCTCGGCGTATACTATGTCGCTCAGCCATACCCGGCGCACGCCGCTTTGCGTGGCCAGCACGATCGTCTGACGGCGCTCCATGCGGTCGAGCGCGGCCCGAAGCGCTTCCTGAAGCGGCTCAGGCCTGAGCGGCTTTTCCAGATACCGCACTGCGTCCACCTCATAGCCCTTCAGCGCCATATACCTGTCGTTGGAAATGAATATGACCTCCGCCTGCTGCTGCATATCGCGCAGCCGGTGCGCCAATTGAATGCCGTTCATACCGCTCATCACTACGTCCAGCAGGAAAAGCTGATAAGTCCTGCTGCCGTCGAGCGCGCACAACAGCGCATCAGCGCTGGAAAACGTCTCGGCGGTATAGGGAATGCGGCTGCTTTGAAGCACGGCTTTCAGCATGGTCAGTATGCTGTTTTGATCGGCATGAGAATCGTCACATATCGCGATTTTGATCGGTTCGGTGGATGTGCTCATATTGCGCCCACTTCCTTCGCAGATTACGTACAGTAAATATAGTATACCATAAGTTTATGATAAAACGCTCGCGTACCTGCATGAAAAGCCGGCTTTTTGCATGAGATGGAAAAGCAACTTGACAAACAGGTGATAAAATGATTATATTAATATGAAACAAACTGTAAATGACATGACGAGGTGAATACAATGAAAAATACGCTTGTCAGAATCGGCGGCATTTTGATGGCAGCGGTAATGCTGGTCGTATTCGGATGGGCATTGGTATTTGTGTGTCAGTCGCCCGGTCAGTCGCAAAAGAGTCTTTTATTGGAATCCAGCGACGGCAGACCGTGGGACGGCGATAAAAAAGGGTGGACGTTTTATGTAATCGACGGCACGGTCGAGCGCACGCTGGACGTAACGGATGTAGGCGCCTGCGCCGACCTTAGTTATGACGGCCAGACATTGCGCGCGCGCCGCGTAATGAGCGAATCAATCGTGCAGCCATCGCTGCGCATATCCGTGGCAAACGACAATATAGCCGTGCTCATGAACGGCGAGATACTTTACAGCGATTGGCCCGATCTTACGTATGAACAGCTTATGACCGAAAACCAGCTTTCGCCGCCTGCGTCGGACCGATACGAGACGATAAACGTGGCTCTGCCATGGGACTACCTGAATGGCGAACTTATCGTGGTGCAGTCGACACCGCCCATCCCCGAGATACCGGGCAGGCTGGACGCGACGTTTTGCACCATCACGCTTGAAAGCGTGAACGCATATGAGTCCGGACTGATCGCCAGCGGATTTGCGTGGGCGCTGCCTAATTTCGCGCTGTACCTGCTGGGCGCGGCGTTTCTGGCATTCTTTATCATGTCCATCTTCCGCGGCCAGACCAATTGGGAAACGCTGCTTCTGTCGCTTTGCAGCCTGCTTATGATGTCGCGCGGACTGGTGGACTCTGATCTGTCGTGGTATTTTCAGTGGGGCGGGACGCTGTTCGACTTTTTCTCCACGCGCATGTTTTCGATCGTGTCGCTGATGCTGTTTCTTGCGTTTCAGGCGCCGCGCGGTCGTGCGATCGGATACGACTTGTGCATTCTGGTCGCGGCGGACGTCGTGCTTTCAATGCTGGGCGTACTGCCCGCGGGCGGATTCCTTGCAGAGCAGTTTTTGATAAACCTGAGCTTTTTCAGCCTTATCGCGCTGATACTCATGCAGATTCCGGCACTTAAAAAGCGCGGCAGCTTCGCGCGCCCGTTCCTTATTGCCATATTGCCCGCGCTGGCGGCGTGCATGGCGATTAATAGCGCCAACGCATGGGTGCAGATACAGGTTGGCTTTAGCAGCGCGGAACCCACATGGCTTCTGTATCGGCTGCAGGAGGCGGGCTTCGCGGCGGCGTCTGTCGCGGCGCTCACCCGTGAAGCTGCGGCGTACCGTACGCGCCTTATACAGCGCCAGATTACATCCGAGCGCAACGCGCTGATGTTTGAAAGCTACCGCTTGCTGCGCGACCAGCAGGAGCATACTTATAAATTAAGGCATGAGGTCAAACACCACTATTATGCCCTGCGCCAGATGGACGATATTGAAGCGGTGCATGGCTATCTTGACAAGCTGATTGGCGGGCTGCAGACTGGCACGGCGCTGATACACACCCAGAACGAGCGGCTGGACATAATCCTGAACGGCAAGTTGGGCGCGCTGAGCCAGCACGGAGTGCGCGTCGAGGTAAAGCGTATGCAGGCGCCGCCCGAACTGCCGCTGTCCGAGGAGGAGTATTCGTCGGTGTTCATGAACATAACCGACAACGTACTGCGCGCGCTGGAGGGAGTAAGTCCGGAACAGGCATACGTCGGCCTCGATCTGTCGGTCAAGAATAACTTCTTTGTGTTCGTGTGCCAGAATATGTTCAGCGCGCGTGCCAATCAATCGCCGAATCATTCGCCGTCCGAACACGGCTGGGGCCTGCAGATCGTGCGCGAGATAATGAGCAAGCACGACGGTTACATAATGACGGAGCAGAAAGACGGCGTGTTTACCGCAACGATAGCCCTGCCGCTTAAATAAAGCCGACACATAATAAAAGACAGGCTGCTCAGCGCACAATCGGGCGTATGAGCGGCCTGTAAATGTCTGTAAGGCTATTTTGAGGCAGTCATTCAAGCCCCAATATCCTTGAGCGCCTGAGCAATCGCCATTATGTTCTCGCGTTTCGTATCGATGGGCAGTTCACAGCCGGGCATGAACAGCGCGCGTTTGCCGCCCGCCTTGGCCGCGCACGCCATTATCGCGTCGTATGTATGCCGCGCGCCGCACGAATGCACGTCGCGCCGCGGGCTGATGTTGCCGCCGATTATGCAGCGCTCGTCCGCGATGTCGATTGCCCTGCCCAAGTCAACGGGGGAGTCCACGTCGATTATGCGCGCGCCGCAGCCGCATGAGTAGGGCAGTATGCGCGTCGTGTCGCCGCACATGTGCAGCCTGCCGCATATGCCGACGGATTCCATGCGCGCGAATATGCGCCTGTGGCGCGGCAGTACGATCTGTTCATACTGCTCGGGCGTTACCACCGACGCAACCGGGTCGGCGACGTACATGTACCGCGCACCCACATTTGCCAGCTCGTCGATAAAGTCCAGCGTGGTAAAGCACAGCTTGTCCAGCAGTGCGCCCACCGCGTCGGGGCGGGCATTTAGGTCAGACAGAATCTCGCGAAAGCCGCGCAGGTAGCACGCCACGGTCATAGGCCCCACTGCCAGCGTCATAGGATAAATATCGGGATCGTCCAGCGCCAGCTTTGCAGCCCTGACCAGATCGAACAGCCGCGGTATCTCGCGCGCACGGAGCGGCTTTATCTCATCAGCCTGGCCAATGTCGTCCAGCGCATACCTTGTGACGGCGGGCACCTTATCCGCGCTGAAACGCAGTATTGAGCCGTAGCCCTCGGCCTCGCGCGCCAGATCGGAGGCTATCTGTATATAGTCGATCTCCAGATCGTGCGCCGCCCTGCGCGCGCATTCGACCATCCGCCTAAAATCGGTACAGCACTCGTCCATGCCGATGCCGCCGTACCGCGTCACGACGCTGCCGAGTATCGTAAGATTTGGGCGGCGGTCAACCGTCTGACCTCCGATGTATGCGTCAAGGCGCTGCTTTGAGTTCATACCCGCACCTCCGTATGCCTTTTAATACTGTAAGTATAGTATCAAAGCACAACCGGGTCAATAAGGCCGTGCCAACAATTGCCTTAAACGCACAATGCAATACACTGTAGAAAATAATGACGGATAACAGTCAAAAAACGCGAAAATGAATTTACAACCTGCAAAAATAGTGCTATAATGGGCAACGGTATTCAAAGGAGGATGAGCATGATGGCAAATGCGCATGTGCGGCGCGTGGGGGAATACGCCGCGATTATGACTCTGGCAGTGGCGATGGCGCTTAACTACCAGATATTCATATTGCAAAACGCGTTCGCACCGACGGGCATAAACGGTATCGCAACCATGGTGCAGTACCTGTTTCATTTCAGCGTGGGCTATATGTCGCTTATAATCAATATCCCGCTGGCGATACTTGCGTTCATATTCGTGGACAGGGATTTCGCGCTGAAGACGTTTGCATTCGCGCTTGTGTTTTCGGGCGCGCTGCTTTTGTTTCAGACAAAGATAGACCTGAGCCGCTTCATTTATCACACCGACGACGGCAGGAGCACGCTGCTCGCGCCGGTCGTGTCGGGCGCGATAAACGGCCTTATATACGGCGCGTCGATCAAGCTGGGCGCAAGCACCGGCGGCACGGACTTTATCGCAGCGTTTGTGCATAAGCGCCGCCCCGAATACTCGATGATGAGGGTCATATTCGTAATGAACACGGTCGTCGCGATAATGTCGTACTTCGTATACGATTTCAACATCGAGCCGGTTGCACTGTGCATAATTTACAGCTTCATCACGACGCACATCAGCGACAACATTCTAAAGGGCGGCCAGCGCGCGCTGAAGGTGGAAATGATAACCGCTCATCCCAGGGAGATAACCGATCAGGTAATACGCGAACTGCGCCATAGCGCCACGATAATCCGCGCCGAGGGCGGCTATTCGCACACCGAAAAGACAATGCTCATCTGCGTAATAAACAAGCATCAGATCACGCGCTTCACTCAGATAATCAGCGCTTACCCGGACACGTTTGCGTGCGTGTCTGAAGTAAACGAAACGCTGGGCAATTTCAAACGCATCTGCTGACCAAGCTGGTTCAGGCATATATTGCGGCTCAGGCTGAATTCGAGTTCATGCCTGAGCCTAAAACATATAAAGAACCGGAACTTCCGCACAGGGCACCGCCCTTAGAGAAGTCCCGGTTCTTATTATGCCTTAGCCATATTTAAGCCGCTGCCTTGCGAGCGCGCTTATTATGCTTTTCGAGGAAGGCGGGCAGTGCCGCGCGGCCCTCGGGCGTAACCGGCTTTACCCACCTGCCCGAGAACATATGCCTCTGCATAAGCACAAGTCGTATAGGTTCGTCGATGTAGCAGCACGCGAATACCAGCATGAACGGTGCATTGAATACCAAACCGCTGAGGCATACGCACGGCAGCACCATCAGATACATGAACGTGATCTCCAGTATCGTGCCGTAAGCCGCGTCGCCCGCCGAACGGTACGTGTCGTTCTGCGTCCAGTTGCACATGCGGATAACGGCCGCCGCACAGTATATCGCCAACATGCCCGACGCAATCTCAAACGATTCGCCCGACAGACTCATCATGCGCAGCAGCGGCCCATGTACCGCCAGCAGGAACAGACAGCACACCAGTATGCAACCGCCGCACATGTAGACCAGCCGCACCGCGCGGTCGTAAGCGTCGTCCAGATGCCCCGCGCCGACCTCCTTGCCCACCAGCACCGACGCGGCGTTGGAAAAGCCCGAGAAGAAGCCGATGACAAAGCCCTCAAGCGTGCGGAATACCGCGGTTGCGGCGATGGCCTGCTCCGACTGCCGCCCCAGAACCATGTTGATAACCATCATGCCGATGCCGATGAGCAGCTCATTGCAGATTATCGGGAAGCACTTGCGCAGGTATTCCTTTAGCGCAGGGCCGTTCCAGTGGAAGTGGCGGTTGACGGCCAGCAGGAAAGGATGCTTCTGCAAATGCGCGGCAATTACAATGACGAGTACGTTAACGCCCGCCGCGCACGCGGTAGCCAGCGCCGCGCCCTGTATGCCCATCGCCGGGAAGCCCAGATGGCCGAATATCAGCAGGTAGTTGAGCAGTATGTTGGTGGCCACGCTCGCGACCGCGCCGTAAAGCGGTATGCGCACGCGCTCGGTGGAGCGCAGAAGCGCGCTCATTGCCATTGCGAGTATCTGGAGCGGATAGGCAAAGCCCACCACGCGCAGGTACTTTATGCCTATTTCCTGAATTGACTCCTTGTCGGTATAAAGCTGCATTATGAGGTGGGGGAAGCAGGTGGCCAGTATCATGAACGTAATTGCCACAACCGACATGAATGCCAAAGTCATGCCGTAAGACCGGTTGATGCCGTCGCCGTCCCGGTTGCCCCAGTATTGCGAGAAAAACAGCATACCGCCGCCCACAAAGCCCCAGTAGCAGGAGAACATGAGCGACGAAAACTGCGCGCATAGCCCGACCGCGCCCACGCTGGTTTCGCCTAAGGGTGCGATCATCATGGTGTCGACCATGCTGCCGGTGGTGGTCAGCAGGTTTTGCAGCGCGACGGGTACCGCAATAGCCGCGACTTTCTTAATGAAGTCCTTCCAGTTAAACCGCGTTTTCATAAGATACGCAGCCTCACTTTCGCTGCCGCAAAGACGGCAAGAGTAGTTGTGTGCAGGGGAAAATGGCAAATGAAGATGCGCACGACGTTTCTGAAATTGCAGGTATGAGTTTTAAGCAAATCACAGATTGTTGAAAACAATACATCAAAGTACAGAAGTGAACGTGCGCAAAGTCGATTATGTTGCAGGTAAGCTTACAGCCGGTTGTCAGCGCCATATAAACGCTGCAAGGGTTTCTCGCGCCGCCCTGCTTTTGGCGGGCACGAGCCAGCAGCGCCGCGAATACAGCCAGTTTCGCGTCAGGATGGCATTACTCACGCCCGCCATACTTTACGGCGGGCGCGAGCAAGTTCCGCCGAATATGTTCTGAGCCGCCGAGGGGCGGCGAACATGGCGCGGGCGCAGCCAAACTAAACAGAAAGCGTCCATTCGCGGAATCCCGAATCGAAGAAAGATAAAAGAACGCGGTCAGCCCAAAAGCCAGCCAAAGTAAAAGCGGCTGACTCTTAGAGCAAAACAATCCGAAAGAATCAAACCGCCTCACTAAAATAAATACCCCATAAAAAAGCAGCTAATTCAAGTAACCAATCGGGCGAAAGTCCCAATAGACTTTTCTTTGCTTCTTTCTTTTCTTCCGAAAAGAAAGAAGCGTAACCCTCGTCTCCCTCGTTACCTCCCGTTCTCCATAGCCAGCATGGCCGCGCCGTAAGCGGGGGAGTGGCGGGGACTGATGATGTTGATGCCGGGGCATTCGGACTGGCAGATTTCGATTACTCGCGCGCGGATGGTGGGGTAGTGGTTAAGGATGCTGCCGGTCAGGGCTAGCTCGAAGTCGGCGTCGCCTGTGTGCTTCCAGGCCGTTATGGCTAGCTCGGAGAGGTCGTGAGCCGCTTTTTCCGCTATCTGCTGCGCCGCCGCGTCGCCTGCCTCAAGACCTTCCTTTAGCAGTGGGGCTAAGGACGCTACCTCGCGCTTGCCTGTGTCCGGACTGTATAGCCACGTTATCATCTCGCGGATGTTCGTTATGCCCAGACGCTTGAATACCATGTCGGTGAAACACGTCGGCGCGTTGCGCCCGTCGTCCGCACGCGCAACCGAGGCCAGTATGTCGCGCCCAATCGCATATCCGCTGCCTAAATCGTCGATCAGATAACCGTAACCGCCGACACCGTATGACTCGCCGCTCGAACTGCGCGCGCGGCATACCGCACCCGTGCCCGCAACCAGCACAGCGCCCGCACCGCGTATCGCGCCCGCTAAGGCAATCACATGATCGCCGATGACGTCCAGCTTGCCCGTAAAGCCGCTCGCACGTACAAAATCGTTCATGCCCTGCGTCGCTTTAAGATTGCTCGCACCAGCCATGCCTATTGTAAGCGCCTTGCACGCATTTAGGCCGCCGGGAAGACTGTTCATAAACGCCAGGCTGTCCCGCACAGTCTGCTCCACACGCTCGCGCGGTACGCCATTGAAGTTGAGCGGCCCAAAGCATTCGTCCGCAATGCACGCGCCCGTCTCGTCTATACAGTATACCTCGGTCTTGGTCCCGCCGCCGTCCCATCCGCAATAGTAACTCATTATCGTAAACTCCTCTTACTTTTTGGCCGCCAGTACGCCCGCAACGCGCCCGTCCGCTTCCTTGAGCGCTTTGGCCGCTTCGTCCGCAGTCATACCGGCCAGTATCATCACAATCGCAGTCTTGCACGAATGCCCGCACGCATCCAACGCCGCCTGCGCCTCGCCTTCATCCGCACCGGTCGCCGAACGCACTATCGACAAGGCACGCTTGCGCAGCTTTTCGTTGGTCGCGCGTACATCCACCATCAGATTGCCGTATACCTTGCCCAGCTTAATCATAGTTGAGGTGGATAGTATGTTAAGCACCATCTTCTGGCAAGTGCCGCTCTTCATGCGCGACGAACCCGTCACAACCTCTGGGCCGGGCACAGCCGCAATGGTTACATCCGCGTGCTTAGACATCTCACTGCCCGAGCAGCATACCACCGCGATAACCGGCGCGCCAATCTCGTGCGCATAGTCCATCGCGCCGATAACGTAAGGCGTGCGCCCGCTGGCCGCAATGCCAACCAGTACGTCGCCCGCGCCGAATTCAATGCTGCGCAGATCGTTTACGCCTAAAGCCGCATCGTCCTCCGCGCCCTCGACCGCATTGATGATTGCGCCCGGGCCGCCCGCGATCAGTCCCATTACCATGCTGGAATCCACACCGTATGTGGGCGGGCATTCCGACGCGTCCAGTATGCCTAGCCGCCCCGACGTGCCCGCGCCGCAGTAAATCAAACGCCCGCCGTTATGCAGCTTGCCGTATATTATATCGACCGCCTGCGCGATTTCGGGCAGAGCCGCCTTGACCGCCTCGGCACAGCGATGATCCTCGGAATTTATCAGCGCCACGATCTCGGAAGTAGACATTTCGTCAATGTGCATAGTGCGCTCGTTGCGCTTTTCGGTATCCATTTTGCCCAGATCCAGCATGATTTGCCTCCTGAAATATACTATGTATTTTAATGTTTACAGTCTCGCCGCCTCAGCCAGCGCGTCCAGTATTTCCCGCTCAACGTCCATATCAAACCCGTCCACGCTCATCGAAGGCAGCTTGCTTACGCCGTCTACACACCCACGCTCAACCATGCGCGCAATAATATCCCTCATTTCACCAAACTCAGGTACAAGCGCCAAACTGCGCATACACCCAAGATACGCGCACAGCCCATACGCGCCCCAGTTTGACACGGTTGCAATCACAAGATGATCGACGCATACCGTGCACGGCTCAATCCCGGATATGCGCTGAATCTCGTCGGCCACACAGCCCATACCAATTTCATTGCCGCCGTCGCCTATGCCTATCGTGGGTATGTGACTTGAGGCAATGTCAAACAGTATGTCGATAGGCGCGTTGTGCGCGTCGATGCTTACGCCGCGCATGTTCAGGTGCCGCCCGTCGCGCGTCCGGCCGCAGCGCTCAACCGATATAAGCCCCACGGGCTGCAATTCGTTAAGCAGCGCGTCAAACTCACTCCTGCCAGTGTTAGGCTCAAAATAGCGCGCGGATAATCCTTCACTTTCAAACAGGCCCCGCCACTGCGCGTCGGTAACAATTATTACATTGAAGCCCAGCTTGCCCAGCGCGCATGACAGCGCTATCGTGCCGGGCGGGCCGTCGGTCTCCGCGTGCCCGGTTACGTAAAAGCCGGTCGCAATGATTACCGTGCCGCCCTTGCGCCAGCCAAGAATCGCGCGCGCCGCTTCCGCACAAAAGCCGGCCGGCATGTACCGGCTCAGCTCGCTCATGCCGCGCGCGGAGCGGCGCAGTATTATACCTTCGATCGTGTCGCTAATCATATGTAACCTCTTATTCCGGCAAGTGCGTACACTAAGCCATATAACAGAATAGCACAGTCGCCCTGAACAGTCAATTGCGCATGTAAAAAAAGTTGCGCCGCGCGCACCGCTGAGTGTAATTTGTGGGAATATGTCGATTGCGTATGGAGTGAATGCGCGCTATAATATGATACGAATAATGTGATTGCTGGAGGCGACACGTATTATGAACGCGGTTTTTCAGGAAAAACTGGATAATATGCTAAGACAGGGCAGGGAAGAAGGCTGCTTCCCCAGCGCCGCATGTGCAATCGGCGTAAAGGACGAAGTGCTGGCCGAATCTTTCGTGGGCGAGGCTCCGCTGCCCGGCGACGCGCCGGTTGATGCGCACACCCGCTACGACATGGCCTCGCTCAGCAAGATACTCGGCCCGACCATGATCGCGCTCAAGGCGCTGGAGGACGGCACGCTCAAGCTGGACGATACCGTGGGCGGCGAATTCCCGTTCGCCCCGGCCGACAAGCGCGATATTACCGTCAAGATGCTCATGACGCATACCGGCGGCCTGTATCCGGACTTCAAGCTGGAACAACTCATCGATACCCCCGATAAGACGCTGGAGTGCATACTCAATCACCCACTGCAGCAGGCGCCCGGCACGGCGCCGGCCTACTCCTGCATGGGCTACATACTGCTCACCAAGATGCTGGAGCACCGCTTTGGCAAGCCCTTGGATCAGCTTGCGAACGAGCGCGTATTCGGCCCGCTGGGCATGACCGAGACCGGCTACTGCCCGCACGACTGCGTGTGCGCCGCGACCGAGGTATCCAAAAAGACCGGCAAGCCGTGGATTGGAATAGTCCATGACGAAAACGCGCGCTTCCAAAACGGCGTATCGGGCAACGCGGGCGTGTTCATGTCGCTTAACGACGGCATTAAGTTCGCGGGTATGTTGTCCAAGATGGGCGAGGGCTACTTCAAACGCGAAACAATGGAGATGGCCATTCAGAATTACACCCCCGGCGAAGAAGAACATCGCGGCCTGGGCTTCCAGATCGCGGGCAGTGAACTGTGCTTCTTCAGCGATAAGGTGCCCGACAAGTGCTTCGGCCACACCGGCTTCACCGGCACCAGCATGATGATCGAGCCGGACAGCGGCTACTGGGTAGTGCTGCTGACCAACCGAGTATATCCTACGCGCGAAAGCAGCAAGCTGTTCCCGTTCCGCCGCCAGCTGCACGGCGAATTCTGGCAGCTGTTTAAGTCCGCTCAGGGTTAACAGATTATACCTATTTAACTGCGCGTTTGCAAAATAGTAGCGCGTTTTAGCTTCAAACGCCCTTAAAAAAGCAAGCCAAGATTGACTGAATCGAAAGCATGGGTTATACTTGTAACATACCGATACTTCCAATTAGGAGGATATACTAATGGATAAGAAACTCAAAATAGGCGTTATCGGCAACGGTAACATTTCGGGCGTGCATCTGCGCGCATATTCGCTCAACCCCAACGTCGAGATATACGCGCTGTGCGATATAAATGAAAAGGCCATGCAGCGCCGCGCCAAGGAATACGGCGTGACCCGCCTGTTCACCGACGTTAACGAAATGGTTAAACTCCCCGAGCTGGACGCGGTAAGCGTGTGCACCTGGAACGCGGCTCATGCCGAGTGCGCCATCGCCGCGCTCAACGCCGGCAAGCATGTACTGTGCGAAAAGCCCATGGCCATGAACGCCGATGAGGCCCGCCGTATGCAGGAAGCCGCCGAAAAGAACGGCAAGCTCCTCATGATCGGCTTCGTGCGCCGCTTCGGCAACGACTGCGCTATTTTGAAGGACTTCATCGATAACGGCTACTTTGGCGATATTTACTATGCCAAGGCGACCTACCTGCGCCGCAAGGGCTGCCCGGGCGGCTGGTTCGGCGACAAGACCCGTTCCGGCGGCGGCCCGCTGATCGATCTGGGCGTGCATATTATCGACCTGTGCCGTTACCTGATGGGCGGCCATCAGCCCGTGTCCGTGTACGGCGCTACCTTTAATAAGCTGGGCGACCGCCACGAAATAAAGGGCGAGGTCGATTATAAGTCGGATTCGCGCAGCGGCCACGATATATTCAACGTCGAGGATCTTGCCAGCGCCATGATACGCTTCGACAACGGCGCGGTGCTTCAGATCGAGGCCAGCTTCAGCCTGAATATCGAAAAGGACAAGGGCACGATAGAGCTGTTCGGCACCAAGGCCGGCGCAAAGCTGGATCCCGAGCTGACCATCTATTCCGAGATGAACGGCTATATGACCAATGTGGAGCTGGCCACGCCCACCGCGCTCAGCTTCGAGGGTCTGTTTGAAAACGAAATCAATCACTATGTCGATTGCGTGCTGAACGGCGGCGAGTGCCGTAACCCCGCTGTGGACGGCGTAACGCTGATGAAGATACTTGACGGCATTTACGAGTCCGCGCGCACCGGCCACGAGGTAGTACTCAAGTAATCCCGGGCAGCTTCAAAAAGCGCCTGAATCCGCAATCATGGGCGGCGCAGTTTCCGCTTCGTCGCCTGCGTATTGATTCTAAGCAGCGTGTGTAGAATCGGCGAAAGCGTATAACGGCGATTTGAAGCAAGCCCCAGAAAATATACTGCGCATATGCGAAAGGATGGATTTTCATATGATAGCTCAGAGAGCACCTATGGGTTGGAACTCCTGGAACACCTTCGGCACCAACATCTCCGATCAGCTGATTCGCGAAACCGCCGACGCTATGGTCGATCAGGGCTATCTGGCCGCCGGTTATGAGTATCTGGTAATCGACGACTGCTGGAGCCTGCGCGACCGCGACGAGAACGGCAAGCTGGTCGCCGATCCCGAAAAGTTCCCCTATGGCATGAAGGCCGTGGCCGACTATGTGCATTCCAAGGGTCTCAAGTTCGGTATGTACAGCTGCGCCGGCATAATGACCTGCGCGGGCTATCCGTCCAGCTATGATCATGAGTTTGAGGATGCTCAGACTTTCGCGGACTGGGGCGTCGACTTCCTGAAGTACGACTTCTGCAACTTCCCGGAGCACGCCGACTGCAAGACCCGCTATGCCACCATGTCCATGGCGCTTAAGGCGACCGGCCGCGAGATACTGTTCTCCGCGTGCAACTGGGGCAAGGAAGATCCGTGGAACTGGATGCGCTCCATAGGCGTGCATATGTATCGCTCCACCGGCGACATTCAGGATAACTTCGTCAGCTTCACCAACATACTGCGCAGCCAGATTCCGAACTTCGCCATGAGCGGCAACTTCTGCTACAACGACATCGACATGCTGACCGTCGGCATGTACGGCAACGGCAATGTGGCGTTCGGCAATGCGTGCGGCGATACCGATTATAAGACCCAGTTCGCGCTGTGGGCGCTGTTCAGCGCGCCGCTGATGCTGGGCGGCGATATCCGCAATATGAACGACTACTGCAAAAAGCTGGTGCTCAACAAGAACCTCATCCGCATTAACCAGGATATCGAGAGCCGCGCTCCGTATCAGGTGTTCCAGGGCAAGGCGCAGTACGGCTCCAACGACTGGTGGACCAACGAGGACAACACCGCGCTGACCTTTATAAAGCATATGTCCGATAATGAGTTTGCCATAGGCTATTTCAACCTGGGCGAAAAGTCGGGCGATGTGTGCTTTACATTCGCAAACGCGGGTCTGCCCTATGGCAGCGGCTATGGCTTTGAGCTGACCGACGCCTTCACCGGCGAGAACATCGGCGTAAAGCGCGATTACTTCAACCCCGCCGTGAACGGCCACGACTGCGCGCTCTACATCGCCAAGATCGTAAAGGCGTAAGCTGATGGCCGGACGCGATCTGACGGCGTTTAATTGCAAGCAGTGCGGCACAAGGCTGACCCGCGACGAAGTGGCTGTGACAAAGAAGCTGATAAACCGCGGCGCGACCGAGTTCATGTGCGCGAAGTGCCTTGCCGAGTATTATAAGGTGGATGAATCGGCTGTGCGCGAGCGCATGGAATACTTCCGCTCGACGGGCTGCACGCTGTTTGATAAGGAGCCGTAACGAAAAGTCATAATGAGCAGGGCGTTTCCGAATGAAGAATCGCCCTGCTTTTTGCTGTCTATGCTGTCCATAATGATAAATCCGCGGCGCATGAAGCGCGATTTGCATGGTTCAGCCATAAAATACGACAACTCCGCTGAAACCTGTTGCGCTTTGCACGAATAAACGATATACTCAAGTCAAGAGGTGATCGTATGAAAAGCATAAAGCGCGGCCGTGCGTCGTCGATGACAAGCGGAATAGTGGGTATAGTGATGTCGATGGCGTTCTTCGGAATAGCGATGCAGGTGAGCGACGGCTTTGGCGAATTCGCATTCATGCCGATAATTATGGGTCTGATAGTACTGGGCGCGTCCATCGCCGAGATAATCGGCGCGACGCGCAAGAACCGCTTTTCCGAATACGACATAACCGACGATGGCGAAGAACCCGATCCGCTCAATCAGTACTATGGCGGTCAGGCGCAGTCCACCCAGAACTGGCAATCGCCCACATCCGCGCCCGCTCAGTTCGGCACAGCGGCACAGTCGTACTGCCCGTACTGCGGCACACGCGTCGGACAGGGATTTGCGTACTGCCCGTCGTGCGGCAAACGCCTGCCCGAAGGCAAGCCGGATGATAAACGGTGATGGGCAATTTAAGGCATAGCGCCTTATATGCGATCAAAAATCGACTAAGACATAAATAAGGAGGATATTGCATATGCAGGACATATTCAGTATGAAACAGGCCGTAACCCGCTCCATATCCCCCGAAAACCGCACGGGCGAACCCGGCCGCGGCGGCGCGACGCCGCTTGAAATGGGCAGCGCCCGCAACGCCGCGCGCGATCTGGGTACCGGTTGGAAGGTAAACCCGTACCTGATAGCGCAGCCGGGCGAAACGCTGGAACTGGCGCACATACTGGGCGAGGGCAAGATCACCCAGATGTGGATGACGTTCGCCGCGACGTGGCGCAACTGCATACTGCGCATATACTGGGACGGCAGCGATGTGCCCTCGGTCGAATGCCCGGTGGGCGACTTCTTCTGCATGGGTTGGGGAAGGTATGCTCAGCTAAGCTCGCTGGCCGTATGCGTGAACCCCGGCTCGGGCTTCAACTGCTACTGGCCCATGCCGTTTAGGCGCGAATGCCTTATCACAATGGAAAACATCGACGAAAAGCCCATGACCATATACTATCAGATAAATTACGAGCTGGGCAAGCAGCCGGACGATATGGCCTATTTCCATGCGCGCTTTGGCCGCGTCAATCCCTTGCCGTACAAGCAGGATTACGTAATACTCGACGGCGTGAAGGGCCGTGGCCAGTACGTCGGCACCTACCTCGCGTGGGGCGTGAACAACACCGGCTGGTGGGGCGAGGGCGAAATAAAATTCTTCATGGACGGCGATACGCAGTATCCTACGATCTGCGGCACGGGCACGGAGGATTACATAGGCGGCTCCTATAACTTTGAAGACCCCATAGGCCACGCGACCTACCGCACATTTACCACGCCGTATTCCGGACTGCATCAGGTGATCGAACCCGACCGCCTGTACTCCAGCCAGATGCGCTTTGGCATGTACCGCTGGCACATAACCGACCCGGTGCGCTTTGAGACCGACCTGCGCGTGACCATACAGGCGCTGGGCTGGCGCGCGGGCGGGCGCTATCTGCCGCTTCAGGACGATATATCGTCCGTCGCGTTCTGGTATCAGGACGCGCCGCAGACGTCGCGCCCCAGCCTGCCTTCGCGCGAATATCTGGAAGTTATATGACACGCGGGCGATATTGTAATATTTCGCGCTAAGTGCTAAAATGGTATGTGAAAATGCAAGCGCCTGTGTGCGCGGAAAAGGTGGATGAAATGAGCATAACAGAGAGATTTCTGCGGTATGTAAAGGTATATACCACCAGCGATCCGGATAACGAGGGCACGATACCCTCCGCGGCACGCGAGTTTGACCTCGCGCATATGCTGGAAAGCGAACTGAAGGAAATGGGGCTGGAGGGCGTTGTCTGCGATGAGCAGGCATATGTATACGGCTATCTGCCCGCCACGCCGGGCTGCGAAGGCGCGCCCAACGTGGGCTTCATCGCGCATATGGACACCGCGCCCGACTTCTGCGGCGAAAACGTAAACCCAGTCGTGCATGAAAATTACGACGGCGGCGACGTGGAGCTGAAGGGCCGCACCATCCGCGTGGCCGACTTCCCGAACATGGCCAAGCTCAAAGGCCGCACGCTGATAACCGCCGACGGCACCACGCTGCTGGGCGGCGACGACAAGGCCGGCGTAGCCGAGATAATGACCATGCTGGAGCAGGTGATTAAAAGCGGCATTCCGCATGGCCGCATCGCCGTGGGC
Source organism: uncultured Eubacteriales bacterium (assembly GCA_948467645.1). Classification (GTDB taxonomy): domain Bacteria; phylum Bacillota; class Clostridia; order Christensenellales; family Aristaeellaceae; genus Fimadaptatus. The sequence continues at coordinate 10,642 of CAOKFD010000003.1, read as the reverse complement.
TTTACTCCCGATGAGGAGATAGGCGCGGGGGCGGACGGTTTCGACGTTAAGGGCTTTGGCTGCGACTTCGCCTACACCGTGGACGGCGGCGAGGAGGGCGGCATCGATTACGAGAACTTCAACGCCGCGTCGGCCGACTTTACCGTGCATGGCTTTAACGTCCATCCGGGTTCGTCTAAGAACACCATGATTAACGCCTCGCTGGTTGCGATGGAGATCAACGCGATGCTGCCGTCGGGCGATACTCCGCGCGATACCGATGGGTACGAGGGCTTCTTCCACCTGTGCTCGATGAGCGGCAATGTAGAAAAGGCCGCGCTGGAGTACATAGTGCGCGATCACTCGGCCACGGTGTTCGACGCGCGCCTCGAAACCCTGCGCCACATCCAGAAGCTGATTAACGAAAAGTACGGCGAGGGCACCGCCGAGCTGACAATCCGCGAGCAGTACCGCAACATGATAGAGATGATACGCCCCTGCATACAGGTGGTCGATTACGCCAAGGAAGCCATTCGCGAGGCGGGTCTGGAACCCATCGTCGAGCCGATTCGCGGCGGCACCGACGGCGCGCGCCTGTCGTACATGGGTCTGCCGTGCCCCAACCTGGGCACGGGCGGCTACGCGGCGCACGGGCCATACGAGCACGTCACAGTCGAGGGCATGGAGAAGTGCACCGAAATACTGGTCAACATAGTAAAGCGCTGCGCAAAGGCGTAAGCGACGATAAGACGGCCGGGGCAGGACGATAAGCATCTCCTGTCCCGGCCGTTTTTAGCGGCGCAATACGTTATTGACCTAAAGTCAAAAAATACTGTTTTGCGTGCGGAATGCAAATGCGGCCATACTACGATATGTTGACCGAAATTCAATATACGAATGATGCGATTTTAGCGTATAAACTCGCTCTCAAAGCTGTCCCATGGTACGTTTACATGCGCACTGCTGCTTATCAGCTCGTCAATGTGCATGAGAAGCGGATAGTCCTCGGCCTTCGCACGCCCGGCTGCGATGCGCTCGCGTATGGCCTTAGCAGTGCGCGCGGATATTACTATCGATTCCAACGTAACGCCGCTTAGTTCCTTCATGGCCGAGTCGAAGTCCATGCCCTCACCCAGCAGTATTCCTATCCTGCGCGTGCGCCCGCCAAACACGGTCACGTAAAGATCACCCACGCCCAGCGCCAGATTGCTTTCGTCGCCGCCGCATACCTTTAACAGCCGCGTCATCTCGCGCACAGCCTGACCAAACAGCGCCGCCTGAGAGTTGTAATGCTCTTTCTCGCGGCCCTCGCGCGCATACGACATGCCTATCGCCAGTGATACGCCCAGCGCGTATGCATTCTTCATCGCGACCGCGCATTCCACGCCGCGTATGTCGGTGGACAGGCTCACATGATAATAGTCGGTTTCAAACAGTCCGCGCACCCACCTGAGCAAATCCATATCCTCACCGCAGAATGTAACTTCGGTAAAATCATGATCGGCCAGCTCATAGCTGGTGCAGGGGCCGCCCACCGCCATGAACGGTATGCGGCGGGTTCGCGCACGGTACATCTCGGGGTAGGAGATAAGTTCGCCCTTGCCCGCGTTCATCATGCCCTTCGTCACCGAGAGCACCGGCATGCCGTCGGGTATGCGCGGTATCACGTTTTCCATAAACCAGTCCACGCCAAACGACGACACGCCGCTTACGATAAGCTCCGTGCCGCTAAGCGCCTCGTCCAGCTCTTCAAATTGATAGTAGGTTATGCCAGCGGGCATATTGCGCTTTAGCGTTAGATGCTTTCCAGTCGAGCGCGCATGATCGATGATTTCGCGGTCGAGCGGCGTGCCTACTACGCGGATGGCATTGCCGTTATCCGCCGCCGGGAATATTATAGCCGAGCCCATCATGCCCGAGCCGATTACCGTTATTACAGCCATTATAAACAGCCTCGCTTTCGTGCGGCAAAAGCGCCGCGTGTCTGAAAAAGATTATACAGCGCGCTGACTTTATGCGCAAGCCAAACATCACAATGCGACAAGTTACATTGCGTGTCGCAATTTTAGGCAAATCTTCGTTTTTGTGTATTTTATTGGGAGCGGATATAGTGTATAATATCTTGAAACCAAGTGGAGACAAGGAGGTATTCTGTATGAACCTTAAAAATATCCGCAATACTATGATAGGCTCGGCGGCGATCAGCATCGTGCTGGGTCTGATAATGCTGTTCTTCCCGCAAATTACGTCGATTGCCGTGTGCATCATGTTCGGTATAACGCTGACATTATGCGGCCTGGTCAAGATCGTGGAATACTTTTCTAAGATCGATCTGGGATATATGTTCCGCTTTGACCTGATAATGGGCATTGTACAGTTGGTAGTCGGCATACTGCTTCTGTGCCATCCGGGCGCGATAATGGTTGCGATACCGGTCGTGCTGGGCATATCGCTGCTGATAGCCAGCGTGCTCAAGGCACAGCTCGCGATCGACATAAAGCGCATGGGCTACGGCAAGTGGTGGGTAAGTATGCTGGGCGCTGTGCTGGGCGTGGTGCTGGCAATCATGATAATGAGCAATCCGTTCGAGGGTACGACCGCCGTGTTCATGGTGATAGGCATATCGTATGTGGTTGATGGTCTGCTCGATCTGTACACGATACTGCGCGTGTCCAAGGCCGTGTCTGAGTTCCGCAAGAACTTTCAATACTAATTCCCGATAGCTGGTATTTAACATCCTGAAATTGGTAAGCAAAAGGGGGAAGGACTTTGAAGGTAGAAAATAACAACCGCAACAGAAAGCCACTGATATATTATTGCATAATCACAATGATTATCACGCTGCTGCTCAACGCATTTCTGTTCCCGCGCATATTGGAGGCGCAGGTTACTGAAGTAACCTACAACGACTTCCTGGACAAGCTGGACGCGGGCAAGGTGGACGAGGTTGCCATTGACGATAGCCAGATAACATTTACCGCGCAGGGCGACAGCGGCAATCTCGGCATATATAAGACCGGCCGTATGCCCGATGACGATCTGGTGACGCGCCTGCGTTCGGCTAAGGGTCTGAACGGTGCGGTTCAGTTTGCCTCGGAAATACCTACTCAGCAATCGCCCATATTGTCGTTTTTGATTTCGTGGGTGTTCCCCATACTGCTGTTCACCGCGCTGGGCTCCTTTATGATGAAGCGCATGGGCGGCGCGGCGGGCAACGCCATGCAGTTTGGCAAATCCAACGCCAAGATATACATCGAGTCCCAGACCGGCAAGACCTTCGCCGATGTTGAGGGCGAGGACGAGGCCAAGGACGCGCTGCGCGAGGTCGTGGACTTTTTGCATAACCCCGATAAGTACACCAAGATCGGCGCCAAGATGCCCAAGGGCGTGCTACTCGTAGGCCCTCCCGGAACCGGTAAAACCCTGCTGGCCAAGGCGGTTGCGGGCGAGGCGAAAGTGCCTTTCTTCTCGATATCCGGCTCGGAGTTTGTTGAGATGTTCGTGGGCATGGGCGCGGCCAAGGTGCGCGATCTGTTTAAGCAGGCCAACGAGAAGGCTCCCTGCATAGTCTTTATCGACGAAATCGATACCATTGGCAAGCGCCGCGACAGCGGCGTAGCGGGCGGCGGCAATGACGAGCGCGAACAGACGCTCAACCAGCTGCTGACCGAAATGGATGGCTTCGACGGTACTAAGGGCGTTGTGATACTTGCGGCGACTAACCGTCCCGAATCGCTGGATAAGGCGCTATTGCGTCCCGGCCGTTTCGACCGCCGCGTGCCGGTCGAACTGCCCGACCAGCGCGGCCGCGTGGCAATACTCAAAATATACATGAACAAGGTCAAGCATGACGACAACATCGACCTTGAACTCATCGGCCGTTCGACCAGCGGCGCTTCGGGCGCTGAGCTGGCCAACATAGTCAACGAAGCCGCACTGCGCGCCGTGCGTCAGGGCCGCGACTCGGTAAACCAAGGCGACCTGGAAGAATCCGTCGAGACCGTTATCGCGGGCTATCAGCGCAAGGGTTCGGTAATAACCGAAAAGGAGAAGCGCGTAATAGCCTACCACGAGATAGGTCACGCACTGGTCGCGGCGCGCCAGAAGGGCTCCGCGCCGGTACAGAAGATAACCATCATCCCGCGCACGTCGGGCGCATTGGGCTATACCATGCAGGTTGAGTCCGAGGAGCGCGTGCTCATGACCCGCGAGGATGCTATGAACCAGCTCGAAGTGCTGACCGGCGGCCGCACCGCGGAGGAAGTCGTATTCGGCTCCATCACGACGGGCGCGTCCAACGACATCGAAAAGGCCACGCAGCTGGCGCGCGGCATGGTAACGAAGTACGGCATGTCCAGCCAGTTCGACATGGTGTCGCTGGAGGTCACTCAGAACCAGTACCTGGGCGGCGAGAGCCAGCTCACCTGCAGCGCCGAAACCGCGGCGCGCGTGGACGCGGAGGTCAACGACCTCATCAAGTCTGCGCACGACAAGGCGCGCGAAGTCCTTACCAAGGATCGCCACGCTATGGACGTGCTGGCGGGCTTCCTGCTTGAGCGCGAAACCATAACGGGCGCGGAATTCATGGATTTGCTGGGCAAGGTGGATTCGGGCAAGGCATAAAAACCGGTTGTTATAAAAATTAACGCTTGAAAAGCGCCGGAATAAAAGATCCGGCGCTTTTTCGCCTAAAAGTCGTGCTATTATTATATCCGGCAATGATTATTCAGGGGGACAGGGACAAATGAAAAAGAAAATAGCGGCGCTGATAGCCGCGATACTCATGCTTACGTGCGCGTGCGCGCTGGCCGACGATGTGGTGACCGCGGAATCGCTGCTGGCGGGCAACGGCCTGAAGGCCAGTCTGGAGCGCGGCGACTACATGCGCGAATACGCGGAGTACTACGACGCGGACGGCGAGATGTACGACTATAACGACATAATATATAAGCGCGGCGCAAGCGGTTATAACATGCTGATCGTCTATCCCGAGGACAGCGGCGCAAGCGTGGGCGCGACGCTGGTGGGCGGCAATTACTATGTAACGATTGAGGATGGCGTGCCATCGTACACGCTGTACGCCAGCGCAACCTATGCCGAGGCGGGCAGCGAGCTGGAGGTGGGCGAGGACGCATATACCGCCTATCCCGCATTTAATGACGGCCTGCAAATGACGCGCAACGCCGAGGGCGAATACGTGGTGACGGCTCAGATAGCGGCCGATAAGTGCGACCAGACCGTTGTAGCCGATCACGGCCATGACATGGCCGAGAACGACGTGATATACGACGAGTACACTTATGACGCCGACCTCAACCTTAAAAGCGAGGAAATATATTACCTGCGCGACGGCGATAAGCGCCTATGCGAGCGCATAACCTTCGAATACAACGCCGACGGCACCGTGTACGAGCAGTACGCCCAGAGCGTGGGCACGCGCACGATAACCGTGGTGCTGAATCCGGGCCGCGATGACGAGCATCGCATGGAGTTTGCCATATCCGATTCGGGCAGCGTGCATTTCGTGCTGGGCACGGGCGGCGTGCTGTATGCCGACGCGGCATTCAGCGCGGCTGTGCCGTCCGAGGGCGACGGCGCAAGCTATAACCAGTCCGAATATTACGTAGTGACCGACTGACGCAAAAGGGGAGTAAGCCATGTGCAATAAGATACGCCCGGAGCGCTGCGTGATATTCTGCGCCTCGCCCGAATTCTACCTCGCAAAAATGCGGCCTGACGATTACGTGATCGCGTGCGACGGCGGCTATGCGCACGCGGTCGAAAGCGGCGTGCGCCCCGATCTGGTGGTGGGCGATTTCGATTCATACGACGGCCGGCTCGACCCGACGCTTAAAATCGTGCGCGTGCCCTGCGAAAAGGACGATACCGACACAATGCTGGCGATAAAGATCGCGCTGGAGGACGGCTATCGCGACTTCATGCTGCTGGGCGCGACCGGCGGGCGGCTGGATCACCTGCTGTCCAACGTAAGCTCGGGCGCGTACATCGCCGAACACGGCGGCAGGTGCGTGATCTGCGATAAGTACAACGTCATGCACGTTATAAAGGATTGCAGGCTGGAACTGCGCGGCATGAAGGGTCAAACGCTGTCCGTGCTGTCGTACACCGACGAATCGCAGGGCGTGACGCTCAGCGGCATGAAATACCCGCTGGAAAACGGCACGCTTACCAACGCATTCCCGATAGGGCAGAGCAACATAGTAAAAGAAGACGTATGCTCGGTTGAGGTAAAGCACGGCGTGCTGCTAGTCATAGAGGCCGGTATGGCACACTAAAAGAAGCATAAATAATACGGGGTTTGCGCCGCTTGGAAAGCTGGCAGCGCAAGCCTTGTATTTATGTTAGCCACATATTCGCTTGAAGTTCGACAAAAATTTCAAAAGTTTACTTGCAATACGCGCCAATCGATTGGTATAATAAACGAGAATGAACTTTTGCGATTTGTGATATTCCACAATAATCATGAATGACGAAACTTTTGCAAAAGCCTGTTCAACGAACGTCGACGTTTGCATGATGTACAGATTTTCTGCTTCGGGAGAGATGAGCATGGCGTATATTGCAGAGGACAAAATAACCAATCCGATAGAAAAACAAAAGGTCAAGGCGGTGCTGGCCGAATGCAACCGGCGGAATAGGCGCCCGCTGTGGATAATGAAGCGCGTTATGGACGTAACATTGTCGCTGATTGCGCTTGTAATACTGCTGATACCGATGCTGATAATATACGTGGCGATTTTCCTTGAAGATCACCACGACCCGATATTCAGGCAGGTGCGCGTGGGGCGCTTCGGCAAGGAATTTCGCATGTATAAGTTCCGTACGATGGTGCCCAATGCCGAGGAGCTGAAACAGACTTTGGCCGATAAAAACGAGATGGACGGCCCGGTGTTCAAGATCGAAAACGACCCCCGCATAACGCGCGGCGGCAAGTTCCTGCGCAAGACCAGTCTTGACGAACTACCACAGCTGATAAACGTTTTGAAGGGCGACATGACGCTGATAGGCCCGCGCCCGCCGCTGCCGTCCGAGGTGGCGCAGTATAACGAATTCCAGAAGATCAGGCTGATAGTAACGCCGGGTTTAACCTGCCTGTGGCAGGTAGCTCCCAAGCGCAATGAAATTTCGTTTGAACAGTGGGTCGAGATGGATATAGATTATATCCTGCACCGAAGCGTGTGGATGGATATATCGATCGTTTTCCGCACCGTGTACGTAATGCTGTGCGGCGAGGGCAGATAAAATCGAATACAGGTAAATTTTAATTCGGAAGGCCGAGCGATCGGCGCTTCCGAATTTTTATATTTACTAAAATCCGAAATGTAAGCAGTTCGAGAAATCCCAGTGGGCATTTTGACCACTCATACGCGGTGTATAATTTGTACAATATTGCCTTTGAGAAATTATATAACTTATGGTAAAATGGCGATACAAACGAAATGGAGTGATGAAATATGAAAAGAATTAAAGCTGCCTGCCTGCTGCAGACCGTTTGCTTTCAGCCCAAGGACGCGTGCCCCTCAGAACTGGACAAAAAGCAGGTTCGCAAGGAATATGAAGCCTATAAGGGAAAAATGACTCGCCAACACACTCAGTTCAAAATTCTGGAGGAAAGCGTCCAGCCGGACGGTTCGATCATAGTCAAGCTGAAAAAGCAGAATAATCAGCAGGCTATCGGCGACTACTTTAACGATTGAGAACTGCTATGGTTTTCGCCCGCAAAGGAGGTTACATAAAGATGAAGTATAACGTCGGACAATATGTCATGTATCGCAATAGCATGGTTTGCCGCGTCGAGGCTATCGGAAAGTTGCAATTTTTGCAAAACAGCGATGGAACTTACTATACTCTCAAGCCTTCTTTCACGGCCACCGACGAGAAAAACTATATTCCGACCACATCTGAGGGGTGCCTGAGGGCTGTAATTACACCGGACGAAGCCAATACGTATTTGGACAGGCTGGCCAAAATGGACGCAAAGCCGTATGCCTCGAACAAAAAACAGCAGCTTGCGTCGCATTATCAGGAATTGTTTTCGTCGGATGATTTGAATGAACGCCTGCTTCTGCTTAAAGAAGTCAGCATGAAGGATAAGGCCGAACGTGAAAAAGGCAAAAAGCTGGCCGCAACGGATGAACAGTACAAGAAGAAAATCGAGCAGATTTTAAGCGAAGAATTTGCGGTTGCGCTGAGCGAAACCCCGGAATTGTCGAAAGCGCGTCTGCTGCACTGCGCGATGGCCAGCTAGTGCATACTATAAGGAGTTATTCAGGGGCTTTATTGCGGATTCATTGCTAAACGCTTCCTCCGTCTCTTGCAGTCCATGTAAATCTGTGCTACAATGCTTTCGTAAAATGCTCAAAAAATGTTCGGGCGTTTGATAATTTGGGGAAAGCAATCGGAGGAAATGAACATGAATGTGCCTAATGAAACCAGCTTCCGTGTAAAGAGCTATGCTACTCGTGGTATGATGGGGCGCGCCGCCGCGCGCGATGCGGCTCAGGTCATCCGCGATATGCTGGCGGTTAAGCCTGCTATAAACGTTATATTCGCCGCCGCGCCCTCGCAGAACGAGGTGCTGGCCGCGCTGCTGGAGCAGGACGTTGACTTTAGCCGTATCCGCGCGTTCCATATGGACGAGTACGTCGGCCTGCCCGAGGGCGCGCCCCAGAGCTTCGGCCAGTACCTGCGCGAGCATATCTTCGACCGCGCGCACTTCATGGAGGTTAACTACATCAATGGCCGCGCCGAGGATATTGACGCCGAGTGCGCCCGCTATGCTGCGCTGCTCAAAAAGTACCCGCCGGACATCGTAATGATGGGCATCGGCGAAAATGGCCATATTGCGTTCAACGATCCCGCTGAGGCCGATCTGAGCGATCCGCTGGCCGTAAAGCGCGTGGCGCTGGACGACGTGTGCCGTATGCAGCAGGTGCACGACGGCTGCTTCGAAAAGATTGACGATGTGCCCAAGTATGCCGTAACTCTCACCGTGCCCACCCTCACCAGCGCCCTTACCCAGATCTGCGTGGTGCCCGCTCCGACCAAGGCCAATGCCGTTAAGGAAACCGTGTGCGGCCCGATAGGCAGCCATTGCCCCGCAACCGCACTGCGCCTGTGCCGCGACGCGCGCATGTACCTCGACGCGGACAGCTCCGCTCTGATTAAGACGGTATGAGTGCGCAGCTTATAAAAAACGGCCGCCTTGTTATGGAAACGCGCGTGATAGACGGCGGCGCCGTGCTCATCGAGGACGGCAAAATCGCGCGCATATACGATAAGACGCCCGATCTGTCAGGCGAGCGCCTTAACGTGATCGATGCAGGCGGGCTGTACGTATCGCCCGGCTTCATCGACGTGCATGTCCACGGCGGCGGGGGATATGACTTCCTGTGCGGCGACAAGGATAATGTGCTCAGCGCGTGCCGGACCCACCTAAAGCATGGCACGACCGCAATCATGGCCACCATATCCACGGCCGACAACCCGGCGTTTTTGAAGGCTATGAGCGCCATAGAATCCGCTGCAAAAAAGACCAGTCAGCTGGCAGGCGTGCATATAGAAGGCCCGTACTTCGCGATGAGCCAGCGCGGCGCGCAGTCGCCCCGCTTCATACGCAACCCCGATCCCAAGGAGTATATGGAGATCGCCGAACGCTTCCCGATGGTCAAGCGCTGGGCGGTCGCGCCCGAGCTGGACGGCGCGCTCGATATGGCGCGCGCACTGCGCCCGCGCGGCATACATATGTCGATCGGCCACTCCGACGCGCTGTACGAGCAGGTACTGCCCGCGTATGAGGCCGGCTTCGACTGCGTAACGCACCTGTACTCCGGCATGTCTACCGTGCGCCGAATAAATGCCTTCAGATATTCAGGTATAGTTGAGGCAGCATACCTGCTGGATGGTCTGACGGTGGAACTGATCGCCGATGGCTGCCACCTGCCCGCAAGTCTGCTCAAGCTTGCGTATAAGATCAAAGGCCCGGAGCGCATAATGCTGATAACCGACGGCATAAGCGCCGCCGGTATGGAGAATGTGCAGGGCGAAATCTTCTCCCAGACCTGCGATTCAATGGTGATAATCGAGGACGGCGTGGCCAAACTGCCCGATCGCAAGGCGTTCGGCGGCAGCATAGCCACCGGCGACCGGCTCGTGCGCACCATGATGAAGCTGGCGGGCGTGGACGTGGTCAACGCCGTTAAGATGATGACCGCAACCCCCGCGCACTACATGGGCATCGATAACGAGCGCGGCACATTGGCGCAGGGCAAGCGCGCCGATATTGTGCTGTTCGATCAGGACGTAAACGTAAAACAGGTATTCCTTGGCGGCGAAACCGTGCTATAAGCCAGCTTCGCGCATCCTAAACGGGATAGGGAAGTCCTGATTTAAGGCAATATGAGTCTATAAAGCCGAAACGCCGGGCATAAAACCCCGGCGTTTCGTTGCATTTCAGGGGCGAAAGCCAAAAAAGTGGCTCAAATCCCAAAAAACTTCAAAAAAAGATGAATTTGGGTATTGACAAGCGCAGCGAAATGGTGTATACTAATAAACGTCGTCGCGAGCGCCACACTGAAACGCAAGCGCATGACCCATTAGCTCAGGTGGTAGAGCACTTGACTTTTAATCAAGGTGTCCGGAG
>CAOKFD010000002.1:0-92496 GCA_948467645.1 uncultured Eubacteriales bacterium | reverse complement strand
TTGTTTGTGGCTCACGCATACTATAATCTTAGCAGTTTCGGGATTCCGCGAATGGCCTTTGTCTGTTTAGGCAGGTTGCGCCCGCGCCATGTTCGCCGCCCCTCGGCGGCTCAGATGATTGTTCGGCGGTGAGGTTCACGCCCGCCGTAAAGTAGGGCGGGCGCGAAAACAGACTTTGCGCCCGTGCAGCTAGATGTATGAGCGGCCATCCATGCCGCGCCCACCATAAATTAAAGTGGACGCGGAAGAAACGATCAGTCATCGTGGTTCTGTATTAGCATCTTCCACGCTCGGAGAGCAACGCGCCATCAATCGCGGCAAAGCCTCGCCGCTTACCCAAGCTTCATAAGGGCAACCCTGTTTGGCAGATGTTGGCAACAACCCCTTAACCATTACGAAGCATAGCCAGCGCACCGTGTCAAGGATGCCGAAGGCACGGCGAAACCGCTTGTCCTTGACTCGGCGCGCTGGCTATGCTGCTTTTTTATCCTGAAAGCATCTCTAAATCTCAAATAGCAACAAGTACGTCAAAGTATTCCTCATTCTGCCTCAATAAAACTATGGCGCATATTCCCGTCATATGCTATAATCTATTCATAACAATCAATCACGCGCATATGCGCGGGGAGGGCTGTACGCATGGCCAGCATATTTATGGTAAGGGACAATCTGGACAACATACCTCAGTACGATCTGCCCGTGGGCTGCAACATTCACACGCTCAGACCCGGCGAGGAAAAGCTCTGGGAGTGGGTCTGCGAGGGCGCGTTCGCAAACGACTTCGGCAGTGACTTCAAATTTGACTTCGACCGCATGATGCGTTCCTCCGAATGCTTTTCGCCCGAGCGCGTGTTTCTGGGCCAGCAGTACGCGCAGGTCACGGCCACTGCCTCGGCATGGCACGATCCCAAGTTCGGCGCGAATACCGGCATACTGCACTGGGTGGCCACCCATCCCACTGCGTCGGGCGATGGCTTGGGGCGTCCTGTAATCGCGGCGGCGCTGAACGCCATGCGCGACATGGGTTACACCCGCGCGATACTCACCACGCAGGAATACCGCCTGCCCGCGATCAGGCTGTACAAAGAGTTCGGCTTCCACCCGGTATACGACGAGGCCGACCGCTACGAGCCGGAAGTCCGTCCTGAAAGCGATGACAGTGCGGCTCAGGCATACAGCAAATCCATCTGGGACATGGTGGAGCGCAAGCTTGGCGAATTTAAGCCTAAGCATCTTGAAACAATTCAGCTCTGGCCGCAGGGCGCACCCCTGTTCGACGAAAGCATCGACCAGAAGCAGCCCTCCATGACGTGGCTGCCGGTCGAAGGCTCTAAGGGCGCGGTGATCGTCTGCCCCGGCGGCGGCTATGTGATGAAGGCCACGCACGAGGGCGCGCCCATCGCACGTATGCTCAATCAGGCCGGCATATCGGCGTTCGTGCTGGACTACCGCGTTGCGCCCTATGTAATGCCCGCGCCCGTGCTGGACGTTAACCGCGCGGTCAAGGTCGCGCGTTCGCTGGGCTATGAGAAGGTGGGTGTACTGGGCTTCTCGGCAGGCGGCCATCTGACTGCGATGGCGGGCACCATGTACGATACCGGCAAGCCCGACGATCCCGATCCGATAGAGCATTTCTCCTCGCGTCCCGACGCGTTTGTGCCCTGCTATGCGGTAATATCGATGTCCGAGTTTACGCATCATGGTTCCCGCATGAATATAATGGGCAAGGATGTAGATAACTGGAAGGCGCTGCGCAATATGTCGGGCGAACTGCGCGTTACTCCTGACACGCCGCCGTGCTTCATGTGGCACACCGCGTCCGACGGCGCCGTGCCGGTTGAGAACTCGCTCAACATGGCCGCCGCGTGCGTCAAAAACGGCGTGCCGGTCGAACTGCACATATTCCCGGAAGGCCCGCACGGCATGGGTCTGGCGGGCGGCGTACCGGCGGGGCAGTGGTGCGGCCTGTGCCAGAAGTGGCTGCTCGACCTCGGCTTCGGCAAGTAATTTATTTTAAGGCAATTAGAGTGTGTCTCAAAAATTCCTGAGTACGCAATTTCGGGCGGCACTGCGCTATTTCATCGTCACAAGGCTCGACTTAGCGCTGCTAAGCCTTCGGGTTTCTTCCTTGAACTGACGCAAAATCCACTTGGGTCTGCGGATTGCCCCGCTTGAGACACACTCTAGCGCGGCGCACAGTGCGTCGCGCTGCTTTTTAAGGAGGCGGGCATATGCGGCTGTTCATAGGCATAGCGCTGGACGATGCATTGCGTGTGCAGCTCAGGCGGGAGGCAGAAGCCTTGCGCGCACACATGCGCGGCAACTTTTCCCTGCCTGCAAACTACCATGTGACGCTTGCGTTTTTAGGCCAGCACGAAGAAAGCGAGATTCCCGCGATACGCGCCGCGATCGACGCGGCCTCGGCGCGCTGTCAGTTTGATATAGGCATAGGCGGTTTAGGCAGTTTCAAAAAGGGCAATCGCCAGATCGTATGGGCGGGCGTTAATCACTCAAATGAGCTATGCGACATGCAGCGGCGGATGTGCGCCGAACTGCGCGCGCGTGGCATTTCGTTTAACGACGAGGGCGCGTACCGCCCGCACATCACGCTGGCGCGGCAGTGCGAGATACTGCCTTTGCCCGGCAGCACTGTGAATTATCGTCAGCGCGTCCGGGCGGTTACGCTGTTTGAAAGCGCGCGGCGGGAGGGCGAGCTGCGCTACACGCCGCTTGAAAAGGCGGCGCTTCGGGCATAAATTCAACTTATTTTGGATAATTGCAGCTATATCATTGATTTTTCAGCGGTTTTCGCATATAATAAATGTAGGGAAATTTATAAACGCGCACGGCATCCGGCGCGCGATTTGTATAAGGAGGCAGGATATTATGAAGCTTATTATCGCTATTGTACAGGACGAAGACGCTTCCCGCCTTGTAAGCAATCTTATGAACGAGGGTTACGGCGTGACCAAGCTGGCTACCACCGGCGGCTTCCTGCGCGCGGGCAACACCACGCTCCTGGTCGGCGTTGACGACGATAAGTTCGACGGCGCTATGTCCGTTATCGAAAAGGTTTGCAAGAGCCGCAAGCAGATGGCTACTTCGCCCTCTCCCGTAGCGGGCACTACCGGCGTGTATGTACCGTATCCCATCGAGGTTATGGTCGGCGGCGCTACCATATTCGTACTGAACGTAGAACAGTTCATTAAGATTTAAGACCATCGCGCGCGTGCAAAGGTGTATGCCCTTTGTCGCAAAGGAGCAAAATGAATTTCGGCGATATTGTTGGACAATCTGCCTTGACCCTGAATCTGCAGCGGCAGGTAGGGTCAGGGCGGATTGTCCATGCTTATTTATTCGCGGGCGAGCCGGGCATGGGCAAGCGCACGCTCGCAGAGATATGCGCGCGCGCATTGGTGTGTGAGGGCGAAAACAAACCCTGCGACCAGTGCGGCCCCTGCCAGCGTGCGCTGACCGGCAACCATCCCGACATAGAGGTAATCGGGCCGGGCTGGAGCACCGGCAAATACAAGCAGGGCGAAAGCGCCGCGGACAAGCCCTCAGACAAAAAAAGCGACAAAAGCGACAAGCGCGCCAAGTCGATAAGCGTGGACGATGTGCGCGCGCTGGGCGAATTTCTGATGCGCCGCCCGTACGAGGCTGCGCGCAATATCGCGATAATACCGCACGCGCAGATAATGACGCCTCAGGCGCAGAACGCGCTGCTTAAAACTCTGGAAACCCCGCCCGGCCAGAGCGTGATAATAATGACCTGCGATAACGTGCGCGCGATGCTGCCCACGATAATATCGCGCTGCCGGGTGATAAATTTTCAGCCGCTTCCGATGGAGACGGTGGAAAAATACCTGCTTAATAAGGGCGTTCTGCCCGAACGCGCGCATCTGCTTTCTGCGCTCAGCGGCGGCAGCATCGGCCGCGCGCTTGATATGGACGGCAACGAGGAATACTGGCGTGTGCGCAGTGCCGCGCTGGATGCGCTGGGCGCGCTGAAAGACCCGGCGGACGTCGCCACGGCCACCGCGCCGCTGCGCGATATGCGCGATAAGACCGATTGGATACTGGATACGTTTGAAATTTACGCGCGCGACCTGATGCTTTACGGCCAGGCGCAGGCGCTCAATATAGACAGACAAAGACAACTTGACGCGCAGGCAAATTGCCTGAGCGGTTTGAATATGCTCTCGGGCGTTATTCGCGCCCGTGAAAGACTGAAAAGCAACGTGGGCTGGCCCGGCGTGCTGGACATGATATGCTTTGACGCGTTGGAGGGATAAAATGGCGATTGTTATAGGCGTGCGCTTTGCCAAGAACAGCAAGATATACTACTTCGACCCCAGCGACGTGTGGCCGGCGATAGGCGACGGCGTTATATGCGATACGTCGCGCGGGCCGGAATACGGCGTGGTCGCGGCCAGCGCGCGCGAGGTTGACGACGACATGCTGCAGCTGCCGCTGCGCAAGGTCATATCGATGGCGACCGAGGCCGACGTCGAACGCGTAAAGGCAAACGAAAAGCTGGGGCGCGAGGCGATGTTGACCTGCAAGGACAAGATCGTCGAGCACAAGCTGGAGATGAAGCTGATCGACGTGGAGGTCGCGTTCGACAACAGCAAGATGGTGTTCTACTTCACCGCAAACGGCCGCGTGGATTTCCGCGAACTGGTAAAGGACTTGGCCTCGATATTCAAAACCCGCATAGAACTGCGCCAGATTGGAGTGCGCGACGAGGCCAAGTTGCTGGGCGGCCTCGGGCCGTGCGGCAGACCCATATGCTGCGGCTCGTTCCTGAGCAATTTCCAGCCGGTTTCGATCAAGATGGCCAAGGAACAGAACCTGTCGCTCAATCCTACTAAAATATCCGGCCTGTGCGGCCGCCTGATGTGCTGCCTTAAATATGAGGAAGATTACTACGAGATGATGACCAAGCGCCTGCCGCGCGCGGGCCGCGACATAATGACCCCCGACGGACTGGGCACGGTCGTGGACATAGACGTACTGCGCGAAAAGGTCAAGGCGCGCATACAGCTGCCCGACAATACGTTCGATGTTCGCACGTACGAGTACGCCGACTGCTCGCGCCCCGAGCCGGGTGTACGCGCCGCCGCAGACGCCGCGCGCGCCGCAGCCGCCGCTGCAGCCCCCGCGCCTGCCGCCGAGCCGGAGCGCTCCTCACGCACGCGCGGCCGTCGTCCCGAGCCGGACGGGCCCGCGGCCGATAAGCAGGAGCCTGAGCAGAAGCCGCGCCGCGACCGCCGCCGCAATAAGCCGGCCGAGGTGGAGGACGAGGCCGCAGTAAACGTGGTGTCAGTGCCTGAAACTGACTTCAAGCCCGAGGACACGGCTATCGACGTGACCGACGTTGACTTCGACGACGATATGATAGACGTGGGCGCAGAGGAGGACATAGACGAGGAACTGCGCGCCGAACGCGAGCTGCTCGCAATCGCCCATGCGCAAAACGCCGCCGCAGAGGCGCGCTTTGCCGATATGCAGCCGGATGAGACTACCGACGAAAAGGCCGATGAACCGGCAGCCGACGAACCGGCTAAACCCGCCGCGTCCGTATCCACCAATGCGGGACTGGACTATGAATCGATTGTCGATACAGTTGATGAAATAGTCGAGGATAGGGTTACGGAAACCGTAGATCTTGATGAAGGAGATGCGGCTGAATCCGATAGCGGGGAAGAAGCGGCCTCCACCGAGCCGGATGCGGATAATGCCGCCGAGCCGGAAGCGCCTGCCGACGGCGAGTAAACAGGCGCATAATGCGATCATGATGCGTGCGCAAATACTTAATTAGTCATGACTACTCTCCGGTAAAATCACAGCGAACCAATTGCTTTTACGCGGCGCTAGTGATAAAATATAGATGTTGGGTTAATAACCCGGCATTGCTTATGATATTAATTAGGAGGTGTATTTCTAATGGCTTATAAGATTTCCAGCGATTGCATCAAGTGTGGCGCTTGCGCGGGTGAGTGTCCCGTGTCCGCTATCTCCGAGGGTGATGAGAGCTACGTAATCGATGCCGATACCTGCATCGAGTGCGGCGCTTGCGCCGGCGTATGCCCCGTTGATGCCCCCAAGCCCGAATAATGTAAGGCACTTTAGCCAGACATATTTGCGGGGATAGTCTTAAAATGCGAATCCTGTCCGAGGTTCTGCCTTGGACGGGATTTTTTATTTTTTGCGGATAAGGCATATTGATGCGAGGCGTCCGAATTGACTGGTATTTCTTCCTATCTTATATGATGATATGATCTGTATAAGTTTGTATGTACAGACAGATGTTTCTGAAAATCCGAAATTTACAAATCCAATTGAGCTGCGATTCTCTCATAGTTCATTTCCCCGATGTTATGAAAGCCTGCCTTGTATAGTGTGACAGTTTAGGCAAGCCGCCCTATTTGACTGATGATAAATAGGCTTTAGTCCAGTGCGCATTGGAATTGCGGCATAAGAGTTTTCTGCGTTTCTGACACTTTTGGCAGAACATTTGATGACTTGCACATAAAGTGTTTCACTGAAAGTAACTTATATAGTCGCTGAAATGCTTTCAGCCTTAGCCGAAAATCGCAGAAATTGGCAAATGCCTGAACATAAGGATTAACAAAAATCGTCGTAGATACGGCCTTACACAGGTAGGTAAACGCTTAAAAAAGTCAAAAGTATTACAAAAATAATTCAAACAGCACCGAATACCAACATATTCCAGTAATATATGCCGCCCCGAAAGCAGGAATTACGCAATGAATGGCGAACTGATACTATATGCGCTCAAGATGCGCCTTAGGTTATAGCGCGCTCCGCGCCCCGCGGTTTCGGCGGGTTCGTCGGGAGCGCGCTTGAAAGCTGCTAAATGCGACATTCCGGAGGTACAGATAAATGAGTATAAGAGCACAACTAAAAAAACTGCTAAGCATATGGCTATGCCTGACGCTTATAATGTGCGCGCTGCCCGTGTTCGATACCGAGACGGCCTCGGCCGCGTCCAACGGCGTGGTGCGCGTGCGCATTGCAACCGCCAGCGGCCTTACGCGCGTGGTGGTGCGCAGCCGCGGCAATTATTCGGTGGGCGGCGATTCCGCGCGCCCTTTCACGTCCGGCCAGACCGCGACGGTGTATGTTGAGGGCGGTCAGCTCCACATATCGATCGGCGACGCGGTATACGATATGGGCACCAGTTTCAAGCTGGTTCGCCACGCGCCCGATACTATAACCAATGCGCTTTCGTTCTCCACGCCCACGCTGAACAACTATTTCCCGGGCGATATGGAGTTCAGACTGGTGAGCGGCTCAATACAGACCGTCAACCATGTGTTTATTGAGGACTACCTGCGCGGCGTGCTGTCGGCGGAATGGTCGGAAAGCGGCCATACGTTCGAGTCGCAAAAGGCCATGGCGATAGTCGCGCGCACCAAGACGCGCGGTTGCATGAACTCGCCCAAGGGTTCGTATTACGACATTCGCAACACGTCCATGGACCAGAACTACCGCGGCGTTGTGCCCAGCGAAACCACCACCGCCCGCGCCGTTTCGGAGACCGAGGGCATTGTGATACGCTACAACGGCTCGCTGATTGACGGCACATACGCCGCGTCCAACGGCGGCCAGATCGAAACGTCCAAGAACTGGTGGGGCGGCTCGTCCGTTCCGTACAGCTCGGTCAAGGACGACCCATACGACTATGCCAATCCCAAAAGCAAGGTAAAACGGCTGACCGTATACAGCGATTTTGCGTCAAATATCGATAAGAAGGGCATGTCGGCACTGAGCAAGCTGCTGGCTGAAAAGGTGGCCGATAAGCTGGACTCGTCCGTATATTCGACCGATGCAGGCGATATAACCGTCGTTTCGGTAAGCAACGTATACCCGCATACGCCCAAGTACCCCGATCCTTCGCGCGTGTATACCAAGATGCGCTTTACGCTGATGGTAAGCGCAAAGCCTTTGGGTCAGGATGAGGCGGTAACGCTGACAGAGCCGGTGGATGTTGATCTGGACATATTCTCGCAGCTGGACAACACCACTTTCGGCCTGTCGCTGCAAAGCGCGCACAACGAGCTGTTCACAGTTGCGCAGTCCGGCGGCAACTTCGTTATCGAATCCCGCCGCTGGGGTCACGGCGTGGGCTACAGCCAGTACGGCGGCGAACAGATGGCCAAGGAAGGCTTCAACTGGCGCGGCATACTCGATTTTTACTATAACGCCGTCGTGAGCTATCCTACCGAAAAGTTCTCCCGCCCTTCGCTTACCGAGCTGGGCGACGCGCCCGAGCCTACCGTTACGCCCAAGCCCACGGCGCTGCCCGACTGCGTGCTGTTCGATACGCCCTTAAAGGCAACCGTGAACGTATCCAGCACGCTAAACATGCGCGTCGAACCTAACAGCGGCGCGACAGTCGTGACCACGCTGAGGCGCGGCGATGCAGTGGCCGCAATCGGCGTGATAGGCGACTGGACGTTCGTCGAATACAATGACAAGATAGGCTATGTCATGACTAAGTACCTTAACATGACCACCGACCCCATGCCTACCAGTGACCCGGGCGTGACGTACGCGCCCACCGCCGCGCCCACTCCCACAGCAACGCCCGTGATAGTGCCCGACGGCGGCACGTATATGCAGGTGATGTGCGCGACGTACGCCAATCTGCGCAGCGGCCCCGGCACCAGCTATTCCTCGCTGGCACAGCTTAAAAACGGTACTATCGTTAAGCTGCTGGGTCTAAGCGGCAACTGGAGCCACGTAATGTACGGCGATATTGAAGGATATGTATCGTCCAGCCTGCTGACTGCGGCCAACACCGCCACAGCCACGCCCGCCGTTACCGCAACGCCCGCGCCCACGGCTGAACCGACCGCAACCGCGGCGACAAGCCGCAAGGCCGTTGTAAGCTGCTCGGGCACGCTGAATGTACGCAGCGCCCCCAGCACCAACGCTTCCAAGCGCGGCACGCTCAAAAACGGCGCGGAGATAACCGTGCTTTATGAGGAAAACGGTTGGGCGTGCATAGAATACGGCACGGGCTTTGCGTTCGTGAACGCTTCTTATATACGCTATACCGGCAGCGCAACCGCCGCCCCCACGCCTGTACCCACCGGCGTGCCGACCGCCGCTCCCACTGCCGCGCCTACCGCGACCGCAACGGCGGGTACGCGCACGGCGTATGTGAATTGCACGCTGCTTAACGTGCGCGCGTCCGCATCGACCAGCGGCGGAAAGCTGGGCACGCTCAAGAGCGGAGCAAAGGTTACTGTGCTGAGCGAATCTAACGGCTGGGCGCGCATATCGTACAACGGCCGCGACGGTTACGTCAGCGCGCAATACTTGCGCTACGAATCGAGTCCGACCGCCGCGCCTACGGCAACGGCTACCGCACAGCCCACCGCGACAGCCACGAACGGCGGTCAAAGCGGCAATGCGACGATAATCAATTGCTCGTCGATGAACATACGCCAGCTCCCGACGACCGAAAGCACGTCGCTGGGCGTGATAAGTCGCGGCACACAGGTATATGTGCGCTCGACCGGCTATGGCGTAGACAGCGAATGGGCCAACATCGTGTGCGACGGCAAGACCGGCTATATAAAGACTAAGTATCTGGATTTCGGCCCTTCCAGAACGCCCGAACCCACGACCGCACCTACCGCCGCCGCTACGACTGCGCCCACGCCCGTACCTACCGCAACCGCAACGCCCGGCACTGGCTACATACCCGGTGTTACCGATAAGGGCACCGTCACGGCCAGCGAGCTTAACATGCGCAAATCGGCCAGCACGTCCGCAAGCACGGTATACAAACTGAAGCGCGGCGCGACGGTCGATATATTGGGCGCGACCGCAGACCTGAATTGGTATTACGTGCAATATGGCAATTATGAGGGATATTGCGCGGCAAGGTATATACAGCCGTTTGCAAGCTCCAATTCGCAAATTGCCGAATCGACGGCTGTGCCAGCGGAGAATGCCGAAAGTACGGCTGAAACAGAACGTGCACAAAATACGCCTGAACCGACAATCGTTCCCGAAACGGCGGCGTAATGAAATGTGCCGCGAATCTTGTGATAGTAAGATTCGCGGCACGTTTTTATTGGCATTGAGGATAAGACCGAAGGCGTATATATAATTAGGTGGATTATGCGGGTAAAATATTTCGATCGGTTCAAAACAGACAGCCATCTGATTTTTGCAGATTGCATTGAATGAAATAAGCTCGTTGACAGCTTCGATTCAATATGGTATAATAAAGACAGGAAGGGATGACGCTTTTGGTATGGCTTCTTCCCCTCTGTTAGAGCAAAAGGGTTCGCAGCCGCCAACCATGTGCGAGATGGATGGCGGCTTACTTCTACTTCTTGGAACCTAAATTGCGACCGAGTTCGATCGCGACCAATACCAAGGAGATAATCATGCAAAACAGAGAAATCATTTCAAAGTCAGACATGACATCACCTCCTACGCTTTTGTAGAGCATCAGAGGTGAAGAAGCCAAGCGCCATCTTATTCCTTCCTGCCAATAGAATCCATGGAAGAATGTTCTCATGAACTCGAAGAGAATTATAACATATGCTGCTAATTCAGTCAATTTAATATTTCTCGGGATGGCAGGCAATCAATGCCGCGCCGTTTTATTTTGCATTTACAAATCAAAAAGTGCCAGCCATCTGATTTTTGCAGATTGCATTGAATGAAATAAGCTCGTTGACAGCTTCGATTCAATATGGTATAATAAAGACAGGAAGGGATGACGCTTGTGGTTGAGCTTCTTCCCCTCTTATGAAAACCAAAAGGGATTGAAAGCCGCCAACCATGTGCGAAGTGGATGGCGGCTTTACTTCTACTTCTTGGAGCCTAAATTGCGACCGAGTTCGATCGCGACCAATACCAAGGAGATTATCATGCAAAACAAAGAAATCATTTCAAAGTCAGACATGACATTCACCTCCTACGCTTTTGTAGAGCATCAGAGGTGAAGAAGTCAAGCGCCATCTTATTCCTTCCTGCCAATAGAATCCATGAAATAAATTTTCATGAACTCGAATAGTATTATAACATATACTGGCAATTCAGTCAATTTAATATTTTTCAAGATGGCAGGCAATCAATGCCGCGCCGTTTTATTTTGCATTTACAAATAAAAGCCGGTTCTGAAAAGCTAAAATGTGTCCTATAAAAAACGTAATACTCCCCGAACCCAAACATAGACTTTAGTAAAAGGGGGAGTGGGACGTGATTAAAAACGATTATAGGCGCGAGATGATACTGCTCAGGCCGCTGGAGGACGGATTCAGCGGATTTTGCCGGATAGAAACGCGCGTGTCGCGCGGCAGCATTACATACAACATACGCGCCTCCCACGGCGCGGGGCGGCTGTATGCCGTGCTGGTCGGGGCGCGCGGCGGGCGATGGCAAACCGCGATTGGCGGCGAGATACGCGCCGACGCGCTGGGGCAGGCGGGGTTTTACTGGGAGCTTGATCCGCGCTCGATAGGCGGACTGGCGCTGGAAAACTACGCGCTGGTGGGTGTGGCGACCGACGGCGCGGACGCACATCTGGCGCTGGCAGGTAAGCAGGACAAGGGCAAACAGGTGGACTGGGCCGCCGCCGAACAGTCGGTGCATGACGCATTCGCGGTGGACGATATGGAAACTGCTGAACCGGCTGAGGCAGATACATCGGCATCGCAAACGGTCGAACCTGAATCGACTGACGAAGCTTCTGAACAGGCTGAAACTACCGAATCGACTGAGCAGGATAGCGCTATTGATGAATGCGGCTGTCTGGGGTTGAAACCATGCGAACTGACGCAAAGCGCCGCCGATACATCTGCTCAGGCAGACGAAAGCACAGCCGCAGCGGAACAGGACGCTACGGCAAGCACTGCGGACGACTGCGGCTGCCTTGGATTGAAGCCGTGTGAAACCGCGGCGAGCGATGCTTCTGAACAGACAGACGACGCGGCTTCATCCGACGACGATCTAGCCGTGCAGAACGCCGCGGGCGCGCGCGAACAGCCTGAACAGACTGAAACGGCAGAGGAGCGTTCGCACATGATACGCGTGCTGGGCGCGTCTATCGCGGGCGAGAAGGATTCCGAGCTGAGCGACGAGCAACTGAGCAAGCTGATCGAAAGCACGCTGCGCGGTATGCTGAAAAAGCTGGGCGCGTGCGGAGATTCGAGTGAGACAGGGGATAGCGCTAAGACAGAAAGTGCAACTTCACCATCTTCGGAAACGACGGCGGCTAAGGCAGGGACAGAAGCACAGCCTGAAACCGAAAAATCAGCGGACGAACAGACCGCAGCCAGCATCGAGACACCGACTGAAAATGCGCCCGGCCAAGCCGAAACATACGAGTATTACTACTCAGACCCAGCCGAAACAGTCGCCGAGGACGCGGCGGTTGACGCGCTGATTGCCGAAAGCGAACTGACCGAAGCGGCGCAGGAGCCGACCGAGCAGGATACCGGCTCTATGCAAAAGTGGCTGCTGGAGGGGCAGTGCTCACAGGAGCGCGCGTGGCCTGAAAACTGCGCCGAGCTGAAGCGCCTGTTCCAAAACGCGGTGCGCGCGTATCCCGTGGACGCGCCCGGCTTCATATTCGTGCGCGCGCCCATGGCGGGCGGCGGCGACTGCGCGGTGGGCGTAAAGTGCGAGGACGGCCTGCCCTCCGAAGTAATGTACCTGATACCCAGCCGCTATTCGGCCGAACCGCCCGCCGGGCTGGAGGGCTACGCATGGCGCGAAGGCGCGGGCGGCGGCTTCTGGATGGCGCGGCAGGACGCGTACACGGGCGTAATGCTGTTCGACAAATGAATGGAAAGGAGCACATGTGCGGCGCGGATGCAGCCATTTGCGCGAAATAAAGCGCGCCGTACATGCGCTTGTCATGCGCCGATAATAAAAGTTAACCGGTTAATCAAAAAATAACGTAAGCGTCTTGAAAATCGTAATAGAAATTGGTATAGTAGACATGTAATACTTATAAAAGTGAGATCAGAAATGCTTGCTGTGCTACTTGCCCCTCATCAGAATTGTAGATATCAGGCGTCGATAGAACAGTTGTCACGGGTTGAATTACAATTGACGTTAAATGCAGTCGGCCTGGACGCGCAGGTGTGCGAGCGCGTTTATGCCGGCCATACGGCGTTATGCGTGGATGCGCCCTGCGATGACGAGCGCCTGAATCGGTTGCTTTCGGGTCTGTCCAGCGCCTACATGGTCTGCCGCGCACAGCCCGACGGCGCGCTGTATCCGCTTTATGGGCGCAAGGCCGCATTGCTGGGCGAGGACTTGTCCGGCATACTAAAGTATAAGGGCAAGACCGCCGAGACGTTTACGCACCTGCTTTTGAACGTGGCGCGCCTGAGCAGCGCTTATGCGCTTAGCGATAAACCGCTGGACGTGCTGGATCCCGTATGCGGCAGGGGTACTACGCTGCTGGAGGCCATAAACTCCGGCGACAACGCGCTGGGCATGGATGTGGACGGCAAGGCGATCGACGAAATCAAGACTTTCTTAAAACGCTATCTTACCTATCACAAATTAAAACATTCCGTTGCGACCGGTTCGCTGACTGCGCAGGGCAAATCGTATCCGATGTGGCAATTTTCGACCGCTAATGACGCAGACGCGTACAGGGCGGGCGATACGCGCACATTGGGCGCTGTGGTATGTGACACGCTGCTGGCCGATAAGGTAATGCCACGCAGGAAGTTCCATATCATCGCGGGCGACCTGCCTTACGGGGTTCAGCACGCGCCCCACGCAGGGCGCGGCCAAAGCCCGATAGAAAGCTTTACCGCACAGGCAGTGCCCGTGTGGGCAAGGTTGCTTGCGCCGGGCGGCGCGCTGGCGCTGTCGTTTAACACATATACGCTGAAACGGCAGACATTGCGCGAGCAGATGAAAAAAAGCGGTCTGGACGTAATGGAGGGCGGCCCATACGATGCAATGGAACATTGGGTGGAGCAGGCAGTAAATCGCGACATTGTCGTGGCGGTACGCCACCCGGCGAAAACGTGACCTATCCGGATGCGCATATACCCACATGAATAAGCAGGGACGGATGCGAATACAATTAATTACAGGCTGATGCATGGCAGACCTTCGATATCCGAGATGACAAGTCAAATGGCGGAAGACGCATTTCAAAAAGAAGCCCTTGGGAGCATTAAAAATACTGCTCAATTTCTGATTCGACTTCCTATGAAATGCCGCGGGGCTGTTTGAACGGGATGTGTTTTAAAAGTCAGTGAAAATGCACTCATACCGCATTATCTGACTTAATGTCGGCATTGCGGATAAGGCCTTTAACTGCATTCAGGTTGGTTTATTGACTGACGATTGAAACGCACGCCTGTGCGATGCGAAGGCAGCAATGTTTTCCAGACAACTGTCATAGTGGATAGGCGTCCGTTCACACATTTCTTTTTTAGACATTTGGCATATGCGCAATTGGCATATCCGGAACCCGGAAGGAGCATTTATGGATTACAAAACGTTATACGGCAAGACAGTAATCGAACTGCGCACCATCGCGCGGCAGTACGGCGTAAAATTACCGGCTGGAATCAATAAAGAGGGTATAATTGAAAAACTGCTGGCAGCATATCAGAAGGTGCTGGACGAGCGCGAGACGGATAACGAGACGCAGGCACAGAGCCAGCCCGCTGCGCTTGCTGAAAACGCGGGCGAAAGCCAGCAAAGCGGTGTTCAGGCAGAAAGTGAATCCGCTCAGACCGAAGCGGCCGAAAGCGTGCCTGTATCGGGCGATGCGGCGGCTGAAACCACACAAAACACTGTAAAGCCTGCGGAACTGCTTCAGCCGCGCCCGACGCAATCGCGTCCCGCGCCGGTCAATGTGAACCGCGACTTTGCGCGCCCGGTACAGCGCCCAATTTCAGCCGAAGCTGCGGCCGATATGCAGCCGGGTGATCCCGCGCCGACATATCAGCGCGCACCCATGCGCCCGAACGAAAACGCATATTCGCGCCCCACGTATCAGGCGATGCAGCCGGGCGGCGACGCGGGTCAGTACCCCCGCCGCGATGACATGCGCGCGCGTCAGCAATATGCGCCGCGTGCCGAACGCAGCTATTCGCCCGCCGCGCCGCGCACTTATCAACCGAATGCATATCAGCCGGGCTATCAGGATAGAAACGGCCGCACGCCCGTGCTTAGCCGTACATATTCTGACGCGCCTCATCAGACGCTGCGCGAAGCCCCGTACAACCCATCCGACGTGCAAACGGGCGATTATCGCAAGCCTCAGCAGGACTATTCATATCAGCAGCCGCGCCAGTATGCGCCCCGCTCGCGTTATGATGAGATCGATGCGGACGGCCACCGCACGCCTTACTATAACGCCGAGTACGGTACGTCCAATCCCGCCGTACCCGAAATGCTGCACAGCGGCGAATGCGGCGACGGCGAGGGCGTATTAGAGATAATGCCCGACGGCTACGGCTTCCTGCGCGCCGAAAACTATAAGCAGGGCCCTAATGACGTGTACCTGTCCATCGCGCAGATACGCCGGTTCTGCCTGCGCACGGGCGACCTCGTGACCGGCAAGACCCGCGCCAACCGCGATGGCGACCGCTATCGCGCGCTGCTGTACATAACCGCCGTCAACGGCCAGTCGCCCGAGTCTGCGGTCAACCGCCGCGCGTTCGATGAGCTAACCCCGATATACCCGCAGGAACGGATTAAGCTGGAAAACGAAAACAACGCGACCGATCTTGCGATACGCTGCATCGACATGATCTCGCCCATTGGCAAGGGCCAGCGCGGTCTGATAGTCGCGCCGCCCAAGGCCGGCAAGACTGTGCTGCTCAAAAAAATTGCGAACGCCATCACGGAGAACTATCCCGACATAAAGCTTATCGTGCTGCTGATTGACGAGCGCCCAGAGGAAGTAACCGATATGCAGCGCTCTATCAAGGGCGACGTGGTATACTCTACATTCGACGAGCAGCCCGAAAACCACACTACTATGGCTGAAATCGTGCTGGAGCGCGCCAAGCGTCTGGTCGAGCATGGTCAGGACGTTGTGGTGCTGCTGGATTCGCTCACGCGACTGGCGCGCGCGTATAACCTCGTCGTGCCGCCGTCCGGGCGCACGCTGTCGGGCGGTCTGGATCCCGCGGCGCTGTTTAAGCCCAAGCGCTTCTTCGGCGCGGCGCGCAATATCGAGGGCGGCGGAAGCCTTACCATAATCGCAACCGCTCTGGTCGAAACCGGCAGCCGCATGGACGAAATCATATTCGAGGAGTTCAAGGGCACCGGCAATATGGAAATCCACCTTGACCGCAAGCTGTCCGAAAAGCGGATATTCCCGGCCATCGACCTCAACAAGTCCGGCACGCGCCGCGACGATCTGCTGCTGAGCCAGAAGGAGCTTGAGGCGACGTACAACATGCGCCGAATACTCTCGGGCGGCAACAATCAGGAGGCCGCCGAACAGCTCATCGGTATGCTGTCCAAGACGCCCAACAACGATGAGTTCTTCAAGCGCTTAAAAGAAGGCGTTGCCGCATGGGAAAAGGAAGGCTATACCATCGGTAAGTAACGCCCGGTGCGCCGGAATATACCTGAAATATATTCCGTAAGGCTAATTAATTGTGAAAATACAAATTTGAGTTGCAAACGCAATCAAGCTGTGGTATAATAATGCTTGCGGTTTGCTGCGATGCTATACGCCCTGCGGCGTATTTAAATGTGAGGTGAGATCCGTGAAAGAGGGCATACATCCTAAGTACGGCAAGGCGATCGTCCGTTGCGTATGCGGCGAGACTTTTGAGACCGGCTCAACGAAGAAGGAACTGCGCGTCGATATCTGCTCCAAGTGCCATCCGTTCTTTACTGGCAAGCAGAAGCTGGTAGACACCGGCGGACGCGTTGATCGCTTCAAGAAGCGCTACGGCATGTAATTGCGGCGCAGCCTGCGGCTGCTCCGGTGCGTCATGCGCTTTTAATGAGGCATGTGATTTTTGCGAAATACAGATCGGGGCAACGCCCGGTCTGTTTTTCATTTACGCGCATTTTGCATAAATCCGGTGTCAGCGCTTTCACATATGCGGTTTTTTGCCACAATTGTAGGTTATAATATAAACGAGGAAACAGCGCGTATCGCAAATCGGTATGCGCGTTGCCTACATATTACCTTGGGAGGAATCACTATGGCGAAAAACAGCGGCGCCGTCTGCCCCAAGTACGACGTGGGCGGTCAGGCGGTAATGGAGGGCGTAATGATGCGCTCGCCCGAACGCACGGCCGTGGCTGTGCGGCAGGAAAGCGGCAAGATCGTCGTGCGCGTAAAGCCCAACAAGCAGCTGGCTAAAAAATATAAATTCCTGGGATGGCCCATAATCCGCGGCGTGGTCAACTTCTTTATGATGATGGTGCTGGGTATACAGACGCTTACCGAGTCTGCCGAAATGGCCGGCATGGAGGCCGAGGAGCCCAGCGAGTTTGAAAAGAAGATGGCCAAACGTCTGGGCAAGAGCGCCGAGGACGTAATGATGGGCGCGGCGGTTGTGCTGGCGCTGGCGATGTCGATCGGACTGTTCTTCGTACTGCCTACACTTATTGAGTCGTGGATTCGCCACGGCATGACCGGCGGCGTGGCCGACGCGGTGCTGTCGGGTGGGCAGAAGCTGCTGCTGAATCTGGTCGGCGGCCTTATCAGAATCGCTATGTTCATCGGCTACATACTGCTTGTGCGCAATGTCAAGGAAATCAAGCGCACGTTCATGTACCACGGCGCGGAGCATAAGAGCATTCACTGTCTGGAAAACGGTCTGGAACTGACCGTCGCAAACGTCAAGAAGCAGTCGCGCCTGCATCCGCGCTGCGGCACCAGCTTCCTTGTATTCGTATTCCTGATAAGCATAATCGTGTTCATATTCTTCGGCACCAACGACGGCGGCGCGCTCTCACGCGTGCTGTCAAGGCTGCTGCTTTTGCCCTTGGTCGCGGGCATATCTTATGAGGTGCTTAAAGGGCTGGCTCATGCTAACGACGAGCATCCTATCGTGCGCGCGCTCAAGTGGCCCGGCATGATGCTGCAAAAGCTGACCACCGCCGAGCCGGACGAAGATATGTGTCAGGTCGCGATTGAGTCGCTCAAGTGCGCGCTCAATACCGACGACTGCATAAAGGAACAGTACGTGCTCGAAAGCGAAAAGCGCAAGGCCGAAAAGGCCGCGGGCTGACGTACTTAATAAAATCCCGGGCGACATCCGGCCATAACGCGCCGCCATGCCGCCCCTAATTTTGCCCGCACGGCGCGGGGGGAGCGGAGAACATATGACGCTTAACGAAATTATGCGCGCGGCCGAGGCGCGGCTGGACGCGGCGGGCGACATCGACGCGGAGGCCGACGTGCGCTGGCTGATGTGCGAATGTTTAGGTATAAAGCCGTCGGGCCTGCGGTTTGCGTCCGCGCCCGATGACGAGCAGCTTGCGCGCTTTAACGCGATGCTTGCGCGGCGCGAGGCGGGCGAACCGCTGCAATACATACTGGGCGATCAGCCGTTTCTGGATTGGTCGTTCAGGGTGGATTCGCGCGCGCTGATACCCCGGCCCGAAACCGAGGAAGTGTGCCTAAAGGCGCTGGACATGCTGCGCGGCGTACACGCGCCCGACGTACTGGACATAGGCACGGGCACGGGCGCGATTGCGATTTCGATTGCGCTTAAAAGGTACGACGCGCGCGTAACGGCGGTCGACATATCGTCCGACGCGCTGGCGCTGGCGCGCGAGAACGCGTTTCACCTGCACGCGCGGGTCGAGTTTATTAAAAGCGATCTGCTCGCGGGGGTTCAGGGGCGGCGGTTCGATATGATAGTCAGCAACCCGCCTTACCTCACTGCGGAGGATATGGAGAACCTTCAAAGCGAGGTAAGGCGCGAACCCGCCCTGGCGTTGTTCGGCGGCGCGGACGGGCTGGACTTTTATCGCAGGATAATCGCCGCCGCGCCGGGCGCGCTTAAACCCGGCGGGCGCATTGTGTTTGAGGTGGGCGCGGCTCAGGCGGGGGACGTGAGCGCGCTGCTTGAACCTGACTTTGAAAAAATCGAGATTTGCCGCGACATAAACGGCGCAGAGCGCATCGTGTGCGCGCGCAGACCGGCATAATACTGCGGGAGGAATTGTATGGCCAATACCGATATGCCCGCCTGGCTGAGTCAGGCGGAACGGCTGGAGAACAGGTATGAGGAGCTGAGCGTGCAAATATCTCAGCCCGATGTGATCGCCGACATGCCGCTGTGGCGCAAGCTGATGCGCGAGCACAGCGAACTGGCCGCCGTACACGAGCGCGCGGGCGAGTATAAGCGGCTGATAAGCGAACTGGAATCGGCAAAGGAGCTGCTGGACGAACCCGACATGGCCGATATGGCGCGCGAGGAGATCGCCGATATAGAATCGCGCCTGCCCGAGTGCGAACACGCGCTGAAGCTGCTGCTTCTGCCTAAAGACCCGGATGACTTCCGCAACGTCGTGCTGGAGGTGCGCGCGGGCGCGGGCGGCGACGAGGCGGGGCTGTTCGGCTACGAGCTGGTGCGCATGTATCAGCATTATGCCGACTCCAAAGGCTGGAAGGTCGAAATGACGCAGGACGGCGAAACCGAGCTGGGCGGCATAAAGGAAGCCGTGATGCTGATTCAGGGTCAGGGCGCGTTCGCGCGGCTCAAGTACGAAAGCGGCGTACACCGCGTTCAGCGCGTGCCAGTGACCGAATCGTCGGGACGCATACATACCTCAACCGCGACCGTGGCCGTGCTGCCCGAGGTCGAGGACGTCGATCTTGAGATCAACCAGAACGATCTGCGCATAGACACGTACCGCGCGTCGGGCGCGGGCGGTCAGCACGTTAACCGTACCGACTCCGCAGTGCGCATAACGCACCTGCCCACCGGCCTGGTCGTCACGTCGCAGGACGAGCGCAGCCAGATACAGAACCGCGAAAAGGCCATGCGCGTGCTGCGCAGCCGCCTGTACGAGATGATGCGCGAGGAGCGCGACGCGCAGTATTCCGACAAGCGCCGCTCCCAAATCGGCACCGGCGACAGATCGGAGCGCATACGCACGTATAACTTCCCGCAGGGGCGCGTGACCGATCACCGCATAAACCTGACGCTGTACCGAATTAATGAGATCATGAACGGCGATCTGGACGAAATAATCGACGCGCTGATTATGGAAGATCAGTCGCGCAAGCTCGCCGCGCAGCTGGCCGGCGAATGATACGGATACGAAGGAGCAATGCTGATATGAAAGCGGCAATATTCGATATGGACGGCACGCTGGTTGATTCTATGTACTACTGGCGCACTGTGTCGCTGGAGTTTCTGCGCACAAAGGGCATCGAACCGCCCAGGGAGCTGTGCGACAGGGCGTACCTTATGTCGGTGCGCGATGCGCCCGAACTGTTCAGGCAGTATTACGAATTTCCCTATACCGAGGAAGAATACAACGATACGGTCAATTCCATAATGTTCGAGCATTACCGGCGCGACGTGGGGCTAAAGCCCTACGCCGCCGAATATCTGGAAAAGATGCGCGCGCAGGGCGTCGTTTGCGCGCTTGCCACCGCGACGTGGCGGCCGGTAGTAATACCACTGCTGGAAAAGCTGGGCATACTTAGGTACTTTTACAGCGGCGGGCGCGAATACATGGTCTGCCGCGACGAGCTGGGCATGGGCAAGGGCTCGGACGAGTACTACCCGCTGCTATGCAAAAAGTTTGGGTTTAAGCCGGAGGACTGCGTTATGTACGAGGACGCGCTGTACTCCATGCGCACAGCCAAGCGCGCGGGGCTGGGCGTATGGGCGATAGCCGACCCAACGGCGCAGGCCAACCTGCCCGAAATAAGGCGGCTCGCCGATCGCTATGTAAGCGGCTGGAAAGAACTGGTCGATGAAAACTGAATCGCCGGTTTTACATTGGTAACAGCATTCAAACGCCGCATCGGTGGACTTTTATTGCTAAAAGGTGTATGATACTATAAAACAAAACGTATGGGGTGAAATATATGCAGCATCAGAAGTTCTGTTATAAATCACTGGACGATATTCGCGCGCGCGCCGTTGAAGTGGGCGCGTGGCTGCCGCTGAGCGACGACATATCGGTATTGTCCACGCCGGTTGAGATAAACGGCCGCAAGCTGCCCAACAGATTCGCGCTTCAGCCCATGGAGGGCACCGACGGCACCGAGGACGGCCGCCCGGGCGAGCTGACCATACGCCGCTATCATCGCTTTGCCAAAGGCGGCGCGGCGCTGATCTGGTTCGAGGCCGTGGCGACCGCGCCCGAGGTTCGCGCCAGCGCGCATCAGCTGCGCATCACACCCGAAAACGTGGACGACTTTAAGCGCCTTGTGGAGCAGATGAAGGAAATCGGCCTGAAGGAAAACGGATTTGAGCCGATGATAATAATGCAGTGCACCAATTCGGGCCGCTACAGCAAGCCCCACGGCTATCCCGAGCCTCTGATCGCGTATAATAACCCCATATTCGAGGGCGACCAGCCCATAGACAAGAGCCGCATACTTACCGATGACCAGCTGCGCCATTACGAATCGCTGTTCGGCCCGGCCTGTAAGCTGGCCCAGGAGGCGGGCTTTGACGGCATGGACGTTAAGTGCTGTCACAGGTATCTGGCGTGCGAACTGCTCAGCGCCTTCACCCGCGAGGGCGAGTACGGCGGCAGCTTTGAAAACCGCACGCGCTTCTACCGCAACGCGATCAAGGCGGCTCAGGCGGAGGTCAAGGGCGATAAGTTCTTCATCACCAGCCGCCTGAACGTATACGATGGATTCGAGTATCCCTATGGCTTCGGCGTGCGCGCGGAAACCGGGCTAAAGCCGTGGCTGGACGAGGGCGTTGAGCTTGCGCGCATACTGCGCGACGAGCATAACTTTAAGCTGCTCGACATCACTATCGGCAACCCCTACAAGAACCCGCACGTCAACCGCCCCTACGATAACGGCGCGTACATACCGGACGAGCATCCGCTGTTTGGCGAGGGACGCATGATGGAGTGCGTAAAGACCATTCAGGAGGCCATACCCGAGGTGCCGGTGATCGGCTCGGCGTACAGCTACCTGCGCCAGTTCAGCCCCAATCTTGCCGCGGGCATGATTTCGGGCGGACACTGCGCCATGGCGGGCTTTGGCCGCATGGCGTTTGCGTACCCGGATTTCCCCAACGACGTTATTAAAAACGGCGGACTGGATGCTAAAAAGGTGTGCATAACCTGCGGCCAGTGCGCGGCGCTTTTGCGCGCGGGCATACCGGCGGGCTGCGTTGTGCGCGACCGCGAGGTTTATAAGGTCAAGGCGTAATACCGTAATGGCGCCGACGCCCGTGCGGATTATGCTCCGTGCGGGTGTCGTTTATTATATTCAGGAGGATATGCTTAAAATGCTGCTCAAGCCGGACACCAACGAGGAAATACTGCCGGGTTACAGCGCGGACTTTCCATATATAAACTCGTGCGCGAATTTGGACAGCGGCAATGTGCTGTGGCACTGGCACAGGGCGGTAGAACTGTTCTATATGGAGCGCGGCGCTATAGAATACGAGACGCCGGGCGGCTGCGTGCGCTTTCCCGAAGGCTCGGGCGGGATTATAAACGCCGACGTGCTGCATATATCGCGCAAATTGTGCGAAACGGCGGTGCAGCGGCTGCACATATTCGACGCGTCGTTCATAGGCGGCCAGCCCGACGGCCGCATCGCGCAGAAGTATATTGCACCCATAATAAACGCGCCCGGGCTGGAAGTAATCCCGCTGATGCCAGACAACCCCGCCCACGCGGGCACGCTCAGCAAAATACGCGAGTCGTTCAAAATCGACACGAGTGATTTCAGATACGAACTTAAACTGCGAGAAACGCTGGAGGACATATGGGTGGACTTGCTGGGGCTTATGCCCGAGGAGCGTTCCGACACGTATGCGACCAGCATAAAGATCAAGCAGATGATGGTGTTCGTTCAGAAGCATTACTCGGAGCGGATAAAAATATCCGACATAGCCGACGCGGCATATGTGAGCGAGCGGGACTGCTACCGCGTTTTTCAGACGTTTTTGCATACAACGCCTGCGGATTACCTGAAAAGCTGCCGTATACAGGCGGCCTGCCGTATGCTGGCGGGCGGCGATGATTCGATAACGCGGATAAGCTTTGCCTGCGGCTTTTCAAGCAGCAGCTTTTTCGGCAAGGTATTCTTGACGGAAACCGGCATGACGCCCAGCGAATATCGGCGCATGTGGCAGAATATTGCTAGATGATTGCAGAATCGGAATAGTAGATTTTTCCTGCATAGTGTAGAATATAGACGAAGAAAAGAAAACGACAATGCATACAGTGCAGGAGGAATATACGATGATAGGCCGGAATACCGCAGCGAAGAAAGTTGGCAGAATAGGAAGAATTCTGTTCAGTATGCCGATAGTGGCAAACGCGGGCCGCATGAGCGGCGTGGGCGCGAGGGCGATGTCAGACTCCGAAAAGCGTGATCACACTAGGAGCAGCGCGATCGTAATGCGCGTGGATACGCGTGCACCTAAGAAGGAATATCTGGAGCAGGAAGTACTGCGCGCACGTATGCCATGGTGGGCACAATAAGCCCGAAATATTGGCATAAACCGCATATTGGGATGTAGGTTTGATATAACTGTTTGAGCGCCTGAAACGCGGTCGGCAGGCGAAGTTTTGAGCTTGGCTCAACGTCTGCCGATGCGCGTTCTGGGCGCTTCTTCTTATGCTATTTTTTGAAGTACTGGTACTTGACGGCGCTTATGAGCTTATATGTTTTCTCTCATGAAACTAAGATGAAGTTAAACAAAATTGGAAATGTTTTAATTAAGACGTACACTGGAATGTTGAGTGCAGAGAGAACTTTTATGCATGTGACTTTGAATGGTAAGGTTTTGTCACATATCGTTTATCTAAGTCATAATACATGGTGGATACAGGTGTGGATGGCAGGATAATGCTAATAACTGACGGGTTAAGAATATACCAGGGCATGAACATAAAAATTGGTTCTTCAAGGAAAAAAGGGGATTGTACGAAGAAACAATCCCAAGAAACTACTTGAACTGAATATGTGCGTAAACGCGAACACATCATTTGCGGTTCGCTCCACATATGGCGAGGCTTATTACTTTATCATGCACCAGGAAACATATAAAAACCCCAATAGTATATAGTACGATCCCGGCGAATGCAGTAAAGGCAATTGAATGCGACTGAACAGTGCGTTCAAAGCAAACGAATACACAAAAACCCCGCGAAGCTGTGGATAAACCACGACCTCGCGGGGTATGTCTATTGTGGATAAGCTTAATTACATTACGTACTCGGCGAAGGGCAGAGTCTGCTTGCTCATTTCCTCGGCGGCCTTTACGTACTTTTCTTCCTTGTTGCCCAGTACGGCGTAGCTGGCGATCTTGCTCTGCTCAACGCCGGGCTGGTCGAACGCGTCGATGCCCAGCAGCTCGCCCGCATACGCGGTGGCCAGCTCGAAGAAGTACATCAGCTGACCGATGGTGTTGGCGTTGACGGTGGGCAGGGTGATCTTCTGGCTCATGCGGCCAACCTTGGTCAGCGCATACTCGGTGCCCAGCAGCTCGGCCTGTATCAGCTGATTGAGCGTCTTGCCGCTCAGGAAGTCAACGCGCTCTATGTACTCGCAGCCCTTGGGTATCTTGACCTCGGCGCGATAATCGTCCACGGCCAGGAAGGTGACTACCTTGTCCAGCGGGCCTTCGGAGTACAGCTGGAGCTGGCTGTGCTGGTCGGTAACGCCCAGCGACTTAACGGGGGTGGAACCGGCGTTGATCAGCTTGCCGTCGCGGGTGTGCGCCTTGCCCAAGCTCTCGGCCCACAGCTGGCAATACCAATCGGCCATGTATTTCATGCTGTCCGCATAAGGCATCATGACGGTGATGTTGGCGTGCTTTTCGGTCATGGCGAGGTACATCGCGGTGGCCTGCATCAGAGCCGGGTTCTTCCACAGATCGGTGTCGGTGCAGCGCTCCTTCATAGCCTTCGCGCCCGCGAGCATCTCCTTTATGTCTATGCCGCATACGGCCGCGGGCAGCAGACCCACGGGGCACATTTCGGAGAAACGGCCGCCTACATCGTCCGGGATGAAGAAGGTCTTGAAGCCTTCCTTATGGGCGATTTCAAGCAGCAGGCCGGAATTGCTGCTGGTGGTGGCGATGATGTGCTTGTTGTACTCGGGGCCGACGGCTTCCTTGAGCGCGTTGAGCGCAATCAGGTACTGGCTCATCGTCTCGGCGGTGCCGCCCGACTTGGTGATGACGTTAAAGCAGGTCTTCTTAACGTCGATAACGTCCAGCAGCGCGCTCATGCGCTCGGGATCGATGTTGTCCTCGACGTAGAAGCGGGGGCCGCCGCGCTTTTCAGCAGGCAGTTCGTTGTAGCGCAGATGGCTCAGCGCCTGCTGTATGGCTATGGGGCCCAGCGCGCTGCCGCCTATGCCCAGCACAACGAAGTTTTCAAAATTGGCGCGAATTTCAGCGGCTTCCTTGATGATTGCGTCCACGGTCTCGTCCTGATTCTCGGGCAGGTCGACCCAGCCGACCATCGCCTTGACGTCGCCGTGACGGCCGTTGAACGCCTTTACAGCGTCGGCGGCGCGGCCTTCCATAGAGGTGAGCATATCGCGGGAAATGCCCTTGCCCTCGCCCAGAAAATCGCTCATCATGTGGTTAAAGTCAAACCTTATTGCTTCCATCGTAAAACCCTCCCGGTCGCAAACGTTCAAAGTAAGGTAAGCATATTCATGCGCGTATATTATAGCGCCCAAGAGTTAAGGGAGCGTTGCGCGAAGGCGCTTTGCAAGGTTTTTTAAGTGTTATTAAGTGCGCAAAATGCCGATATACGGCTATGTTTTGCATCCCGCGCGGTATGCCATTTTTTTACAAAACGGCGGCGCCGCTGTCTATGAGCGGCGCCGCCGGCGTTTTAAATAGAATTATCGTATCTCCACCAGTTCGTATTCCTGAGTGCCCAGTCCGCAGGCTTCCAGCTTGTCCAGCTGTACATACGGGTTCTTGCCGTGCAGACGCTGGAACAGGTGCCCCTCGGTGCCCAGCTTCATGCCCGCCGGTACGCCTACCGGGATCAGGTCTTCCACCTTTATCGCGTCTATGCTGGCGCGCTCTATGGCTACTATGTCGTCCGACGCCATTATGCCTATGTCCGGCACCAGCGACGGCGTGGTCATGCCCCAGCAGTCGCACAGCGCGGTTATCATGGTCAGCACGTTTATGAAGTACACCGAACCGGGCGCAAAGGTGTCCAGAACCGTCTTGGTAGTAAGCGCCATGCCGCTCTGGAAATCGGCGTAATCGTGGCTGTCCAGCGTGATCGCGTGCTTGGGACAGACCTTAAGGCAATGCTGGCACATGGTGCAGTGGTGGTAGTTGACCTTGTAAACACCGTCCTTGCCGTCGGTCGTGAACGAGTTGGCGTGATGGTTGCACGCGGGTATGCACAGCTTGCAGTGTACGCACTTGTCCTTGTCCCAGACCAGGCCGCCCTCGAGCGAGTGTATCTCGTGGCGGGTGCGGTCGGTCACGCAGCCCATGGCGATGTTCTTGCACGCGCCGCCAAAGCCGCAGGAGCCGTGGCCCTTTACGTGCGAAAAGTCGACCAGCAC
The DNA here is from genome assembly GCA_948467645.1 of uncultured Eubacteriales bacterium. Taxonomy (GTDB): domain Bacteria; phylum Bacillota; class Clostridia; order Christensenellales; family Aristaeellaceae; genus Fimadaptatus. The sequence continues at coordinate 65,768 of CAOKFD010000002.1, read as the reverse complement.
GTCCGCGTCGTGTATAAGGCCCGCTATATCGACGTGGCGCAGCGTCTTGTAGTCCACGTCCTTTTCATAGAAATACTTGCCCATGTAGCCCGTGGACTCCAGTATGGGACAGCCCAGATTGGCCTCGGTGTAGCCGCGGCGCTCGGGATGGCGCGAGCTGATGTAATGGTCGGTTATGAAGCAGTCGCCGCCGTGCTTATGTATGTAATCCACGAGTATGGTTATAAATACCGGCGGTATGGTCGAATAGGTTATGCCGTCGCCTACGTGCATTTTGATGGCGACCTTTTTGCCGTTTACCATGTCGCCCAGCGGGGATTTTTCCAGCATGCGTCCAAACTTTGCGGGCAGCGTCTGCGTCGCCTCATAGCGCGCGTATTTCATTGGGGCAAACAGTACCTTGGATGCCATGTTTTATCACTTTCTTTCGGATATGGTATTATATGCTTAAACTTCCCGCGCCGTGGATCGCGGCGCGGGAAATCAGCTTTTGATTACGACTCACTGCTGAAAGTAATCGTCGTTATGCTTTACGCGGTGGTAGCGCTTGTGCTCGCTGTCGTCGCGCAAAAGCTGCCTGAACGACTCCATATAATCCAGCAGCGGGTTTTTCAGCTTGTATACCGGCGTGGGGTAGTCCAGCTTTTTAAGCCGCGCGCACAGTATGTCCACGATGTCCTTCGCCGCGTCCAGATTGCGGTATTTCAACTGGCCGTCGCGCAGCTCGCGCCAGCGCTGGCCGTCGTTTGCTATCAGCGAATTTACCACGTCGGGCAGCTGCCGGGGCGATTGACATATCACGCCAAGATGGTGCCGCGCCATTACCTGCGGGTTGTGCTCCTCCTGACCGGGCAGCGCGCCTACGCAGATTATGGGTATGTTGCACACGACCGCCTCCATGAGCGAGTTGGGCGAGCCGCGCGCGATTATCATATCGCACTCCAGCATATGCGTTTCGACGTCCTTTACAAAGCCCAGCACCTTCACCCGGTCGCCGTAGCGCTCCTTTAGCGTCTGCGTGAGCATGGCGCGCAGCTTTTCGTTGCGGCCGCATATCACGCGCACTTCGCAATTGAATTTGTCCAGCAGCTCGCGCGCGTACTTTTTAAGGCTGCCCGAGCCCTCGCCGCCGCTCATTATAAGGAAGCGCAGCGGGCGATCGGTGGGCAGGTCGCCGCGCGTAAAGCGGCGCGCCGCATCGGTGAACTGCCTGCGCGACGGGAAGCCGCACATTATCATGCGCTTGGGGTCGCAGCCGCGTATACGGCATACGCGCATCGCTTCCTCTGTGGGGCAGAGCGTCAGATCGGAGCGCGGCTCGCACCACGTCGCGTGCAGATCGACCATGTCCGCAATCAGCGTCACATGCGGTATGTTCAGGTGGTAGTCCTCCAGTATGTTTATCACGCTGCCCGCGAACAGCGAGTGTACCGTGACGATCATGTCCGGGTGCTCCTCGGCGATAAGCTTCATGAAGTTGTCGTGTATGGCCAGCGCGGTAAGCTCGTTTGTGTGCTTGGGACTCTGCTGGCTCAGCTCATACGTAACCTTCCACAGGTCTTTGGAATAGCGCGTCATAGGGCCGTACAGGCCCGACGCTTTCTGCGCCGCCTGACTTATAAGCCGGAAGCCCTGCACGACCTTGACCTCTACGTCGGGGTAGTTTGTAAACTGCTCCAGCAGTGACGTCGTTATCGACGTGTGGCCATGACCGGTATTATTGGACGATATTATTATTATCTTTCTCAAACGATCACCCTTTTCTGCTGCGCGCCGGAGCGGCGCATTGCGTATATTCCGCAATCGGTATGACAATGCGGGCCGGGTATTTCCAGCGCCCTGTATAAATCATTCGCCTTACAATCCATTATACCGCACATTGCAGAATTTGCATAGACACATTAATCCCAATCTGTTATAATTGCGATGTGCAGAGAATTGGAAATTGATTAATATGCATATGAAAGCGGTGCATTAAACGAATGATTACCGGTTTCGCTCCGATATGGTCGCCCGAATGCCGCGTGCTGATACTCGGCTCAATGCCGTCGGTAAAGTCGCTGGAGGACGGCCAGTATTACGCCCACCCGCGCAATGCGTTCTGGCCGATAATGTGCGAATTGCTGTGCGGCGAATATATAGCCGATTATGAGGCGCGCGGCCGTATGCTGCTGGCGCACGGCATAGCGCTGTGGGACGTGTGCCATTGCTGCGAGCGCGAGACAAGCAGCGATTCAATGATACGCAACGAGGTGGCGAACGACATACCATCGCTTGCTAAGAACATGCAGTTGGAAAAGATACTGCTTAACGGTGGCACGGCGGCGGCGCTGTACAGGCGGCACATAAAGGGCCTTGACATACCAACATTGCGCCTGCCCTCGACCAGCCCTGCCTATACCATTAAATATGATGAGAAGAAGTCCGCGTGGCGCGCGGCGCTGGCGGGCGCGGGCATTGCGGTGAAATAAACTAATCCGAGGAGGATTGTCATGAACATACTCGATATTATTGAAGTGAAAAAGTGCGGCGGCGAGCTGACCGACGCGCAGATAGATCAGTTTGTTGACGCGACGATAGACCCGGCCACGCCGGATTACCAGCTGGCGGCGCTGCTGATGGCGATACGCATAAACGGCATGACCGACCGCGAGACCGTGCGCCTGACCATAGATATGGAGCATTCGGGCGATACGCTTGACCTAAATGCCATCGACGGCATACCGGTCGACAAGCATTCCACCGGCGGCGTGGGCGATACGACTACGCTGATACTCGCGCCGCTGATTGCGGCGTGCGGCGCGCCGGTCGCCAAGATGAGCGGGCGCGGGCTGGGCTTTACCGGCGGCACGCTGGACAAGCTGGACTCGATACCCGGCTTCCGTCATCAGCTGGAGCCGCAGGAATTCATATCGATTGTACAGCGCGTGGGCTGTGCGGTCGCGGGGCAGAGCGCGCATCTCGCGCCCGCCGACAAGCGGCTGTACGCCCTGCGCGACGTGACCGGTACTGTTGATTCGCTGCCGCTGATAGTGTCGTCGATACTGTCCAAGAAGCTGGCGGCGGGCACGCGCGCGATTGTGCTGGACGTAAAGAGCGGCTCGGGCGCGCTGATGGAGCGCGACGAGGACGCGCGCAAGCTGGCGCGCGACATGGTGCGCATAGGCTGTCAGGCGGGGCGCAACGTGGCCGCGCTGGTCACGGACATGAACCAGCCGCTGGGCATGTACATCGGCAACGCGCTGGAGGTAGAGGATGCTGTGCGCATACTGCGCGGCGAAAACGGCGGCGCGCTGAAGGACGTTGTATTCAGTCTGGGCGAACTGATGCTGATCGCGTCGCGCGTGGCCGACACGCCCGAAGCGGCGCGCAAGCTTATGCGCGAAAAGATGGACTCGGGCGCGGCACTTGAGAAACTGCGCCAGATGATCGCGGCACAGCACGGCGACGCGCGCGTTGTGGACGATCTGAGCCTGCTGCCGGGCTGCAATGAGAAGATTTCGGTGCGCGCGCCGCGCGGCGGCTGGATAAATGCGATGCGCGCGTGCGACATAGGCCGCGCGTCGATGCTGCTGGGCGCTGGCCGCGAGAGTATGGACGATGTGATAGACTTGGGCGTGGGTCTGATACTGCGCCACAGGCTGGGCGAGCATGTGGACGCGGGCGACGAGCTGGCCGAGCTGCATGTGAACGATAAGAAGAATCTCGAACGCGCACAGGCGATGCTGCTCGGCGCAATCGACATCGGCGACGAGCGCATGGAGCCCGCGCCGCTGATACATGCGGTCATACGCGAGTGATCTCGGGTGATACGGGCATATGGCCAGGGCAAAACCTCGGCCATATGCCTTAAATCGCTGCCACATCAAACCGTGTTATTGAAAGGCATTTGAATGAGCGATTATCTTACCCCCGTAAGGCCGGCTGACGCGCGTGCGATGGCCGCGGCGCGGGACTACATAGACTCGCTGGCCAAGCCCATAGGCGCGCTGGGCGAGCTGGAGACGATAGTAATCCATCTGGCGGGCATATTCAGGCGCATTCCCGCAAACATCGACCGGCGGCGGATGCTGGTATTCTGTGCCGACAACGGCGTGCACGCGCAGGGCATATCGCCCGTGCCGCAGTCGGTCACGCGGGTTCAGGGCATAAATATAGCCAAAGGGCTTACCGGCATGGGCAGGCTGGCCGAGCGCGCAAACGCGGCTATCGAAGTCTACGACGTGGGCATAAACGCGCCAGCCGAAACCTGCGCGCCGCTAATAAACAAAAAGGTAATGCCGGGCACGCACGACTTCACGACAGGCCCTGCGATGAGCCGTGACGAAGCGGTTCAGGCCATCGAAATCGGCCGCGCCGCCGCAATAAAGGCCGCGAGCGAGGGCATAAGTGTAATCGGCGTGGGCGAGATGGGCATATGCAATACCTGCACCTCGGCGGCGGTGCTGTCGGCGCTGACGGGAGCGGACGCGGGCGTGACAGTGGGGCGCGGCGCGGGGCTGAGCGAGGAACAGTTCGCCCTCAAGCGCGAGGTGGTGCGCCGTGGAATTGCGCTGAACCAGCCTGACCCGACCGACCCGGTTGACGTACTTGGCAAGGTGGGCGGCCTTGACATATGCGCAATGACGGGCGCTTACATAGGCGCGGCGCAGTCGCATATCGCGGCGATCGTGGACGGCTTTATAGGCATGGTCGCGGCCGTGTGCGCGACGCGCATTCAGCCCGATGTACGCGGGTATCTGTTCGGCTCGCACGTATCGGCTGAGCCGGCGTTTCTGCTGGCCGCGAAAGAGGCGGGGCTTGACCCCCGGCTTAATCTGGACATGCGCCTGGGCGAGGGAAGCGGATGCCCGATAATGATGCAGATAATGGACGACGCGCTGTATACAATGAACAGCATGGTGTCGTTCGGCGGGGCAAAAATCGATAGGAGAGATTATGTGGATATGCGCGAGGAAAAGCGATAATCGTGCCGCATAAAACCCAATCTGTATTGTGTCTCCGCGCCTGAATCAAAAGGCGCGGAGATATTTTATATTGAGTAAAAATGTATTGCGCTATCCGGATAAAAGTGATGCCAGACGGTATAATTGACAAAACGATAAACGCAATGTATACTTAAACACATGCATTTAACATCAAACTATGTAAAGGAGCAGAGCGTATGGCTACAAATGCGACGCAAAATAAGTATGCCAAGCGAATCATGTATTCATTCCTTGCAACTTTTTTGATAGTAGCGATGATACCGGTGCTTATTGGCAGCATTTTTTATACATATACGATTAGAGTCGTATCCGAGAACGAGTATAGTAAAACGCGTGCGATGCTCAGCATGAATGTCGAGAATATGGACGCAGACTTTCGCAGAATACGTGACATAATGTCCCAGCTGCTTGAATCAACGTATATGAACTCGCTTTTGACCAGCAAATCGCCATATGATGATCCAAACACGGTAATGCAGTCGATGCAGTTTCGCAACGAGCTTAAGCAGCTTTATACTGGCGGCACAATAATATATGACTTTTTGGTATACCTTAAAACTCCTGATACGCTTTATGAGGCGAAAAGCGGGTATAGCTTCATGCGCTCATCGATATATTATCCGCACTTTTTGAGTATGGAATGTATAGATGAGAAGGGGTGGAATAAAATAATCAACGATAGCAGAAATTGCTACTTCATACCTGCGCGTCAGGCTACATTGGAAGGGTATAGCGGCGGCAATAAGCAAAGCTGTCAGCTTGGGCTGATGGTATGGCCTCTATACAAAGATGGCCTGTCGCGTGGAAGCGTTGTGTTTATCATAAATGCGAGTAAATTTATAAGCGATATGGAAATGGCGATAGAGACTGAGACGGGCGCGGTGGCATGGGCGCAGACCTCGGGCGGCGAGATAATAATGGCATGTCCGGCAATAGAGGCTGTGCCGACGGAAGAAGGCCATAATATGGTAAAAGTGTCTATGCGGTCAAAGTATAATCAGCTTGAGTACAACGTACTTATACCCACAGCTGCAATAACGTCCAAGGTATCGTGGCTCAGGAACGTGATTATATTGGTAGTAATACTGTCGGTAATATTCGGCACGATAGCGGCTGTCTATTTTGCGCGCAGACTAGGTATGCCGCTGGACAGAATATCGTATAACCTGAAACAAATGTATGCGTCGGAGATCAAGCAGGTCAAGCCTGACAACTACATTATGGCGCTAAATACCATGCAGCAGTTCAGCAACAATGTAAACGAGCTGATAGTCAAACACAATCAGATGAAGCAGTACGTATCGCGCCAGATAAATGTAATCGACCAGCTATTCTTTGAAAATCTATTGGGCGGTTATTTCAGCGACGATAAAGAAGCGACGGATATGCTGGAGTACATAAATCAGCCCAAACTCAGCGGCCCATTTATGCTGGCTCTTGTAAGGTTTGAACGCATAGGCACAGAACTCAGCATAGCGGAAGCCAGTACCATGAGCGCAATACGCACCAAGGCCTTTTCTGAAACGATCGGCGCGGAATACGACCTGTTCGAAACGTCGCTGAACGGCTGCGTGCTTATATTTAGCATAACCGCAAGCGAAATGGATGATATTGAAACGCAGCTTAGGAACGCACTTAAACGCATATCCGAGGATTCGGATGGCCGCGATATGTGTATAAAGTGCGTAATATCAGTGCCGATAGAGCGTTTTACAGATATTAGTTACGCATACGCGCGTTGTGCGGATATGCTGTATCTATATCCCGAAAGGCAGGGGGTATCGATCGAATATCAGCGAAATATGCCCGTACGAGCCTATTCATATTCGCTGGACGTGGAGAATCAGCTTATCAACTTTACCATAGCCGGAAACGGCGGCAAGGTGCATGAACTGGTTTTGAGCGTGTTCGGTGCGGAAAGACTTAGCGGTCATATGTCGCAGTCGCAAAGCCTGCTCATAAACGGCATGTGCGCCACAATAATGCGCATTGGCCAAATGCTGGGCAACGACGGAAACGGCGAGCAGAAACATATGGAAAATGCCGTGCAGCGGATAATGACGATGGACAACGCTTCACATGCGCTTGACGGCATATTGGAATGCCTGGACGAGTTTGTATCAAGAGTTCAGAAGCGCCAATCCGGGCGCACCGACGCCCTTATAAATTCAGTGCGGGAATATGTAGACGGGAATTATACCGATCCCGAACTGACGCTATCAAGCGCGGCAACGCATTTTTCGATAGCCGACGCATATCTTAGCCGTGCGTTCAAAGATTGCACTGGAGTAAACTTCTCGGCATATATCGAGCGCTTGCGCATAGACCATGCGCTTAAGCTGATAGACCGACCGCTGTCGTTGGATGAGATCGCATCGCTAACCGGATTTGAGCATGTGTATAACCTTAGAAGCGCATTCAAACGCAATTTGGGAGTGACGCCGAGCGAATATCGAAAGCGTGCAAAGGGCGATAAAGACGCACAAAACCCAAAATAAGGCGCCTATGCCTTAAATTATCAAAATCCTTGCGCTTTGGCAAGGATTTTTGCATGTAAAAGTAAAGTGGAATCGGATGAAAAAACATTTTGGCTTGAAGTAAAGCGACGCGTAATATACAATTTAAGTTGTAAATGGCAATAACGTATGAGCGGAGGGAAACGAATCCATATGAATGCGGCGGTATCCAAAACCAAGCGCAGTGGCATGAATGGCGTAATACGCGAGCTTAAGCGCCACGGCAGACTGTATCTGATGCTACTTATACCGATGGCGTACATCATAATATTCTGCTATGTGCCGATGAGCGGAGTACTGATCGCATTTGAGGATTATTCGCTTCGCAAGGGCGTATGGGGCAGTCCGTGGGTGGGACTAAAGCACTTTCGCGACTTCTTCGGTACGCCGGTGTTTAAGCAACTGATAGGAAATACGTTGGCTCTCAGCGTGTACGGCTTCATAGCCGGTTTTCCGGCACCGATAGTATTGGCGCTGGCGCTCAATGAATGTAAACATAATCACTTTAAAAAAGTGGTTCAGATGGTTACATACGCGCCTTACTTTATATCCACCGTGGTCATGGTGTCGATTATCACGCAATTCCTGCATGTGCGTACCGGCCTTATAAATAATGTGCTCCGACTTGTTGGGCTTCCCGTGCAGGACTTTATGGGCAATCCCGACGCGTTTCGCAGTATATACGTATGGTCAGGCGTATGGCAGGGCGCGGGCTATTCTGCCGTAATATACCTTGCGGCGCTCGCAGGTATAGATCCATCGCTTCAGGAAGCTGCAATAATCGACGGTGCAAACAGGTTTCAGCGGGTGTACCATGTAGACCTGCCCGGCATAATGCCTACGATAATAATTCAGATGATATTGTCACTGGGTTCGCTGCTTAGCGTAGGCTATGAAAAGGTATACCTGATGCAAAAGACGTTGAACCTGTCTCAATCCGAGATAATATCGACGTATGTGTACAAGCGCGGATTGCAGGACATACAGTATTCGTATTCCACGGCTGTGGGTCTGTTCAATTCGGTCGTAAACTTGATACTGCTGTGCAGCGCAAATGCTATTGCGCGCCGCGTAAACGAGACAAGCCTTTGGTAATGGAGGATGCGAGCGATGACTGTGAAACAGACCAATAAGATCCGGAAAAACTCCACTGCCGACATGGTGTACATTGTGATAACCGAAGTAATACTTTGGTTCATGCTGGTTATTATTCTCATTCCACTTGTATACATCGTGTCGTCCTCATTTTCATCGCCGGAGGCAGTCGGAAACGGATGGGTATATCTTTGGCCGGTCGACTTTAGCCTAAAAGGGTATGCGGCGGTGTTTACGACCGAAAAGGTATGGATAGGATTTCGCAACTCCATATTCTACACCGTTGTGGGTACATTTATAAACATAGTCGTCACTATGCTGGCGGCATATCCGCTTTCTCGGCGAGATCTAAAGGGCAGGGGCGTAGTAACGGTGATATTCACTTTTACAATGCTGTTTAGCGGCGGCATGATACCGACGTATCTGCTTGTGCGCGATTTGAGGATGATAAACACCGCATGGGCAATGCTGATACCCGGTGCGATGAGCGTGTACAACGTGATAATCGCGCGCACTTATATACAGTCGTCCATTCCGTTTGATCTGTATGAATCCGCGTCGCTAGACGGATGTACGGATGACAGGTACCTTATAAGCGTAGTTCTGCCTTTGGCTAAGCCCATAATCGCGGTATTGGTGCTGTGGTATGCGGTAGGACATTGGAACCAGTATTTTAACGCCATGATATATCTGCGCGACAGTAACCTGCTGCCGTTACAGATAGTGTTGCGCAACTTCCTCATTGTCGAGGATATGAACGATTCTTCACTGGCGACTATGTCTATGGAAGAATATATGGATAAGCTTTACCTGAAAAATCTGTATCAGTATTCGCTTATAGTGATAGCCTCGGCTCCGGTTATGATGCTGTATCCGTTTATACAAAAGCACTTTGTAAAGGGAATAATGCTGGGCTCGCTCAAGGGTTAAAGCCGATTAGGACGGTGATGGAACGATGTGCGCAGTCGTTTCGTGCGCCGTTAGCTAATGCGTAAAATTATATTGGGAGGGAATCGATAATGAAGAAAACACTGTCCGTACTGATTGCTTTTGTAATGGCCATTGCCATGCTGCCGGCGTTTGCCTTGGCCGACGGCGCCGAACCGATCGTGATAACCGCGTTCGTAGAAGGCGACCCGTCGTTGGACTACTCCGAGAACTATTCGCTTAAGTATCTTGAGGAAAAGACAGGCGTGCGCATCGATCCGACTGGATATGTATTCTCCAACCAGGAAGCATCCACTCAGAAGCAGCTGCTGCTTGCTAGCGGCGATTACCCTGAAATATTCCTGACCGGCGACGGCGCTCAGTTTAGCTTTAGCGAGATAAATACGTATGGCGTGCAGGAAGGCATATTTATCCCGCTAAACGACTACATCGCATCGAACGAACGTCTGAGCGAACTGTATGCCGAGCGCCCTGAGTATTATAACATGCACGTTGCGCCTGACGGCAATATATATTCCATATGCCGCTTCTCTGAGTGCGGTCACTGCCGCGCCGCTTCCAAACTGTATATCAACATGGACTGGCTGGAAAAGCTGAACATGGAAGTTCCGACGACTACGGAAGAGTATTATAACTTCCTGGTCGCGGTAAAAAGCGGCGATCTGAATAACAATGGACAGAGCGACGAGATACCGCTCAGCGGTATGTCTGACTGGGTAAACGGATTCCTGGATTCCTTCATCGAAATCGATACTGCGAATAAGAAGTACGTTGCGGCTCTGGATGGGAAGATAGAATTCCAGGCAAACAAGGATGAATTCCGCGAAGCATTGCGCTACCTCAATAAGATGTATGCCGAGGGCCTTGTAGACGTGGCCGCGTTCACTCAGGAAGGCTCTCAGTTCAAACAGACCATGGGCAGCGATCCTGCTCTGGTAGGCTCCTTTGTAGGTGCTATTTACCAGACGGATATGAAGAACGAATACGTATACCACAATTACCGCGCCATTGAGCCTCTCAAGGGTCCGGAAGGCGTGCAGTTTACCCCTCACAACATGTTTATCAACATGAATGTTGGCGGCTACTTTACTATCACCGATAAGTGCCAGAACCCCGAAGCCGCCATAAAGTGGATGGGCGCGGCATTGGAACCGGAAGCATCCATAATCCGTTACTACGGTGCGGAAGGCCATGGTTGGAAGTATGCGGAAGCGGGTCAGAAGAATATACTTGGCGGCGATTACGTGTGGGAGTTCCTGCCTGATTCCGACGAGTATAAAAACGAAGCGTTCTCTGCCGGCCCCGTACTTGGCCTGAAGGAACATCGCGCCCAGTGGAGCCCCATGGCCGATGACGATCGTTTGTACTCAGATTCCACCATATTCGAGGCGCGCATTGAAAGCGAGACTGAGAATCTGTACGCCAATTATCTGATTTCCCCGGTGCCGAATGTGTTCTTCCTTGAGGGCGACGAAACGGGTAAGTATAACGACCTTAAGACTACCATAGGCGATTACGTGGATATGTCTATTGCGCAGTTTGTAACGGGCGCAAAGAGCATAGATAACGATTGGGATGCTTATCTGAACGACCTGCAGGGCTATGGCGTGGATCAGTATGTAGAACTGCTGCAGAAGGGATACGACAAGATATACGGCGCCGAGTAATCGGTAAAGAACGTATGTTTAAATGAACATGCGGCGGATGCATTGCAAACTCTGCGGTGCATCCGCCGCTTTTAATAACTTGGACGGGAGAAAAATATGTTTGATATTGCATTTTTGAAAGGTTTGCCTGCGCAGGTTAGATTGACCGATTGCAGCATCGCGGGCAATGCGATGGTATTGGAACGCGTATGGACAGGAAACACAATGCGTGCGCTGCTGCGCAATACATCCGATGCGGCTGTGCGCGTGCGAGAAGTGGCGCTTATGTACGGCAATTTCCCGCTGGCGGCGAGTTGTCCGTTTTATTCGGAAGGGTTCCATATGCTTTCGCAGCACGGCGGTACGCTGCATGAGCCGCATAACATAGGCAAGTACGGCACAGATGAAGAATTCTTCAGCTTAAAGAAAAGTCCGTTTAGTCCGGATACGTACACCGCATATTCGCTTATGCTGCTGTCGCCTACGCAGTATGATCGCGCGCTGATGGCATTTTCAAGCTGCAATAAGTTCATGGGCGAGTTCAGGTTCAAAAACAACTACATAGAAATCGTTATGGACTGCGAAGATATAGAACTGCGCCCCGGAGAAACGTGGCAGTTCGAAGAATTCATTGCGCTATTTGGCGAGAAGCGTGACGCGCTGTTTGAAAAATTGGCCGAGCGCATTAATGAGAACCATCCGCGCCGCAAGTACGCCGATATTCCGTTTGGATGGTGCTCGTATCATTCGATAAGCGGTATAAAGGCGGAAGAAATGTATATGCAGGCGCGCGCCATGCATACGCGTATTCCTGAGCTAAAGCGCATACAGATAGACGACGGCTATCAGTCGTATACAGACTGGCTTATACCTAACCCCGAAACCGGCGCGGATATGAAGAAAATGTGCGACCGTATACGCGCCGAGGGCTGCGAACCTGCGGGATACATATCTCCGTTTACCGTAGATGTGAGGTCAAGGCTGTTTGCCGAACATCCGGACTGGCTCATAATGGGCAGCGACGGAAAGCCCAGTCAGGAGCATTGCTTCAATCGCAGGTGGTATGTGCTGGACGGCACAAATCCGAAAGCAGTCGATTATGTACGCAAATTGGTGCGTACATTCCATGACGAGTGGGGAATAAGGTATTTCAAGCTGGACTTTACCAGCTATGGCGCACTTCCAGGCGTGCATCACGATCCGCATAAGACGCGTGTAGAAGCGTTTCGCGCAGTTTTTCAGGCCATTAATGATGAGGTCGGTGCGGACAGCTATATATTGGGCTGCAATGCGCCTATATGGGCACAACTGGGACTGGTAGACGGAAACCGCGCTACAAACGATATATTCCGCGATTGGCCGCGCGTTGGCGGCAATATGGAGGAAATCACCGGCCGCAGCTGGCAGAACGGAAGATTGTGGATAAACGATCCGGATGGCGTTGTTCTTGAAAAGCGCGACCGCAGCGGAGTGCGCAACGGCATGTATCGCCGCGCCATATGCGATCTGACAGACGACGAGATAGAGTATCATAAGGCATATATTGTTGCAAGCGGCGGCGTAGTTACGTCCGGAGATAAGCTGGACGATCTTAGTGAGAAGAATCTGGACGTGCTCAGGCGTATGATGGCGGCAGCGGGCGATGCGGCGGTTTATGATGACGATTCATTTGAAATCGGCCGCATAGACCGTGGGCAAAAGCACATTATCTGTGTGTTCAACCACTCTGACGATATTAAGTCGATAGCCGTGCCGCTGAATGCGCGAGCGCACGTATGCGATTTTTGGACGGATGAAGCATTGGGTAAATTTGAGGGACATATCACGCTGTTCGATATGGCGCCCCATTCCGCGCGAGTGTTGACGCTGAACTAAAACGTCTATAAAAGCTGAACTTATAGAAGTCGTCGTTCTATGCATTTGCAATAACGACGACTTCTTTTAACATGCCTTTTCTCACCGTCGCAGTATAATTCAGGGAACAAATCGCCAACTCATATCGTCTAATTCAAATGCACATATCAAAACCAAAAGCATCTGATTCCTATGGGGGGAAACCGATGGATAAATATCGCAAGAAGAAGGCCGCCGAGGCGCGCAGACGCAAGGCGCGCAACACCCGCATCGCGGGGACGGTTATCGGTATTGCCGCGTGCGCGCTGATTACGTTTGCGGGCGTGCGCTTCATAAACGCGCGCATGGATAACGCCAGCGCACAGCAGTATCAGGCGGTTCTGCCCACGCAGCTGCCGCAGGGCACGCTCGCACCGGTACATACCGACTATATAAACGCCACGCCAGCACCCACCGCGGCGGCGCTCAGCGCGGACGAGCTTAACGCGGGCGACGGCTGGATGCTGCTGCTGGTAAACAGCTCCAACGCCATACCCGACGGCTATGCGCCGACGGAGCTGACCGAGCTGTCCAACGGCCAGTCGGTTGACAAGCGCATATATCCGTCGCTGCAGAGCATGTTCGACGACGCGCGCGCGCAGGGCGTGTACCCGGTGGTAAGCTCGGGCTATCGCACGGCCAAGCAGCAGCAGTCCGAAATGGATGACAAAATACAGGAGTACATAGACGATGGCAAGTCCGAGGACGAGGCGCGCACACTGGCCGCGACGTATGTGGCTCAGGTCGGTTACAGCGAGCATGAGGCCGGACTTGCGATAGATATAGTCGCCAAGGCCAACAAGTCGGACGACGACACGGTTTGGGCATGGATGAAGGAGCATTGCGCGGAGTACGGCTTCATATTGCGCTATCCCGAGGGCAAGGAAGGCGTGACAGGCATGAGCTACGAGCCGTGGCACTTCCGCTACGTCGGCGTTGAGGCCGCGCAGAAGATAATGGGCGCGGGTATTACGCTGGAGGAATATCTGGGTCAGGTGAATTGACGCATGACCGGCGGGCACTGTAAAGGGCTGCTTACTAAGAACAGGCATGTATATTGAGACGAAAAATTGGCAGGCAATCGGCTGGCAGCGCTCCCTGAATTGCATTGACGCAAACGTCGCCCTTGCAAAAATTGCGGACGCGGTGTATAATGGGCGCATAAAAATGAATGCGGAGGCAGTATGCTATGGATAAGCTTCGTATTGGCATAATCGGTACCGGCGGTATCGCGCATAAGCACATGGACAGCTACAAGAAGATGGACGACATCGAGATAATCGGCGCGGCTGACATCGTGCCCGGCAAGGCGCGCGCATTTCTGGACGAGTTTGGTCTGACTGACGTACCGGCGTTCGAGACCAAGGAGGAACTGCTGGCGCTCAAGCCCGACGGCGTGTCGGTATGCACCTACAACTCCACTCACGCCGAGTGCGCAATCGCCGCGATGGAGGCGGGCTGCGACGTGCTGTGCGAAAAGCCCATGTCCGTGACGCTTGAGCAGGCGGTCGAAATGGCGCGCGCTCAGGTGCGCACCGGCAAGATACTGACCATCGGCTTCCAGCCGCGCTACGATCCCAACATGCGCATGGTAAAGGACATTGTGCGCTCGGGCGAGCTGGGGCATATATATTACATACAGACCGGCGGCGGCCGTCGCCGCGGCATACCCGGCCCCACCTTCCTGCAGAAGGATACCGCGGGCGTGGGCTGTCTGGCCGATATAGGCTGCTATGGCCTGGATATGGCGCTCAACTCCATCGGCTATCGCAAGCCCGTCACCGTGTCGGCGTATTCCGCAGACTACTTCGGCAAAAACCCCAAGTATTGCAAGAACTCCGACATATTCTCGGTTGACGACTTCGCCGTGGCGCTCATCCGCTTTGAGGATGGTCTGGTCATGGACTTCCGCATGGCGTGGGCGATGCACATGGACACCATGGGCGATACGCTGTTCATGGGCACTGAGGGCGGCCTGAAGGTCAAGTCTCCGCACCCCGAGCTGAACTGGGGCGGCGCATGGGACGGCACCATCGGCGACGTGTATCTCTATCACGACATGTGCGGCGAGACCGTGTGCACTCAGGTGCCGCTAAAGCCCAATGAGAACGATCGCTTCTACCGCAAGGTACGCGCGTTCGCCGACGCGGTAAAGACTCACGGCCCCAGCCCGATACCGTGGCAGGAGATCATATATAATCAGGCGATAATCGACGGCATCTACCGCTCCAGCCAGTGCGGCCACGAGGTCGAGATCAATATCCCCGAAATAGGCTAAGGCGGATTTAAGCCTGACGCATTAAGAAAGTCAGAAAAGCGTAACGTGCGGAAGGGAGGGCTGACTGTGTACGAAAAGGAGGCGGCGCTGTTTAAGGCGCTGGCCGATGAAAACCGGCTTAAAATACTCGGACTTCTGCGCTGCGGCGAGCATTGCGCGTGTCGGCTTCAGGACGAACTGGGCATTGGTCAGCCCACGCTTTCGTACCATATGAGCCTTCTATGTGCCAGCGGCATGGTATGCGCGCGGCGGCAGGGGCGCTGGACGTACTATTCGCTCAGCCGCGAAGGATGCGACAGCGTGCGCAGCATATTGGAAGCGATAACATGCACCTGCACTGACCCGCGCTGCCGGGCTGCTGCGGCGCAGAAATGACATACTGATGAACTAGGCCTGCGGGACGGTTTCAAGCGCCGTCCCGTTTTTTAGGCCTTCATGCAGATATGCCTTAAAATCCGACTGAATCTGCCCATCTTCAAAAGCAGCCATTTTTTAGAGCATTCCAATCGCGCTTTAATGAATAACCATGCGGATAATGATATAATTGTGGCGTGGAGGTAATGAACATGAGTGCGATAGGCAATATCATTTGGGTAATATTTGCGGGACTGTGGCTGGCAATCGGCTGGGCGATTACCGGGCTTTTGTGGTGCGCCACTATAATAGGCATACCCGTGGGGCTGCAGTGCTTCAAATTTGCGGGACTGGCGCTGGCACCGTTCGGGCGCGACGTGAGCTTTGGCGGCGGTGCGGGTTCGCTGCTGCTCAATATACTGTGGCTGATATTCGGCGGGCTGGAGCTGGCGCTGGCTTCGGCAGTGTGCGGACTGGTGCTATGCGTTACGATAGTGGGCATACCGTTTGGACTGCAATGCTTTAAGCTGGCTCAACTGGCGCTTATGCCGTTTGGCTCGGAAGTGTACTGACGCATACATAATATGAACGGAGCGATTATCCAATGGAATCGAATTCGATATTTCCGACTGAAAAGACAGAATTGTATCCACTGCTGCTCGATCAGATAAACGCGTTGATCGACAGCCGCCGCCATGCAATATCCACGCTCGCCAATGCGGCGGCGCTGATATACGAGGCGCTGGGCGACGTAAACTGGGCGGGCTTTTATCTGATGCACGACGGCGCGCTGCTGCTGGGGCCGTTCGTGGGCAAGGTGGCGTGCGTGGACATTGCGGTTGGCCGGGGCGTGTGCGGTACGGCGGTGGCCGAGGATAAGACTCAGCTAGTGCCCGACGTACACGAATTTCCGGGACACATAGCGTGCGACGCGGCGTCTGCGTCCGAAATAGTGGTTCCGCTGCGCCGCGACGGCCGCATAGTGGGCGTGCTGGACATCGACTGCCCCAACAAGAACCGCTTTGACGAGGTTGATCGCGCCGGGCTGGAGGCAATCGCATCGGTGCTGGGCGAGCTGGACTACGACAATTGCGGATATTGATTGGAAGATTTGCTTGCGCTGCAGGGCTTCGGCCTTGCAGCGATTTTTTTCAAACTTTTTGATTTTTTCAGTCTGGATTTCAGCTTCGTTTAAGTGCCGGAAGTTATTATATAGGCGTGGACGGGAGATAACAAAGAGAAGCAAAGACAAACAACAACCCGTTCCGAAGGAGCTGAATATTATGAAGATGAATAGCAACACCAAGCGAGCGCTGGCGATAGCACTGGCGGCAACGATGTTCATAATGCCGATGGCGCAGGCTGAATCCAGCACGAACCAGACTACTCAGGGCGCACAGCAGGGCGGCGCGCCGGCAATGCCGGAATGCACCTGCGAGAATTGCACTACGACCGAGCCGCACATCTGCACCTGCAGCGGCCAGACGATGCAGACTCCGCCCGAGATGCCCAATGGCAACGGTCAGCAAGACGGGCAGACCCCGTCTGAGAAGCCAAGCGACAACGGCCAACATAACGGCCAAACGCCTCCGGAGAAGCCGAGCGATAACGGTCAGCAGCAGGACGGCCAAACCCCGCCCGAAATGCCTACTTGCTCCTGCAAAAGCGAAAGCGCATCTTCCGATGTAACCAAGAGCGACGCTTCCGACAGTGAGACCGCTTCCGATGAAGCGACTGATGAAACTACCGAAGGCGATACCTCGTCAGATGCGACGGATTCCAGCAAGTCGGATTCCAATAAGCCCAGCGGTAGCGCGCCCAGCGGCAACGGCGGCCCGGGCGGTGCGCCTGACGGACAGGGCGGCCACGGCGGCAGCGGCTTCGGCGGCTCAGGCACTGTGACCAACGGCACCTCCGCAACGACCATCGACGAGGATACCGAAATCAGCGGCGAAACATATGAATCCAGCGGCGACGACGAAAACGCCCTGCGTATAGACGGCGCAACCGTTACTTTGGACGGCGTGACCGTCGAAAAGAGCGGCGGCGAAAGCTCCAACACCGAGGACGGCGACTTCTACGGCCAGAACGCGGCGGTGCTCGCGCTGAATGGCGCGACCGTGACAATAACCGGCGCGACGATAACCACCGACGCGAAGAACGGCAACGGCGTGTTCAGCTATGGCGAGGGCACGACGGTCAACATAAGCGACTCTACGATAACCACCAGCCAGAATAATTCGGGCGGCATCCAGACCACCGGCGGCGGCACGACCAATGCGTCCAACCTTACCGTAACCACCAGCGGCAACTCGGCGGCGGCGATTCGCTCCGACCGCGGCGGCGGAACGGTCAACGTGGACGGCGGCAGCTATATAACAAACGGCACCGGCTCGCCCGCAGTCTACTCCACGGCGGACATAACCGTGAGCAATGCGACGCTTACCGCCAATAATTCGGAAGCCGTGGTTGTGGAGGGCCAAAATTCGGTCGCGCTGGTTGACTGTGACGCGACCGGCAATATGTCGGGCACATACAACGGCGATGCGGATGAGAACATCCACAACGTCATGATCTATCAGAGCATGTCCGGCGACGCCGAGGTAGGCAGATCTTCGTTCATCATGAGCGGCGGCAGCCTGACCGCGCTCAGCGGCGACATGATCTATGTGACCAACACCGACTGCGACATCAGCCTGAGCGGCGTGGAGCTCACGCTTGCCAATGACAAGCTGCTCACGATAGAAGGCAACTCGTCCAGCCGCGGCTGGGGCACGGCGGGCGCAAACGGCGCTAACGTGAATTTCACCGCCGACGCGCAGGTGCTTACCGGCGACATAACCGTCGATACTATCTCCACGCTCAATATGACGATGACTGGCGGCACTGCCTTCACCGGCACGATCAATGTAGTCGAAAACGAGGCTGGCGGCACTGCTATAGAAGATAACGTAGTCCTGACCATAGATGAGGGCTGCACCTGGACACTGACGGGCGACTGCACGCTGACCTCGCTCACCAACAACGGTACAATCGAGTTCAACGGCTGCACGATAACGCTGGCTGACGGCACTGTGCTTTCCGAATAAGACCCGCACTTACCCAAACTTTACACAATCGGTAGGCCAGCGAAAACATGGGCGCGCTAATATATCGTAAACCAAATTGAGGGGGCAATTACGATGACGAGTGCAAATGACAGGACTGTTGAAAAGATAGAGAACATGTGCGGTGGCAAGGGCCATGTGCTCATAGAGCGTCTTCTGGGCGAAAAGGAACTGGACGGCAAGTGCGGCCTGTACGCCAAGGTAACTATCGAGAAGGACTGTACGCTGGGATACCATGAGCACCATGGCGAGACCGAGACTTACTACATACTCTCCGGTGAGGGCATGTACGATGACAACGGCAAGAAGTACCCGGTCAAGGCGGGCGACGTGACGTTCTGCTGCGACGGCAACGGCCACGCGCTGGACAACACCGGCGATACCGATCTGGTATTCATGGCGCTGATTATTAATAAGTAAGGGTTTGCTGATGGAAGCGGCGCTTCTCTAAAATAGGGGAGCGCCGCTTTTTTACGCTTCCAATATACCTAAATAAGGAGTATAATATGTGTAATAATAATTGAAAAGGAGGCACTTGAATGACAGGCTCTTTGGCAGATGTACATCGGATAGACAAAGATTTATGGGCGATAGACGAAATCGGGAAGGACATAATGTATCTGATAGACGGCGGAAGACGCGCGCTTCTTATCGATACCGGTTTTGGCATGTTGGATCTCAAGGCGATTGCGGCACAGCTTTGCCCCGGCCGCGAGATTGTCGTCGTCAATTCGCACGCCCATCCCGACCACGCCAGCGGAAACAACCAGTTTGACTGCGTGCATTGCGGCAGGTACGACGAGCCGCGCGCTCACGCCGCAATTGATGCGCGGGAACTTGATGTGCTGAAGCGCAACTTCATAGCCAACAACGCGCGCGCCGCCGGTCTTAACCCGGACGATTGGCGGCCCGGCCCGGCAAATGTCGTCAAGCCGCTTGCGGACGGTGACGTTATAGATTTGGGCGATACACAGCTTACAGTAATCGAAACGCCCGGCCATACGATTGGCAGCATATGCCTGTACGATGAACGGCACAGCCGCCTGTTCACCGGCGACATGGCGCTTACGTGGCCGGTGTGGGGACATCTTGACGTGTCCAGCGCACTTAGCGTGTATCAGAAATCGCTTGCGCGCATGGCGGCGCTGAATGCAAAGAACGTTCATCCCGCGCACGGCGATCCGGGCAACCGCTTCGGCTGTCCGATATGGCTGCTGCCGCCGCGCACGCTGGAGGTATTCGCGCGCGAGACGCAGGAGATAGTGGAAGGCAAACGCGTGGGCGCGCCGTATCACAGCTTCGCGGGCGACGGATTGTGCGTCGAGTTTGAAATCGGCGGCATGACGTATGATCCCAACCGTATCGGATGATAATGATAGAACCGGCGCTTCGCCCGTGCGTTGCAAGGGCGGCGAAGCGCCGGTCTGCGCATTGCACCGCCGCAGCGATTGTCAAAATGCAAATGTAAAAAATCGCTTTACCTCATTGACAGCGTGCGAGGTTTGAGTATAATGATAGTGAACAATGTTCATGTTGAGGTGAACGAATGAATGTAGTTGTCACATCGAGAGAGGAGATACTTAAAAACAGCCTGAAGCTCATACAGCAGCAGGGCTGGTCCTCCGTCAGCATACGCGCGGTCGCGGCGGCCTGCGGCGTGTCGGTGGGGTCCATCTACAATTACTTTGACTCCAAGGCGGAACTGGTCAGCGCTACCGTGGAAAGCGTCTGGGGCGAGATATTCCATCGCCCGGATGACGCCGCAGTGTTTCAGGATACTGAGGCATGTGTGGCGTGGATGTATGAGCGCATGGCATACGGCTGTAAGCAGTATCCCGGGTTTTTTACGCTGCATTCGCTGGGCTTCATGCGGGAGGATAAGCCCGACGGAAAGCGGCTTATGCAGCAGACATGGCAGCACATATTAAACGGTCTGTGCTCCGTGCTCAGGCAGGACGAAAACATACGGGCGGAAGCCTTTACGGAGCAGTTTACTCCGGAAAAGTTTGCCGATGTTCTGTTTTCGCTCATGCTGTCCGCGCTGCTGCGTCAGGACTACGACCCGAGCGCCGTGCTGGAGATCGTCCGCAGGACGCTGTATTGATTTCCCACTTTGATGTGGGAAATTAATATTCGACAAAATGAACGTTGTTCAAGTAAAATGCGCCGCGACTGATTATCAAAAAAACGCGACTGGGCGTAAAGGAGAATGAGAACCATGCAGACAATCGTAGAAACGCTGTTTGACGCAGTATATCTGGTATCCGTGATTACGATAGGCATACTGATGATTCGCGGCAGCAAAGGGAATCGGCAGTTCCAGCTGTTCGGCTGGATGGCGGTGCTGCTGGGCGCGGGAGATTCGTTCCATCTGATACCGCGCGCGCTGGCGCTGTGCACAACGGGTCTGGAAAGCTTCACCGTTCAGCTGGGACTGGGCAAGTGGATCACCTCTGTGACCATGACCATTTTCTATGTGCTGCTTTACTATGTGTGGCGGGAGCGGTACGGTATCAGGGGACAAAACGGCCTTACCGCCGCGGTGTACGCATTGGCTGGCGTGCGCATCGCGCTATGCATGATGCCGCAGAACCAGTGGCTTAGCGCCGACGCGCCGCTTGCGTGGGGTATATACCGCAATATACCGTTTGCGCTGATGGGCATTCTGATAATAATGCTGTTCTATTGCAGCACAAGGGAGCGCGGCGACCGCGCGTTTAAGTGGATGTGGCTTACCATAGTGCTCAGCTTTGGCTTCTACATACCGGTGGTGCTGTGGGCGAATGCGATACCGCTTATCGGTATGCTGATGATTCCCAAGACATGCGCGTATGTATGGACTGTGCTAATAGGCTATTCCGCGATGAAGGCCGAATGCGGTCAGGATAAATAAGCGAAAAAAACTGCCTGCGAAAGCGCAATGCGTTTCGCGGGCAGTTTTGTAGTGCATGCATTGAGCGCGCCGCAAATAAAAATTCCCGGCCGGCGTATTTAAACCGCCGAGCCGGGAATGCCGCTTAAAATATGTTTATCGCGTCCAAGCGCAAGCGCCGCTTATCCAATCTTATCCGCTATGTCGCGCGCAACCACTACGCCGGTCACGGATGCCTGCATCAGGCCGCGGGTTATGCCCGCGCCGTCGCCGATGGCGTACAGACCCTTCAGCGCGGTCTCGAACTTGTTGTCCACGTTTACCTTGCTGGAGTAGAACTTGACCTCCACGCCGTAAAGCAGCGTGTTCTTGGAATACAATCCGGGCGCGACGTTATCGAACGCCTTGAGCGCCTCGATGATCGAGGTCAAATGCCTGTGCGGCAGCACGAACGACAAATCGCCCGGGGTTGCCGTGGTCAGCGTGGGTATGGTGGTAGACTTCTTCAGGCGGGAAGCGTCGGTGCGGCGGCCCTTCAGCAGATCGCCCAGGCGCTGCACCATTATGCCGCCGCCGGTGAGCATGTTGCTCAGCTGTGCGATATAGCGGCCATACTCGATGGGCTGGTTGAACGGCTGGGTGAAGCGCGTGGATACCAGCATGGCGAAGTTGGTGTTGCCGGTGCGCAGCTTCTGGTCGTTATAGCTGTGGCCGTTAACGACCGCAAT
Source organism: uncultured Eubacteriales bacterium (assembly GCA_948467645.1). Taxonomy (GTDB): domain Bacteria; phylum Bacillota; class Clostridia; order Christensenellales; family Aristaeellaceae; genus Fimadaptatus. The sequence goes on along the minus strand of CAOKFD010000002.1, from coordinate 43,343 downwards.
GCCGCCGTCGTAATGCTCCTCGGATACCAGTCCGCCCGGGTTCATGCAGAACGTGCGCACCTTGTTTTCAAACGTGTCGGAGTAGTAGACCAGCTTGGCCTCGTACAGATGCTCGGTCAGGTGATCCATTATGGAATTGGGCACCTCTACGCGCACGCCGATGTCCACTTCGTTGTTGGTGGTTTCGATGCTGTGCTCGTGCGCGACCTTGCTCAGCCACGCCGCGCCGCCGCGTCCGGGGGCGGCCACGATGTACGGCGCGCGCACCTCGTCATGCTCGCCCTTGCGATTGGCCAGCGTTACGCCCACTACCTTGCCGCCCTCGGTGATGATCTCGTCGGCGGTGGTGTGGTCGCGGAATTCAAATCCGTCGAACTGCTTGAGGTACTTGTACATATTTTCAAGTACTATGAGCGACAGCTCGGTACCCATGTGGCGCACGGGGCAGGGGATCAGCTGAATGTTGTAACGGCTGGCGTCATACATGATCTCGCCGACCTTGGGGTCGTCCAGACCGTGCACCTTGCCGGGCGCGCCGAACTCGGTGTATATGGAGTCGGCGTACTTGATAAGCTCCTGCGCTTCCTTGTGAGACATGTAATCGACCAGATTGCCGCCCACTTCCTCGGACAGGGACAGCTTGCCGTCCGAGAACGCGCCCGCGCCGGCCCAGCCGCTCATTATATTACAGGGGTTGCAATGAACGCAGCGGCCCAGCTTGCGCGCGGGGCAGGTGCGCTTGTCGATCGAGGTACCCATGTCCACCATGAGCACGCGCTTGTCGGGCGACTTGCGCAAAAGCTCTATCGCCGTGAATATGCCGGCAGGGCCGGCGCCTACGATGATTACGTCATAGTTCTTCATCCACCAAATCTCCTTATATGTCGGCGCGCCGCATAGGGCGCTTTGAACGCGGCGGCACCATTGCGCGCCGCATGGATAGCTAAATAAATATCAGATGGCATAAATATGGCGCGGCATGACGCAGTTTTAATCAACCGCGTCCGCAGCCGCGCCGCGTTTGCGTTAGAACTTGACCTTCTGAGCTATGTAGTCGCGCAGGGCGGAAATCGCTATGCGCTCCTGAGTCATAGTATCGCGGTCGCGGATGGTAACAGCGCCGTCCTCGAGCGTGTCGAAGTCAACCGTCACGCAGAAAGGCGTGCCGATCTCGTCCTGACGGCGATAGCGCTTGCCGATGGAGCCGGTCTCGTCGTAATCGACCATGAAGTCGGCCGCCAGCATCTTGTAAACCTCGCGCGCCTTGTCGCCCAGCTTGTTCTTCTGCAGCGGCAGTATCGCGCACTTGTACGGAGCCAACGCCGGATGCAGGTGCAGCACTACGCGGGTGTCGCCGCCCTCAAGCTCCTGCTCCTCATAAGCGTTGCACAAAAACGCCAGCACCAGTCGCTCAACGCCTACCGACGGCTCTACGCAGTAGGGTATGAACTTCTCGCCCGTGGTGGGGTCGAGGTATTCCAGGCTCTTGCCCGAATGCTCGCTGTGCTGCTTCAGATCGTAATCGGTGCGATCGGCCACGCCCCACAGCTCGCCCCAGCCGAAGGGGAACTTGTATTCAAAGTCGGTGGTCGCCTTGGAATAGAACGCCAGCTTGTCCTTCTCATGGTCGCGCAGGCGCAGGTTTTCGCTCTTCATGCCCAGGCTCAGTAGCCAGTCGCGGCAGAATCCGCGCCAGTACTCGAACCACTCCAGATCCTCGCCGGGCTTGCAGAAGAACTCCAGCTCCATCTGCTCGAATTCGCGCACGCGGAATATGAAGTTGCCGGGCGTTATCTCGTTGCGGAAGGACTTGCCGATCTGGCAAATGCCCGCGGGCAGCTTCTTGCGCGTGGTGCGCATGGCGTTGGCGAAGTTGACGAATATGCCCTGCGCGGTCTCGGGGCGCAGATAAATCTCGGCCGCCGAGTCGTCGTTTACGCCCGCGTGGGTCTTGAACATCAGGTTAAACTGGCGGATGCCGGTGAAGTCCTTCTTGCCGCATACCGGGCATACGATGTCGTGCTCGGCAATGTACTTTTCAAGTTCTTCGTTAGACCAGCCGTCGCCGGTCTCGGCACCCTTGGTGAAGTCCTCGATCAGCTTGTCGGCACGGAAGCGCGCCTTGCACGCCTTGCAGTCCATCAGCGGGTCGTTGAAGCCGCCCACATGGCCGGACGCAACCCAAACCTCGCGGTTCATCAGTATCGCGCAGTCCAGACCCGTGTTGTATGGGCTTTCCTGAACGAACTTCTGCCACCACGCCTTCTTGACGTTGTTTTTGTACTCAACGCCCAGCGGGCCGAAGTCCCAAGTGTTGGCCAGACCGCCGTAAATTTCGGAGCCGGCGAATATAAAGCCGCGGTTTTTGCACAGCGCAACCAGCTTGTCCATGGTAAGCTCTGCCATAGTAATCACCCTCCACACAAAAATAATCCGCGCCCCCTGACAAAGGGACGAGGATTACCTCGCGGTTCCACCCTTTTTGACGGCAGACGCCGTCCACCTTAATTTTGAAAAGGCTCCGAGCCGCCCTTCAGCCCGCGCGCGTATCGGCTCACACCTATCGCCGACTCTCTTAAACGCGGCACGCACTTACTCCTGCCCATCAATGCCTGAAAAAATATCTGCCATAAAAGGCGCTGTATTTATGATAACACGCTTTAGGTATTTGTCAAGCGCAAAGTTGTAAAGCGGCGGGGTTTTACATAAGCTATCTTACAAGGCTCATATGCCCAGCATCCATTTCATGCACGGTGTCGCACAATTCGTCTATGTCCAGCGGGTTATGGCTGGCAAGGATTATCGTCTTGCCTTTATCTCGCAGTGACTTAAAGAGATTGCGCATATCGGCAACGCCTGAATTGTCCAGTCCGTTCATAGGCTCGTCCAGTATCAATAGTTCTGGATCTTCCATTATCGCCTGTGCAATTCCGAGCCGCTGCTTCATGCCCATAGAGTATTTGCCAACATGCTTGCGGCTTTTTGGGTCGAGTCCGACGGCGATTATTGAGCGGTTTATTTCATCTCGCCCGATTTTTCCGGTTATGCCCGCCAGCAGGCTCAGATTTTTATATGCGCTGCAATTGGGCAGAAAGCCCGGATTTTCTATGATTGCTCCCACGCTGTCGGGCTTTTGAATGTCCGAAAACATTTTTTTGCCATCGATAGTTATAGTGCCTGATGTAGGCGTAATCAGTCCGCATATGCACTTTATGAGCACTGTCTTACCCGAACCGTTGCGCCCTATAAGCCCGTGTATCTTGCCGGAGTCAAATTGAACGCTAACGCCGTCAAGTGCTTTTACAGCGCCAAATGATTTAGTCAGGTTATCTATCGTTATATTCATGTGCGGCCTCCTTGTGCTAAGTATGTTCGCGCGCGATGAACGACGATTTTCGGAACGAAAAGTAGCATGAAAGTCCAAGTAGTACCACTGCGCAAAGTAAAAACGTACATGCATATTCCGGGGTTGGGGTATAAGTCACATGCCATCTGTCCAGTACGGACAGGTTGCATAGCGTGACGATGGATATATAGTAGTACTTTCCCGGAATGCCCAGCCCAGTAAAGGCCAGTTCTAATATCGGGAATATTAATGCCACCGCTGCACCGGTCATCTTCCGGGATACCATGTTAATGTGGAATATGATAAACGCCAGCGTAATTGCCGCCAATGTATGCAGAAAATACGCAAGCGCTACGGCCTGAACGACGGTGTAATTGGATATTATTCCAGACGCAATGGAATACGAATTTGAGTTGCCCAGCGTCTTTATAACGCGCCCCCATTCGCCAAATTCGCCCCAATATCCGATGAATACCAGTCCAATAAGCGCGATTATGGCAAGCCAATAAAGCAATGCCGCCATCACAATGGACATTATCTGTCCCAACAGCCATTTGCCGCGCCCTGCGCGTACCAGTACGTTCGTCTGTAGCCTTGTCAAAAGTGGTGTGTTGCATACGACGATTATCCAGCCGCAGAACAACAGGCTGTTCTGATACGGCTTTGAGGAGAGGTGGGCAAACAATTGCAGCGGCGAAACACCAACGCCGTATTGTACACAGCAATTTCTGACCGGCTCAAGGTACAGATTGATCGCAAACAGGCCCACGGCAAGCCCTACATATGTGCTTGCATATGTAAATAACTGGCGCAGGTTGAACATCGCCATGCGCGCTACTGTGCGCATATTACGCATTGAGGTGTCGCCTCCTTGCCGTCATACAGAATATGGCTGCAAAAAGCAGCGCAAGCAGTAAAAACGTCGCCGTCGTTGCGATGAAGTTGGGCAATGCACCCTCCATTGGATACCCATTATACTCCAGCGTGTAGAGCGAAAAGTTCATATGCAGCAGCGCCACCATGACGTATTTGGAGATATTTATTACGATAAACGGCATTACGCGCAGTATGAACACATTCGGTATAAATGCGGATAGCATAAGCCCCAGCATCGCATATGCGCCGCACGATATTGCACGGAAGAATACCTTCATTGCCCAGAATAACACCGCATGTCCGCTGCCGATAAGCGCGCCGAAATCCTTGCCATATCCCAGCATTTCGACTGTGCTCGCATCCACGAACGGCGCGCCCATCAGCGTGAGTATCGCGCTATATCCGATCATACCGGCGGCTACCGCGCACACGGCTGATACATACGCCGAGATGCATTTGGATATGCAATATGGCGTAAACCGAGTGCGCAACTGCTCAAATGTGATAAAGCCGCTATTAACGTCGGCCGCATATCCGCCTGCATAGCCCAAACATGCGACTGACGGCATTAGTACGGTGAATTTACCAATGTTTGCGGTCAGTTCAAAAAGGTAGATTACGGAACTGAGTTCGTAACCAAAGTAATCCAACATACAAAGAAGCTGTACGCCAATGGTTCCCAACATAATAAAAACAAAATTGCCAGAAAACGCACGGCGTAAGTCTGTTTTCAGTATACCGCTCATCAGTTCCTCAACTCCTTGCCGGTAACGATGTCGCAATATACCTCCGTGACATATGTTTGCACTTCACCATCATTGCTTCTTTGGTTATATTGCATACATAATGCCCATGCAGGTATCAGCTTGAACGAATCATATATATCTTCACCGGGGATGAATGTCTGAACATACCTGACGTACATATCGACCAGATGAATATCGACACTGCTAAGCTCGTCGTTCTTATTGGCGATATATCCGTCAAGAGCAGTACGCATAGTTCCGGAGTCGACAACTTCGCCGGATTGTACCGGCTGAATTAAGCAGTCTGCATCAATGCACTCAACTCCGTTGCGCGTGACCATCATTGAAATCTTAGTGCCATTAAAGAACAGGTCGGTCTTTGTATCGTAATATCCTTTTATGGTAATTGGTATTCCATCAACTGTTTGGTACAGGTCGATATAGTAGCATTCGTCGTCAGTACACCAATCGTCCTTTATGTATACCTCTTTGCCAAGCTCTTGCCATTCAAGCAAGTCAGCTCTTGAATCGTTTGAAAACTGGATTAGAGTATCGACGTCTAATGACCTGATTTCGTAAGCATGTGCAGTTATGCCCAATTCATTTAACGTAGATTCACATAGCGAGATTGCATCATCCCGAGACATAAATGCAAGCTCAGTCTGTGGGTATTCATAAAAAGAATGGGCAATTTCTCTTGTATACTTTATATTTCCTGTCGAATAATCGAAATAGCCATAATGGTCGGAAATAATAATGGAGTTTTCAATGGTACATGTTTTTGAGGTCAAAACATTGTATTCGTCGTAATTGCATTCTAATTTATACTGCGAGCTACTAAATAAAGCTTTAGCAGCATTTTCTGCATCAATGAATGCGTATTCAGATACGTAGCTATACATGGTTGGCAGTTCATTAGTCGATGGGTTAAAATCGTAAGTTACACGGCCTTCTGTGTGGGCATATGCAAACGTAGGCATAAATGCTACTAAAAATACAATGCACATATATAAAGGGATGCGCTTCATTAAATAATACCTCCTTGCAACAATAGGGAGGACTATGCGTCCTCCCATAGGCCATATCAATTAGTAACTTGCTACGCTAATTAGTTACGCACATAACGGTGCAAATTTACGGAGTCCAAGAACCATGATACCTTGCGACTTCGTTTACCCAAAGTACACCCTGCTCAATTTCTGTTGCAAGTTTGTAAGTTTCACCTGCATTTGCGGTTATTTTATATGATTCACGATGCTTTACATTTGCCGTATTTGCTGCCACAGTTATTGTGTTAGCTATTCTAGTGCTGAGATCATTTTTTGTTCTTACACCATAATACACCTTAACAATGACAGCTTGCTTCTGCGTTACATAATAGCGTTGCTCAGAGTCAGCCTTAACCGCAGGAAATGCATAAAACTTATCATTTTCAAAAACTTCAAAATTGTAATCGACAGTCTGTGCCAACGCAGTAGCAGAAGCAAACAACAATGTAGCGATCAACAAAATACTAACTAGCTTCTTCATTAATATACTACCTCCATTATCGTTTTGCCAAACGGACAACACATTGAGAAAGTCGTGCAGTGAACTAATAACATCGTGTCAAAGTCGTGCAGCTAATCAACAATCATGCATCAGTTACAGTAAACAATGGGGGATGAATACCGCCTAAACCTCCTTTCCGCATATCAATGTGAACCAAAAGTATTAATTTCCTTGCCTGATTGAATTATACCATATATAATCTAAAAGTCAACATATAATTGCAAAATAAAACAAAAAAGCGTAAATGCGCGAAGATTCGCCACGCATCTACGCAAAATTTGACATATTTTACTTTGAATTGCCAATCACGTCTCCGTCGCCTGATAATCCACAAACGTCCGATCCACCGTAACCACCGCGAACAGCCGTTGGTCGCGCTGCTTAAAAGCGTGCTCTATGCGGCTTTTGAGCTGCTCGTCGGTCAGGCGGCAATCATACGGCGCAAGCACGTCGAATATGCAATTGGAATGCGTGCTGCCCATAACCACGCGGAAGTCGTGCAGAGTCAGCTCCGGGTCGATCTCCTTCAGCACGCCGCGCGCAAAATCGTGCAGCTCGTTCACCCGCGGGTCGTTCGTCACTATCGGGTCCATGTGTATGACTGCCTGTATGCCTAAATCGCGCTGCAATTCGCGCTCTATGTTGTCTATCATGTCGTGGCTTTTCAGTATGTCGTCCTCGGCCGATACCTCGACATGCATCGTCGCAAAGCACTTGCCCGGGCCGTAATCGTGTACGATTAGATCGTGTATGCCTAAGACGCCCTCGTGCTTATGCACCTCGCTCACGATGCGATTCACGGTTTCGGAGCTGGCTGGGCCGCCCAGCAGGTCGTTGAGCGCCTGAATAATTATCTTTATCGCGGTAATTATAATAAATACAGCCACCGCCACGCCAATATAGCCGTCCAGCTGGAAGTTAATCAGCGGGCTGATTATCGTGCTCAGCAGCACTGCCGAGGTAGCCAGTACGTCGGATATTGAGTCAGCCGACGCGGCTTCCAGCACCGGCGAGCCGATATGCCTACCCACGCGCTTATAGAAAAGGTACAAAAACAGTTTAAGCCCTATCGATGCGACCAGCACGCCCACGCTCAGCCACGAAAACGCTATCGGCCCGGGCGAGATGATCTTCTCGATCGACGATTGAATAAGCTCATAGCCCAGCAGCAGTATCAGCACCGCCACGACCATGCTGGCCAGATATTCGTATCGCGCATGGCCGAACGGATGCTCCTCGTCCGCAGGGCGGCTCGCCAGCTTGAAGCTGAGGAGCGAAATCACCGACGAACCCGCGTCGGACAGGTTGTTAAACGCATCAGCCTGAAGCGCGATAGACGCGCTCAGCACGCCCGCGATGAACTTGCCTGCAAACAAAACCAGATTTACGAAAACGCCCACGATGCTCGCCGCGTTTCCGCCGCGCTCGCGCGTCCGGGGATCGTGCGGACTGTCCCAGCCGGGCACAATTTTTTTGCACAGCGCATTCAGCATGTTATCATCCTCAAACTAAAATTTTTATTGTGGCCGCGCGGCCATTCCTTCTATTATATACTGTGCGCGGGTGAAATGTCCACCACAATTCATTTAAAAATATAAAAGCTATGCGTTAGTAAGCACTAATTCAAGTTATTCGCGACTTACGAAAATTAACAGCAATATTTGCGCGCCGACTGAAACATAATATGACCGTTACAAGGCGAGAAATCGAAGTAAAACAAAAACGCGCATGGGCGCGCGGAGCGGAGGTGAATCAGATGAGCAATCCGAGCAAAAACAGCAAGGTAAACGTGCCCGAGGCTAAGGACGCGCTGAACAACATGAAGTATGAGGTGGCGCGCGAACTGGGCGTAAATATGAAGCAGGGCTATAACGGCGACCTGACTAGCCGTGAAAACGGCTACGTGGGCGGCTACATGGTCAAGAAGATGATCGAGGACTATGAGCGCCAGATGTCCGGCAGCGTGCAGTAACGCGCGGGCGCAGCCTTAAATCGAACTATAATAATGAATAGGGAGGAATTCAATCATGCAGAACCAGAATCAGACCAATAATTCGTCCAGCCGCATCAACGTGCCCGGCGCGCGCCAGGCGCTGAACAACATGAAACAGGAAATCGCCAACGAGCTGGGCGTAAACCTGAAGCAGGGCTACAACGGCGATCTGACCAGCCGCGAGGCCGGTTCCATCGGCGGCGGAATGGTCAAGAAGATGATCGAGCAGCAGGAGCGCCAGATGAGCGGCCAGAACCAGAATAACATGGGCTGAAAGGCCGATATGGAAGGCTGAGTGACTTTAGTGCGGGCGCTTCGGATGAAATTCCGGGGCGCTCGGATTTTTTTATATGCTTCAGGCGGCACAGGTACAAATGAAATGTTATGTGGTTTGAAAATTTACATTGCATCCGTGTCACGTTTTGGAATTTACATCGTCTTAGGTATACACGTGCGAAACGAAATGCGAGAGGTATAATTTGATGTTGCCGTTAACATGCGTATTCGCAGGCTGTGAGTGCATATCGGTGGAGCGGGAATTTCTTGAACGGCTGTACATGGAAAACCGCGAGCTTATGTACGTCGTCGCGCGCCCGGAGCGGCCGCACACTTTCGATTGGTTTGAATGATGCCGGGGCTTACGTCAAAGTGGTTTACGGACAGTGCATCGTGGACGGCTGACAGAATTATAGTGGCTGACAGACAGTTTAAGCGTTTGTCAGCCATATATGTTATATCTCTGCGAACGCACAAAAACCGCCTTGACAAACCGGACACGCGGCGCTATAATACAGTCAATCTTCCGGAAAGACCGGGAAGTAGGCGGTAAAGGGCCTCTCAGAGAGCACACGTCATCGGCTGCAAGCGTGCGCAGACCTTTAGCCATATGCCGAACACCATCCCGCGACCGGGGGCGCGAAAGCGCGTTATCGCTTGCATTAAAGTGGTGCTTCACAATGAGGGTGGAACCGCGGGCATGTCGCTCGTCCCTCAAAGTCGTGGCGCTTTTTTTATTTCCCGGAATGCGCCGGGGCACTGCTTTGCGCGCCCGATATGGTAAAGGAGGATATGAATTATGGTAGTTATTTTGAATGGTCAGCAGCACGAATTTGAAAACGGTACGAACGCGCTGGATATGCTTTCCAAGCTGGACGGCGACCTGAAGAAGGCCGCGCTGGCCGCGCGCGTGGACGGCAAGGTACAGGGACTTGCGGAGCCGGTTAATCAGAATACCGACGCGCCCGTTCAGGTGGAAATACTCACCTTCGCTGATGACGACGGCAAGAAGGTACTGCGCCACACCGCGTCGCATGTGCTGGCTCAGGCCGTGAAGCATATAATCCCGAACGCAAAGCTGGCTATCGGCCCGGCTATCGACAACGGTTTCTATTATGACTTTGACGTGGACGAAAACTTCACGCCCGAAGTGCTAGCCAAGCTCGAAAAGGAAATGAACCACATCATCAAGCAGAACATACGCCTTGAACGCTTTGAACTGCCCCGCGCCGAGGCGATTGCCTTCTGCGAGGAAAAGGGTGAGCCGTATAAGGCCGAGCTGATACGCGACCTGCCCGAGGACGCGACGATTTCGTTCTATAAGCAGGGCGACTTCACCGACCTGTGCGCCGGCCCGCACCTGCCCTCTACCGGCAAGGTGAAGGCGGTAAAGCTTACTCAGGTTGCGGGCGCTTACTGGCGCGGCAACGAAAAGAATAAGATGCTTCAGCGCATCTACGGCACGGCGTTCCCGTCCAAGGACGAGCTGAACGAGTATCTTGCGCAGGTGGAGGAAGCCAAGAAGCGCGACCACAATAAGCTCGGCCGCGAGCTGGAGTACTTCACCACGGTCGACGTTATTGGCCAGGGCCTGCCCATAATACTGCCCAAGGGCGCGCGCGTAATACAGCTGCTTCAGCGCTGGGTCGAGGATGTGGAGCAGAAGCGCGGCTATCTGCTCACCAAGACCCCGTACATGGCCAAGCGCGAGCTGTACAAGATATCGGGCCACTGGGATCACTATTTGGACGGCATGTTCGTGCTGGGCGACCCGCATGACGAGACCAAGGAGTGCTTTGCCCTGCGCCCCATGACCTGCCCGTTCCAGTATCAGGTATATCTCAACCGTATGCGCAGCTACCGCGACCTGCCCATGCGCCTGGGCGAAACCTCTACGCTGTTCCGCAATGAGGATTCGGGCGAGATGCACGGCCTTATCCGCGTGCGGCAGTTCACGATCTCCGAAGGCCACCTTGTACTGCGTCCCGATCAGCTGGAGGAGGAGTTCAAGGGCTGCCTCGATCTGGCTAAGTACTTCCTGGGCACGCTGGGCCTGCTCGATAAGTGCACCTTCCGCTTCAGCCAGTGGGATCCGGCTAACCCCAAGAACAAGTACGAGGGCACGCCTGAACAGTGGGAAGAAGCGCAGCGCGTAATGGCTCAAATACTGGAAGATCTGGGCGTAAAGTACACCATCGGCATCGACGAGGCCGCGTTCTATGGCCCCAAGCTGGATATTCAGTACAAGAATGTGTTCGGCAAGGAGGACACGCTGGTCACGATTCAGATTGACATGCTGCTGGCGCGCCAGTTCGGTATGGAGTATACCGACGCGGACGGCCAGAAGAAGCTGCCCTACATAATCCACCGCACGTCGCTGGGCTGCTACGAGCGCACGCTGGCCTACCTGATCGAGGAGTACGCGGGCGCGTTCCCGCTGTGGCTCAGCCCGACGCAGGTAAAGGTAATGACGATAACCAACCGCGCCGACGACGCGGCCAAGGCCATCGCCGAAAAGCTGGACAGCCTGGGCATCCGCTGCGAGCTGGATCTGCGCAACGAGAAGATCGGCTTTAAGATTCGCGAGGCGCAGATGGACAAGATCCCGTACATGTTCGTGCTGGGCGACAAGGAAGCCGAAAACGGAACCGTCGCCGTGCGCGGCCGCAAGGGCGATCTGGGCACGATGGGCGTGGACGAGATCATCGCCAAGCTCATGGAGGAAATCCGCACCAAGGCCATCAACTAAACCGGCGCAATTGCAATATTCAGGGGCGCGTTCCAATGGGACGCGCCTTTAATAAATTGCCTGAAAGGATTAAATACGATATGGATTTAAGGAAGATAGTCGATAATCAGCGCGCAAAGATGATTGCGGCCGGTCTGAAGGGATTGGAAAAAATGGATGTGGACGCGCTGACGTTCGAGGCGGGTATGCTGGGCTGTAACGATGCGGCGCATGTGTCGATACTGATGCTGACAAGGCTGGGAGAGAGCGAAAACCCGTATGTGTACGCTTTCGATGCAGCCAATATGCCGCAGGACAGCATGTATATCGAATTCCTGAAAAGTGCCGAGCGCGTGTCGGGCGGCGAATTTTGTCCGTGCGACGTGAAGCAGCGCATGGTCGCGGGCAAAGAGCGCGTGAACTTTGTGTGGCGCGGCAAGAGCTATACGTATCAGGCGAATATACAGGCAAACTGGCTCGATGACGGGATTATAGACTACATAAATGAAATAATAAATAAGGCGGGCATAAAAGATAAGAAGTTCTTCGGATTTTTCGACGGCGGCCAGGGGATAGTGCTGCTATATAATACGTTTGAATGGGTAGTGGGGCTATTGAACGCGATGCAGTGACGCAAAGTGCGCCTGCCCGTGTTTCGAGCAGGCGTTTGGCGCGCGCTTACGCATCCGGTGAAAAGCACATCGGCACGGCGTTTATCGCGTCAAAGTCCAGCTTGTCGTAAAATTCCGTAGCGCCTGCGTCGGCTATAAGCTCCACGCGCATAAAGTCCCGGTATTCGTTCAGTATCCGCCGCATAAGCTCCTTGCCTATACCCATGCGCTGATAATCGGGGTGTACTATAAGGTAATTGATGTACGCGGTGACTGCGCCGTCGTCGAGCGAACACACCAGCCCAACCAGCCGCGCGCCGTCCCATGCGGTAATCAGATTGTCGTATTTGTACATCGCCGCCGACAGCCGGTCAATGTGTCGGCTGACCTGCCATTCGACGGTAGAAAACAGCTCTTTCAGTTCAGAATCGTTCGGACAGTGCTCACTGCTGTAAGTTATATCCATATATGCCTCCGATTGTTTTTTATGATTATATCACGCGACGTGCGCATGTACAAGCGCGGCGGGCGGCCGCCGTAATCTCGCCGCGGCGTAATATTCATTTTATTGTCTTGCCTGTTTGGCCGCGTTGGTATATAATATGTAAGTAAGACCACGTTCACCAAATATTTTAGCGGAGGATAAACTGATGAAGATATGTGTTTCTTCGTATAGCTTCCATAAGTATACCACCGAGGGCAAACTGGATCAGCTGACCCTTATGGACAAGGCCAAGGAACTGGGCTTTGAGGGCGTTGAGTTTTCCTATGACAAGGCCAGCATCGAGCAGAATGTGCCCAAGATTGTGGAGCGTTCCCGCGATCTCAATCTGCCGGTTGTATGCTACCTGACCGGCGCGGACTTTGTAAACCGCGATTTCGAGCAGGAAGTTGCGCGTCTGCATGAGGAAGTGGATATTGCCGCGGCTCTGGGCGTAAAGCTGATGCGTCACGACACCACCTATTCCTTCCCCAAGGGCATGACCTTTGACGACATTCTGCCCATCATCGCCGAGGGCTGCCGCCGCGTGACTGAGTATGCCCAGACCAAGGGCGTCCGCACGATGGTTGAGAACCACGGCCTGATGGTTCAGGACAGCGCCCGCGTGACCGCGCTGTACCATGCCGTTAACCACGAGAACTTCTCCCTGCTGACCGACATGGGCAACTTCATGTGCGCCGACGAGAACAGCGCCATAGCGCTGGGCAACGCACTGCCCTACGCCGCCCACGTACACGCCAAGGACTTCCTGTTCAAGTCGGGCGACGGCGAGAACCCCGGCGAGGGCTTCTTCGGCACCCGTGCGGGCAACTACCTGCGCGGCGCTATCATCGGCCAGGGCGTAGTGCCCGTAAAGCAGTGCCTGCGTCTGCTCAAGCGCGCCAACTACGACGGCTGGATCTCCCTTGAGTTTGAAGGCATGGAGGACTGCATCACCGGCTGCCGCGTGGGGCTGGACAATCTGCGCCGCATGTGCAACGAGGTCGGGCTTTGATTTAGCCGGTCAACTTAATTAAAAATATATCCGCGTCCGGGCTGTCCGGACGCGGATTTTTTTAGGAAATGAGCCCCGGCAGGAAACATGAGCGAGCATGACGACGGCTTACCATATGAACATGTCGCCATTGCCGTGCGCGAACGTCCCCAGCAGTATGCGCGTCAGCTCGCGCGGCGATTCCCGGCAGCCGCACTCAAGCCATACGCGCGCTGCCTCGGCGACACCGCCCATGAAGAAGCTCTGTTGATAGTTAAACTCCGTGTCGGACTCCAAACCCATACCGCGCCGAAAGTTGATAAGCCCGCGAATGTATTCGTCGGGCAGTATAAATGGAAACGGCAGTCCGCGCCGCGGCGCGCGCAGCCACGCGCGGTATATATCGGCGTGTTGGGCGATGTATTCAAATACGTTTTCAATCCTGTCTGCAAAGCCATGTGCGCCTTCGCACATGAATGCGGCCACCATTTCCTTCGACATCGCGGCCTCGAACTTATCCATCATATCGTACACATCGGAAAAATGCAAATAGAATGTGGAGCGGTTTACGCCCGCGCGCTGACATATCGCGCGCACGGACAGCTCTTCGCCGCGCTTGATTAGTTCCATCACAGCCTGTCTTATATTTTCTTCGGTATCGCGATAGCGCTGGTTATTCGACTTATTCATACTTATCACCTCATTAACTGGACAAATGGACATATATTGCGGATTGAACGCAAATGCTGCCTGCATTATACTCTTAATTGAATAATACATCAATAGTCGTGTTAATCGCGGCGCTAAGGGGGGAATATACATGAACGCACAGGAACGCATGGCGCGCGGGCCGGTATGGCGGCTGTTTCTGAGCATGAGCTTACCGGCGATAACCGTTATGCTGGTCATGGTGATATACAACATGGCCGATGTATACTTCATCGGGCGCGCGGGCGACACCGCACAGGTTGCGGCGCTGGCGCTTACCGGGCCGGTATTTGGCGCGATACAGGGCTTGGGCACGCTGTTGGGTTCGGGCGGCTGTACTGCGGCGGCGCTGGCGCTGGGCGGCGGGGATGATCGCGCGCTGAATGCAGTTACGTCGTTCTGCTTCTGGGGCGCTTTGACTGTTAGCGCTGCACTGGCGGTAGTTGGCGCTCTGTTTGCGCCCGAGGTTTGCACTTTGCTGGGCGCGGGCGCGGCCACTGCCGAATATGCGGTGCGATATGTGCGCGTGCTTTCGCTGGGCACGCCGTTCGTGCTTATGGCGGGCGTGCTCAGCAATGTCGTGCGCGCGGGCGGCTCCACGCGCGAGGCAATGTTAGGTAACGGTTTAGGCACAGTCATCAACGTTGCGCTCGACCCGCTGCTGATCGAGGTACTCGGCATGGGCGTGGAGGGCGCGGCGCTGGCTACGGTTATTGGCAACGCGGCGGGCTGTGCGCTTTTGATCATGTATATTGTGAGGAAGATGCCCGGCTTCGCGTTCTCGCCGCGCGCACTGCGGGGCGAGTGGCGGCGATGTCTTAGCGTAATCGCGCTGGGACTGCCGCTGGCGGTCAGCACGCTCTTGGGCAGCTGCGCGGGCGTGCTAAATAACGGTCTGCTCTCACATTACGGCGACAAGGCGATTGCGGCGATGGGTGTTTCGGGCAAGGCGGGTATGCTGGCTGTGATGATTGCAATAGGCATATGCATGGGCATACAGCCCGCGATTTCGTATAACTATGGCCGCGGCGATGCAAAGCGCGCGCTTGAAATATCGCGCAAGACGGCGGCGCTTGCGTTCGTGGTTAGTGCGCTGCTGAGTGGGGCGTGCTATGTGGCGCGCGACGGATTTATGGCGGCGTTCACTTCGGACGCGGCGGTAATTGAACTGGGCAGGGCGATGCTTGCAATATCGCTGACGGCGTGTCCGCTTGCGGGCGCGTATCAGGCGTGCACCGCATTTTTGCAGGCCACGGGCAAGGCGTCGTATGCGATTGCGCTGTCTGTGCTCAGGCAGGGCGCGCTGTACGTACCGTGCATGTACATAATGAACGGCGCGGCGGGGCTGAACGGGCTTATGTATACCGGGGCTGTGACCGACGTGCTGGCGTTCGCGATTGCGCTTGCAATGTGCATCGGCTGGAAAAGGCGTATACTGCGCGGCGAGTTGGGCGAGGAGGGCACCACTGCCGCTAAGTCATAAGTGCATGTCTCAGGCAGAGGCAATGTGTGTCTGCTGCCGATTATGTTCATAACATACGAAGTCTGTAAATCAGCGCAAGCCCTCAGCTAAAAACAAAAACCCTGCGTCCACCGTTAAGGCAGACGCAGGGTTTGTTTGGCAAGTAAGCACTCAATAGATCGTTGCATCCATGTCGTTATATTCGTCGAACAGGCTCAGGCACGCATGCCTGTCCATCTCAATGAGGTAGTCCTTAAACGCTTCGCGCCCGCCGAACATGTCGTCGAACTTCTTGTCGCGGAAGCCGATTACCTCATTGTCCTCGATTGTGCAGCCATAGTAAACCACATCGATGTTGGCCCACATGCACGCCGCCAGGCACATCGGGCACGGCTCGCCGGTCGTGTACAGCTCTGCGCCCGTAAGATCGTAACTGCCGATGGCCGCCTCCGCGTTTCGTATCGCGGAGATCTCGCCGTGGCAGGTGGAATCGTTGTTGGCTAATACCATGTTGTGCCCCTGGCCTATGATTTCGCCGTCCTTCACGATTACACTGCCGAACGGGCCGCCATCGCCATTGTATATGCCTTCGCGCGCCTCGGCGATTGCGATTTCCATGTATTCGTTTTCGGCGTGATATGCCGCTTCGGGAATCTGGCCGTCGGCGTTTACCAGTCCGCAAAAGCCGACCGACGGTATCATGCACGCCAGTGCGAGCGCTGCTGCCTTTAATGTTCTGTGTTTCATTTCAATGCTCCTTTCTGAAGATGGTTATCTATTCCAATGATACAATTATATCATCAAAGGGCTTTTATATGCAGGCATGTTGTGCCGCTATACCTGCATCTTGAGCGGGAAAAGGCGGTATTGGGAAAGTCTGCATACAGCTAATGCAATCCCAAAATGCACTTGCCCCCGGACGGCGCTTCTGCCGATCCGGGGGCAAGACATTATTCTGCTATGGCGTTGCCGTCGATGACCTCTGCCTCAACCTTGCGCCCCAGCAGATCGGCCTCGCGGTCGCTGCGGAACTGGTTGGTGTACAGGTCGTAGTAGTGACCGTGCTTTGCGATCAGCTCGTGATGCGTGCCTTCCTCAATTACCTCGCCATTGTGGATAACCAGTATCCTGTCGGCGGTGCGTATCGTGGACAGACGGTGCGCGATGATGAAGCTGGTGCGGCCACTGAGCGCCGATGCGATGGCGCGCTGTATGGCCTGCTCGGTCTCGGTATCGACCGACGACGTGGCCTCGTCCAGCACGAATATGCTGGGGCTTCCCACCAGTGCGCGCGCAAAACTCAATAGCTGCTTCTGGCCGGTGGACAGGCGGTTGCCGCCTTCGCCCACGTCGGTGTCATAGCCCTTTTCCATGCGCATTATGAACTCCTCCGCGCCCACCATGCGCGCGGCCTGACGCACCTGTTCGTCGGTTGCGTTCAGGTTGCCGTAGCGGATGTTATCCGCGATTGTGCCGGTGAAAAGGTGCGGCGTTTGCAGCACGTAACCCAGATTGGAGTGCAGCCAGAGCTGCGACCTTTCGCGGTAGTCGCGCCCGTCGATGAGTATTTGTCCCTCGGTAGGCTCGTAAAAGCGGCAGATCAGGTTGACTATCGTGGACTTGCCCGAACCGGTTTCGCCGACCAGCGCAATCGTCTGGCCGTGCTTTACCTTCAGATTGAAGTTCTTGAGCACCTTCTCGCCCTTCTTGTACTGGAACGAGACATTCTTAAATTCGATGTCGCCCACGATGGGTTCCCAGTTCTCGCGCTTGGGCTCAAATGCGGTGCCGTACTTGGCGATTACCTCGGGAGTGTCCTGAATGTCGGGTTCGGTCTCCATCATGGTGATTACGCGCTCGGCCGCGGCCTGAGACGACTGCAGATCGGCGAATATGCGCGCGATGTCGCGGATGGGCTCGAATATCGACATGCTGTACGAAAGGAATACGTTCAGCGTACCGATAGTCATGACGCCCGAGAATACGTCATAGCCGCCCTTCCACAGCACGTACGCTGTGGCGAACGAGCCCAGCGTTACCACGATGGGCATGAACAGCGCCGACAGCACAGCTGCGTGAATCGAGCTTTGCTTCATAGTGCGTGTGAGCGACTGGAACTCTTCGTAGTTCGCGTCCTCGCGCACCAGCGTCTTGGTGGTCTTTGCGCCCATTATGCCTTCGTTGAATGCGCCGGTTATCTTGGAATTGGTCTTGCGCACCGTGCGGTAGCTGGACAGTATCTTCTTCTGGAAGTACACCGATATAACCGCGATCGGCGGTACTACGGCCAGCACGACCAGCGTCATCTTCCAGTTAAGCCGGAACATGGTGACTGCGGTGAAAATTACGTAGCATCCACCCCACAGAAGGTCAACCAATCCCCAGCCCACGGTATCGCCCAGACGCTGGGTATCGTTGGTCATGCGCGCGATCAGGTAGCCCACGGGCGTGTGGTCATAGTAGGAGAAGGGCTGCTCCTGAAGCCGTGCGAACGCCAGCTTGCGTATGCGGTGGCACAGTCCGATCTCGGTGCGGTTGGCAAATCGTATAAACGAGAATATGCACGCCACCTGAAACAGCACAAATCCGATGTACGCGGCGGCAAATCCGCCTATGCCGTCCAGCGAACCCTGAGTGACAAAAGTGTCGATGGCATAGCGGTTCATAAGCGGGAACACCGTGTCCATCAGCGCCGAGCACATCATGCACAGCGCCACGCCCACCAGATACTTATAAAACGGCCGGGCGTAATAAAACAGGCGTTTCCAAAGGTTCAGGTCAAATCGCTTATTATAATCCTGCTCTTCCTGAAACTGCAAGGCTAATCACTTCCTTTCTTATATTATCAGCTGATAGCTTCCAGTTCGTCCTCGAGCGAGTTCTGTATGGCGTTTATGCGCTTGTACAGACCCTCCTGATGTATCAGCTCGTCGTGCGTACCGCGCTGGATTATGCGGCCGTGGTCGAGTACGACTATCATGTCGGCCTGCGACAGCGTGGTTATGCGGTGGGATATGATGAAGGTGGTTATGTCTGCCTGACGTGCATTCAGCGCTTCGCGTATGGCCGCGTCGGTTTCGGTATCGACCGCGCTGAGCGAGTCGTCGAATATCAGTATGTCGTTTTCTTTGCACAGCGTGCGCGCGATGGCTATGCGCTGCTTCTGACCGCCCGACAGCGTTACGCCGCGCTCGCCGACCAGTGTCGCATATCCGTTTTCAAATTCGGTTATGAAGTCGTCCGCGCATGCGGTTCGCGCGGCGTCGCGCACTTCCTCAAACGTTACGTCGGGCTTGGCTATGCCTAAGTTACTCTCGATCGTGCGGGAGTACAGGAACGGCTCCTGCAAAATAAGCCCCACGCGCGAGCGCAGCCAGTTCTTGTCCATGTCGCGAATGTCCACGCCGCCGATCGTGATTCGGCCGCCGGTGCAGTCGTACAGGCGCTGCATAAGCTGAACCAGCGTGGACTTGCCCGAACCGGTCGCGCCCAGTATCGCAACGGTGGAGCCGTGCGGTACGGTAAGGCTGATGTCCTGCAGAACGGGCTTATCGCGCTCGTAACCGAAGTCGACGTGATCGAACACGATGTCGCCCGCCAGCGACGGATGCAGCATGGCGGGGGAATTCGCCTCGCTCTTCTGGCAAAGTATTTCGTCGATACGATCCAGCGCCACGAACGACTTGCCCATGTCGGACAGTATTCGACCCAGCTGACGTACCGGCCAGAGCAGCTGGCCGACATAGCTGGTAAACACCAGCAGATCGCCCACCGAGATCTCGCCGCGCGCGGCCAGTATTACGCCGTATATCAGCGAGATAGCGGTCTGCATCATGGTCAGCAGGTCGCTTATCGACCAGTAGTACGCCAGCAGGTTGGCCTGATGCGCCGCCAGATTGCGGAAGTTGTCGTTCACCTTGTCGAACTTTTCAACCTCGTACTTTTCGCGGCCGAACGCGCGAACCACGCGCACGCCGGTCAGGTTTTCCTGCAGCACGGCGCTCATGCGGCCCTCGGCCTCGTCGGTCTCGCGGAAGCGCTTCATAGTCAGCTTAAAGAACACCATGCCGTACAAAAACAGTATCGGCACCAGCATCAGCGACACCAGCGTCATCTTGACGTTCATGTTCAGCATTATAACCAGCGCGATAACCAGCATGAACACGGCGCGGAATATCTCGACCAATTGTCCGGACAGGAATCGGCGCACGGTTTCCACGTCAGATGTGCAGCGCTGTATCAGGTCGCCGGTCGCGGCCTTTACGTGATAGTCATAGGGCAGCGTCTGCAAATGCCGGTACAGACGGTTGCGCATCTTTTCGGCGATGGACTCGCTGGCCTGCGCCGTCCATTTGCCGCGCAGGAACATGACCAGGCCGTTGAGCACGTTTATGCCCACCAGCACCAGCGCCACTATCCACATGTTGTTGACCAGAAAATCGCGCCCGCCGCGCGCGTCCAGCCAGCCCTGTATCGGCCCGGGCAGGCTGAGCGGCTTGGTCGTGCCGATTACCGAGTCTATGATCTCGCTCAGCAGCAGCGGGCTGATAAACGCAACCGCAACGGCGATTACTACCGTCAGTATAGATCCGATGTACTTGAGGCGCGTGCCTTTCATGAATTCAAGGCAGAGTTTCAGTCTCTTGGAATGCATATTACCCCCATTGCCCGCGCGGGGCGGGCGGTCGTGCCGCGGCCTCGTCATATGCCCGGAGTGCGTCTCAAAGGCATACAAAAAGGCCGCTAAGCGATGTGCTCAGCGGCCGGAATGCGCAAATTAATCTTATGGTTGCGATTCGGCGGCGGAGACACATACAGAAAAATGAGCAGAATTATACCCTGCGACAGAGCTATTTATTGCGTTAATGATGCTGCACGTAAACGAATTTGCAAAATCCACCACTACACGCATGTCGTTATTGCTCTGAACTGCATTTGCCAAGGTGTTGAACATTCTGTACGCCTCCTTCCTCTATTTGTTAATGCGAATAGTAGTATAACGCAAACGAGACTTAAAATCAATGGCTTATATAAAATAAAATTAGCCAAAGCTAAACTTTGTAAGCAATGTATAGTTTTTGGCTCATATACATCGCAGAATGCAGGATGAAGTGCATAGTAGACGTTATGCCTGTGCGCAGGCAGCCGAGCCGCACTTTGGCCGCTTGCCATATCGCGCGCGTTGTATTATAATAATTCCAATAAATTCATTGGAGGAAACATGCAATGAGTCGTTTGGGCGATAATATAAAGAAGGCAAGACTGGAAAAGAAGATGACCGCAAAGCAGCTGGGCAAAAAGTGCGGCCTGGCCGAAAGCGTAATACTGGACGTGGAGGCCGGCACGCGTATACTGTCCGACGTGCAGGCGCGCACAATATCCAAGGTACTGGGTCTGGGCGATATGGAGGCTACCAGCGCGTTCGGCATGGAGCTGGACGCGGCGTCGGCGGCGATGGCCGCGCCCGCGCGCCCGCCCAAGCCCTACAAGTACGAGCCGGTAAAGCCCGTTGTCCCCGGCAAGCCCGTCGAAGAAAACAAGGCACCGTCCGACGCATGGCTGGACGCGCTGGGCGGCGTGATGAAGCGCGTGCCGATAATGGACGAAACCGGCGTTGTGATTGAGCACAGGCTCCTGCCGGTAATCGGCGGCCGCATAGAGGGCGGTCAGCCCGACAAGGTGTTCTACTACCGCTGCCCGGACGATTCCATGCGCGGCTTCCGTATGCAGGCGGGTGACCTGTTGCTTACCATACCTCAGCCCACGCCGGTGGACGATTCCATAATGATAATCGAGCAAAAGGGCGTGCGCATGGCGCGCAAGATTAAGCGGTTGGAGGGCAATCGCGTGATGCTGCAGAGCTTCGACCGCGAATTCAAGTCCCAGACTGTGGGCAATCACGATATAGCGTTCATTGGCAAGTGCGTAAGGATGGAGGTAACGCTGTGAAGTACCAAAAGATAATGGCGCTGGCGCTGAGCGCGTGCATGATGCTGGCCTGTACGTCGGCGCTGGGCGAGGGCATAATCGGATCGATAAGCGGCGTTAAGGAGGGCGGCGACATAATGGCCGCCGATCAGGGCCGACTGGCGATGGAGGACGACGATAACGCCCAGACCGATTCGACCAACCAGCCCGACGCGACGAACGCGCCCGATGCGACCCAGCCCGCGTATGCGATCGACGAAAACGCGCGCAGGCTGTACCTGAAGCTGAAGGACGAAGCGCCCATTCAGGAGGGCTGGCAGATACAGTTCGCGGGCGATTCGACGCTGATGATGCTGGCCGCGCCCGACTTGGCGGTGTGGGACATAAAGCCCGAAAGCGGCATAATGGAGCTGAGGTGGGCGCGCGACCTGAGCGATTTCCTGCCCGAGGGCGAGGGCGGCATAAACGCGGCCATATCGCCCGACGGTGAAAGGGCGCTGCTTTCCGCGTCCGACGGGGCGGTGTACCTGATAAGCGCCAACTCGACCGTGCAGGCTGCACCTGCGGGCGCGTCGCCCACGCGCCTTATCTGGGCGCGCGACTCGCTGTCCTATGCGTATGTGAATGCTGACGGCGTTAACGTGACTCTTTCAAGCGGCGTGACGCTCCTGATCGACGGCGACGTAATACTGCCTGTCAATAACGACATGGAGTGGCTCAACCCCGGCGGCACGCCCGAGGCGCTTAACGAGCTGCTCTCAAGCGACGAATGGAAGTATGCGGGCACGGGCGAAAGCTGCGTACTGTTTGACAGCGTGTCGGGCGACGCGAGCTGCGCGTACATGCTGGATACCGGCGCGGTCGTAAATTACCCCGAGCAGGTGTTCAGCTCAATGACGATAGGCCGCAGCGGCGCGTGCCCGCTGTACGACGCAAATTCCAAGCGCTACCGCCTGTACCTGAGCGACGGCTCCTATGCCGACATACCCATGCTGGAGGCGATAAACGGCGGCGATATGGCCAACCCGTACGGCTGGCTGGGCGACAGCGTGTGCGTGCTGGAGCAGGACTTTTCCTCGCGCAGTACGTTCAGGCTGCACGCCGCCAACACGTCCACAGGTATAACCTATACGCTGCTCGCGCCGTGGGAGTATGCCGAAATGGTAAACGGATTCCCCGTGGAATAAATGCGGACAGAATGAACAAACGCGCCGCGCGGCTCAAACGTTTAAGCTGCGCGGCGCGCTTCATAGTGCGCGTATAAAGCAAGCGCCGCCGGCGGGAACCGCCGACGGCATATAAATATCGCGCTTTAGTCCACAAATTCAATACGGCCAGACTCCATGCGGCTCACGCGCGCCAGCGAATGCAGGTTGTAGCCCAGCTTTATCAGCTTGTCGTGGCCGGGCTGGAACGCCTTTTCTATCACTGCGCCTATGCCCGCTACGGCCGCGCCCGCGCTTTCGATCAGCGTGCACGCGCCCAGCGCCGCCTCGCCCATGGCGAGAAAGTCGTCTATCACAAGCACGCGGTCGCCGGGAGCTATGTAATGGCGCGACGCGGTCAGCTGATAGGTGTTGCCCTTGGTAAAGGATCTGACCTCGCACTGCACAAGGTCTTCGTCCAGTATGCGCGAGCCGCGCTTTTTCATTATCAGCAGCGGCACGTTCATGTATTCGGCCGTGTACAGCGCCGGAGCTATGCCGGACGATTCTATAGTAGCCACGCGCGTTATGCCCGCGCCCGCAAATATGCGCGCAAACTCCGCGCCGATCGCGCGCATAAGCGCGGGATCGACCTGATGATTTAAAAAGCTGTCCACCTTGAGCACATCGCTGTTTAGCACATGACCCTCGCTGCGTATGCGCTCCTTTAGCATTTCCATAAGCATCCTCCCACGGCGCGGCGCGCCGCAAAAAATAAGTGACACCTATTATACACGCGTTGTGTTAAGGGACGGTGTGCGCACGCGCAATAAAACATGCAATAAAGCCGGAATACGCGCTTTACCGCATGTTTTTTGCCGCTCCGGGCGCCCTATGTGCGCGCTTATTCGGGCAGCCCCAGTTCTTCAGGCGCAACCGCGCCGCGCTCGACCGCCATGCGCATCAGCTGGGAATACAGCTCCGCCAGCGCCGCCGAGCGGTACGGCCCTGCGTAAAACAGCTCCAGCAGCCCGAACGTGAATCCGGACAGTATCGCCCAGCCGATAAAGCTCAGCCAGAATATAAGTATGTCCCCCGCATGGCCTTGGGTCGCGCGGTTGGATATTTTAAGCGCGTCTGTGGCCGAAACGTCGGGGTATTCGGCGAGTATGTAGGGCGTCAGCGAGTAGCGTATCGCCTTGTATACGCCGGGTATGACAAATACGCACGACCATATCGCGACCCACAGCGCGTACCAAAGCATACCGCCCAGATTGCGGCCGAAATTGGCGAAGCTGCTCGAGAACATATCGCTTATAGTAACGTCGTCGCCGCGCGCTATGCGTATGAAAAAGTAGCTCACGCCCACGTACAGGACCGGCATAACCAGAAACGATATAATCCCGGCCCACGGCAGCATGTACATCGACTCAAACGCCCACGGCCCGAACTGAAAATACATGCATCCGTCGCACAGCAGGCTGGATATCATTCCGAAAAGGAGGTAAGCCGCTACGCACGGCCAGTAGGAGCGCTTGAACAAATCGCGCGCCGTCTGCTTTATTCCAACGCGATCTATCATTTATCAACATCTCCAATGCAGACGGCGGCGGGACTGATCGCGCCCGCCGCCGAATATAGGCTATTTGGAGTGCGTCTCAAAAATTCCCTGATCCGCAATTTCGGGCGCAGCCCCGCCATTTCTGAGTCGTCAGCCCTCGACTTGGCTCTGCAAAGCCTCCGGGCCTCTTACTTTAACTGACGAAAAACCACTCGAACCTGCGTTATCCCTTTTTGAGACATACTCCGGTATTATGCAAAGGGATTTTCGTCCTTATACAGCATCCCGCGCGGCTGGTTGAACGCAACGTCCTCCACGCCCAACAGCTTCATCGCGCTGAACAGGGCCTTGCCGACCTTGCCGAACGCTACCGCGCCGTGATGCGGATAGTTCTTTGCGATAAGCACATGGCGGTAGAAGCGGTCCATTTCGGGTATGCCGAAAATGCCTATGCCGCCGAAGGATTTGGTATCGACCGGCAGTATCTCGCCCTGCGCCACATAGGAGTGCAGCGTGGTATCGGCCGCGCTCTGCAGGCGGAAGAAGGTGATGTTGCCGGGCTTGATGCGGCCGTCCAGCGTGCCGCGAGTGATGTCCGGCTCGGAGTCGGGCTCGAGCGAACGCTTCATTATCAGCTGATACTTCATCGTGGGGTTGATCAGATGACAGGCCGGGGTGTTGCCGCAGTGGAAGCCCATGAAGGTCTCGCTCTGACGGTACTCGAACGTGCCGCGTATGCCCTCGTCGTAAATGTCGCGCGGTACGGAGTTGTTGATGTCCAGCAGCGTGGGCGCGATGCCGGTGGCGCAGGCGCAGATGTATTCGCTCAGCGCGCCGTAAATATCGACCTCGCACGACACGGGCATCAGGCGGGAAGCCAGGCGGCTGTTGACGTAGCAGGGCACGAACTTGAACTCGGTCTGGAATGCGGGCCAGCACTTGTTGGCGAACGCGACGTACTTGCTCATGCCCTTGTGGCTTTCGGCGATGTCGAGCAGCGTGGCTTCATACTGCGCAAGACGCGGCAGTATGCCGGGCATTTTGTTGCCCTCGCCCAGTTCGCGCTCCATGTCGGCTATTATTTCGGGTATGCGCTTGTCGCCCGCGTGCTTGTTGTACTCGACCAGCAGGTCCAGCTCGGAGTTTTCCTCGATTGCCACGCCTATGTCGTACAGCGCCTTTATGGGGGCGTTGCACGCCACAAAGTCGTTGGGGCGCGGGCCGAACGCTATGATCTTGAGCGCCTTTACGCCCAGTACCACGTGCGCAACCGGCATGAACTCGGCGATCATCGCGGCGACCTCGTTTGCCGTGCCCACCGGATATTCGGGGATATAGGCGTTTACGCCGCGCAGCTTGAGGTTGTAGGATGCGTTGAGCATACCGCAATACGCGTCGCCGCGGCCGTTGAACAAATCCTTGCCGGTCTCCTCGGCGGCGGCCACGAACATCACCGGGCCGTCAAAGTGCTGCGCGACCAGCGTTTCGGGAGTCTCGGGGCCGAAATTGCCCAGGTACATTACCAGCGCGTTTACGCCGTTTTGCTTAAGCTCTTCCAAAGCGCCCGCAGCGTCGTGCTCGTTTTCCACGGTGGTCTGGATCTCGACTATTTCGCCGCCCGCCTTGCGGAACGCCTCAACTACGGCGTGACGGCGGCGCTGGCTCAGGTCAATCGGGAAGCAGTCGCGGCTGACGGCCACTATGCCCAGCTTTACCTCAGGTATGTTCATCATGCAATTATTCCTCCGTTTCATGGCGGCGAATGCCGCGCTGATTGGCTGAAAGAAATATAAAACTATCACGCTCGTCATACGCGCGCGATCATCCGACGGCGGTTTAACAAACCGCCTATCAAATAATATTATATCATATATCGGCATTAGCGCAATGCGTTTTTTTACGATTTACACGCCAAACGGATGCCTGCGGTTTTGGAAATGTAAGGCGGAATTTGCGAATATTGCAAATTGCGGGTTTGTTTGTGTCAGATAAGGTACATCGATTGACAGGAGTATGAGACTATGGGAAAATACTAATCAGCAAAAGGACGGGCGATATGATGAAAGACGGACAAGTATGGGGACGCGCCGGGATAGCAATCGTGACGGCGCTCATTATGTGCATGATGGGCGCGGGCGCATATGCGATCAGCCCCGAACAGTACCGCAGCGCGCTGGAAGAAAACGTTGAGGCGTACAGCGATACGCGCAATTGGCGCAAGGTGGCGGGCCAGCTATGCGCGGACGAAACCGGCGTGCGCGACGGCGAGGGCGTGTTCACGATAACCGATGAGGCGGGCAACGACTACCTGACCACCGGCGCGACGCAGCTTAGCATATCGGGCAGCGTGCGCGACGGCGAAGTGGTCAGCATATCGGTAAGGCTCAAGCCCACCGACGGTCTGACGCGCGAATATGAGTATCAGGCGTTTTCGATAAGCGAAATCGCGTTCGAATCGCTGCTCAGCCCACGCGCCGCATACTCCGATATGAGTGCATACCTGTTTTTGTACGACGTGTACCCATACGCGATGTGGGCGCGCGATTCGGAATTCGGCGACAATTCGCGCTCGCTGGATACCGCACTGGGCGGCACAAGGTACTCAATACGCTCGTCGTCCCAAAGCAATGGCGGCGTGCTGTCGCTGGATGTGGAGATAATGGGCGAGGCCGACGACGAGGACGAGGCCGCGGCGCGCACCAACCTGAACGCCAATTACGCGCTGGAAAGCATATGCTCGCTGGTATATGAACTGGACGTGTGCAAGAGTACCTGCCTTACGCTGGTCAAGCGCGGTGACGAGGGCGACTCGGACAAGTTGGACAGTATGCTGGGCGACATGCGCGCGTGCGCACAGGAGTACTACGCGCTGGGCGCGCAGGACTATGATAAGCTGGAGAAGCTGACCGACAGGCTCGCCCCGGAATTCGACAACATGCTGGACGCGATAGATCAACTCAGCGAAACGCCCGATGAGGACGCGGCGGAGGAGCTGAAGGACGCGGTGACGGATATGTGCAGTGCGCTCAAGGTGATGTATTGATAAAAATGCCATATATGAAATGACCCGGCGGAATCGGAGTGCTGCTCCCAAATCCGCCGGGTTTTGTTGTACCTATGCAGCGCCGTCTATCTCCATCAAAAGCACGACATGCGTGCCGCAATCGGGCGAACTGTCGATAGTTATGCCGCTGCGCGGGCCAAAGTGCGTCCTCAGCTGGCGATGCACGTTGGTAAGACCTATACCACTGCGGCCTATGTTTGCGTCGCCCGGTGTTTCCGAACCGCTCAGTTTAGCGCGAAGGGCATCCAGCTTTTCAGGCGGTATGCCGCAGCCGTTGTCGCTTATGCCTATGCGCAGAAAACCGTCCGATACCTCGACGCGCAATTCTACTTTCAGGCTTTGACTGCCCGCCATGCCGTGTTCGCAGCTGTTCTCCAGCACCGGCTGGAGTATGAAGCGCGGTATGCGGAAGTCGGCCATAGCGTCGCCCGCGTCGTTCACTACCGTAAAGTCGGCACAGTAACGCATCCTGAGCAGCGCTATGTAGTGGCCTATGTGCTCCAGCTCCTCGCGCAGCGACCACTCGGGCCGCATGTCGTCGAACAGCGGCTGAAGCAGCGCCGCAAATTCGCGTATCATCGCATCCACGCTTTCCGAACCCGGCCAGCTATCGCCATGCAGCATTATCATCCAGCGTATCGACGTGAGCGTGTTGAATATCATGTGCGGGTTTAACTGCCGCTGAAGCGAATGTATCTCGATTTCGGCACGCTCGCGGTTGGCGCGCTCGGTGTTTATTATTAATTCGCTCAGGCTGTCCAACATGCCGTTTAACTGCGTGCGCATGGTCTGCATCTCGTCGGCCACGGGCAGCATTCGCCGGTCAAACGGTGCAAGCCGCGCGTTTAAGTTGCCGTCGCGCACCTGCCTGAACAGTCCCATAACCTGCTGAAACGGTCGGAAAAAAAGCCGCGACAAAAGTGCGTACAGCACGATCATGCCTGCAATCGCGATTATGCCGGTAAGGTAACTCTTGCGCCGCAGCTCCATCGCCTGTCGCTGATACGCGTCCCTGTCCATGCGCCTTACCATTGTCCAGCCCTTGGACGGTATGGTACAGTAAAACGCGCGATAGTCAGTCTCTGATTCGGTATAATCGATCTCGCCATACTTACTGTCAAAGCTTAAATCGGACAGCTCCATATAGTCGCCCGCAATAATATGGCCTGCGCCGTTTAGGAGCGCGACGTCGCCGCCGCCCGCGCCGAGCTGGTCGAGTATCGCGTCGATGTCGTCCACCGAAATTAGCGTCAGCGTGGTTATGTCCACCGGGTAGCTGAGCGTGGAGTAGCGCAAACGGCTGACGCCCGTCAGATACCGGCTGGACGCATGCGGACTGGCGGTAAGCCGTACGTCGGTGAACGACTGCAGCGGCAGCGTGCCGATCCAGTTGATCGAATACGCGACGGGCAGATCGCTTAGTTGAGCGTTCAACCCGTCCGGCACGGACGCGCCGTTGAAGTTCCAGTAGGGCGTGATGCCGTACATGCGCCCGTCCTGTATGAACAGTATGCCGCTGACCATGCGTATTTCGCTTATTGCGGTAGTCACGTCGCGCAGCATATCGTTGGCATACATCGCGCTGCCGGTCGAATGATTAGACTGCTTCAGAAAGAAGCTGAGCACGCTGTCGCGCCGCTGCACTACGCTCATACAGTGGTTCGCGTCGTCGAGCCGGTTGAGCAGTTGTTCCTCAACCAACGCAAACTGCGCGCTCATCGCGGCGCTGTCCTGCGCCCAGAGCGTCTCCAGAAACGATTTGGTCGTGAACTCGGCGGTCAGCATAACGGCCAGCGCCACCATCAGTATCGCCAGCAGCATCAGCTGCGTGCGGAACTGGCGAAATTTTATCAATGCGTATCCCTCCACGCCGCGGGCGTTACACCTACGTTTTGCTTAAACACGCGGCAGAAGTACGCGATGTCGCGATAGCCGCACATCTCGGATATCTGGCTGGTTGTGTGAGCACCCTCGCACAGCAGCCGCTTGGCGTGTTCCATGCGAATGCTTGTGCAAAATTGCGAAAAGCACATGCCAAGCTGCTGTTTTAGCAGCGATGAGAAGTACACCTCGTGAAAGCCCGCCATGCCCGCCGCCTCGCTGAGCTTGACTTCGCGGTTAAGATTGCTTAGTACGAATCCGATTGCACTGCCTATCTCGCGCCGGTACGCGTCGCCGGATGTGCGTGCGCGCAGTGCGTTAAGGCAGGCTTCCCGCGCCGCGCCGGTGTCCGCGCTTATCGGAGCGCCGACCGCCTTTGCAAGCGAATTCAGCGCGCCGAGCTGTCCGTATGCGTCATCCGCTGAACCCAATTCGCTTAAAGCGCGCCATGCCGAGTATATGGCGCATATGTCGTGCATCGCCCACAGCAGGGCAAGGCATTCCTCTATATAGGCTTTTCGCTCATCCGCGGGCATTGCGGGCGCGCTCAGTTCGCCGCCGTCCGTCCACAGTACGCCCGGCACATAGCATATTCCGTCCAGCGCGCGCAGCATGAAGCCTACGCACGCCGCGCTGCCCATGTGCGCGGGCGCGTTGTTTAATATCGCAAAGTCTGGCATTATGGCAAGGTTGCGCTCGATATAGCGCTTTAATTCCATCAACGCGTCCATCGCTTCGCCGCGCGGCCGCGCGAGGGGATTTTGAAACGCCGTCAATATGCTGTCGCCGTGCGCAGCGAATACCGACGGGCCGCAGCCCGGAAATATTTCCAGTATTAGCTGGCCTATTGTCTGCCCCAGCACGCCGTCCAGCGCCGCGCCCGCGCGCGCCCGGCACATCGCATATGCGGCGGCGCGCGGCGGTTCTTCCTCGCACGAACCGGTCAGCAGCGCGCGGTATTGCTCCGCAAGCCGCTTCTCGTCCGCGCCGCCGGATTCGCCCGCGCCCTTGTCCTCGATATGCGCGCAGGCCGCCATCAGCGCCGCCATTATATCGCGCTGGGTCATTGTGGCCTTGACCAGACACGCGACTATGCCCAGCTCTTCCGCGCGTTCCATCGCCTGACGCTGATGCAGCGCGGTAATTACTATGCACGTCGGGTGCAGGCCTTCGCCGCGCAGCGCGCCCAAAAGACTTATGCCGTCCATGCCGGGCATTACTATGTCGGTAATCACGATGTCCGGGCGCAGTTTCAGCGCGTCGCTTAACGCCGCCAGTCCGTCGCTTACGCATGAAACGACCTTCATGCCCATGCCTTCCCAGTTGATCATGGAAAGTATGCCCATGCGCACGAGCAACTCATCTTCGGATATCAGCACATTTATCATTGAAAGCGTCGCCTCCGCTGAAAAGCGTATCGTGGTGCGGTTGAGATAGGGAGATTCCTATCTTAATTAATACAGGCATTTTAAGACACAAATTGCACTTTAAATCTACTCTAATTATGACATCTCAAGTTAACGATGTCAATCTTTTAAGACCGTCGGACAAACTAAAACTTAAAAAAGTACAGTAAATATCTTTGAAAAGTGCATTTACTTAACATTGCCCGCCTGATAAAATTAATTCATGGTAAAGCTGACGTGAATGCAGCTTTCGAGTCCGTTCCACCATAATATAAGGAGGCGTTAACCATGAAGAAGGCATTGGCGTATCTGATAGCACTTACGATGCTGCTCTGCTCCCTGCCGGCAATATCGTTTGCCGACACTGCCGAACCCACTACCGTCACGATAGCGACCACATGGCAGGTTCCCGAGTACTTTGGTGAGACCAACGAGAACAAGCTCCTGCTCGAAAAGGAGAACATCATACTCCAGCCCGTGTTCTGCGATACCGAAAAGCTGGGTCTGATGCTGGCTTCGGGCGAACTGACCGACATAGTAATCAGCGAGTACACCTATCTGTCCACGATAATGACCAACAACATGGCCAAGAATCTGGACGAGATAATGGAAGAGCACATCCCCAATCTGGCCAGCGATCTGTACAAGACCTGTAACGACCTGCTGCGCCTTCAGATGTCCGGCGGCACCGGTAATCTGTACTTCGTAGTGCCCGGTCAGGGCGTCGAGTACGCCGGTTCCAACGACCGCAATATCCGCGGCTACATCGTGCGCTGGGATCTGTACAAGCAGATCGGTATGCCCGAGATCAAGAACGACGAGGATTACGTAAACGTCATCGCTCAGATGGTCGAGGCCGCAGGCGGCGTGACCAAGAGCGGCTCCACACTGTACGGCATGGGCATAAGCGGTACCTCTCTGGGCGACTGGTACGCGCGCGGCCGCTACATCGCCGAGGCCGGCACCCGTCCCACCTTTGAAGGCTATCTGTACGAAGCCTCCGTCAAGGACGGCACGCTGCTTAACGGCTACACCGATATGGATCACTCCGCATTCTGGGTTGACATGCGCTTCTACAACGACATGTACAACGCGGGCCTGCTGGATCCCGACTCCTTTACCATGACCGGTTCCGAACTGAACGAGAAGGTAAAGGCCGGCACTTACGTCGCGTCCCGTACCCGCGACAATAACCTCTACAACGTAAACGTACTTGAGGACGTCAACACTCTGGAAGGCTATGTAATGATCCCGTCTGAGGGCGCGGTCATGCACGCCGACTTCCTGACCCCCTGCGGCTATGCTCCGGGCGACTATACCTTCCTGTCCGCCAGCAGCGACAACTGGGAAGCCGCGGCCAAAGTCATCAACTTCTACCACGATCCCGACGTGAGCCGCCTGATTTACAGCGGTATCCAGGGCACCCATTGGGATTACGACGCGGACGGCGTGCCGCAGCTCAAGGACGAAGTGTTCCAGAAGGCCACCGAGCTGGGCTATGGCTCCGAGGCGTTCTTTAAGGAAACCGGCATCTGGGGCGGCTACTGGGAACTGACCCCCTGGTGCGAGACCGGCAGCCATCCTGACGGCTATTTCTACAGCCTGTTCCAGGAGCAGACCAACCGCGCCAAGGCGCTCAACGCCATGGATAAGGACTTCGCTACCACCTACGGCTTTGCGACTCCCTCCGCGTACCATGTAAGCCTTATCGACTCCGGCAAGATCACCACTCTGGTTGGCGAGCGCGGCCTGCTCGTTACCATGGGCATTACCGACATCCCGCTGGACGTACAGCGCATTATGACCAATTGCAACGACATACTGTTCCAGTATGTGGCCGAACTCGTCACCGCCGAGAGCGATGAGGAATTCAACGCCATCGCCGAGCAGTGCCAGACCGATCTGGCCGACGCGGGCGAGGCCGATGCGTGGCAGTGGTGCTCCGAGGCCTATGCCAAGTCCTTTGAAGTGGTCAATCCCATCTTCGAGGAGCTGCAGGCCGAATACCTGGCGCATCCCGCCGGTCGTCCCTGATTTGGCAAGGTAAGCAAAAAAATCGTAACGGCCGGGGGGCTTTGCTCCCCGGCCATTATAGAAACGGGCAAGCAACATAAATCGGGCATATGGAAGGCGTGATTGCGTATGACAACCGCGGCAAAGACCGTGCGTAAAAAGCCCCGTAAGCGGTGGGATCTGTTCTTCATATCGCTGCCGCTGATGATACTGGTATTCATATTTTCGTACCTGCCGCTGCTGGGCTGGTCGCTGTCGTTCTTTGAATATAAGCCCGGCACGCCGCTGCTTGCAAACGAGTTTGTGGGCGGCAAATACTTTGAACTGATATTCAATTCCCGCGACATCCGCCGCGTCATGACTAATACGATCATATTCGCGGTAATCAATTTCTGCCTGCTGCCGCTGCCGATGGTGTTTGCGATAATGCTTAACGAAATCAGCAGCTCGGGCTTTCGCAAGATCACACAGACGCTTACGACGCTGCCGCACTTTATCAGCTGGATAATTGTGTACTCGCTGGCGTTTGCAATATTCTCGACCGAGGGTCTGCTTAACGAACTGTTGGCCATGATGGGAATTAAACCGCAGAAGCTTTTGCAGGATAAAAACGCAGTCTACTGGTTCCAGACCTGCATCTCGCAGTGGAAAACGCTGGGCTGGAGCTCGATAATATACATCGCCGCAATAACCGGCATAGATCAGGAACTGTACGAGGCCGCCGCGGTGGACGGCGCGGGCAAGCTGCGCTGCGCGATACATATCACGCTGCCGGGACTGCTGCCCACGTTCATCGTAATCGCGCTGCTGGCCGTGGCCAACTTCATGAACAGCGGTCTGGATCAGTACTTCATGTTCCAGAATGCCGTCGTAATGAAGAAGATAGAGGTGCTCGACCTGTATACCTACCGCGTGGGTCTTCAGAATCAGGACTATTCCTACGCCACCGCCGTGGGTATGCTCAAATCGCTGATAAGCCTTGCAATGCTGTTTACCACAAACGCGATAGCAAAGCATGTGCGCGGCGACGCCATAGTGTAAGGAGGACGGCCGTATGAAATCGACAAACAAGATAAAGGTCAGCGCCGGCCGCCGCGCGTTCATGGCGTTCAACTACCTGTTCTTCGTATGCATAATAATCCTGTGCGCATATCCGCTGTGGTACGTGCTGGTGCAGTCGTTAAGCGGCGAAATCGTGTCGGGCGAGGGTATAGTATGGCCGTACAAGTTCACGCTGCGCAATTATCAGCAGGTAATGCAGCTAAAGGGTCTGAGCGGCGCGTTCAAGATTTCGGCGCTGCGCACGATAATCGGCTGTGTTGTGACGGTGCTTTGCTGTATGCTGCTGGGCTATCTGTTCTCTAAAAAGGAGATGCCTTACCGCAAGCTGCTGTACCGTATGCTGGTCATCTGCATGTACGTGTCGGGCGGACTTATCCCGAACTACCTGACCGTCAAGTACATGGGACTTATGAACACCTTCTGGGTATACATAATCCCGTGGGCGGTCAATGCGTACAACGTTATACTGGTTAAGACGTTCATCGAGCAGCTTCCGGCCTCGGTCGAGGAAAGCGCGATGCTGGACGGCGCGGGCGTATTTACGATACTGTTCCGCATAGTGCTGCCCATGTCGCTGCCCATACTGGCGACCATAGCCGTGTATTCGTCCGTCGCGCAGTGGAACAGCTGGTTCGACAACCATATATACACCGCGCTGGACGAGAACTTGACCACGCTGCAATACATGCTGTATAATTACCTCAATCAGGCCGAGCGCCTGAGCCAGCTGCTTGCCGAGGGCAAGAACCTGAACAGCGATCAGCTGCTTACCCCCAAGGGTGTGCGCATGACGGTGACGATGATAACGGTTATACCGGTGCTGTGCATCTATCCGTTCCTGCAGCGCTATTTCGTAAAGGGCATAATGATAGGCGCGGTCAAGGGCTGATAAGCTTGCGAATTATACATGGAGGATGTTCACTTATGAAAAAGGGCCTTAACGCATGGACTTTCCCAAATGAAGTTCCGATGGAAAAGCGCATCGAAATCACCGCGAAAGCGGGCTACGACGGCTTTGAGTGCCTGTATGAAAAAGAGGGCTATGTAGGCATGAACTCGACCGACGCGGAGCTGAAGCTCGTGCGCAAAAAGGCCGAGGATCTGGGCCTTAAGATACCGTCCATCGTGGGCGCGCATTACGAGGGTCTGTCGCTGGCCTCGGGCGATCCCAAGGAAGCGGCTGAGGCCAGGGAGCGCGTGAAGCGCCTGCTGCACGCGGGCAGCGTACTGGGCGCGGATACGGCGCTGGTCGTCGCGGGCGGCTGCTCCAGCACCACCGAAAACCCCTACGGTCAGTACGACGTGGTTTACGAAAACTCGGTCAAGAACGTGGCCGCGCTTGCGCAGACCGCCAAGGACGAGGGCGTAAGGATAGGCATTGAGCCGGTTTGGTCCAAGTTCCTGCTGTCCCCGCTGGAACTGCGCACGTTCATTGACTATGCCGACTCCGAATGGGTGGGCGCGTACTTCGATACCGGCAATGTTATGATATGGGGCTACCCGGAACAGTGGATACGCATACTGGGCAAGCGCATATATAAGTGCCACTTTAAGGATTTCCGCCGCAGCGTGGGCAATTTCGGCGGCTTCGTCGATCTGCTGGCGGGCGATGTGGACTTCCCGCAGGTAATGGCGGCGTTCCGCGAGATCGGCTATGACGACTTCTGCACCTGCGAGGTCAGCCCGTATCAGTTCGACGCAGAGTTCATGGCGTTCCAGACCGCGGCGGCGATGGATCGCATATTCAAAATGTAATTAAAATACCTGCGCACTAGAGCGAGAGGAGCGTAATTAAAATGGCAAACAATAAGCTGGCTATCATCGGCTGCGGCAATATCGGCCGCTATCATCTGGATCACTTCCTCAAGATGGATGACGTAAACATCGTGGGCGTGTGCGATATTATCGAGGAGCGCGCGCAGAAGTTCGCCGAGGAAGCTAAGTGCCCGGCATTTACCGACTTCAAGGCCATGTACGACGCGGTTAACCCCGACATGGTGTTCATATGCATACCGCCGTACTGCCACGGCGAGGTGGAGTTCGAGACTATCCGCCGCCATATCCACATGTTTGTGGAAAAGCCGGTCGGTCTGGAGCCCGAAGTGTTCCTCAAGATACGCGATATGGTAAAGGAAAGCGGCATAATCACCGCGTCCGGCCTGCAGCTGCGCTACGAGAGCAATATCTGCAAGCTCAAGGAATTTGCAAAGGACCATGAGATAGTCGAAATGAACCTGTGCCGAGTGGGCGGCATACCCGACACCCCGTGGTGGAAGGTGCGCGCGGAATCGGGCGGCCAGCTGGTCGAGCAGACCATCCATCAGGTGGACATGGCGCGCAACGTGATGGGCGAGCCGGACACCGTGTACGCGATGGGCGGCCATAACATCGTAAAGGGCATAGAGGGCTTCGACGTCGAGGACATGTCGGTCACGCTGGTGCGCTTCAAGAGCGGCGCGCTGGGCACGATAACCACCGGCTGCTATGCCAAGAACGGTGCCTGCGCCGACAACAAGCTGACCTTCGGCGCGGTCGACGCGCGCGCGGACTACTATATGTTCGACAAGGTAGCCGTGTACGGCGACGTAAAGCCCGAGGAAGAGGCCGACCGCAACGAGGTCGTCAAGGGCGACGGCCGTATGCTGCAGCTGAATCAGGCCATCGAGTACAAGCCCGAGGGCGACTGCGGTATGCTGTGCGACCATACCTTCATCGAGGCTGTAATCACCGGCGACGCGTCCAAGATACGCTCCCCGTATGAAGACGCGGTCAAGTCCGTACTGTTCACGCTGGCCTGCAACGAGTCCATGGAGACCGGCAAGCCCGTTAAAGTCAACATCGACGCGTAATCCCGCGTAAAAAATAATCGGCGATATGCGCCGCCCGAATGCCAAACGGCTTTCGGGCGGCGCGCTTGTTTTTTGGAAACCGTTTGCGGAAAAGCGGGCGATGGCAAAAATGCTTGCTGATTCAGTGTAAATACATGCCGCATGGAATGAGACGAGCTTAATATGATAAGCCTTGCAATATAACGTCATGTGCGATTATACAGTGGAACAGATTTTGAACGTCAAAAAAAGTATACTAAACCGGTAAACTGTGTACATAAATTGATTTTCAAGTCGAAATAAACAGAAACAGGCATTGTTTATTTACACATGGTGTAAGATTTGATAATATAAAAGCACAAAAGCGGCACGATTGTGTCGGGACACGTTATAATGTAGAGGTGTTGCATATGCTGCAGACTGAGGTGTGTCAGGCGGACAAACGCACATTGCGAATGCACAAGTGGCATCGGACACGAAAGCTGATGCGCAAAAACTGGGTGCTGTATTTGTTTTTGCTGCCGGCGGTGCTTTATATTGGAGTGTTCCACTATGCGCCAATGTATGGCGTACAGCTGGCGTTCAAGGACTTTTCGCCCTCTCTGGGCGTGTGGGGAAGTCCATATGTCGGCATGAAGTACTTCAATATGTTCTTCAAGTCGCCGCGCTTCAAAATGCTGCTCGTTAATACGATAGTGGTAAGCGCGTATAACCTGCTGCTGGGCTTCCCGGCTCCGGTGATACTGGCGCTGCTTTTGCACTATACCCCCAACATATACCTGAAAAAGTTTGCGCAGACGGTGACGTATGCGCCGCACTTCATATCGACGGTCGTACTTGTCGGTATGCTCAATATATTCCTGTCGCCCAGCAGTGGCTTTGTCAATTCCATTATAAAGGCGCTGGGCTTTCAGCCGATATACTTCTTTGGCGAGGCCGGCTGGTTCAGGCATGTATACGTATGGTCGGACGTATGGCAAAACGCCGGATGGGGCTCGATAATATACATGGCGGCGCTGACGGGCGTAAGTCCGGAACTGCACGAGGCCGCGATAATCGACGGCGCTACAAAGCTGCAGCGCATATGGCATATAGATATACCCACGATAATGTCCACTATGATAATACTGCTTATTATGAGCCTGAGCAATATTATGAGCGTGGGATTTGAAAAGGCGTATCTCATGCAGACCAGCCTTAACCTGACTACGTCGGAAGTAATATCCACGTACACGTATAAGGTGGGCCTTATGCAGGCCGAGTACAGCTATTCTACGGCGATAGGCCTTTTCAACAACGTGATCAACTTTACTCTGCTAATAGTGGTAAACTGGGTCGCGCGCCGCGCTTCGGGCAGCAGCTTGTGGTAAGGAGGAATAGAAGATGAAAAGACAGAAGGAAAAAACCGCCCTTACACATATAAATAACTGCGCTCAGGATAAGGCTTTTATGACGGTTTTGTACGTCGTATTGGCACTTGTGCTGATTGTGGTCATATATCCGCTGCTGTTTGTACTTTTCGCGTCTATGAGCGATCCTCAGTACGTCAACTCGGGCGCGCTGCTTCTGTATCCAAAGGGCTTTAACCTGCTTGGCTATCAGCAGGTATTTCGCGACCAGCGCATACTTATCGGCTACGGCAACACTATTTACTATACGGTGTTCGGTACGATACTGGCCGTTGCGGTAAATATGATGGGCGGTTATGCGCTGTCGCGCGACGATCTGCCGGGACGCGGCATTGTAATGGCGCTGTTTGTATTTACCATGTACTTTGGCGGCGGCATGATACCGTTTTACCTGATCGTGCGCAATCTGCATTTGACGAATACGCGAACGATACTGGTGCTGCTGGGCGGTACGTCGGTATACAATATGATAATCGCCCGCTCGTTCTTTATAAGTACGATACCGCGCGAATTACAGGAAGCCGCAGAGATAGACGGCTGCGGTACGGGCAGGTTCTTTTTCTCAATAGTAATGCCGCTGTCAAAGGCCATTACTGCGGTAATCGTGCTGTACTGCGCAGTGGGCCAGTGGAACGCCTACTTTAACGCGCTTATATTCATATCGGATCGCGATAAGTTCCCGCTGCAGATATTCCTGCGCGAAATACTGCTTACAGCAAAGACCTATGAGAGCGCGGACGTGCTAAGCACGCTGAGCGGCGACGACCTGGCGCGTATGCAGCGCATGAGCGAGGTAACAAAGTATGGCGTAATAGTAGTAAGCACTCTGCCGATAATAGCGCTCTATCCGTTCCTTCAGAAGTACTTCGTAAAGGGCGTAATGATAGGTTCGCTCAAAGGATAATTAATTGACTTCAACGCGGGTCTCCGCGCGAAGAATATGGGAAAGGTGGAATATACTCATGAAGAAGCTCGTCAGTCTGATTTTGAGCGTAGTACTGCTCGCCGCGTCGTGCTCGTTTGCAATAGCCGAGCCGCTCACGACCGAACCCGTGACGTTCAAGATCGCAATCGGACGTCAGGTACTCGACCTTAGCGACAACTTTAACGAGAAGCTGGCCGCCAAGAACGCCGAGGCCGACACCGGCATTCACATCGATTGGGTGGAACTGATAACCGACTCCTCTACCGAACGCATCAACCTGATGCTGGCCAGCGGCGATATGCCGGATGCGTTTATCGCCACGCTTGATGAATCTCAGGTAAGCAAGAACCTGTCTCAGTTTGTGGTGCTTAATGATCTCATCGCCGATAACGCGCCCAATATAAAGGCGCAGTACGATTCGCTGCCCGGCATGTGGGACAAGGTTACCATGACCGACGGCAATATCTACACCCTGGCCACCGGCGCCTATACCAACCCCGAAAACTGGGCGGGCGGCATACCGGTGATAAATACGGCATGGCTCAAAAAGCTGGGCCTGGAAGTGCCCACGACGATGGATGAGTTCTATAACGTGCTGGTAGCGGTGCGCGATGGCGATCCCAACGGCAACGGCCAGAAGGATGAGATCGCTCTGGAGTTCTGCGAAAACGACTGGTGCACCCATATACTGGAGTACGCCGGGTTCTGGGGCTTTACGAAGTACTATAAGATAGAGGACGGCAAGTTTATCGCC
Organism: uncultured Eubacteriales bacterium; assembly: GCA_948467645.1. Lineage (GTDB taxonomy): Bacteria > Bacillota > Clostridia > Christensenellales > Aristaeellaceae > Fimadaptatus. The sequence continues at coordinate 3,595 of CAOKFD010000002.1, read as the reverse complement.
ACGCCCCTGACGGACGACTTCCGCGCGTTCCTGGAATACTTCCACAAGCTGGCGCAGGAAGGCCTGCTGGACGTAGAGGGCTTCAGCCAGACTAACCAGCAGTGGCAGACCAAGGCCAAGGACGACCGCTGCTTCATGTTCTACACCTGGACCGCAAACGGCCTGTTCGAAGAGGAGAAGGCTAACGAATACGAAGTGTTTAAGCCCGTACAGGCGGGTACCGCCGCGCCTGTCGTCAGTGGCGAAGTGAACGCCTTCAGCGGCAACCGCTTTGGCTTTGCAATATCCAAGACCTGCTCTCAGCCCGAACTGATGCTTAAGTGGTTCGACCGTCAGAATGTGGATACCGCGACCAAGATGACCTGGCGCTTTGGCGAGGAAGGCCTGCTGTGGGAGCGCGACGGCGATACCGTTTATATGAACTATCCTCAGGCCACCGAGGAAATGAGCGTTGAGAACATGAAGTATACCTATGGCAATACCGATATGATTCCCGCCATGCTCATGCCCAACGAAATCCCCATGCCCAATGAGGAAAAGTCGCCCACCTCGGCGATACGAACCAAAATGGTGGAGGAGATAACTCCCTACATACCCGCCGAGGCGCTGCCGGTTCGCTCTGTATCCGCGGATAAGATAAGCGAGCGCGAACTGATTTATACCGACCTCAAGGCATATCTGGACGGCTTTGTGGCTACCAGCATAATGAACGGCGTGACCGACGCCGATTGGGAAGCGCACCTGGCTAACGCCGAGATGTACGGCATATCCCAGTGGGCGCAGTGGTATCAGGATTTTATTGACAACAACTTCTAATGCGGTTAAAATAATATCGTAGTAGGCGGGCCGCCGGCAGCGTTGCCGTCGGCCCGCTTTATTAAACGTGTAATGGCCGCCGCGTGCCGTACAGCGATTGCGAAAGGTGTGAGTGTTTTGAAAAGGCGATTCGTGGGCAACACTTTTTTGCGGTATTGCATAAGCTATATAATAGTGCTGATACTGCCGATAGTGTTTATCGCAACGTCGTTCAACACACGCTTTATTGCGGGCTATAGGCAGTCGCTTACCGATCAGATAAAGCTGACCGCGCAAAAGACCATGGGCGATCTGGAACGACAGCTGAGCCAGATGATGCTTATTGCCATGCAGTTCTCGTTTGACGGCGAGTTTTCTGCGCGGCAATTAAAAAGCGATAAGCTCGTATATCGCCACATACGCGAAACGCTGGCGCACTACAGGTTCATTGGCGGCTATGCATATGACATTACATATATTAACTGCGACAGCACAGATGCGTACTATACCACAATGGGTACGTATAATCCGCATTACTTTAAGCACTATACTGTAAACGGCCGGGTCTGCACGGCGGACGAGTATTTAAGCGGCTTATCCGGGCGCATGTGGGTGCCGCTTGACGCTGCGTATAAACGGGATGTGACGTCCGGGCAATCGGTGGACTACGTTACTCCGGTGTTTAACGTCGAAAACGGTTGGCTGATATTTACTATAGGTCAAAGCCAACTGTGCAGTATGCTGGATCTGTCAGTGGCGCATTTAAATACCTGCGCGATACTCAATGCCGACGGCGAAATAGTATATCAAAATACCGACGCCGACGTCGACTGGGCTGCCGTACAGCGCGAGTCCGTCGAAGACTGGCGCGAAATCGACGGCAGCTATGTGCTTACCACGTCAAGCGGCGAATTGGGACTGAGCTGCGTATATGCGATATCCAAGGCCGCCATGCTTGCCGAAGTCAACAGCCTTGCTCGGCATTTCATGCTGCTGCTTATGGCTACGCTTGTCGTAGGGTGTTCGCTTGCAATACTGTTTTCACGTATGCTCACGCGCCCGATAGACGCGCTTGTGGATACCGTGCGCCGAATAGTGGGCGGCAGAGGATATGAAGCGCCAAGCAGCATATCGGATGTAAAGAGCGCGATAGAGTCCGTACATAACGAGCACCAGCAGATGCAGTCGCGGTATATAGAGATGGAGCGGCATAACGTGCTCATGCGCCTTATGAGCGGACAGTACGTATCGCGCGAGGAAATGGAGGAGGATTGCGCGGGCGTGGACGTGTCCGTGCAGGGGTATACGTATGCCGTGGTGCTTATCGATGAACTGCGTATGCCAACCAGCGAGACCGAGCGCGAGATAGGGCGGCTGTATGGCAGCGGTATGCGCGTTTACGGGTTCCGCTTTCGCGAGCAGCAGTGCCAGGTGTTTTTGCTTGCGGAATGCGAAGGGAGAAGCGACTGGCGCAGTCAGATGTTTGAACTGCTTAAGGGGCGCTATCCGGGTATAATGCTTACCATAGGCAGCCAGACGGACGATCTGCTCAATGTGCGCGATTCGTATCAGGACGCGGTGTTTTCGCGCCGTATGGCGCAGATGAAAAAGCTGAACGCCCCGATAATGAGCGATAACGCGCATGTGCGCGAAGGGCAGATGGTTTATCCTAAGCAGGAGATAGACGCGCTTTACAATATACTGCGCCAAAAGGACGTGGAAAAGCTTTCGTTTATACAGGATACGCTCATGTTCAGCCTGCGCACGCTAAGCGAACATCCTGTATATCAGCAGGCGCTGTGCTACGATATAATAAGCACGTACAACCTTGCGCTGGCTAAGCTTGAAATAGGCGGCCGCACGGACGGCCAGCCTTTTAAACAGTATGATCGCGGAAGCCTGCACATAGATAAGCTGCTGGAGATAATCCAAAGCCTCTACGACGAGGCGATGACCGCGTTTTTTGACGAAAAGGCTCCGTCTAACGACGATACTATAACGGATGTAGTGGCGTATATAGACGCGCAGCGCGAGAATATACCCAACGCCTGCGAAGTGGCAGAGCACTTTGGCGTATCGCCATCGAACCTCAGCCATCAGTTCAAGCGCGCGACTGGCGAGACGCTGTCAAATTATATAGCGGGACATAAGCTGCGCGTGGCGCGCGACCTGCTTACAAATACCGACATGGATATAAACGGGATAGGTGAAATCTTGGGATATACGCATCCTTCAAGCTTCATACGAATGTTCCATCGCGTCGAGGGCATAACGCCCGCGCAGTATCGCGAGGAACATAGCGCTGCAGAAAACGAATAGACGAGGAGAGTGGCATATGGATATTACGGTAAGCGCAGCTCCACAGACGAGGAACATAAGCGAAAAGCTTTACGGCATATTTCTGGAAGACATAAATTATGGCGGCGACGGCGGGCTTTATGCGGAGCTCGTACCCAACCGTGCGTTTGAATTTGAAGGGCCGAACGGCCAGGACAATCGGCTGATGCGCTGGCAGGCGCTGGGCGGGGCAAAGCTTGCAATAGCGGCGGAGAACCCGCGCGGCGACAAGAACCCGCATTATATGCGCATAATACCGGCGCAGGGTGAATGCGGCGCGCGCAGCGAGGGCTATCTGGGCGAGGGCTTTTATGCGGAAAGGCACGAGGCATATCGCCTCACGCTTATCGGAAGGGCAAGCGGCAGCGGCGAAATATGCGCGCGCATAACGGCGGAAAGCGGGCGCGTGCTTGCGCATGAGAAAATCGAATTGGCAGCGAACTGGCGCAAGTATGAGGTCGAG
>CAOKFD010000001.1:0-151130 GCA_948467645.1 uncultured Eubacteriales bacterium | reverse complement strand
GCAGACTCGGCGGTGAGGTTCACGCCCGCCGAAAGTAGGGCGGGCGCGAAAACAGACTATACTGCCGTGCAGCTAGATGTATGAGCAGCCATCCATGCCGCGCCCACCATATATTAAAGTGGGCGCGGAAGTTAGGCCGTTATCATCGTGCTTCTGTATAAGCGAGTTCCACGCTCAGAGAGCAGCAAAGTAATAAGCGCGTAAACAAAAAGCCCGCGCTGAAATCATTCACTGCGGGCTTTCAACTAAACTGCCTCCCAATTCCTATCAATCAATAATCATACCCAATAAACACCTTCATATGTTCGCCGCTGGTGCTTATGCCGCTGGGCGCGCATTCGTGCGCCATGCTTCTGAGCTGGCGCGGCGTCATGCCGAATGAGTCCATGAACACGCGGTTGAACGTGCGCAGACTGCTGAACCCGCAGTCGTAGCATATCTCCGTAACCGGCAGGTCGCTGTGCCGCAGCATGTCCAGCGCGTGATTGAGCCGCATGGCGTTGAGCAATGTGTGGAAGCTTATCCTCAGCTGCTTTGAAAACAGCGCCGACAGGTAATTGGGCGAGGTGCCGGTCGCGGCCGCAGCCTGATTAAGCGTAAGCGGCTGTCTGAAATTTTGCTGCAAATACAATATGGTGCGCATTATGGTATCGCGCGCGGACAGCGTGCGCTCGGCCATTGTCATTTGCGTGCACAATTCGGTCAGCGCCACGCCCAGCCACGCTATCGACTTTAGCTCCGAACCGCTGCCAAGCGGATTTTCGCATATGTTGCATAGCGCCGACAGCGCGTAAAACGCCGCACCGCTCATGTCCCTTGACCGTATGACCGGCGATACGGGACACGCGTCGCTCAGCATGTCGCTCAGAGCGGGGTACAGCGCCGTATTGACTATGAATATCACGCCGTCCACGCCCTGCCCTGCATTGACGTTATAGCTATGCACGACCAGCGGGCATATCACCGCGATGTCGTTTTTATGCAGGCGGTAGTTCACGTCGTCGATGGTTATGTCCAGCTCGCCGCCGCGGCAGTACACCACTTCCAGCAGATCGTGTATGTGCATCGGCGCGATAAGCATCTTCTTTATCAGTATTACTTCCAGCTGCGACGAGCGCATTTCAAAATATGCCATAATATGCACCTCATTGCAAGTGTCTTATATAGCGTAAATAATGGCCAGTATTATACTGCGCATTTTGCTATACTACAACCATTGAAATGTAAAGATCACTGCAATAAAATGGACTGAAACGGCAAAAAACGTTATAAAACACGAAGAAACGCGGCGGACGTTTTACACCCAATGACCAATAATGCGGCGTATATGCGTAAAAAATAACTAATTGCGCGCAACTGAAAGGATAATTGCGATGACGAACACGACAAAAACGAACGCGGGGCGAAATAGTTGCTTCATGCACCGGCTGTCGGCGGACATGCGTAAAAACTGGCAGGTATACGTGCTGGCGCTTCCGGCGGTGGTGGCGATAATACTGTTCCGCTACGCGCCCATGTACGGCCTGCAGATCGCGTTCAAGAACTTCAAGCCCATACGCGGCATCTGGGGCAGCGAGTGGGTGGGACTGAAGTATTTTCAGCAGTTTGTAAACAGCTATCAGTTCTGGAAGCTGCTCAAGAACACCCTGACGCTCAGCCTGTACAGCATCGTGGCCAATTTCCCAGCGCCAATACTGCTTGCGCTGATGCTCAACCAGCTTCGCAGTGAGAAGTACAAAAAGCTGGTTCAGACAGTCACCTACATGCCGCACTTCATATCGATGGTTGTGCTTGTCGGCATGATAAACGTTTTGCTGTCCTCGTCCAGCGGCCTGTACGGCAACCTGATGCGGCTGTTTGGCGTATCCAATCCGCCCAACCTGTTCGCCAACAAGAACCTGTTCAGCACGCTGTATGTGTTCTCGGGCGTATGGCAGAACACCGGCTGGGACAGCATAATCTACCTTGCGGCGCTTACTGCGGTAAGTCCCGAGCTGCACGAGGCGGCGGCGGTTGACGGCGCGGGCAAGTTCAAGCGCATACTGCATATCGACATACCGGCGCTTCTGCCTACCGCGACGATACTGCTGATACTGCGCATGGGGTCGATACTGGGCGTGGGTTTTGAAAAGGTATACCTGATGCAGAACGACCTTAACGAGCCGGTGTCCGAGATAATATCGACCTACGTATACAAGATCGGCCTGCAGTCGGCTCAGTACAGCTATTCGGCGGCAATCAGCTTCTTTAATACCATAATCAACTTTGTAATGCTGCTCATGGTAAATACGTTTGCGCGCAAGCTGGGCGACACCAGCCTGTGGTAAGGGGGGAACTGTTATGCAGGAAAATCAGAAACAGGTCATACTGCGCAGCGGTTCTGACCGCGCGTTTGACATTGCACTGGCCGTGATATGCGGGCTGATATTCATATCGGTTCTGTACCCGCTGTACTTCGTGGTGCTGGCGTCATTTTCGGACCCGATTCAGGTGGCGGGCGGCAAGGTATGGCTGTGGACGAACAAGCCCACGCTGGAGGGCTACAAAAAGGTTTTTGAATATGAAAAGCTGTGGGTGGGCTATCGCAATACGATAGTATACGCGCTCGTGGGCGTGGCGGCGCACCTGCTTGTAACCATACCGGCGGCATACGCGCTCTCGCGCAAGGACACCATGCTGCGCGGGCCGATAATGATGCTCTTTACAATAACGATGTTCTTTGGCGGCGGCATAGTGCCCACGTACCTGATATACAAGGCGTTTGGTATGCTGGATACCATATGGGTAATGACGCTGCCCGGCTGTGTGAGCGTGTATAACCTTATAATCGCGCGCACGTTCTTCCAAAGCAATATCCCGGGCGAACTGCTCGACGCGGCGCGCATAGACGGCTGCGACGACTTCAGATTCTTTGCCCAGATAGTGGTGCCGCTGTCCTCGGCGATAATCGCGGTCGTAATGCTGTATCAGGTGGTAGGCATCTGGAACAGCTACATGGACGGCCTGCTCTACCTGAGCAGCGATTCCAAGATACCGCTGCAACTGGTTCTGCGCGAGATACTGGTCAAAAACAGCGTGGACGGCGGCCAGATGGGCATGGGCGACGACGAGCTGGAAAACCTGAAGGAGCAGATGAAGTACTGCGTGATAGTGGTTTCCACGCTGCCGATGATGATACTATATCCGTTTGTACAGAAGTTCTTTACCAAGGGCGTAATGATAGGCTCGATTAAGGGCTGAGTCGTAATGCCCGCCTTAAACAGATACTCGGCGCAAGGGCGCGCACAATATATTATTGGGAGGAATGAAACATGACCCGCAAGATACTCGGTTGTATTCTGGCAATGGCGATGCTTTTCGCCTGCGGCAGCTTCTCGCTGGCCGATGGTGAGGGAACGCCCACTATCAAGATGACGGCGGTACTGCACCCCAATACCCAGAACCCTGCGGAACTTCCGATATATCAGCAAATATCGGAAAAGACCGGCGTTAACGTAGAATGGACGTGCTACACCTCCAACGACTGGGCGGAGAAGAAGAACCTGATGTTCGCATCGGGCGATCTGCCGGACGCGTTCTTTGGCCGCTATGCGCTGGGCGCTTCCGATATACAGGCCAACTCCGAATACTTTGTGGCTCTGGAAGACCTGATAAATGAAAACTGCCCCAACATACAGAGCATGTACGCCGAATATCCCGACGCGGCTCGCGTTAACGTGTACGCCGACGGCCATACCTACGCCGTGGGCCACGTAATGCCCGCCCGCCCCAGCACCTACGGCGCGATGTACATCAATCAGGCCTGGCTGGACAAGCTGAATCTGGCCACCCCCACCACGATAGACGAGCTGACCGACGTGCTGCGCGCCTTCCGCGACGGCGGCGATCTGAATGGCGACGGCGAGGCCAACGAAATTCCCTTTACCATCAGCGACCTTGAGAGCGTAAACTTCGGCAGCCGCTTGTTCCTGGGCTCCTTTGGCGTGTACGATTCCATCGACAGCTATCTTGCGCTGGACGGTGAGGGCCATGTGGTGTATAATCCCGTGCAGGAAGGCTACCGCAAGTACCTGAACTGGATGAACACGCTGTACAGCGAAAACCTGCTGGACAGCGAAGCGTTCACTCACGACTTCGCGGGCTTCAAAGCCAAGACACGTCTGACCGAAAACGAAATCGTAGGTCTGCAAGTATGCTGGAGCCTGGACACCATCGGCAACGACAATTACACCATGCTGCTGCCCGTGACCGGCCCCGACGGCGACCGCATGATCTCCGCCAACAGCACATATAACAAGCTCGGCACCTCCAACTACAACTGCTTTGAGATAACCATCGCCAACCCCGATCCCGCCGCGACCATGCGCTGGCTGGACGAGCTATACAGCGACGAGTACGGTATTCAGGCGTATTACGGCGCGTATGATTCCGCGCTGGGCGTAAACGAAGACGGCACCATATATCAGCTGGATCCGCCGGAAGGCTATAGCCTGAACAGCTGGTGCTGGACCGTGGGCATGAACGATAACTTCGTCGGCTATGTAAGCAAGGCCATCGAGGACAAGCTCGTGTTCAACGACGTATACTCCACTACCGGCCGCAGCAAGCTGGACGACGACGCGCGCTATCTGCCTTACACCGACGAGAGCCGCAACTTCCCCAACGTGACCCTGACCGAGTCGGAGAACGAGGAGATCGCGCTGCTCAAGACCGACATCGACAGCATACGCAGCGAGTACGCCGCGCGCTGGGTAGTCGAGGGCGGCATTGACGATCAGTGGGATGCCTATGTAGCCCAGCTGAACGACGCGGGTCTGAGCCGTTATCTGGAGATATATCAGGCGGCCTATGACCGATTGAATGGCTAATCAATAACGCTATTGGTGCTGCCGCAGGCGTGTTTGCCTCCCTGCGGCAGCTTTTGTCAAATTTAACGATAATCAGGAGCAATTCAGATGATAACTCACGATGGAATCAGGCTAAAATGGAAATTCGACGCACAGACGCTTTGGGTGGAGCCGTGGGGCGAAAACAGCCTGCGCGTGCGCGCCACGCAGCAGGACGAAATGCCCGCGCGCGACTGGGCGCTGTGCCCCGAGCCGCAGGTATATGGCTCGCACATCGCGATAGAGGACGGTGCGGCCACGATAACCAACGGCAATATCAGCGCCCATGTTTCAAAGAGCGGCCGCATAACCTTCCATAATGAAAAGGGCCAATTGCTGCTGGACGAATTCATGCGCGACATGGCTCAGCCCGACTACACCAGCCACATGCGCATACCCGCGCGCGAGTTTAAGCCCATACGCGGCGGCGATTACGAGCTGACCGTGCGATTCGAGTCCGAGCCGGACGAGCGTCTTTACGGCATGGGTCAGTATCAGCAGCCAATGTTCAATCTGAAGGGCGCGATGCTGGAACTGGCGCAGCGCAACTCCCAGGTAAGCGTGCCGTTCGTGCTGTCCAGCCGCGGCTATGGCCTTTTGTGGCACAACCCGGCGCTGGGGCGCGTGACGTTCGGCACCAACATGACCGAATGGAAGGCCGATTCCACCGACATAATGGACTATTGGATAACTGCGGGCGATACGCCTGCCCAGATAGTCGAAACCTATATGCGCGCGACCGGCCTGCCGCCCATGATGCCCGAATACGCGATGGGCTTCTGGCAGTCCAAGATGCGCTACCTTACGCAGGACGAACTGATGGAGGTGGCGCGCGAATACAAGCGCCGCGATCTGCCTTTGTCGGTAATCGTGGCCGACTACTACCACTGGCCCAAGAGCGGCGATTGGAAGTTCGACACGCGCTACTGGCCTGACCCCAAGGGCATGATCGACGAGCTGCACAAGATAGGCGTGGAGCTGAGCGTATCGATATGGCCCGACATTCAGGACGACGCGGACAACTATCGCGAGATGCTGGAAAAGGGCTATCTGATGCGCGTTGAGGAAGGCCCGCGCGTGATGTTCCGCCATTCCAACTATACCGCCTACACCGATGTGACCAACCCCGACGCGGGCAAGTACCTGTGGGAGAAGGCCAAGGCGGGCTATTACGATCTGGGCGTGCGCTCGTTCTGGCTGGACGCGGCCGAGCCGTGCCTGCTGTTCGGCATAGAGCATTACCGCTATTCGATCGGCTCCCAGCTCAAGGTGGGCAACATCTATCCGCAGATGTACGTCAAGGCATTCAGCGAAGGTCTCAGTCAGCAGGGCGAGCAGGAGCAGCTCAGCCTCGTGCGCTCCGCGTGGGCCGGCTCTCAGCGCTATGGCGCGCTGGTGTGGTCGGGCGACATCCATTCCAGCTTTCGCAGCATGAAGTACCAGCTCAGCGCGGGTCTTAACATGGCCATCGCGGGCATACCGTGGTGGACGACCGACATCGGCGGCTTCGACGGTGGCAACCCGGACGATGAGGGCTTCCGCGAACTGCTGGTGCGCTGGTTCCAGTGGGGCGCGTTCTGCCCGGTAATGCGCCTGCACGGCACGCGCGTGCCCGTGTACCGCAAGGAGATATGCGGCGAAAAGCTGTCCAGCGGCGCGCCAAACGAGATATGGAGCTATGGTGAAAAGGCATATCCGATACTGGTCAAGTACCTCAAACTGCGCTACGCCATGCTGCCGTACATCCGCAAAGTTATGCGCGAGACGCATGAGCACGGCGCGCCGGTAATGCGGCCGCTGTTCTATCACTATCAGGCCGACAAGCGCGCGTGGGCGGTCGAGGACGAGTATCTGTTCGGCCGCGACGTGCTGGTCGCGCCGGTGCTGGAGGCGGGCGCGGATAAGCGCGAGGTCTATCTGCCCGAGGGCGACAACTGGGTCGAGCACGCGACCGGCAAGCATTACGCGGGCGGCCAGACCGTAACCGCCGAAGCGCCCATCGACATAATTCCGGTATTCGTAAGGGAAGGCGCACAGGTTGCGGGACTTAATGCGTAAATCTATATACATCCCCAAAATGAGCGGCAGACGATGCTTTCCGCCGCTCATTTTTATATGCCTGCGCGGATAAATAGCCATTGACCGTCTGTGAATACGAATGTAGAATAGACAGGTAAAATTTCTTTGTGGGCGATGGGAGCGACTAGAGTGTGTCTCAAAAATTCCTGAGTACGCAATTTCGGGCGTCGCTGCGCCATTTCTGCGTCACAAAGCTCGACTTAGCGCTGCTAAGCCTTCGGGTTTCTTCCTTGAACTGACGCAAAATCCACTCGAACTTGCGAATTGTTCCGCTTGAGACACACTCTAAACATGGATAAATGTAGATTTTTGCTGTTTTCGGATATAAATATATTGCCTAAATCATTTTATGACCCGTTGGGGCGCAAACTGGATATATAATTCTGGAGGCCGCAAGGCGGATAAAGCCGGTCACAGCGTGGACGCAATAGCGGACAGCGTGCATTTACGCCTGCTGTAATTTGAAAACAGATGCATATTCAGAGTAATAAATATATTGCAAACGTGTGTAAAAACGTGTAGAATATCAGCATAACAGAATATGCACATGAGGAGGCAGTATATGATACGTACAATGGATTTAAGCGGACAATGGTACATGGTGCTTCCCACGGGTGAGACGGCGACAATCAGCCTGCCCGGCACACTGGACGAAAACAATATCGGCCACGCGGACGTGCTGGAAGGCGACGAGCGCACCGGTGCGGGCGGCGAACTGCGCTCAAGCGGCGAGATACTCACGCGCCTGACGCGCAATCATACGTATGAAGGCCCGGCGTACTTCAGCCGCATGTTTGAAACGGACGCTGAGACACTTGCGAATCGGCGGCTGTTCCTTGACGTGGAGCGCAGTCGTATGCTTACCATGAAATGCAACGGCGTGCCCGTGCCCGCGCATGTCAAGGGCACCGTGTCCACGCCGTATGCGTTTGAGCTGACCGGGCTGGTGAAGCCGGGTGAAAATGACGTGACTCTGTGCTGCGACAACTCATATCCTGGCTGGCCGCACGACGCGATAGTGTACTCATCGGCGGCGACCGACGAGACGCAGACCAACTGGAACGGCCTGCTGGGCAGACTTCAGCTCAGGCTGGAGCGCGCCGACTTCATATCCGCACTGCGCGTATATCCGGACGGCGACAAGCTGAACGTGGTTATCGAGCTGGACTGCGCCAAGGGATTTTCCGGCAGCATAGTCATATCCGGCGACGCGCTGGAGCAAAGCGCCGAAATAAACGTGAACGTACAGGCGGGCCGACACGAAGTGCGCGCGGACGGTCTAAAACTGCGCGAGGACGTGGTTCACTGGGACGAGGGCGTGGGCGCGCTGTACACTCTGACCGCGCGCGGCGAGGGGCTGGACGAATACTCAGTCAGGTTCGGCGTGCGCGCGTTCGGCGACATGGACGGGCGGCTTGCGATAAACGGGCGACCGTTCTTCCTGCGCGGCGAGGCCAACTGCTGCGAGTTCCCCGAAACCGGCCACATGCCAATGACCGTGGCCGAGTGGAAGCAGGTGCTTTCTACCTATTCGTCATACGGCGTTAACTGTATGCGCTTCCATTCGCACTGTCCGCCCGACGCGGCGTTTGCCGCCGCAGACGAGCTGGGCATGATGATGCAGCCCGAGCTGTCGCACTGGAACCCGAACACCGCGTTCGAGGACGAAGAATCGTGGAATTATTACCGCCTTGAGCTGGAAATGATACTGCGCGCCTATGCCAACCACCCGTCGTTTGTGATGCTCACGCTGGGCAACGAGCTTAAATGCGGCGGCAAGGGCTATCGCCGCATGGCTGACCTAATCAACATGGCGCGCGAGTTCGACCATACGCGCATGTATGCGGAAGGCTCCAACGCGTTCTACGGCGCGCGCGGCCCGCATCCGGCCAGCGACTTCTATACCTCATCCAATTACATGGACGAGATGATTCGCTGCACGTCGATGAACATGTGCGGCGTGACCAACAACCGCCGCCCCGACACGCGCGTGAACTTCACCGAGGCGATAGACCACCTGCGCGGCGAGTACGCAAAGCCCGTGTTCGGCTTTGAGGTGGGTCAGTACGAGGTATTGCCCGACTTTAGCGAGATCGACGAGTTTAATGGCGTTACGCGCGCCGACAATTACGACCATATGCGCCGCCACATGATCGAGAGTGGCTTTGAATCCGACTGGGCAAAGCGCGTACAGGCCACGGGTGAAATGTCGCTGATCGGCTATCGCGCCGAGGTCGAGGCGGTAATGCGCACGCCAGGCATGTCGGGACTGTCGCTGCTGGGCATACAGGATTTCCCCGGACAGGGCACGGCGCTGGTGGGTATGCTGGATTCCCACCTAAAACCCAAGCAGAAGTTCGGCACGCCTGAGCGCTTCCATGCGTTCTTCACCGACGCGCTGCCGCTGGCGTTTATGGACAGCTATACCTATACCACCGCGCAGACGCTGCACGTCGGCATAAAGATGGCCAATTACAGCCGCGCGGACATAAGCGGCTGCATGACGCTCGAATTGAAAGACGGAAATAAAACAATCGCGCGGCGCGAAAAGAAGCTGCGCATATACCCGGCGGGCGAGTTGACCGAGGCGGGCGCGGTGGAGTTTCCGCTCGCCGACATAAAGGCCCCGGCGCGGCTCGATCTGGAACTGAGCATAGCCGGCCGCCGCAACAAATACCCGATATGGGTGTACGCGGACGCACAGCCTACCGTACCCGACGGCGTAACCGTAACCGCGTCGGTGGACGAGGCGATAGAAAGCCTTATGCGCGGCGGGCGGGTGCTGCTCACACCGCCGTCGGACGAGGCGCACTTCCCGCAGTCGGTCAAGGCGCAGTTCACGCCCGACTTCTGGTCGGTGGGCACGTTCGGCAGTCAGAGCGGCTTCATGGGCTGCATGATCGAGGAAGGCCATCCCGCGCTTAACGGCTTCCCGACCGAGAAGCATTCCAACTGGCAGTGGTGGTACATGTGCCGCGGGCGCGCGATGCTGCTGCCCAAGGGCATGAAGTCGATAGTGACCGGCCTTGACTGCGCGGTGCGTATGCGCAACATGGGTATGCTGACCGAGCTGAAGGTGGGCAAGGGCAGGCTGATGCTGAGCAGTTTGGGTCTTAGCGAGAATCAGGCGCAGCCCGAAGCGCGCGCGCTGATGCAGAGCATACTTAGCTACATGGCGACCGACGCATTCAATCCTGAGCAGTGCGTTGACGCTGACTGGCTGAAAACTATCGTGAAGTAATTGCAGATTCAGGCAGGAAGCATACCTTAATATGTCTTAGACAATAAACACCACCCGCCGGACGGTTAATAGCCGTTTGGCGGGTGGTGTACGTTTTGTCAGGTAATAGTTCAGCCCAGCAGCGCCAGCGCGTTCTTGCCCATGATAAGCTCGCGTTCGCGGTCGGTGAGCGGTACGGCGGCGATGCGCTCCAGTTCCTCCTTCGCGTTCCACATCGGATAGTCTGTGCCGAACATGACGCGCTCGGTGGCGTACTGGCGAATGATCTTAGCCGCGTGCTCCGGCTCCATCGCGTACAGCGAGGACGACGTATCGACATATACGTTGTCGTACTTTGCAAGGGATTTGTACGCGTCGTCCCACTCGCTCCAGCCGCCCAGATGCGCGCATACGCAGGTGAGGTTGGGGAAGGCGTCCAGCACGCGCTTCATCTGCTCCGGGTGGGAATAGTTGTATCGCTTGTCGCCCGTGTGTATCACGATTGGCATTTTGCCCTCGATAGCCGCGAACATGTCCATCGAGCGCTTGTCGTCCAGCGCGAATTTCTGCATGTCGGGATGAAGCTTGAAGCCCTTAAAGCCCATCGCCTGCACGTCGCGGATAAGCCCATCGAAGTCGTCGTAATCCGGGTGAATCGCCGCCATACCCGTGAACAGATCGGGATGCGCGACAAGCTGAGAATGTATAAACGTGTTTATCGAATGCATAGAATGAACATTCATCGCAACCGAATATATGCACATGCGGTTTACGCCGCACGCGGTTTCTTCCTCGATAAGCTGTTCCACAGTACCGTTGCAATCCATGTGCAGGTCGTAAAACCCGCCGATGCTATCGGCGGCCTTATGCGCGATTTTGTCGGGAAAGACATGCACATGCATATCGTATATGAACATATATATCACTTCCAAATTTTTCATCCTTGTATGATTCTATCACAAAAAAGCGCCCCGCCGACACCACGCGCAGGTTAAGCGCCGCGCACAGTGCAATAATTGCATAAATATAAAACTGTAAGCCTAAAATTAGCATGTAATCAACGCTTTCGACGCATTGATTGGTATATCATATTAATTAAATAGGTATTTGTAAACGGCGCTTTGGAGGCGGATATGTCGGATAATGTATACAAATCGCGCGATATATGGTGCGCGGCGTTTAAGTCGGCATTGCCGGTAATGTGCGGATATGTGCCGCTGGCGATGGCGTTCGGACTGCTCATGAACTACGCAGGCTACGGCGCGCTGGACTCGGGCGCGATGTCGTTGATCGTTTACGCCGGGTCGAGCCAGTTTATGGCGGCGCGTATGCTGGCCAACGGCGCGGGTATGCTGGAAATCGCGCTGGCGGTGTTCTTCCTGAACGCGCGGCACATGGCCTATGGCTTGTCGCTGCTGGACGATTACGCGCGCGCGGGCAGGCATAAGTTCATGATGATGTTTGAACTGAGCGACGAAGCATATGCGCTGCTCTCCGCGCACGGCGCGCCCAAGGGCATGGATGTGGCGGAGTACAATTTCCGCGTGCAGCTTCTGTGTCAGGCAAGCTGGATATTCGGAAGCGTATTAGGCGGCGCGCTGGGCATGGTTCTGCCTATCAATACAAAGGGCCTGGACTTTTCGCTGACGGCGCTGTTCATTACAATACTGGTGGATCAGCTGCGCTCCAAGGAGAACCGCCTGCCGGCGCTTATCGGCGCGCTCTGCGCGCTGATAATGCGGTTCGTGATGCCCGATAACATGATGCTGGGCGGCATGGGGCTGCTGCTTGTGATTCTGATGCTTTCGCGCTGTGGCGTGGAGGCGCATACGGGAGGTAAATGCGCATGAGCGAGGCTGTGCGGACGTTATCGGGCGCGGAATACGCGCTTTTGCTGCTTGTGATGGGCGCGATCACGTTTGCCACGCGCGCGGTGCCGTTTGTGCTGTTCGGGCACAGGCGCGCGCCCGACATGGTGCTGTATCTGGGCAAAGTGATGCCGCCCGCGGTCATGGCGATGCTGGTCATATACTGCCTGAAGGACATTAACTTTACCCAGTACAGCTGCGGTGCGCCCGAGCTTATCGCGTGCGCGATAGTCGTGGGGCTGCACCTGTGGAAGCGAAACGCGCTGCTGAGCATATTTGCGGGCACAGCGGCGTACATGGTCATGGTGCAATGCCTGTTCGTATGATATAATTGCGGTAAGGCGCTCCGTCGCGGCGGGGCGCTTTTTGTATGCTCAGGAAGGTTTAGGCGGGTAAGGCATAAGCCCCTGCCTAGAGTGTGTCTCAAAAATTCCTTAATCCGCAATTTCGGCGTCTTTTGCGCCATTTCTGCGTCATCAATCCTCGACTTAGCGCTGCTAAGCCTTCGGATTTATTCCTTGAACTGACGCAAAATCCACTCGAACTTGCGGATTTCCCTTTTTGAGACACACTCTAAGCATATGCCTAAAAATATTTGAAAAAAGCAAAAAATCCCCAAAACACTTTTGGCCTGTCAAACGCTTATTAAGTGAAAGGGCGGTGAAGGGCATGACGGACGAGGAGCTGGGCGCGTGTTACGACGAGCTGAGGCGGGCGGCGCGTATGCTGGCGCGCGACGCAAGCGAGGCCGACGAAATATTGCAGGAGGCCGTCATGTCGGCGCTGCGCAGTCCGACGGTGGATACGCTGACGCATGACGAGCGCATACGCTGGATGAAGCGCGCGATGAAAAGCCGCCTGATCGACATACGCCGCCGCGAACGCATGAGCCGGGAGCGTGATATTCGCCCGGGCGAGGAGACGCGCGCGGATGACCTGACGTATGTCGAGGTGATGCAGGCATTGGGCGAGCTAAGCGACGATCAGCGCCAGATTGTCGCGATGAGCGTATTGGGCGGCATGAACTCCGCACAGATCGCGGCGACGCTCAATATACCCGCGCCCACGGTGCGCACGCGGCTGCGTGCCGCCATGCAGAACCTCCGGCGAATGAAGCAGCAGGGCAAAATCTGACTATACAAAGCAAGAGAGAGAGGATGTTTTTTTATGGATAACCGCAATATAGTAATACGCGATATAGCGATGGTGGACTTGCGCGGCGCGACCGATGAACAGCTTTCCCAGATAAAGAGCATAAGCAGACTGGCACTACTGGTGCTGAACCAGAGCCAGGACGTGAGCGGAATAGACATAAGCGGCGTGAGTAGCCTGCTAAAGCGCCCCGACGGCGAGAACTTCAAAATCACCAACGGTTCGGAGACGGTAAGCGCATCCGACGTAAGCGAGGGCAAGACGTACCTGATGGTAAACGGTGTGCTGACGATAGAGCCGGACGTAACGCCTGAGATGATACTCAGCCGCTATTCGGGAATGATGATTAACGGCATTGCAAACTGCTCGCGCTCGGTAAACGACGCGCTGTCCGCAATCGGCGCGACGGTTAACGGCAGGATCAACGCCTACCCGGACGGCGCGATACTGCGCCTCAACCAGAACGTCGTACTGGACGACGATTTCGTGGAAGGCAATGAGCCGGGACTGTATGCCGTGAATAAGCTGATTGCGCTGGACGCGGACGCGGCGGAGAAGGCGCTTGCAAAGGGTATAGGCATATTTACCAAGTCGGTCGTATGCGCATACGAGGCGCGCGTGCACGTCGCAAAGCTGCTTAAAGAATGCTCGCCCCGCGTTACCGAAATCCCGGAAGGTTTCGAATATGCGGACAGCGTGCGCAAGATCGACCGCCTGCGCGCGCGCAGACTGCGCGGCCGCGTGTTCACGCAGAACGATGTGGAGCTTGACTTTAATGTGACTGCTGACGATCTGAAGCACCTGAAGGCGCTGTATACCGCGGCCGGCCTTACCATGTCCGAAAAGCAGTTCGATGAGCTTGCCGACATCGACTTTGACTGCGACAAGCTCAAACTGCGCAATCCGGGCGACATGTGCGTGTATGGCGAATATGCGCTCAATGCGGCGGCGCTGGAATCGCTGGAGGGTAAGCGCAAGCTGCGCGTGGACGGCGATTTGCAGCTCGCGGGCGACGTAAGCGCACAGCTGCTTACCGACAAGATTGAGTCGATTGAAATCAGCGGCGACGTAACTGCGAGCAGGGATTTATGGGCGGTGCTGGCCGGACTGGGCACGATAGGCGGCGATCTGATCGACGCGAACAAGCAGACCGACAAGCCGGGCGACGAGGAGGGTAAAGCGCACGAGGAGGGCGTGACCTACATCGAGGGCATGGCGATGTATAAGATGTAATGCGGCAACTGGAGGACTTTACTTGGAAGGCAGCGTAAACAAGAACGTATACCGCGTGCTGGCCATATAGAAGTGGCATATGTGCGAAAGTGCGCAGGCATGGGGCGCGGCCGCGTGGATGAAAGGCGGATAGAGCGCGCCGATGCGCAGACTGAGCGATTTGCGGACTAAACGGACGGCGCGTGCGACCGGCTGTGCAGCACTGCGGCGACTTTGCCTGGATACCGCGCGTACATAATCGACCGCGCGTGCAGCGGCTTCGGCGGCGGTATGCCGCGCTGAAAAAAGACAAACCACGCGTTTACGGCGGGAAATGCACCTGACATAATTCAGGCGAGTTGGAGAATGTATGGAAATTGAAAGAGATATGCGCATGTATAAGGTCTTGATGCGGCTGGGGCGCATGGAGCTTGTATACGCGAAAAAGAACGTCAAGCTCATGAAAAAGCAGATTGACGAAAAGCGCATAGAGTGGTTCGAACAGGACGCGACGCGCTTTTCGCAAAACATAGGCCGCGTGTGCGGCGGCATGGGCGACATGATGCGCTGATATGAACATGGTTTACCGGCAGGTCGAACGCGGCCTGCCGGTATTTTGCCTTTTAAGGCGGATTCAAACCATGCAGTCCGGCGGCAAATTTGTCGCTCAAAGGTATAAAAAGTGAATTTGCGTGCGCGTGTATGGCAATTGAGCCGAACATATGATATAATATAGCGCATAGGGGATTTTTGCCCCTTTTATCGGTAAGACTTAAATAATTTGCTTATGCAGGAACGGGTGCGGGCTTTGTGACGGCAAGACCTACTTGGATTGAAACTGATACATCCGCAATCGCGGATAACATGCGCATACTGCGCGCATATCTAAGACCCGACGTGCGCTGGCTGGCCGTGGTTAAAGCCGACGCATACGGCCACGGCGCGGACGCGGTGCTAAGCGAGGCGCTGAGACAAAACGCATGGGGCGGCGCGGTCGCCATACCCGAAGAGGGCGCGAAACTGCGGGAGATGGGCTTTGACTGCCCGATACTGGTGCTGGGCGGCGCGGACGCGGCGTGCGCCCGCATGGCTGTGGATTGTTTCCTCAGTCAGGCCGCGCCCGATCTGGACACACTGAAGCTGCTTTCGGAGGCGGCAAAGGCGACCGGCAAGCGCGCAAGGGCACATATAAAGCTGGATACCGGCATGGGGCGCATTGGCGCGCGCGACGCTAAAGAGCTGGGCGCGATGCTGGACTTTGTTAAGGCGCATCCCGAAATCGAGCTTGAGGGCGTGTTTACGCACTTTGCCCGTGCGGACGAGGAGGGCGCACAGGCCGAAAGCTGCACCCGTATGCAGGCCGAGCGCTTCAAGACCATGTGCGCGCAGATAGCGCAAAGCGGGTTCAGCCCGATAATGCACATCGACAACAGTGCAGGCATGATACGCTATCCCGAATACGACATGGACATGGTGCGCATGGGCGTGTCGATGTACGGCTTTTCGCCGTTTGTCGAGGGGCTGAAATACGCGCAGAGGTGGGTCACGCACGCGCTTTTCGTAAAGGACGTGCCCGCTGGCACGGCGATAAGCTATGGCAGCACGTTTGTGACTGAGAGGCAGTCGCGCATAATGACGCTGCCGGTGGGCTATGCCGACGGATACCTGCGCGCGTTCGGAAACAGGGCGCATGTGCTGGTGCGCGGCAGGCGCGCGCCGGTCGTGGGTCGCGTGTGCATGGATCAGATAATGATAGATGTGACCGACATTGAGGGCGCAAAGGTGGGCGACGAGGCCGTGCTGATGGGCGCGCAGGGCGGGGAGCGCATAACTCCCGAGGAGCTGGCTAAAATTGCGGACACTATTCCGTATGAGATAATGCTAAGCCCCAGTGCGCGTGTGGAGCGCAGAATATGCTGACGCGCGTGGATTTTCGGCGAAAGATGCGCTATAAACGCGACTCGCTCAGCGAAGCGGAGCGGGAAGCGGAATCGCTTGCGATAGAGCGTATACTGACAAGCAGCGATATATGGCTGAACGCGCAAAGCGTGTTCATATATTACTCGATAGACAGTGAAGTCGCGACGCACGGCATAATCGACGCGGCGCTTAAATGCGGCAAGGCGGTTTACCTGCCGCGCTGCGCTGAACAGGGCAAAATGCACACGATTCGCATAATGAGCCTCGACGATCTGAGGCCGGGCAAGTACTTTATACCTGAGCCGGTCGGCACTGACGAGCTGATGGGCGCGCCTGACCTGACCATAGTGCCCGGACTGGCGTTCGACAGATGCGGCGGGCGAATGGGCTATGGCGGCGGGTATTACGATCGATTCCTTGCAAACGTAAATACGACGGCGGCGGCGCTGGCATACACGTGCCAGGTGATTGAGCGCGTACCGACCGGGGCGCACGACGCGCCAGTCAATTACATCATCACTCCCGCGGGCATAATCGCCTGCGATGAAAGGGCGTAAACTTATGGAATTTAAGGCGACACTTAAAATGGCGGTACGTTCGTGGCTGGCGATGATATTCATGGCCGTGCTCGTGCTGATGTTCTTCCCGGCGCTGGTGTCGGGCAACGAGACGCTCAGTATAGTGGTCAACTCGCTGGTACTGGTAGCGTCGCTGACGTTCTGCTATGCAAACGGCGCGAGCTTGGGCGAGAGTGAGATAACCTATGGCGAACTGCTGGAAAAGCGCGTGGCCAAGGGCTATACTCCGCTGGCCGAGGATAAGGCGCAGTGCTATAACCGTAAGCGCGGCGTGCTGGCGACGCTCCTGGGAATGCTGCCGTGGCTGATAATGGCGATAGTGGTGCTGGTTTCGGGCAAGGACTTCGTGCACGTCGTGGTCGAGGAAAAGCCGGATTACCTGTTCCCGGTGGCCGAGACGGTGGTAGTGAGCACACACGAAAGCATAGACGTGGCGGCGCGCATAGCGTTTGCGGCGTTCATGGGCTGGTATCAGTTTATCGATGCGGTAGGCCCGGGCGTGCTGGACTATTGGTTCCTGCCGATGAGCATGTTGTATCCGCTGGCGATATTCGTAGGCTACCTGACCGGCCCGATGCAGCATAAGAAGAAGCTGAAGATGATCGAGGAAGGCAAGAAGAAGAAGCTGCGCAAGATACGCGCCGATCAGCGTCGTAAGAAGCGTCAGCAGCAGCCCAGACAGCAGAAGCCGGAGGTATAAGGGCTGAAAGCTGGCCGACTGAGATTGACAGGTCGTTCAAGCGGCATTCCTGCATGTGACTTGCGGGAACGCCGCTTTGCTTTAGCCATTTTCCATGTTGACCCAAGAAGCGAACGAGTCTTTCTCACTCATGTTATAAATAGCGGTATAGCCTTGTGTATGTGTCCCGGATTGTGATATAATATGATAAGGCAAGTCATGGACTTGTCTGAATTGTGCACGCACAGCGTGCGCGATAGTCATGTTTAAGAGCAGGTGCGGAGGATAAAATGCGCATAATCGGCGGGGAAGCCGGAGGGCGGAGGATACAGGCGCCCGAGGGGAGACAGACGCGTCCCACGGCGGAGCGCGTGCGTGAGGCTGTGTTTTCGATGCTGGGCGGCGATATGAGCGGCGATCGGGTGTTGGATGTGTTCGCCGGGTCGGGTGCTATGGCATTGGAGGCAGTCAGCCGCGGCGCGGATTGCGCGTGCATGTGCGATTCGTCTAAACAGGCCGCCGCCGTGATTAAGCGGAATGTCGAGACGCTTGGGTATCAAAGTAAGGCTAAGCTTTTCCCGTGCGACTGGCGGGCGGCGGTTAATGAAATGATGGGCGAGAAGTTCACCGTCGTGTTCATCGACCCGCCTTATAAAAAGGTGGAGGAGTATACCGCCGTCGTCAATGAGCTTAATGCGCGCGGCTTGCTATCAAACGGCGCGTGGCTCGTGCTGGAACACGAGACTAAGACTAAGCTCGAAGGGTTCCCGGATGGGTTTGAACTCGCAAAGCCGCATAAGTACGGCGATACCGCAATTACTGTGCTGAAATATACAGCCGGGACGGGTGAATAAATATGAAATGCGTATACGCGGGCAGCTTCGACCCGATAACGGTCGGACATCTCGATATAATTAAACGCGCGGGTACGGCGTTCGATGAAGTGATCGTCGCGGTGCTCAATAATAAGGCTAAACGCCCCGTGTTCTCGGTCGAGGAACGGGTGGAATTCATACGGCGCGCTACCGAAGGTATGAATTTTGTTAAGGTGGACGCGTTCGACGGACTGCTGGTGGACTACCTGCGTAAGGTGGACGCGCGCGTTATACTGCGCGGCCTGCGCGCGGCGCGCGATTTCGAAAGCGAAACGCAGACCGCCGCGATGAACCGCCGACTTTATCCGGAAGCCGAAACGCTGTTTATGATGACTTCACCTGAATATTCATGTGTAAGCTCGACCGCCGTGCGCGAAATCGCGTCCTTCGGCGGCGATATATCTGGCCTCGTACCGGCAAATATACTTGATATGGTAAACAATGGATTTGATATATACTACGGTAGATAAGCGGGAGGAGAATCGCGTTAATGGATAGGGATATGCGTGACAGCAGGAACGACGAGCGCGGCATGGAGCGCCCTCAGCCGCGTCGAAACGAGGAAGAATACAGCCTCGACGAACTGGTTGAAATACT
This sequence comes from uncultured Eubacteriales bacterium, assembly GCA_948467645.1. GTDB lineage: Bacteria > Bacillota > Clostridia > Christensenellales > Aristaeellaceae > Fimadaptatus. Next base: position 132,064 of record CAOKFD010000001.1, on the reverse strand, counting down.
AAAAATAATCCTCACCGAGGAGTCCAAAAAGGTGCCCATGAAGCAGTACATGCGTATTGTCGATGTGGATAAGGCCATGTACTTCCTCAGCTCAATCGAAAAGCAGATGCCAAATGCGATCCGCGAATCACGCCGCATCGTCGAGGATCGCGATAATATACTGAAAACCGCCGAGCGCAAGGCCAAGGATACCGTTAACGATGCCGAAAACCGCGCGCGCATAGCCATGGACGACGCCGAAAAGAGCGCTCAGGCAATAATCGCCGAGGCGGAAGCTCACGCCGCGCAGATTGTGGACGAGGCCCAGAAGCAGGCTCGCGTAATGGTCGATCAGAGCGAGGTCAGCCGCCGCGCCGAGGAGGAAGCCACCAAGCTTATCTCATCTGCGCGCAGCAAAGCTGCGGATGCAGCGCGCCAGGCCACACAATACGCCGACACGATGCTGTCCAACCTGGAGGACTTCCTGAATACCGAACTGGGCGACGTGAAAAAGAGCCGCGAAAACCTTACGTCCAAGCGCGGCAACTGATACGAATAATAAACACAAGTCGAGCCGCATACACAGCGTGTGCGGCTCGACTTGTGTTTTTGCTTAATGCGCATTGGCGCGCGCCCGCTCGGCGTCGTCCGCATTCTCGTATTCGATGTACCTTTTGTTGAGCAGCAGCGCAATCGCGCCCAGTATAACCGCGATGATTGCGGGCAGGGCCGACATGATGTCAAAGCCTCTCGACGAGTATGTGTTTATGGCAGAGGCAGTCACCGCCTCTCCGCGTGTAAACAGCGCGCATATCAGCGCGGCCAGTACTCCCTGAAGCGCCTTGCCGCCCATGTAAGCCCACGCGCTTATGCCAAAGGGCCGCAGGAACGCCAATACCTGCATCGATATTGACAGACCGCCGAAAGTAATCGCAAAGCATATCAGCGGCAGTACAAACGCCCCGCGCAACTCGCACAGCGTAAGCGAACCGCCCGCCATCTCCAGCCCGGCGTGCAGCGCCGCTGGTATAATTGGGTCAATCTCAGGCATGAACAGCAGCGCCGCCCAGTACATGTACGCACTGAGCACGCTCATGAGCACCACGTAACAGCCAACCGTCAGCATCGCGCGCGCGGCTTCGGCGGCGGGCATGAGCGCATCGCTCTGCTCAATATGGTTTGCATTTACCGGTTCATCGCCGCCGGCTCGTCTGAGAATCAGACTTCCCAGAAGCGTCCCCAGCCAGCTTGATATAAGCAGTACCCAGCCGCAACGCGGCCACGCGCTCTCCAACACGCCCAGCGCGAACGCAGGCGAACACACCGTGCACAGCCAGCCTAGCCGCAGGCATTGTCCGCGGCTCATGCGGCCTTCGCCCGCGCACATCGCGGTCAGCTTGGCTCCGGCCAGATTGCCGCCCAGCCAGCCGCATATGAACGCCCCCACGCCCTCCGCCGGACAGCCGAAAGGCCGCATCAGCCAGCCCAGATGCGCGCCGATAGTGCGCCCGGCGGTCTGCTGAAGTGCTATCGCCATGAAACAATACGGGAACAGCGACGGTATCAGCGCGCCCGCCCACGTCTCCAGACCGGCGCGCGCGGCGCCTGCGCCTATGCCGGGCGCGAGAGTCAGCAGAGCTATTCCGACGCATAGCGCGGCTGTACGCATTAATTTTCCAATGCTCATTTGATAATCCCCCTTTTTGTAGAGCATATGCGAAGTGTAAGCCAATTAGCGCAGGGGAATACAGCCCGGACAAATTCACGTCTGCCTGAAAATAAAAAAACCGCCCCTGAACGAACAGAGGCGGCATATAAGCATTGTTACAGGGACAGCGACGGAATGACCAGCAGTATCATGAACGCGGCGGTCGCGGCGATGAGCAGTACGCGCCTGCGCTTGCAGCCCTTAAATATGAAGTCGATCAATAGCGACATGGGCGACTGCGTAGAAGTGCACATGGGCTTTAGCACGCCGCGCAGACGAACGTAACCGAACACCGTCGCGATAATGCCCATCACGAGCAAGGCGCACATGAGTATCTGCAAAACCATGCTGGCCGATTCGTTGAACGAAATGTACGCGTTTATGGAAAGCTGAGACATGACGATCAGCGACAGCCCCATGAGCGTAAGCCGAAGATAGCTGTACGCATCGTCCGGCCAATCCTCCATGCGGTCGGGATACAGTCCTAAAATCATGGCCTGAAGGCATACGGCCATTACGGGCATTCTGAATACGTAGAACAGGCTCTTGTCGCCCACGCCCCACGCGCCGCCCCACGGGTACAGATAAACCGGCACCTGCGCCCCGAACGACGAATACTTTACGATAAACTCTATCAGCGTGGATATGCTTACAATCCCAGCCGCTATGCAATAAAGAATTGTAATGATGCGCCCTGTCTTGTCCGATTTCATATTCAACCCTCCGTAAATAATATTGTGCGGTTTCAATCGACAACCACAAATTTGTGCGTATAGTCCATGCCCGCGCGCCGCCATTCGGGACTCTGCGTCGCCAGACCCCACAGGTCGGTCGCGCGCGTCTCTATCTCCCATATCGGATCGCCGTCCAGCGCCCGGCCGCCCGGCGTTATGGGTATGTCTCCGCGCCGCTGGATTTCGCCCATCAGATAAAGCGCATCCCGCCGACAGCCCAGTATGCGCGCATAGGTAGGGCAGGGCGACTCCACCTGCATTGAATGCGTTATGCCAAGCGCGATCTGCGGCAAGAGCCTGCGCAGGCGGGAGAGCGTATAGCGCTTGCTCTTGCACGCGCGGAGCAGCGACTGTACGTCGGGCGACACGCGCGCCTTTTGTATCAGCAGATTTTCCAATCCCTCGCTTACGCCCGCAAACGCGCTTAATGACTGCGGCGAATGCTGCCTTAGCGTAAATAGAGCCAGATCGTCTATGAACGACGCGTCGGTCAGCGCGCACGCCTCGCGCCCCGCGCCGACGCCTAACGCAAGCCGAAACTCTTTGCGGCAGTTTTCGGGCAGGCAGTTAAGCGCCGCGCAAGTATCGCCGCGCTGTATCGCCGCGCGTATGGCGCTGGCGGAACAGATTTCAGCCAGCTCCTCCGAATGATAATCGCTTGTGCGCGTTACAGGCATAAGCTCCAGCGGATGTTCCAGCCGCATATTCGCCTGAGCATACTCCAGCGCCAGCGCGAAGTTGGGACGGTCGAGCGCGGATTCGTCAATGCCCAGCGTGTGCGCCGCCGCTTTCGCGCGCGCCTTAGGGTAGCTCAGCCCCGAATCCAGCAGGCGGTGCAGCTCGTCCTTATATTCAGCCGGTTCTTCCAGCAGACACTTTGCGACCGGCTCGATAAGCCCTATGCATTCCTCCTCACAGCCGAACGCAATCGCATCGACTATGCCTAAACGGCTTAAAAGCTGCACGCCGCCCTCGGCGAACCCGCGCGCCTCGCGCAATGCAAACAGGCACGGCAGTTCGATTACCATATCAGCGCCGTTTTTAAGCGCCATTTCGGCGCGCGTCCATTTGTCAAGTATTGCCGCTTCACCGCGCTGAGTGAACGCGCCCGACATTATGACGATAACCGCGTCTGCGTTTGTAAGTCTGCGAGATTGCGCAATGTGGTACGCGTGGCCGTTGTGGAATGGATTGTATTCGGCGATTATGCCCGCGACGCGCATACGTTTCCTCCCATGTTTTACGATAATATTCTTTTATAATTGCGCAAATGGTAGTATAATTACATGTGGCGGTTTCGGCCAAGGCCAAATCGCCGTGAGTTGATTGCTAACGACGCGCCCGGCGGCTTTCGCGGCTGTGGCGCACGGCAAACCCTGAGCCTATTTTATCACACTAAGGGGGATAAGAATATGTCCATCATGGAAAAGATTACGGAAAAAGCGCGCAAGTCGATGAAGCATATCGTGCTTGCCGAGGGTACCGAGGAGCGCAACATAAACGCCGCCTCGCTCGCGACCCAGCGCGGCATTGCTAAGATTACCCTGATCGGCAATCCTGACGAGGTTAAGGCCGCCGCCAAGGGCGTTGACCTGACCGGCGTGGACGTGGTCGATCCGGCTACCGATTCCCATCGTCAGGCGTATATCGACAAGCTGGTCGAGCTGCGCGGCGCCAAGGGCGTGGACGCGGCCAAGGCTGATAAGCTGCTCAATGACCCGCTGTACTGGGGCGTTATGATGGTTAAGATGGGCGACGCGGACGGCATGGTTTCCGGCGCGATTCACTCCACCGGCGACGTACTGCGCCCCGCGCTGCAGATCATCAAGGCCGCCAAGGGCATCAAGGCCGTTTCTTCCTGCTTCCTGATGGAGATTCCCAAGAAGGAATACGGCGACGACGGCGTGATGGTATTCTCCGACTGCGCCGTAATACCCAACCCCACCGCCGAGGAACTGGCGGCTATCGCGTTGGGCGCGGCCAAGTCCTGCGAGCTGGTTGACATCCAGCCCCGCATCGCGATGCTGTCCTTCTCCACCAAGGGCAGCGCTAAGCACGACAACGTTACCAAGGTTCAGGAAGCCACCGCTATGGTCAAGGAACTGGCTCCCGAGCTGAACGTAGACGGCGAGCTGCAGGCTGACGCCGCGCTGGTCGAAAAGGTTGGCCAGCTCAAGAGCCCGGGCAGCACCGTCGCGGGCAAGGCTAACGTCCTGGTATTCCCGGATCTGGGCGCGGGCAACATCGGCTACAAGCTGGTGCAGCGTCTGGCGGGCGCCGAGGCTTACGGCCCCATAATGCAGGGTCTGGCCAAGCCCGTTAACGACCTGAGCCGCGGCTGCAACGCCGAGGACATCGTGGCTACCATCGCCGTGACCGCAGTGCAGGCTCAGCTGGTCTAATATTAACCCTTTAAGGCAGTGCGGCGCGGCTCTATCCGCGCCGCGGAATATAACGCGCTGAAAGAGGAAATGTAATGAAGATACTGGTTATAAACGCCGGCTCGTCGTCGCTCAAGTATCAGCTGATCGACATGGAAAACGAGCAGGTAATCGCCAAGGGTCTGGTCGAGCGCATCGGCATCGAAGGCTCCAATCTGGTGCATAAGAAGGACGGCCGCGAATTCAAGATCGAAGCGCCCATGAGCAATCATGTGGACGCGATGGGCTATGTAATCAAGGCTCTGACCGATCCCGAACATGGCGCGATCAAGTCCATGGACGAGATTGGCGCTGTGGGCCATCGCGTGCTGCTGGGCGGCGAAGAGTACACTCAGTCCACCATCATCAACGATGAGGTTAAGGCGGTAATCCGCAAGTACATCCCCCTCGGCCCGCTGCATAACCCGGCCAACCTGCAGGGCATCGAGGCCTGCGAAAAGGTCATGCCTTCCACGCCTCAGGTGGCCGTGTTCGATACCGGCTTCCATCAGACCATGCCCAAGAAGGCGTATCTGTACGCGCTGCCCATGAAGTATTATCGCGACCTCAAGGTGCGCCGCTACGGCTTCCACGGCACCAGCCACCGCTTCGTGTCCGCCCGCTGCTGCGAGCTGCTGGGCAGGACCGAGGGCACCAAGATAATCGTGTGCCATCTGGGCAACGGCTCCAGCCTGTCCGCGGTCGTGGACGGCAAGTGCGTAGATACCTCGATGGGTCTTACGCCTCTGCAGGGCGTGGTCATGGGCACCCGCTCGGGCGACGTCGATCCGGCCTGCCTGCAGTACATAATGAATAACACCAAGAACGACGACGGCACCCCGATCACCATCGACCAGATGCTCAACATCCTTAATAAGAAGTCGGGTCTGCTGGGTCTGAGCGAAAAGTCCAGCGATATGCGCGACGTAATGAAGGCCGCCGCCGAGGGCGACGAGCAGTGCGCGCTGACCATCGACATCTGGGCATACTCCATCCGCAAGTACATCGGCGCTTACGTGGCGGCGATGGGCGGTCTGGACGCGCTGGTATTCACCGCGGGCGTGGGCGAGAATAACGACGTGCTGCGCGAGAAGATCTGCGAGGGCCTGGACTGGATGGGCATAAAGATCGACCACGAGAAGGACAAGGGCAAGCGTACCGAGTGCGAAGTGTCCGCCGCCGATTCCCGCGTGAAGATTTTCGTAATCCCCACCAACGAGGAGCTGGCTATCGCGCGCGATACTCTGTCGCTCGTAACCCCCGGCAAGTAATATTTAATGTTAAATTTCGCTTGTTACGGGCTTAAATGCGCGCATGGACGTTCATTTAACCCGTAATGAGTGAAAAAACATTTGACAAACGCGCCGGGCATGGCTATAATAAGGAATGTTGCGTATAGAGGTGAACGTTATGCGTATGGATGTATCACTTGCACTAAAGAATCCGGGGCATGAGTTCCCTTTTGCGTTGGAATTGCCCTTGCACGATCAGAATTTTGCGGGCGAGGAGATTAAGTTTCTGACCCCGGCAAAGCTCAAAGGCACCTACTCGATGGCCGGCGCGGGCGTGACCGTTCGCGGCGAGCTGGAATGCGAGTATCAGCGCCAATGCGCGCTCTGTCTCGGCCCGGTAAAGGCCAAGGCCGAATGTGAGTTTGAGGATCTGTTCTACAAGGAGCCTAATCCCGAGGATCCCAACGATCTGTTCCTGATAGAGAACTATACCATCGATATGACCGCCTATGCGGAAAGCGTGGTATTTCTCAGTATGCCCATGACCGTCAAGTGCAAGCCCGGTTGTAAGGGACTTTGCCCGGTCTGCGGCACGGATCTTAACGTAAGCCAGTGTTCATGCGGCAGGGCCGATACACCTTCAGAAACCCGAAAGCCTTTTGCTGCATTGGAAGATTTGCTGACCCGAGATGAGGAGGTGTAGACAATGGCAGTACCGAAGGGAAAAATTTCAAAGGCGCGCAAGCACAGCCGTCGCGCTAACTGGAAGATCAGCGCACCCGGCATCGTGGCTTGCCCGCGTTGCCAGCACATGAAGCTGAGCCACCACGTTTGCAAGAATTGCGGCTACTATGGCAACGAGCAGGTTCTCAAGACCGAAGAAGCAGCTCCCGCCAAGGCGTAATTGAGGCACGCATTGTTTAGGCATAGAAACGCACACTCCTGTTTTTGCGGGGGCGTGCGTTTTTTGCGCGTTTGCGGCTTTGACAAAAATCCTCTTTCTTAATTGCGCAGCGTATGATATAATATTTTTAGGTAAGCCAAAGCGCTGGCAAGGCAAAAATGCGCGCGCCGAAGCTTTACACGTCTAAAAAGCCGCGCAAATCGCGCGGTCGGAACTTTTTTGCGCTTACGCGCAGGGCGGTATGTTTAACCGCGCGCTTATGTATGCGCAGCGCGGCTCGCGCCGGAAAGCGCGTCTAAACCGGCAGACGCCGACTTTAAGCAAAACGCCGCGCGCAAATGCGCGGTCAGGAGGAAGTATGATTCGAATAGCGGTTGACGCAATGGGCGGCGACAATGCGCCGGGCGCAGTGGTCGAAGGCTGCATTCAGGCGCTCAACGAAAGAAACGATATATCGGTTATACTGGCGGGTCAGCGCGACAAGATAGAGCCGCTGCTTTTAAACGCGGGCGACGCGCGCAGCCGCATCGAAATATTGGACGCGCCCGACGTGATAACCATGCACGAGGCCCCGGTAATGGCGGTCAGGCGCAAGCCCAATTCGTCCATGGTAAAGGCGATGGACGCGGTGAAAAACGGCGACGCACAGGCATGCGTATCGGCCGGCTCAACCGGCGCGCTGCTGGCGGCGGGCATGTTCCGCGTGGGACGAATACCCGGCATAGAGCGCCCCGCGCTGGCCAGCGTGATACCGTCCACCAATAAGCCGTATATATTGCTGGACTGCGGCGCAAACGCCGACTGCCGCCCGGACTACCTCGTCCAGTTCGGCATAATGGGCAGCATCTATATGGAAAAGGTAAAGGGCTATTCCAATCCGCGCGTGGCGCTGGTCAACATCGGCTCGGAGAGCGAAAAGGGCAATGAACTGAGCAAGGAGACTTACCCGCTGCTGGAAAAGAGCGGCCTTAACTTCACCGGCAATATCGAGCCGCGCGATATCCCCTCGGGCGCGGCGGACGTGGTGGTGGCCGACGGCTTCACCGGCAATGTGGTATTGAAGCTGACAGAAGGACTGGCGTCCATGCTGATGGGCATGATAAAGACTGAGCTTATGAGTTCGACCACGACCAAGATCGGCGCTATGCTGGCCAAGCCCGCCTTCAAAAAGGTAAAAAAGCGCATGGACTACACCGAGGAGGGCGGCGCGCCGTTGCTGGGCGTAAAGGGCGCGGTGATAAAGGCGCACGGCTCGTCCAACGCTACGGCCATAAAGAACGCCCTGTTCCAGGCCGCGCGCATGGTGGACGGCAAGGTTGTGGATATAATCGCGGAGCAGATTTCAAAGCTGGACATTAAACCTAAAACGCAAGAGGGTTAAACCCGAAAGGAGCGACTTAAAATGACCGAAAATCAGATATTCGATAAGGTAGCCGAGCTGATCGCCCTGCAGATGGGCATTGACAAGTCCGAAATCACCATGAAGACCCGCATGTTGGAGGATCTGAAGGCCGATTCCGCCAACATAATCATGCTGGTAATGGATTTGGAAAACGAGTTTGACATCGCCGTGGACGACGATGTGCTGATGGGCATAAAGACCGTGGGCGACGTGGTTAATTGCATAAAGGGACTGGTTGCGTAATGTCCTCGACCGCTAAACTTCAAGAGCGCATCGGATATGAATTTAAGAATCCGGAGCTGTTAAATGAAGCACTGACGCACCCCACCTATGCCGAAGAGCACGGCTGCATGAGCAATCAGCGGCTGGAGTTTTTGGGCGACGCGGTGCTGGAACTGTGCGTGAGCCGCCGCCTGTTCGAGCGCGAACGCACTATCGACGAGGGCGTGCTGACCAAGTGGCGCGCGCTGTTGGTATGCGAAAAGTCGCTGGCGGTATGTGCAAGGGAGATTGATTTGGGCAGATGCCTGCTGATGGGCGGCAGCGCCGTGGCCGACCGGCTGTGGATGAAGCCTTCGGTGCTGTGCGATGCGATGGAGTCGCTGATCGCGGCGGTGTATCTGGACGGCGGCATGGATGCGGCGGCGGCGCTGGTGGATATGATACTCGGCGAAGGCATGGAGCACGCGCCCGAAACGCCCGACGATTACAAGTCCCGCCTGCAAATCATATTGCAGGAAGGCGGCAACAGCATCCCCGAATACCGGCTTATTGCGGCAACCGGCCCCGATCACGCCAAGACGTTCGAATTTGAATGCAGGTTCGGCGACGTGGTTACGCGCGGCGCGGGTGCGTCCAAGAAGCAGGCTCAGCAGGTGGCGGCGCGCAAGGCGCTGGAACTGCTGGAGAAGAATGCAAACTGACTTGAATTGAAGTACGGTTGGGCAAGGCATTGTTTCAGGCAGGGAGCGGTTGCTCGCGACTGCCATGAGCAGTTTTGGTTTGCGGATAGCCGGATTTTTGAACAGGCGTAATCAGCGCGGTTCAGTCCGGGCTTTGAGGTGTGCTCAGGCATTTGAATTGCATTTAGCCAAACTGCGTTGACTGCCTGAAGGAAATACCACACATTCCCGTTTCAGATGCATAAGCAATTGCGCGGCGCGCCGGAGTTTACATCCGGCGCGCTCGATTTGGCTAACGACATATTAAATTGACCAATATGCGGGCATTTTGAGCCAATCTTTCCAAGTAAAACCTTTACGAATTTGACAATCCATAATATAATGGCATAGTGGCGTAGAATGTGTATGGGGGTCGATGTGCGCAGATGAAGCTTAAAAAGCTGGATATATACGGATTCAAGTCGTTTGCCGAGCGCACGGAAATGGTGTTCGATACGGGCATTACCGGCGTGGTGGGCCCCAACGGCAGCGGCAAATCCAATATATCGGATGCGGTGCGCTGGGTGCTGGGCGAGCAGAGCGCAAAGACGCTGCGCGGCGCGAAGATGGAGGACGTTATCTTCGGCGGCACGGAGAAGCGCAAGCCCCTGTCGTACTGCGAGGTATCGCTGACGCTGGACAACGCGGATGGCGCGCTGCCGGTGCAGTACTCCGAAATCATGATAACCCGCCGCGTGTACCGCAGCGGCGAAAGCGAATATTATCTAAACAAAAGCGCGTGCCGCCTAAAGGACATAATCGACCTTTTCCGCGACACCGGCATAGGCAAGGAGGGTTATTCGCTGATAGGGCAGGGCAGGATAGACGAAATTCTGTCCGCACGCAGCGAAGACCGCCGCGCCGTATTCGAGGAAGCCGCCGGTATAGCCAAGTACAAGGCGCGCAAGGCCGAGGCCGAGCGCAAAATCGAAAATACCAATCAGAACCTGACGCGCGTGGAAGACATAATCGCCGAAGCCGAACGTCAGGTAGGCCCGCTGAGCCAGCAGGCCGAAAAGGCGCGCACATATATAAGGTACATGGACGAACTCCGCGCGCTGGACACATCGCAGTTCGTAATGCGATACGACGCGGCTAAGCAGCGCATCGAACAGCAGAATTCTGTCGCCGCCGAGCGCAAAAATGCAATCGCACAGGCGCAGTCCAATCTGGATGCGTCGCGCGCCGCAAGAGACGCGCTTGACCGCACACAGGCACAGGCCGACGCGCAGACGCAGGACTTGCGCGACGCGGTGGTCGAAGCCACGCGCGCGCTGGAGGAGCGTCAGGGCGCGGTGAACGTGCTGGTCGAGCGTATGCAGTCGATAGACCGTGAACGCGAGCGGCTGGAGGGCGAACAGAGCGAGTCGGCAGGCGCGATAGCCGAAATGCGCGCGCGCAGTCAAACCCTCGCGTCCGAACATCAGACGCATATGGCGCAAAACGCCGCCAGACAGTCCGAACTTAACCAGAAGGAAGCCGAGCTTGCCAAGACCGGCGAACGGCTGGACGAGGACGCACAGCGCATCGAAGACCGCAAAGAAAACCTGATGGAGGCGATAAACCGCCTGAGCGACGTAAAGAGCGCCCGCGCACGCCTTACCGCGATGCGTCAGGCGATAAGCGAGCGCATAGACGCCTGTCAGGGCGAGGGCGAACAGCTTGCCGGGCAACTGGAGTCGCTCGATCAGGCGACGGAGGATGAGCGTCGGGCGGTAAGCGGCGCGCAGAGCCGCCGCGACGAAGCTCTGGGTCAGGAACAGGCGATAGAAGCCGAGCTTGCAAAAAACCGCGAAGCGCGCGCCTGCTGTCAGGAGGAGGGGCAGAAGCTTACTCTGTCGCGACAGCAGACCGAGACGCGGCTCAAAGTCCTGCGCGAGATGGCGCGCGATTACGAGGGCTATCAGTTCTCAGTAAAGCAGGTAATGCAGCGCGCCGACAAGACGCAGGATAAGGGCATAATCGGCGTTGTGGCCAGCATACTGCGCGTGCCGCGCGAACTGGAGCGCGCGACCGACATGGTGCTGGGCGGCGCGCTTCAGAACATAATAGTCGAGACTGAGCAGGACGCAAAGCGCATGATCGAATACCTGCGCCAGAACAGGTACGGCCGCGCGACATTCCTGCCAGTGTCGGCAGTGACCGGGCGCACGCTGAGTCAGTTCGAGCGGCAGGCGCTTAATACGCCCGGCTGTTTAGGCGTGCTGAGTGAGCTTGTCGGGTTTGACAAGCGCTATCAGGGCATCGTGGACAACCTGCTTGGGCGCACGGTCGTCGCGCGCGATCTGGACGCGGGCATCGAGATAATGCGCCGCGGCAGGCACGCGTTCCGGCTGGTCACGCTGGAGGGCGACGTAATGCACTCGGGCGGCTCCATGACCGGCGGCAGCGTGCAGTCGCGCGTTACCAACCTGCTATCGCGCGACCGCGAAATCGCCGAGCATGAAAACTTGCTCAAAAAGCAGGATGCCGACATCGCCGCCGCGCGCAAAAATATGGCCTCGCTGGAGGCAGAGCGCGCCGGGCTGCATACCCGGCAGGACGAGGCCGCGGCGGCCCTGCGCGGCTTTGAGGACGAGCTGCTAAAGCTTAACCAACAGCTTGCACAGGCCGAAAAGGAGCGCGCCTCTATCGAAGAACGCGCCCAGCGCATACAGCATGAGCGCGACAACCTCAAGGTAAATCTTGAGGACGTGATGAACGAGCTAAGCGGCCTGACCGGCAAACAGGGCGCGGCGGAAAGCAATCACGAACAGATGCAGCGCGACATAGCCGCCGAACAGAAGGCTCTGGCCGAACGCCGCCAGCAGTTCGACGCAGCCCGCGAGCAGCTGACCCAAGAAAAGATAGCGTTGGCCGAGCGCATACGCGACGACAGTGCCCGCGAAAGCGAGATAAAGCGACTGATTGACGACGCGAACGCGCGCGAAGCAGCCATGCACGCTGCTGATGAGAAACTGCGCGGCAGTCAGGCCGCGCGCGCCGAACTCGAAGGCAAGTTAGATGAAGCGCGCACGATGCAGGACGGCGCGGTCAAGGCATTGAGCGCGGCCAAGGTGCGCCTGTCCGAAGCCGACACCGACCGCGACGCGCGCGCCAAGCGTCGCCGCGAGATAGAGGAAGCGTTGGAACGCTGGCAGGGCGATGTGAACGAATTTACCGATCAACTGCACCGAATCGAGATGCAGATCGACCGCGCGCGCGGCGACCTCGACGCGATGCAGCAGCGCATATGGACTGAATACGAAATGACGTATGAAGCCTGTGCCGAGCGTGCCGACCGGACGATAACGCTTAACGACGCGGACGCGCGCATTGCGGTGCTGCGTAATCGAATACGCGACTTGGGCGGCGTTAACGTAAACGCGGCCGAGGAATACGACGCGGCTAACGCAAGACTGCGCGATCTGACCGCACAGCGCGACGATCTGCTAAGCGCGCGCGAAGATTTGCGGCGCATAATCGACGACCTGACCAGCCAGATGAGCCAGCAGTTTATAAGTCAGTTCAGGCTCTTAAACGAGCGTTTCGGCGCGACGTTCAAGGCGCTGTTCGGCGGCGGCAGCGCAAAGCTGATTTTGCAGGATGAGGGCGACGCGCTCAACTGCGGCATAGACATCGCCGCTCAGCCGCCCGGAAAGAAGCTGCAAATGCTCAGCCTCCTGTCCGGCGGTGAGCGTGCGCTTACCGCAATCGCGATACTGTTCGCGATGCTGGACATACGTCCCACGCCGTTTTGCATACTGGACGAGATCGAGGCCGCGCTGGACGACGCGAACATCGACAACTTTGCGCAGTACCTCAGCCGCTATTCCGAAAAGACGCAGTTCATCGTGGTCACGCACCGCAAGGGCACGATGGAGTGCTGCGACACGCTGTACGGCGTGGCGATGGAGGAAAAGGGCGTAAGCCGCATGGTTTCGGTCGCGCTAGCCGACGCGCAGCGTTCGGTTTGAGAAACGCAGAACTTGCGGCTTGAATATATGCAGGCTGAGGCAGAATGAGGGCGGCTTGTACTGTTCATGCGGTAAGCGCAAATTGCGGCTTATGCCTCAGCATTAAAACTTAAATTCAGCCAACCACTATTTAATATATATACAGCAAAGCATTTGGAGGGTGTAAATATGGCCAGAGAAGAAAAGGAAAAGAAGGGCTTTTTCAGTAAACTGAAGGAAAGCCTTTCGCGCACGCGCGATAACCTGTCGGGCAGGGTAGATCAGCTCGTCGCCAATTACGAGGAGCTGGACGACGATTTTTACGACGAGCTGCTGGATATATTGATACTGGCCGACGTGGGCGTAAAGACCTCAACCATGGTCGTGGACAAGATCAAGGCTGAGGCGCGCGAAAAGAAGATCGGCGATCCCAAGCAGGTCAAGCAGATGCTGATCGACATATTGGTTGATATGATGAAGGACACCGACCTGCGCTTCCCGTCGCCCACCGTGCTGATGGTAATCGGCGTAAACGGCGTGGGCAAGACCACTACAATAGGTAAGCTCGCCACGCGCTTTCAGTACATCGGCCGCAAGGTAATCATCTGCGCGGGCGATACCTTCCGCGCCGCCGCCGCCGATCAGCTCGAAATCTGGGCCAAGCGCGCCAACACAATGATCGTGCGCCAGCACGAGGGCGCTGACCCCGCCGCAGTGCTGTTCGACGCGATACAAGCGTCCAAGGCGCGTCAGGCCGACGTGCTTATCGTGGATACTGCGGGCCGCCTGCACAACAAGGCGCACCTGATGGAGGAATTGAAGAAGATGGCGCGCGTGGTGGGCCGCGAGTGGCCCGAGGCCGAGTTCCGCACGCTGCTGGTCGTGGACGCGACCACCGGCCAGAACGGCGTGGAACAGGCGCGCATATTCAAGGACGTGGCCAAGCTGGACGGCATAATACTGACCAAAATGGACGGCACGGCCAAGGGCGGCATCGCCGTCGCGATACGTCAGGAGCTGGGCCTGCCCGTGCGATATATCGGCGTGGGCGAGGGCATAGAGGATTTGCAGCCGTTTGACGCGCGCGAGTTTATCGAGGCGATATTCGGATAATGGCGGGCAGAAAAGGCTCACTAAAGGCAAGCAAGCCCGACGAGCGGGAAATGGAAGCGCGCAAAAAATCCGCCAAGAAACCGGCAAAAACCGACGCGCCGCCGTGGGACGATGCTGACGAAGATGCTAAGGCATCGGACAGCCAGCCAGACGTGCCCGACTGGGGCGGCGACGGCAATGCTAAGGCGGTCAAAAAACCGCGCGCTTCATCAAAAACCAAATCTGCGGCCAAGTCCTCGCAAAAGCCAAAGTTTGCCTATGCAGACGAAGAACCGCCTGAATCGCCGCCCGCACGCAGCCGCGCCGCGCGTACCGAGCATTTATCCCAGCGCGCCGCGCCGCGCGACAACAAGCTCACGCTGACCGTGACGGTTGATGGCGGCGACGACGAGCAGTTCGACCTGCTGTGCGACGGGCGCGCATACTGGGGCGGCTATGAAGCGCCGTATCGGTTCGAGCTGGGGCTGACCCCGGGCGAACACGAACTGCGCATAAGACAGCGCCACGCGCTGGACAGACAGCCCAGCCGCTTTGTGCCGCTGGCGCTGGAACTGATGCTGGGCGATGGGCTTAAATACGAATACGGCCCGTACTGCGCGGCGCTGGACGCGCGCATAGACATAAGCGCGGACGCAAAGCTAAGTGTGAAGTATGCGCTTGACGGGCGCGTGGGCCGGTACGGCGGGCGCGCGGCGTTCACCTGCTCGGCGGGCAGGGGGCTGGACTGCGAGGTCGTTGATACGCTCATGAGCAGCACGCCCCGGCTTCGCCGCCGGTGGATTACGGCCAACTGCCTGACGCTGGGCGCGCTGATGCTGATTGCGCTCAGCATAGTGGCGCTGGGCGCGTATATGGCCGTGCGTCCGGGCGGCTCGGTGGGCGGCGGCGTGCTGATCGGGCTTATGGGGCTTTTGATGGCGCTGGGCTGTGCGGGCGTGACGGGCGCGGTGCATTCGGCGCTGGACGGCGAATACGCGCCTGAAATGGAATTCCCAAAGCCTAAGCAAAAGCGTAAACGCAGTGCAAACGCGGACGAGCAGCCGGACGATGCAGATGGTACGCCGGATTCCGACGCTTCATCAAAGCCAAAGCGCAAGCGCGCGTCCACAAAGAAGCCGCGCGCAAAGTCCAATGCGGCGCAGGAAAACGACTATGACGGCGCATACGATGACGCGGACGAGATGGGCGAGTTTGAGGAAGCGGGTTTGTCCACAGCCGATCTCAGCCCGGATCAGCTGAAGGCCGCAAAAAAGCAGCTCATGCGAAAGCTGGGCGGCGAGGACGAGGAGTAAATGCTAAGGCAGGCAACGCTTCTGCGCGTTCATGCCTGAACTGCCAGAGACGCACTTAACCGCCTTAAAAAGACAGCGCCATGTTTGAATGGCTGAACGCAGAACAGTGCAAAACTCGGCGCATTATATGAAACATACTTTAAGCATCGAAAGCGTAAAGAAAAAGCGCTTGACAAATCCTGATGATGTTGTATAATTGAATCCGTAAAGCTGTGGGGCTTTACCTTAGCGTGCAGATGCGCGGAGTGTGAGACTATGAACGAAAACGGCATGAACGAAATCGACCGCCGCGTCGAGCTGGGATTGCTAATGGACTTTTACGGGCCGCTTTTGTCCGAGCGCATCGCCGAAATAATGAGCATGTACGTGCTGGAGGATTACGGCCTGAGCGAAATCGCCCAGGAAAAGGGCATCAGCCGTCAGGGCGTGTACGACGCGGTGCGGCGTGGTGAAAGTCAGCTGATGGAGCTGGAGGAAAAGCTGGGGCTTCAAAGGCGGCATGACGAGATGGTTTCAGCCGCGCGCCGCTGCCGGGAAGCACTCGAGCATATAACGCCGAACGAATGCGACAGACCTGCGCTTGACGAGGCGATAAGCATTCTGGACGGCATGAGCAATATGTAACTTGTAAACAAAATCGCAATTTGATCCTAAGGAGTGAAGCGTGTGGCATTTGAAGGGTTGGCTGAAAAGCTGCAGCAGGCTTTCCGCAAACTGTCCAGCCATGGCAAGCTGACCGAGTCGGACGTAAAGACCGCGATGCGCGACGTGCGCATGGCGCTGCTGGAGGCCGACGTCAACTACAAGGTAGTCAAGGACTTTATAGCCAAAGTGACCGAGCGCGCCGTGGGCAGCGATATACTCGACAGCCTCACGCCTTCGCAGCAGGTCATCAAGATAGTAAACGAGGAACTGACCGAGCTGATGGGCGGCCAGAACGCGCGCCTGACCTACTCGCCCACCGTGCCCACGATTTACATGCTGTGCGGTCTTCAGGGTGCAGGTAAGACCACGATGGCTGGTAAGCTCGCGCTGATGCTCAAAAAGCAGGGCAAGCGTCCGCTGCTGGTCGCGTGCGACATATACCGCCCCGCCGCTATCAAGCAGCTGCAGGTAGTCGGCGAAAAGGTGGACGTGCCGGTATTCGAGCGCGGCCAGGAAAACGTGATCGAGACTGCCAAACTGGCGATCGAGCACGCGCGCAAGTTCGGCTTCGATCCGGTAATACTGGATACCGCGGGCCGACTGCATATCGATGAAAACCTGATGGGCGAACTGCGCGATGTAAAGAGCGCCGTCAAGCCCACCGAAATACTGCTGGTCGTGGACTCCATGACCGGTCAGGACGCGGTAAACGTCGCCGATACATTCAACAAGAATCTGGGCATCGACGGCGTAATCCTCACCAAGCTGGACGGCGATACCCGCGGCGGCGCGGCCATATCGGTAAAGGCAGTCACCGGCAAGCCCATTAAATTCTCGGGCACCGGCGAAAAGCTGACCGACCTGGAGCCGTTCCACCCTGACCGCATGGCCAGCCGCATACTGGGCATGGGCGACGTACTGAGCCTTATAGAAAAGGCGCAGGACACCTTCGATGAGAAGAACGCCGCCGAGCTGGAGCGCAAGATGCGCACCCAGACCTTCGATCTGAACGACTATCTCAAGCAGATGCAGCAGATGAAGAAGATGGGTTCGTTCGAGGATATACTCAAGATGATTCCCGGCATAGGCAATAAGCTGGCCGAAATCAAGATCGATGAAAAGAAGATGGGCCGCATACAGGCCATCATCCAGTCCATGACCATGGAGGAGCGCCGCAATCCCGACATACTGGGCGCCAGCCGCAAGCGCAGAATCGCGGCGGGCAGCGGTACCACCGTGCAGGAGATAAACCTTTTGCTAAAGCAGTTTGACCAGTCGCGTCAGCTGATGAAGCAGATGATGGGGCGCGGCAAGCGCGGCCGCATGAGGATTCCGTTCTCCAAGTAATCAAATGCAAGCGTGTAGACCCCGCGCGGGTTTGCAATATATTGTTCCATGGGTCGGCAAGACCCCAATTTAAGGAGGAAAATAAAATGGTAAAGATTCGCCTGAAGAGGATGGGCATGAAGAAGGCCCCGTTCTACCGCATCGTAGTTATCGACAGCCGTGACGCACGCGATGGCCGCCCGATCGAGGAGATAGGCTATTTCAACCCCATGACTCAGCCCGTTGAGCTGAAGTTCGACGACGAGCGCGCCAAGTACTGGCTCGGCGTGGGCGCTCAGCCTACCCAGACCGTTAAGACGCTGCTGCGCAACGCGGGCGTGACCAAGTAATATGGCGGAGCAGATTGACGCCGTCGCACTGGTCGAGTTTGTGGCCAAATCGCTGGTTGACGATGCAGATTCGGTTCAGGTGAAGCAAGTGGATAATCCCGAATCGACGGTGATCGAACTGCATGTCTCTCCGGACGACATGGGCAAGGTGATCGGCAAGCAGGGCAGGATAGCCAAGGCCATCCGCACCGTGGTAAAGGCCGCCACCGCCAAGTTCGAAAAGCCGGTTTTCGTGGAGATAATGTAACACTGAGGAGGGGAGCCGCCGCGCTGTGCGTCGGTTCCCTTTTGCTTTATAAAAAATATTCCGGCGTGCGCATAAGGCGAAGAAATGGCGGAGCGCGTATATGCAAAGCGCAAGTTGGCCCCGCCTTAAAAACAATCGCACGCCGATACACGCGTGGAGGTACTTTTATGAAAATAGCTACGTTTAATGTGCGTACTGATACCCCGGTCGATGGCGAAAATCGCTGGCAGTTCAGGAAAGGCCTGATACTGGACAAATTGACTGCTGAGCAGCCCGACGTAATCGGCTTTCAGGAGACCACGCCCGTAATGGCCGACTTCATCAAAAAGTATATGCCTGCTTACTGGTTCGTGGGCTGCGGCCGCAACGCCGACTATCTGGGCGAAAACAACATGATCGGCTTTAAGCCCGACAAGTATGAGCTGATCGAGCTGGAAACCTTCTGGCTGTCCGAAACGCCCGACGTGCCTGGCTCGCGCTATGCCAATCAGTCGGTCTGCCCGCGCGTATGCACGCACGCGGTACTGCGCCCGCTGGATGGCGGCACTATGTTCCATGCCTATAACACCCACCTCGACCATATATCCGACGAGGCGCGCAGGCTGGGTGCACGCGCGATACTCGACCATATGGCGCGCGATCTCAAGCGCCGCCCGCTGCCGCTGACGCTCACCGGCGACATGAATGCATATCCCGACAGCGCGCCGATTCAGGAGTTCCTGAATGATAAGACCGTGCATCTGACTAACCAGACTCCCGACTTCCCGGCATCGTACCATGCCTACGGCACAAACATGGCACAGCCGCAGATCGACTATATATTCACTCAGGGCTTTGAAGCCGTGGGCGCGCCCGAGGCGTGGGGCATTACCGAGTTCGGCAAATATATGTCCGACCATAACGCACTGTGCGCATACGTGGAGCCGTGCGCCAGGTAAGGCGCAAAAATACGCGCGTCCCTGCGCGACGGAGGAAATTATGCAAAGCGAATACCTGCTGATAGGCGAAATAACCCGCCCGCAGGGCGTGCGCGGCGAGATGCGCGTGCGCCCGTATACCGACGATCCCATGCGGTTTGAAGATTTGGACGAGGTATATGTAAAGCGCGGCGACAAATACGAGACACGCGGCATAACGTTTGTCAGGCTGAACAGCGACGACGTGGTGATAATCCGCATGGACGGCGTTGGCGACGCGAACGCGGTCGAGGCGCTGCGCGGCGAAAAGCTGTACGTTGACCGTGAACACGCGGTCGAGCTGCCCGAGGATGCGGACTTCATTGTCGATCTTATCGGCTGCCGCGTGACCGACGATGAGGGCAACGACTATGGCAAGATCACCGACGTGATGCAGCCCGGCGGCAACGACGTATATGTGATAAGCGGCAAGCGCGGCGAGGTGCTGGTGCCCGCGCTGAAAAGCGTAGTGATAAGCGTGGATACAAAGGCGGGCGAGATGCTGCTCAGTGCCGCGCGTGTGCGGGAGGTGGCGGTATTTGAGGATTAGGATACTGACCACCTTTCCCGAAATGATAGAGCCGATCGTGCATTCGAGCATACTCGGCCGCGCGATGGACGCGGGACTTATGGATATTCAGGCGGTGGACATACGCCCGTATTCCACGCTGAAGCATAAGAACACCGACGACTATCCGTTCGGCGGTGGCGCGGGCATGGTCATGCTGCCTCAGCCGATATGCGACGCGGTGGACGATATTGCAAAGGACTTTACTGGGCGCAGGTTCTACATGTCGCCGCGCGGCGTAACGTTTAACCAGCATATTGCCGAGCAGCTTGCCAAAGAGGACGATTTAATCATACTCTGCGGCCATTACGAGGGCGTTGACCAGCGCGCGCTGGACATATGCGGGTTTGAAGAGATGTCGGTGGGCGATTACGTGCTGACCGGCGGCGAGCTGGCCGCGATGGTTATCGTGGACGCGGTGGCGCGGCTGGTGCCCGGCGTGCTGGGCAGCGAGGAATCGCCGCTGGACGAGAGCTTCTCGTCCGGTCTGCTGGAATACCCGCAGTACACGCGCCCGCGCGAGTATCGCGGATGCGAGGTACCCGAGGTGCTGCTGAACGGCAATCACGCTGCGATAGCCCGCTGGCGCAGGGACAGGTCGCTCGAAATGACTTACCGGCGCAGACCTGAAATGCTGGAATCGGTCGAACTGGATAAGAAAGACAGGAAGTTCCTTAGCGAACTAAAGGCGCAGGACGAAGCCGCGCAGACTTTGCCCACCGAAAACGGCGAAGCTGTGGATAAGTCGGAAAGCGGCGCGGCGAAAGCCTGAACATGTGGGAGGGATAAGCATGGACGTTGGCGCGTATATATGGCCGGCCTATACCGGCGCGGACAATCGCAGCCGCATATTTTGGCCGGAGGGCAGGGGCGAGTGGCAAAGCGTGCGCTCGGCTCTGCCCAAGTTTCCGGGGCACAGACTGCCGCGCGTGCCGCTGCTGGGCTATCAGGACGAGGCCGACTCGCAGGTCATGCGGCAGCAGATCGACCTCGCTGCCGATCACGGCGTGAATACCTTTATATACGACTGGTACTGGTATGACGGTCTGCCATATCTGGAAAACTGCCTGAACGACGGCTTTTTGAAGGCCGAAAACCGCGGACGCATGAAGTTCTATCTGATGTGGGCCAACCACGACGTGAACTTCACGTGGGACAAGCGCATATCCGACCAGCCCGGCGCGGTGCTGTGGCAGGGCCGACAGCCGCGCGGGGAGTTCATACGCATCACCGAGCGCTGGATGGAGCGGTACTTTACTCAGCCTAACTACTACACTGTGGACGGCTGTCCGGTCGTGATGATTTACGATGTGGACAACCTGATAAATGGTCTGGGCGGCGTGCGCCCGGCGCGCATGGCGCTGGACGATTTCCGGCGGCGTGCGGTGTGCGCGGGCTTTAAGGGCGTGCATATTCAGATGGTGCTGTGGTCGGAGGGCGTGCACGACCTGAGCGGCGTGGACGGTTCGCACATGAATTCGGCTGAATTGGCGCGCGCGCTGGGCTTTGACAGCCTGACCAACTATCAATATGTGCACTTTGTGGACATCGACCGCGACTATGCCGAGGTCATGCGCGATGTGGAGCGCAAGTGGGCGAGCTTTAATAAGATCGGCATACCGTACTGGCCGCACGTATCGATCGGCTGGGACAACAATCCGCGCTTTAATTCTCTGCGCAAAGGCATAATGAAGAACAACACGCCCGAGGAGTTCGGCAGGGCACTTGAGAAGGCCAAATCGCTTGCCGAAAGCACGGGCGCGCCTATGGTGACGATAAACAGCTGGAACGAGTGGACCGAGATGAGTTATCTCTTGCCCGACGACGTGTATGGGTACGGGTATTTGAACGAGGTAAAGCGCGTGTTCGGCGGCAGGTAAAGGCGGGGTTCGGCAGGGCGCGTTTT
This sequence comes from uncultured Eubacteriales bacterium, assembly GCA_948467645.1. Classification (GTDB taxonomy): domain Bacteria; phylum Bacillota; class Clostridia; order Christensenellales; family Aristaeellaceae; genus Fimadaptatus. The sequence goes on along the minus strand of CAOKFD010000001.1, from coordinate 110,406 downwards.
AGCCCGAAATTTACTTGCATACAGGGGCTGAATATGGTATAATTAGCTTTGTGACACGGACGTTCCTCTGATGGCAGTCAGTCGTTTATGAACGTCTATGAGGGAAGGAGGAAATTTCCAATGAATGAAATAATCCGTTCTATCGAGAGCGCACAGCTCCGTACCGACATTCCCGAGTTTCGCGTAGGCGATACCCTGCGCGTACAGGTAAAGGTTGTCGAAGGTTCCCGCGAGCGTCTGCAGGCGTTTGAGGGCGTATGCATCGCCCGCCGCAACGGTTCCTGCCGCGAGACGTTCACCGTACGTCGTACTTCTTACGGCATCGGTGTAGAGCGTACTTTCCCGGTACACAGCCCCCGCGTTGATTCCATTACGGTTGTTCGCCGCGGTAAGGTTCGCCGTGCCAAGCTGTATTATCTGCGTTCGCTGTCTGGCAAGGCTGCCAAGATCAAGGAGCGTTAATAGAGCAATTAAGCCGCGATTCGTCGCGGCTTTCTTTTTTTACAATCAGGTAGTGGAGCGGCGCTACACTATTGTGATTGCACCGCTGGCATGTGGGTGTTCTTTCGCTACGCTGATTTTAGCGGCGCTCTTTCGGGGCTGTGCTTAAAATGGCAAGCGTGCTTTATTGTTCTTTCAGTGCATTACTGGGAGCGTTCTTTCGATGCGCTCTTGTATTCGGCTTAGGTCGTTTATGGGTGTTCTTTCAGGCGCTTGGTTTTCGTTCGCGAGTTTGTTTTTTTACAGCCCTTTTATTTTTGGTGCCTCCGGCGGCCAAGGAGGGCAAGGGGGATTGCGAGTTCCCCCTATGCCCTCCTTGGATTCTCCTATTACCCCTTTGTAACGCCGGGCACTGCGTGCCAAGGGGCGGTTACGGCAGGGGAATACTTTCTTACTTATTATCCATTATTGATGGGCGATTTCACGACACGTTTGTCGATATGGGAGCGGTGCTCCCTTGTTTAGACCATGCTATCGCTTTGGCGGGGTGCGGACGCTCGGTTGGTGCTTGTGAACGTTGGTGAGCGTTCTTTCTTGGCAGCTTATTTCAGCGGCTTCGTTCTTTCGCGTGGGCGTTGAGGTTGTGAGTGCGGCGATGTTGTGTTCGCAGGCCCACTCCTTGACCCGTTGCTTGCGCAACTACTTTAGCGGACGCGATACCGGCTTGGGCTTGGCTGTCAGACTGCATAGCTGTGATAATGTATGGCCGCTCTCCGAGCGTGGAACATACTCATACAGAACCGCGAGGACTGATTATTGCTTCCGCGCCCACTTTAATTTATGGTGGGCGCGGCATGGATGGCCGCTCATACATCTAGTTTCGCGTCGGGATGGCCGGTTTTCGCGCCCGCCATACTTTCCGGCGGGCGTGAACCTCACCGCCGAGTCTGCAATTGAGCCGCCGAGGGGTGGCGAACATGGCGCGGGTGCAACCTGCCTAAACAAGAAAACTCCATTCGCGGAATCCCGAAACTAAGTAAGATTATAGCTTGCGTGAGCCGCAAACAATGAAGACCGCGAACGCCGCTGGCTCTGGGCGAGTCAATCGGCGCAAGAAAGCAGGGTAACTTCCCGTATATAGCTCCATAAAACGTCTGAACTAAGATATATTTGCGGGAGAAAGACATAAACGACTTTTCTTTGGTTCTTTCTTTTCTTCCGAAAAGAAAGAACACGTCCCCCCAAAAAGGAGTGAAACCATGAATATACAATGGTACCCCGGACATATGGCGAAAGCGCGGAGACTGTTGGGTGATCAGTTGAAGCGGGTGGATATTGCGGTGGAGCTGTGCGATGCTCGTGCGCCGCTGGCGACCAGGAATCCGGAATTGGATAGACTTTGTGCGGGTAAGAAGAGGCTGTTGGTGCTTAATAAGGCTGATTTGGCCGATGAGAAGATTACCCGCGAGTGGATTAAGTATTTTAAGGAGAAGGGGATTACGGCTGTCGCGTTTAGGTCTAATAATGGTAAGCCGCGCGATGTGCTCTCGCCGCTGGAGAATCTGACCGCCGCTGAAGTTAAGCGTATGAAGGAGCGCGGCGTTAATAAGACCGTGCGCGGTATGGTTATCGGTATACCTAACGTGGGTAAGTCTACGTTTATTAATAGACTTTATGGCTCCGCAATCGTTAAGGCCGCCGATAGACCCGGCGTGACCCGCGCTAATCAGTGGGTTAAGGTCGGCCAGTACCTTGAAATGCTGGATACGCCCGGTATGCTCTGGCCGAAACTCTCCGATCAGGAGGGCGCGCTGCTGTTGGCCTTTATCGGCACAATACGCGATCAGATTACCGACGTTGAGGGCCTTAGCATTAAACTGCTCGATAGACTGATCGAAATGGCGCCCAATGAAACCGCCGCGAGATTCCACCTTAACGAGGCCGATATGGATAAGCGCGGACTGGAACTGCTGGAGGCGGTGTGCAAGGGCAGGGGCTTCCTGCTCAGCGGCGGCCGGTTCGATACCGAACGCGGCGCGGCCGTCGTGCTGGATGAGTTCCGCGCGGGCAAGGTCGCACGCCTGACATGGCAAAAGCCCTGACGGAGGGGAGTATGAGCGAAACTAAGGCTAAAAAAGCGCCCTCGACATTGGAACTCAAGCGCATTGCACGCATGGAGGAGCTGCTCAAAACCGAACGCGTGTGGTGGGATCAGGGCATGAGCGTGGCCGGCATGGACGAGGTGGGCCGCGGCCCGCTGGCCGGCCCGGTGGTGACGGCGTGCGTAATGATACCGCCCGATGCAGTGATACCCGGCGCGGACGACTCGAAAAAGCTGAGCGAAAAGCGCAGGGAACAGCTTGCGCCGCTGCTGATCGAAAACGCGTCGTATGTCGCGCTGGGCAGCGCATCACCCGAGCGCATTGACGAGATAAACATACTGGAAGCTACGCGCGAAGCAATGAACGAGGCCGCACGGGGCTGTCCATGCGATATACTGCTGGTGGACGCGATGACCGGGCTTAACTGCGGCAGCAGAACCGAGTCGATAATCCACGGCGACGCAACCAGCTATATGATAGCCGCTGCGTCGATAATCGCCAAGGTGCACAGGGACAGCATAATGATAGAGATGGACAAAATCTATCCTGAATACGGCTTCGCGCGCAATAAGGGCTACGGCACCGCCGAGCATATAGCCGCGCTGGAAAAGTACGGCCCATGCCCGATACACAGGCGCAGCTTCATAAGCAAATGGCTGTAAGTAAGATAAGCGCCGTCGAGCGCGGCCGGGAAGCGGAAAGGCTTGCGGCGGATTGGTATGTCAGGCAGGGCGCTGAGGTACTTGCCATGAACTATCGCGTGCGCGGCGGCGAAATCGACCTGATAGTGCGCGATGGGAATTGCATAGCCTTTGTCGAGGTAAAAATGCGCAGGTCGGATAAGTTTGGCGCGCCCGCAGAGGCAGTCACGCCCGCCAAGCAGCGGCTAGTAAGCCGCACGGCGCTGAGATACGCGCAGGAAAACGGGCTGATGGACGAATACATGCGGTTCGACGTGGCCAGCGTGCGCGGTGGACAAATCGACGTTATCAAAAACGCATTCGACTTTGTGGAATGAACAGGCAGGCTCAATGCCTTAATCGTATTTTAGTCAGCGCGCCAGAAGTGCTTCGGCGCGCTGATTTTCCATGTATGGGCCGCAAAAATTTAGGGCGGCAATTTGACAAAACGCGCTCAATTCGGTAAATGCCCCGTTTTGAACAGCATAATGCGGATAAAATGAACGTAACGCGGTAGAAACGGACACGATTTAAGGCTATCATAGCAGTATAAGTTGCTGTGAGAGGATAGGAGATGTGGAGCAGTATGGATAAGCGCCGGACGCCGCTGATAGTGGTTTTGGCACTGGCACTGATATTCAGCCTCCTGCCGGGACTGGCTCTGGGCGAGGAGGCGGGTGAAAACCTGCTGACCAACGGTAGTTTTGAGGAGCTGGACGCCTCGGGCTTCCCGGTGGGTTGGTCAAAGGGCATGTATGACTGGAACGACGGCATAACCGTATTCGATACCGTCGAGGGCGGCGCGCATTCGGGTACGCACAGCGCAAGACTGCGCTCGTTCGGCGAAAATGACGCAAGGTATGAACAGACAGTAGCGTGCGAACCCAGCACGCTGTACAAGCTGTCCGGCTGGGCGCGTACCGAGGACGTAAGCATGGAAGTGGTTGGTGCAAACCTGTCCGTCGAAAACGCATTCAGCCTGTCAAACGCGGTCGTGGGCACGTCTGCCGACGGCGAATGGACTTATATGGAGCTGTACGGCCTGACCGGGCCGGAGCAGACCTCGCTTACCGTTATGGTAAGGCTGGGCTTCTATGGCAGCACAGTCACCGGTACAGCGATGTTCGACGACATATCGCTTGAAAAGACGGATACCGTGCCCGAGGGCGCGACGTTCGGCTACCTGTATCAGGACACCGTGACGACGCAGACCGACGACACCGTGGCCGAATCGAGCGACTACACTGTGCCGATACTCATAATAGCGCTGGCGCTTGCAGTGCTGACGCTGATTGCGCTTATGCTCAGGGAGCGCGGCAAGCTTCCTTCACTTGCACCTGATAACGGCGAACAGGCGATACTTTCGTCCCTGCTTGCGATTGCGTTCATACTGCGCCTCGTGCTGGCCGCGATCGTGCAGGGCTATCCCAACGACATAGCCTGCTGGCAGGGCTGGGGCAGCCGCATGATGCAGGTTGGGCCGTGGAATTTCTACGAATCCGGCTGGTGCGATTATCCGCCCGCATACATGTACGTATTGGCGCTGATAGACGGCCTGCGCACGCTGGTGGGCGCGCAGGATAACGCAGCGCTGTCGCAGGTGCTTGTAAAGCTGCCCGCGATGCTGTGCGATCTGGTCAGCGCGATGCTGATATACAAGTGGCTCAAGCGCGAAAAGGTGCGCGGCGGCATGGCACTGTGGCTGGTCGCGTTCTATGCGTTCAACCCGGCAACGGTGTTTGACAGCGCCGCATGGGGCCAGATCGATTCCGTATTTACGCTGATGGTCGTGGCCGCGGTCTACCTGTGCGTGCAGGGCAACTGGAAGTGGGCACTGCCCGTGTACGTGCTAAGCGCGCTGGTGAAGCCGCAGACCCTCATGCTCGCGCCCATCGCGGCGATAGTGCTTGTTACCGAAATAGTGCGCGCAGGCATAAACCGCGACCGCGTGCTGAAGCAGATCGGCATCGGCATTGCAATATCGCTGGGTGCGGCGGCAGTGATTATTGTGCCGTTCTGGGGCGGCCAGAGCTGGAACTGGCTCATCGAAAAGTATACCGAGACGCTTTCGTCATATAACTACGCCACTATAAACGCCATGAACGCATACGCCATGCTGGGCATGAACTGGACGGATGCGGGCACGGCGATAGTGGGCATACCCGCGACCGTGTGGGGCTATATCTTCATGGCAATCGCAATCGCGTACAGCGGCTTTATGTACTTTAAGGCCAATGACAGGCGCGTGATGCCGCTGACTTGCGCGGTGCTGATTATGATACTGTTCACGTTCAGCACTAAGATGCACGAGCGCTACGCATTCCCGGCGATAATGCTGCTGGTTGTCGGCTATGCGCTGCTCAAGGACAAGCGCCTGCTCTATTCGGCAATGCTGCTTAGCGTAAGTCAGTTCGTCAACATGGCGCTGGTGCTGCAGAATCACGATCTGCTTTCTTCTCAGCAGGCGATAAACGTGATCTTCTCGCTGATAAACATAATCGCCACGATCTATACATGCGTATGCGCGTGGGATATATGCGTGGGCGGCAACGCGACAGTGTTCAGCGGTAAGGCGCACGAGGCAGTAAAGCTCGAAATAGTGGATACCCGCACCGATATGATAAAGCGCCTGACCGGCAAGAGCGATTATAAGATCGGCATGAAGCTCGCCGACTGGATAATACTGGGCGCGATAACCGTCAGCTACGCCGTGGTTGCGTTTACGGGTCTGGGCACGATGTCCGCGCCGCAGACCGAGTGGCGCTCGTCCATGCCGGGCGAGAGTGTGACCATCGATCTGGGCGAGGAGCGCACATTCGACTTTACCTACTATGGCGGAATATGTGATTCCACGTTCACGGTTGAGTTCTCGTCCGACGGCGTTAATTGGACCGCGCCCGGCACGGCGGATTACCGTCAGGGCAAGATATTCCAGTGGCTGTGGTACCGCGAATGCATGAAGGCCGACGACGGCACATATGTTGCGCTGGTGAGCGGCTATCCCAAGAACACCGCGCGCTACATACGCCTGACATTCGAATCAGTGGGCTTCAAGATGCGCGAAGTGGGCTTCCTGGATGAAAACGGCGAGTGCTATCCGATAGCGGGCATATCCAGCGAGGGCGGCGACTCATACACGATGGATGACCCCGGCAAGATGATCGACGAGCAGGACACTGTGCCCGCCCAGCCCAGCTACTACAACAGCATGTACTTCGACGAGATCTACCATGCGCGCACGGCTTACGAGCATTTGCACGGCCTGCACACGTATGAGTGGACGCACCCGCCGCTCGGCAAGGTGCTTATGTCGATCGGCATCGCGATATTCGGCATGAGTCCGTTTGGCTGGCGCTTTATGGGTACGTTGGTGGGCGTGCTGATGGTGCCGCTGATGTATCTGCTGACCAAGCAGCTGTTCAAGCGCCGCAATTTGGCGGTATTTACGACAGTGCTGATGACTTTCGACTTCATGCACTTTACCCAGACGCGTCTGGCCACGATTGACTCTTACGGCGTGTTCTTCATAATGGTGATGTACCTGTTCATGTTCAGGTACATGCAGATGTCGTTCTTCAGGGACGGGCTTAAAAAGACGCTCGTGCCGCTGGGCCTGAGCGGCCTGTTCATGGGCATAGGCTGCGCCAGCAAGTGGATCGACATATACGCGGCGGTGGGTCTGGCGATACTGTTATTCGCGACGATGTTCATGCGCTTTAACGAGTATAAGTTCGCCAAGGCGCGTCTCGCCCGCGAAAAGCATATGACCGACGAGCTGAAGCCATACACATTCGCGCGCGATCACTTTGTGAAGTACCTCGTGATTACGCTGGCGCTGTGCTGCGTGTTCTTCATTGCGATACCGCTGGTGATATACTACTTCTCGTACTACTGGCAGCTTACGCCCGACGGCAATTTCTCGATACAGGGCGTAATCAATGTACAGCAGAGTATGCTTAACTACCACTCGGGTCTGACCAACGACGACCATCCGTTCCGCGCGGCGTGGTATACGTGGCCGCTGATACTAAAGCCCATGTACTATTACTCCGGGCGCGAGTTCATGCCTGCGGGCACGCTCAGCATAATATGGTGCATGGGCAACCCGGCAGTGTGGTGGCCGATGCTGGCGGGTATGCTGTTCACGATCGCGATGTGCATAAAGGAAAAGCTGCGCGACAGAAAGAAGCTTATCATAATCGTCAGCTTCCTCGCGCAATACCTGCCGTGGGTGTTGGTGCCGCGTTCGATGTACATCTATCACTATTTCGCCAGCATACCGTTCATGATAATGAGCCTGTGCTTTGTGATAAAGTACTTTGAAAAGTCGCACCCGCGCGCTACAAAGGGCGTGGCGATTGGGCTGATGGTATTGGCTGTGGGCATGTTCGCGCTGTTCTACCCGGTAATTTCGGGCGCGCCGTGCTCGCAGGAGCTTGTAAACTTCCTCAATTCGCTCGGTCCGTGGAATCTGTACTAATATAAATGAAACGCTCCTCAGTGCAAGCTGCATTGGGGAGCGTTCTTCGTCAAGGCAGTGGGCGGGCATTTGCCTGAACATGCGATAACAGAAAAAACGTCGGCCTCATCATAAGCTTTGATGATGAAGCCGACGCTTTCGCTAAGCCTTAAATTATTCTGCCTTTTCGTCCTTAGTCATGGCAAGGAAGTAGTTCACCCTGCCGTTTACGCGCGCATGGTCGGTGCTCTTCTGGCACAGTTCCATGTAGTCCTCGGGCTGCGTCTCGCGGCCCAAGAATTCCTCCAGATTCAGCCGGAACATGAGCATCTTTTCTTCGTCGCCCCAGATCGTGCTCAGCACGTACAGTATCGGCGCGACCGACATCTTGCCCAGCCACTCGCGGCAATGCTCCTGATTGGCTTCGTCAGCGGTTTCGCCCAGCCACTTTACGGTCTCGTCCAGCATGTCGTATTCTGCGTCGCTTATGCTGGCGCTGGACTGGTAAAGGAAGCGCGAGGTCTGCGACGATGACAGCCCCGTGTCGCCCTCCGCGCGCATCAGCATCAGCGTGTGTATGAGCGCCATGTATCCGCTGCCCTTGTCCATCTGGAGCTGATTAATGCCGGTCTTTTCAAAGAAGCCCGTGCCGATGATCCGGCGCAGACGCATTATCATGCGGTCGCCCATCAGCGGCTTGCACTTTTCGGCCTTGGTCAGCGGCGTGCCGTTGTTCAGACGGTCGAAGATTTCGTATATATCGTCGACGGTATAGCCGGTGAAGGTTATGACGCTGAAATTGGCGCTCTTTATGCGGCGCTGCACGGCCTCGGGCATCTGGCTGAACTTCAGGCCGTTCACCTCATATGCGGTGCCGTCCACCAGTATCGGCTCTGAACACTTAAATGCAAAGCTTTCGTCGATCACGAACGCCTTTATGGTCAAAAGGCGCTGCTTGCCGTCCAGTATGGTCAGGTCGTTAGTCGCGTCGTTTTCCTTTATCGCATATATCGCCGGGAAAGGATAGCCGCGTATAAGCGTGTCGATTAGGCGCACGCGCTGCTTGGGCGACCACTTGAACGATTCGCGCTGCAAAAAGTGATCCAGATTGACATGTCCGTCCTTCATCATATCGACGATCATAGAAACCACATATACTTCCGACATCGATTTCATACGTTTATCCTCCGACAATTTATTTTTTAATTGTTTGCACTTTTGGGGCAGTACACATATTTTCGAATATATTATACTTATAATTACCGCTCAGTGCAAGTGAATTTATTAAGGCAAAATATGTTGCGCGCGCAGAGCGGCGTTCGTTTATATAAAGTCAATTCACCCATAATATTTTGAGCGTATAATGCCAGCGTGCCCGGCACTTTACCTGCCGGGCTATAAATGTCGATTCAAAGCATTCGGGAGTGGCTAAATACTTATGAATAGTCAGCAAAAAATCACGCTCACCAGTGGCTCGCTCGGCCGCAATATCCTGCTGTTCAGCATACCGCTGATGCTGTCCAACGTACTGCAGGTGCTGTTCAACATGTCCGACATCGCGGTCGTGGGGCAGTTTGCCGGTTCGCACGCGCTGGGGTCGGTCGGCTCAACGTCGATACTGGTTACGCTGTTCACCGGCTTCCTGATCGGCGTGGGCAGCGGTATAAACGTAAATGTGGCGCGCTACTTAGGCTGTCAGAGCGACCGCGATGTCAGCGAAACCGTGCACACGTCGGCGATTTTGTGCGTGATAATCGGCACGATTGCGCTGCTTATCGGCGTGTTGGGCGCGCGTCCGATGATGCAGCTGTTGGGCACAAAGGACGAGCTTATCGACGGCGCTATACAGTACCTCCAGATATACTTTTTAGGTATGCCCGCGCTGGCTGTGTATAACTTCGGCAACGCGGTACTTAGCGCCGCGGGCGATACGCGCCGTCCGCTTATCATAATGATAGTCGCGGGCATAGTGAACGTGATACTGAACCTGTTCTTCGTAATAGTATGCCAACTGAGCGTGGCGGGCGTTGCCATCGCCAGCACCGTGTCGCAGTACCTGTCGGCGGCGCTGATAGTCCGTCTGCTGATGCGCACGAAGGATTCTTACGCGCTGCACCTGAATCAGATGCGCATAACGCCTATCAAGGCGCGCTCGGTGCTGACGCTCAGCCTCCCCGCCGGTATGCAGAACGCTATATTTGCAATCGCCAATCTGTTCATACAGGCGGGCGTGAACTCCTTCCCGGCGGTGGTGGTCGAGGGCAACTCAGCCGCAGCCAACGCCGACGCGCTGGTATACGACGTTATGGCGGCATTCTACACGGCGTGCTCCAGCTTCATGAGCCAAAACTTCGGCGCGGGCAACCGCAAGCGCGTTATCCGCAGCTACTACATAAGCCTTGCCTATTCGTTCGGCATAGGCGCGGTACTGGGCGGTATGCTGCTGCTGTTCGGCGACAAGTTCCTCATGCTGTTCACCACCGACCCGGAGGTCGTACAGATGGGCATGGACAGACTGTGGGTTATGGGCTTTTCATATGCGTTCTCGGCATTTATGGACTGCACAATCGCGGCTTCGCGCGGCATAGGCAAGAGCGCGGTGCCCACGGCCATCGTAATAATGGGCTCGTGCGTGTTCCGCGTGATATGGGTGTATACCGTGTTCGCGTACTTCCATACGATAATGTCGCTGTACCTGCTGTACATATTCTCGTGGAGCATTACCGCGATTGCCGAAATCATCTACTTCCGTTACAGCTATCGCCAGAAGATCGCCGAACTGCCGCCCGAGGGCGCGCAGACCGCGGCCTGAACCTGAATCAAATGAAAACGAGGGTATGCACATTGACTTAAAATGGCATATCCTCGTTTATTTTTATATGGATAGGGGAAAAGGCATATGCGTATCAGGTGTTCCAATACTTGCCGTCCAATGAGCGATACTGTACCGCCTCAGCCACATGCGTTTCGGTTATATCGCCGCCACCCGCAAGGTCGGCTATCGTGCGCGCCACCTTCAGCACGCGCGTGTAGCCGCGAGAGGACAGGCGCATCATCTCGGCGGCGCTGGTGAGCAGCTGATTTGCGCTGGGTGTAAGCTTGCAATACTTCTCAAACATGCGCGCCGTAAGTTGTGCGTTGCAGGTTATGCCTTCCTTTGCATAGCGCTTTATCTGAATCTGCCGCGCCGCGTTCACGCGCTCGCGTATCTTTGCGGATGGCTCCTCGGCGGACTTCATTGCGATCTGCGTCACGGGCACGGACTCGACCTCGATCTGGATATCGATTCTGTCCAGCAGCGGCCCCGACACCTTGTTGCGGTAGCGCCTTACGTCGGATGCGGAGCAGCGGCACTCATGCGTGCGCGAGCCGTAATAGCCGCACGGACAGGGGTTCATCGAGCATATCAGCATCAGCCGCGCCGGATACACCGCGTGCGCATGTGCGCGCGTGATAGTGACCGAGCCGTCCTCAAGCGGCTGACGGAGCGCTTCCAGCACTGCGCGCGGGTATTCGGGCAGCTCGTCTAAAAACAGCACGCCCCGGTGCGCCTTGCTGATTTCGCCCGGCATGGCGTTCGCGCCGCCGCCTACTATCGATACCGCCGACGCGGTGTGGTGCGGCGCGCAGAACGGCCGCGCCGTCATGAGCCCGCCGCCGCGGTTTGTGCCCGCGACCGAGTGTATGCGCGTGACCTCAAGCGCCTCCTCAAACGTCATATCGGGCAGTATCGAGGGCAGACAGCGCGCCAGCATAGTCTTGCCCGAGCCGGGTTCGCCCACCATGATTACGTTGTGCGAACCTGCCGCCGCGATTTCCAATGCGCGCTTTGCGGCGCGCTGGCCGTGCACGTCCGCAAAGTCGCTGGAGTATTCGCGCGCGCTTATCAGGTCGTCATACGTGCTTGCCGCCAGCGGCTTGATCGGCCTTGTGCCGTTTAAGAAATCCATCACGTCGGCAATCGTATCGACCGGGATTATGTCGATGCCGCTTATGCAGCGCGCCTCGTCGGCATTGCCGCGCGGCAGTATCAGGCGTTTGTAGCCCAGCTCGCGCGCCGCAATCGCCATGGGCAGCGCGCCATTTATCATGTTGACCGCGCCGCTTAGCGCCAGCTCGCCCGACATCATCACACCGTCCAGCGAAGATTGGCTGATCGCCTCGGCGCACACCAGCACGCCCACCGCGATGGGCAGATCGAACGAGGGGCCTTCCTTTTTCATGTCGGCGGGCGCAAGGTTGATCGTGTAGTGGCCGACCGGGTACTCCATGCCGCTGTTGCGCAGCGCCGAGCGCACGCGCTCGCGGCTCTCCTTGACCGACGCGTCGGGCAGCCCCACCACGTCGAAGCCCGGCATACCGCCGCTGCGATCCACCTCGACCGCTACCGGAAAGCCGTTTATGCCGCTTATGCCCAGACTCATGACTCTGGCAAGCATCGTATCTCCTCCCAAAATGTGTAAACACTATAATACATTATATTATGAAACCGTGCGCGCGTCAATTGTACGCCGCATATAAAAAATATGCTTTATCGGCAGGAATTGCCGAATGCGTGTCGTACTTAATCAGCATGGTCTTTACGAAAAGTCAAAACAGGCGTGTGCGGATATATGGAGGTAAAGATATGCAGGTTGTAACTTCTATAAACTGTTTTTATGACGCAGCGTTCAGGGCTCCGGTTGAGGAGCAGATTACCCGGCTGTACGACGCGGGATTCCGCGCGCTGGATATGAACTTCTGGGACTGGTGTCACGACCCGCAGTCACCGTTCGTGGCCGAGGGCTGGCAGGATTGGATGGGCCGCATTGCCGACACCGCCGCGCGGCTGAACATTAAATTCGTTCAGGCGCACGCGCATGTGTACAATTTCTACCGCGAGCCGGACGCGCTGGACAAGTACGAGCTGCTGCGCCGTTCGCTGGAGGGCGCGGCGATGCTGAACATACCGTGGGTGGTGTTCCATCCCAGCCGTATGCCCGAAATGTCCGAGGACGAGACTATAAAGGGCAATGTGGAGTACTTCAAGCCCTTTGTAAAGCTGGCCGAGGAGCTGCATACCGGCATAGCGCTTGAAAACATGTCGCGCGAGGATCACGGCTTTATCTATGGCCGTCAGCTGGCGCGCCTTATCGACGAATTGGACAGCCCCGCAGTTGGCGCGTGCTGGGACACCGGCCATGCGCATCTGGCGGGCGTGAACCAGACCGAAAACCTGCGCGCGCTGGGCGGCAGGCTAAAGGCGCTGCACGTACAGGACAGCGACGGCCGCACCGACCAGCATACCGCGCCGTTCTTCGGCACGATCGACTGGGACGAGATGATGGGCGCGCTGAAGGAGATCGGCTATCCCGGCCCGTTCACGTTCGAGGCGCACAATATCGTGCGGCGCGTACCTGAAAGCTGCCGTGCGACGGCGGCAAAGCTGCTGTACGAAATCGGCGTGGCGCTGGCGGGCGACAGGTAAATATTTTGAGTAAGGTCATGGCGGCGGTGCATATGCATTGCCGCCATATATAATGTAGAGTGTGCGCCAAAAACCGCAAAATGCCCGGTTTCAGACGGGATTGAGCCGATTTTGCGATGTGGATTTCGCCTTCTGCCTTAAGCGGATAAAATTTCTTTTTGCGCCTGCGAATTTTCCGCTTGCAACAAGCTCTAAGTTGTCAATTCGCCGGACATGTGCTAATATAGTATAAAGCGCACCGCGAAGGGAGGCGAAAGCGGCGTGGAATATTCGCAAAGACAGCGCAAGCATTTGTGGCTGTACGCATTCGTATGCCCTGCGATAGACCGGTTTTCGCGCATAGTGCAAAAAATCGCGCCGCCCGAAGAAATATTCGACAGCCCGCCCGACGCGCTGAAAAAGTATATGAGCGAGGAAGCCATCGCAAAAATGCGCGCTCACAACAGCGAAAGCTATATCGACGCGATGCTGGACAAGCTCCGCACGCGCGGCATCGACTTTATATGCCGCGGCGACGACGACTATCCCGACAGCTTTGAGGAAGTATCGGACATAATCGTGCCGCCCGAGGTGATTTTCCTGCGCGGCGCGCGCGAACTGCCCGGCAAACGCGCGCTGGGCGTAGTGGGCACGCGCTCCAGCACAGCCGAAGGCGAACGCATCGCGCATGACTTTGCGCGCGAGTTTGCAGAATATGACATAACCACCGTGACCGGTATGGCGTTGGGCATAGACTCCGCCGCGACGCAGGGCGCGCTGGACGGCGGCGGCCGCGTGGTGGGAGTACTGGGCTGCGGCGTGGACGTGCCTTACCCGGCTGACAATCAGACGCTGGTGAAGCGTATGCTGGATAACGGCGGCACGCTCATGTCTGAGTATTTGCCCGGCACTCAGCCTAAACCGGTCTACTTTCCAATACGCAATCGGGTTATAGCGGCCATGTGCAAAGGCTCCTTAATTATACAAGCACCCATGCGTTCGGGCGCGCTCAATACAGCCACGCACGCGCTTAACTGCGGCCGGGACGTGTTCGTCGTGCCCGGTTCGATACTCGATCCCAAATTCGCGGGGTCGAACGCGCTGCTGCGCGACGGCGCGATACCGGCGCTGTGTGCACGCGACGTTATGGAGATAAGCGGGCTTGTGAGGCGTGAAGTCAAGGGTGCGCGGCGCGAGCCTAAGCCTGAAACGAAGCCTAAAGCCGTTCAAACATCGCTCACCGACGACGAACTGAGCGTGGTAATGCTGGTGCGTGAACGCGAAATTTCGTTCGATGAAATTACTTCCGAGACCGGGTTTGACGCGGCGCGGCTAAATTCGGTCTTGACAATGCTCAAAATTAAGGGAATAATAGATGAAACCACGGGTAAGCATTACAGAATAAGCGGCGGAGCGGATTAATACCGCACGGCCGCGCTTTTACGATATTTTGGAGGTCGGCTAATGACTAATAAGCTGGTAATAGTGGAATCCCCGGCAAAGGCGCGCACGATCGGCAAGTTCCTGGGCAGGGGCTACAAGGTCGAGGCGTCCAACGGTCACATACGTGATCTGCCCAAATCGCAGATGGGCGTGGACATCGACAATAACTTTGAACCGCGCTACATCACGATCCGGGGCCGGGGCGAGATACTCGACCGCATACGCAAGGACGCGCGCTCGGCGAGCAAGATATACCTCGCGACAGACCCTGACCGCGAGGGAGAGGCCATATCGTGGCATCTGGCGCATGTGCTGGGCATCGACGCGTCCGAGGCGTGCCGCGTGGAGTTTCACGAAATAACCAGCAAGGCGGTCAAAAGCGCGATTAAGGTCGCGCGTCCGATAGATATGGACTTGGTCAACGCCCAACAGGCGCGCCGCGTGCTGGACAGGCTGGTGGGCTACAAGATAAGTCCGCTTTTGTGGCAGAAGGTCAAAAAGGGACTGTCCGCAGGCCGCGTGCAGTCTGTGGCCACGCGCATGATATGCGACCGCGAGCGCGAGATAGACGAGTTCGTGCCCGAGGAATACTGGGTAATCAGCGGCAAGTTCCATTGTGCAGGCGTGGAGATCGGCGCAAAACTGCTGACGCTTAACGGCGGAACCGCAGCTATATCCAACCGCGAGGCGGCAGACGCGGCGCTGGACGTAATCCGCGCGCAAAGCTATGCGGTAAGCGCCGTGCGCAAGGGCGAAAAGCGCAAGAACCCTGCCGCGCCCTTTACCACATCCAACCTGCAGCAGGAGGCCTCGCGCAAGCTGGGCTTTACCACGCAAAAGACCATGCAGATTGCCCAGCAGCTTTACGAGGGCGTAGACATTGCGGGCGAGGGCACTCAGGGTCTTATCAGCTACATCCGTACCGACTCAACGCGCGTGTCCGACGAGGCCGTCGCGGCGGTGCGCGGTGTGATAGGCGAACGCTTCGGCGCGGAATACCTGCCTGAAACGCCCAACGTGTATAAGTCGCGCAAGACCGCGCAGGACGCGCACGAAGCAATACGCCCTACCGACGTTGCGCGCCTGCCCGACGCGATAAAGGAATCGCTTACGCGCGACCAGTATAAGCTGTACAAGCTGATATACTCGCGCTTTGTGTCCAGCCAGATGACTCCGGCGGTATATGACACGCTGTCTGTGGACATCGCGGGCGGCCCGGTTGTGATGCGCTTTACCGGCACGCGCAAGAAGTTCGCGGGCTTTACCGCCGTGTATGAGGAATCGCTGGACGACGAGGTAGAGGAGAAGGACGTGCGCCTGCCCGAAATAACCGAGGGCATGGTCATGACGCTCACCGATGCGGCGGGAGATCAGCGCTTCACTCAGCCGCCGCCACGCTATACCGAGGCGTCGTTGGTGCGCGAGCTGGAGGAAAAGGGCATAGGCCGCCCCAGCACCTACGCGCCCACGATAACCACGATAATCTCGCGCGGCTATGTGGCGCGCGAAAACAAGCGCCTCATTCCGACTGAGCTGGGCACAATCGTAACCGACATAATGAAGCAGTACTTCAGCGACATCGTTGATCTGACATTCACCGCCGATATGGAGGAGGAGCTGGACGAGGTCGAAGAAGGCAAGGTGGATTGGCATAAGGTCATAAACGATTTCTACGGCCCGTTCAAGGAGACGCTCGAAAACGCCGAGCGCAACATGGAAAAGGTGCAGATCGTGGACCAGGTGTCCGACGTGCCCTGCGACAAGTGCGGCGCGATGATGGTCTACAAGATGGGACGCTATGGCAAGTTCCTGGCGTGCCCCAACTTCCCGGAATGCCGCAATACCAAGGCGCTGCTGAAGGAGATCGACGCGCCCTGCCCCAAGTGCGGCGGCAAGCTGCTGGAGCGCATCAGCCATAAGGGGCGCAAGTTCTATGGCTGCGAGCATTACCCGGAGTGCGACTTCGTATCGTGGGACATGCCTGTGCGCGAAAAGTGTCCGGTGTGCGGCTCTATGATGGTCTTAAAGCGCGGGCGCAAGGGCGCTATGGCGCATGTCTGTACCAACGAAACCTGCCGCCATCGCGTGGAGCTGGCCGCGCCTGAGGGCGACGACAGCGCCGAATGATGTAAAGGCATAGGGCAAGACAAGAATTCCCGACTGCGGCCGCACTTAAACGGCAAAAGCATTGACTGGCGTTTATGATGCAGACAAGCGGTTTTACGCGCCTTAAAATGCAGCCTGCTATGCAGTCGGGAATACTTCAGACGCTATAATCGATAAAAGTCAATATTTTGACAAAAGAAATTTCCGAGCAATACGCTGAAAGATGAACTTTATGACGAAATCGTTTGTTACAATAATCGGGGCGGGACTCGCGGGCAGCGAGGCCGCATGGCAGCTTATAAAGCGCGGCATACCCGTGCGCCTTATCGAAATGAAGCCGCACAGATTCTCTCCCGCGCATAAGTCGGAGGGGTTTGCCGAGCTGGTGTGTTCCAACTCGCTCAGGTCGGATCGGCTCAGCAACGCCGTGGGCGTACTCAAGGCCGAAATGCGCGCGCTGGATTCGCTCGTGATGAGCGCCGCGGATTACGCCAAGGTGCCCGCAGGCGGTGCGCTGGCCGTGGACAGGGACATGTTTTCGGGCTTTATAACCGATAAGCTTACGTCGTCGCCGCTGTGCGAAGTCGTGCGCGAGGAAGTAACCGACATCCCGGACGGAGCGTGCATAGTCGCGACTGGCCCGCTTACCAGCGACGCGCTGAGCGAAAAGATAGCCGCTCTGCCCGGCGTGAGCCAGCTCAACTTCTACGACGCGGCCGCGCCCGTGGTGTTTGCCGAATCGCTGGACATGACCAAGGTGTTCCGTCAGTCGCGATACGACCGCGGCGACGACTACCTCAACTGCCCCATGACGCGCGAGGAGTACGACGCGTTTTACGATGCGCTCACGCACGCGGAGCTTGCGCCGCTGCATGGCTTTGACGAAAGGCCGCTGGATAAGAGCGCCAATGTGTTTGAAGGCTGTCTCGCGGTGGAGATACTCGCGTCGCGCGGTTATGACACGCTGTGCTACGGGCCGCTGAAGCCGGTGGGTCTTAAAGATCCGCGCACCGGCAAGGAGCCGTTCGCTGTGGTTCAGCTCAGGCAGGATGACGCGGCGGGCACGCTGTATAACCTCGTCGGATTCCAGACGCGGCTTAAATTCGGCGAGCAGAAGCGCGTGTTCGGCATGATACCCGGACTGGAGAAGGCCGAGTTCGCGCGCTATGGCGTGATGCACCGCAATACCTACCTCAACTCGCCCGGCTTCTTAAACGAGCATTATCAGTGCATCGAGCGCCCCGATCTGTACTTCGCGGGCCAGATGACCGGTGTTGAGGGCTATGTCGAGTCGGCCGGTTCGGGACTGATGGCGGGGCTTTCGATGGCAAGGCAGATAAGGGGACTGCCGCCGATCGACTTTACCGATAAAACCGCAATCGGCGCGATGGGTAAGTACATATCCACGCCCAATCGCGATTTTCAGCCGATGAACGCAAACTTCGGCCTGATGGCGCCGCTGGAAAAGCGCATACGTTCCAAGAAGGAGCGGTATGAGGCGATAGGCCAGCGCGCGCTTGACACGATAGAAACGATTAAGCATGACCACATGCAGGAGGAATCGATTTGAAATTCGAGGGAACTACGATATGCGCCGTTCAGCGCGGCGGCGAAATCGCTATGGCCGGCGACGGTCAGGTGACTTTGGGCGAAAAGGTTATAATGAAGGGCACCGCGCGCAAAGTGCGCCGCATATATCATGACAAGGTGGTAATGGGCTTTGCAGGCAGCGTGTCGGACGCGTTCGCGCTGAGCGAAATGCTGGAGGACAAGCTGACCCAGTATTCGGGCAATCTGCCGCGCGCCGCGGTTGAACTGGCGATGAATTGGCGCAGCGCGCAAGGCATGAGGCAGCTTGAGGCCATGCTGCTGTGCGCCGACAAGGACAATCTGCTGCTGGTATCCGGCACGGGCGAGGTCATTGAGCCGGATGGCGGCGTGGTCGCTATCGGTTCGGGCGGCAACTATGCGTTGGCCGCGGCGCGCGCGCTTATCGAAAACACCGACCTGAGCGCTGCTGAAATCGCTGAAAAGGCACTGCATATCGCCGCGTCCATCTGCGTGTACACCAACGACAACGTTATCGTCGAGCGCGTATAACCGTGAAGGAGAATATACATGAATAATCTTACTCCGCGCGAGATAGTGCGCGAACTGGACAGATATATAATCGGGCAGGACGATGCCAAGAAGGCCGTGGCCGTGGCGCTGCGCAACCGCTATCGCCGCGCGATGCTGCCCGCCGAAATACGCGAGGAAGTTACTCCTAAAAACATACTCATGATGGGCCCCACCGGCGTAGGTAAGACCGAAATCGCGCGCCGTCTGGCTAAGCTGGTTGACGCGCCTTTCGTAAAAGTAGAGGCCACCAAGTTCACCGAAGTCGGCTATGTAGGCCGCGACGTGGATTCGATAATCCGTGATCTGGTCGAGGCCGCCATCCGCGTCGCCAAGGAAAAGCAGGCGCAGCTGGTTCACGATAAGGCCGCGGCCAACGCCGAGGAGCGTCTGGTGCAGCTGATCGTGCGCCCGCAGAAGAAGCCCACCAACCCTATCGACATACTGCTGGGCACCAAGCCCAAGGAGCCGGAGGGCACGCCCGAGGAGAAGCAGCGCTATCAGGGTCAGCGCGATGAAGTGCTGAAAAAGCTG
The DNA here is from genome assembly GCA_948467645.1 of uncultured Eubacteriales bacterium. Lineage (GTDB taxonomy): Bacteria > Bacillota > Clostridia > Christensenellales > Aristaeellaceae > Fimadaptatus. The sequence goes on along the minus strand of CAOKFD010000001.1, from coordinate 91,077 downwards.
CGCGCGGGCGAATTGGAGCATGAGCTGGTTGAGGTTGAGGTCGAGGAGCTGCAGCCCAAGAACGAAATCCCCGGCACCGACATGAACATGAATGACATGCTGGGTCAGATACTGCCTAAAAAGACCAAGCTGCGCAAGGTAGAGGTGAGCGAAGCGCGCCGCATACTGACCGCCGAGGAGGAGCAGAACCTGATCGACATGGACTCGGTATACCGCGAGGCCATTACGCGCGCCGAGCAGGACGGCATAGTGTTCCTGGACGAGATCGACAAGATCGCGGGCCGCAACTCCAGCAGCGGCACTCCCGATGTGTCCCGCGAGGGCGTGCAGCGCGACATACTGCCGCTGGTCGAGGGCAGCACCGTTTCCACCAAGTACGGCCCGGTCAAGACCGATCACATACTGTTCATGGCCGCGGGCGCGTTCCACGTATCCAAGGTGTCCGACCTGATACCCGAGCTGCAGGGTCGTTTCCCGGTGCGTGTTGAGCTGAAGCCGCTGAATCAGGAGGACTACCGCCGCATACTGACTCAGCCCGAAAACGCGCTCATCCGCCAGTATCAGGCGCTGCTGGGCGTGGACAATATAAAGCTGGTGTTCGAGGACGACGCGCTGGATAAGCTGGCCGAGCTGGCGTACGCCGCCAACGAGACTAACGAAAACATAGGCGCGCGCAGGCTGCATACGCTTATGGAGGGCCTGCTTCAGGAAATTTCCTACTATGCCGACGGCAGCGAGGCGGGCGGCGAACCCATAGAAGTGCGTGTGAACGCCGAGTACGTGATGAAGCACCTGCCCGAAATATCCATCGGCAAGGATTTGCATAAGTATATACTGTAATTGCAAGGGCACAGGCAAAAGCTAAAATAGCATATGACAATGAAGCACCTGATTTTCGGGCGCTTCATTGTTGCGTTATTGGTACATTTATAGCCCACAGAAGTTGACCATAACGTAAGCTTTACCAAATTATACATGCAATGAGTATTAATTTGCATGACAATATACTAAAGTGTATTAATTAGCGAGAGCAGGGGAGTTGTTATTCGACTGTGGAGAAATATTTTGAGGAATACATGACGCGCAGTCTGCAAATACGCAGTCTGTCGATGCCGCCGGAGCGACTGGATGAAAACGCGTCGCATTTTTATCAGCAGTTCAACGATAACTTCATGCGGATAAAGGCGATGATCCGGGAAAACCGTGAGGTGCTGGACACGCGCGTATACAGACTGCTCAAGAAATACCCCGACATTTCGGAACAGGATGCGGATAAGCTGATCGAGTTTTCCGATGCCCTGGCCGACACGCGCACGCTGGAAATGGTGGACGTGCAGCTGGCGTGGATGATAGTGAACGTGCTGGAACCGTATTACGACACGCTGCGCCGCGAAAAGTCCGACCCGGAATATACGTATAAGTACATTCATTGCCTGTTCCGTCATCAGGCGCTCAGCTATAACGTGGTGCAGCTGTGCGACCGCGGCCGGACTACAGACCCGCTGTCCGAGCGCTACCGTGCGTGCATATCGGATTGCAGCAAGAAGATGGTGGAGTCCATCGCGGATACGGACGAGTTTGCAAAAATGCCGCTAAAGACGCGCAACGAGCTTATTACGCTGGAATTGTTCAGTGCGACGTGTTATGAGCGGCTGTATTACGATGAAAAGCTCATCCGCAAGCAGATTGAATGCTATAAGTGGCACATAAGCAGACTGACCGCGCCCGGACTTAAAGAAAAGGTGCCAGATATGGATCTGGACTTCGATCTGTTCTCGGCGTACACGTATCTGGCGCAGGTTAACGAATTCATGTACTGGAACGACGTGCCGGGCGACATACTGGACGAGCTGTACGACGCGGTTAACAAGTCGTTGGACTATGCAAAGTCGCACCCGGACAACTATCGCGTTGACCCGGGATATGTTATGTTTACCAAGAAGTCTATCGAATGCTACATGGGCCGCGTTAGTGTTAGTGAAATGATGGAGGAGTACGAGCAGCGTCAGCGCGAAAGCGATATGAACAGCTATGACTTCATGAACATTGACGCAAACCTGCTGCCGCTGATATTCACGCTGTGGATGTGCCGCCGCCATCCCGAAAAGACTGCGGAATGTACCGAGTTTTTGCGCAGCGAGCAGAAGCGCACGTTTGAATACATCCGCAACGCGCGCGACAACGGCGCGTATCACACCATGCAGCGCTTTTTCAGCTACATAATGACCAACTACATCGAGGTAGAGGGCGGCGTTCCGTTTAAGGAGTATTACGAGAATGCGCTTATCGCCATGCAGCCCACGCTGTATGTGCATAGCTGCATGACGGCCAAGATCTCCACCGCCATACTCGATACGCTTTACGAGCATAAGCCCGAGTTGCTTATCCACGTAAACGGTTATGATACCATGGAAGAAGTGAAGGAGCATTACGTTGACATACGCAGATTCCTGTGGAACTGCTGCATGATGCACGACGTGGGCAAGATGGTATGCCTCGACACGGTAAACCTGTTCCAACGTATGCTGTTTTCGGATGAGTTCGAGCTTATCAAGCTTCACCCCGCGATGGGGCATGACATACTCGTCGGGCGCGCGTCCACGCGGCCGTATGCCTACGCGGCGCTGTACCATCACAAGTGGTACGACGACAAGGGCGGCTATCCGTCGGACGTGTCCTACATAGGCGTGGAAAACGCGATACTGTATCAGATAATCACCTGCTCGGACTGCATCGACGCGGCTACCGATGCTGTGGGGCGTACCTACATATCGGGCAAGACCATCGACGATATGGTCACGGACATGCGCATAAACGAGGGCCGCATGTTCAATCCCGATCTGGTGGGACTGTTCAGCGACAAGAAGCTGTATAGCCGCGTGGAGGAGCTGGTTACGCGCGAGCGCGAAAGCACGTACTATTCGGTATTCAACCGCGCCGAGCGCGAAGCGCGCCAGAACGCGTGATGAAGTAAATTTAGCCTGTCTTTATCGGCAATGCCGGTAAGGGCGGGCATTTCCTTTTTTGGCAGGCGTAGCCCGATCAGGTGGGAACAACTGCCTTAAATGTCTTAAACGCCTTAACGCAATTCGATTTTAAGGCAGAAATTGCCGGTTTGCGTAGGCGTGACTTTGCACAATATATGTACGCGAAAGCCGCGCGCACGCAAAAACGCGGCGCGTGAAAGGCGGCGCAGGCGAAACATGAAGCGGATGAGCGCACTGATAGGCGCGGCGGTAATAGCGGACGGACGGCGCGCGGGCAGGGTAAGCGGCGTGGTGCTAGAGGGCGGGCGGCAGCTTGTAGGCGTGCTGATAGAAGGCGCGCTGGGCGGCAGCCGGGTAATATCGCTCGGCCAGATCGACGTGATCGGCGACGTGTCGCTGCAATGCTCGGGCAGGGGCGAACGCGCGGGCGGGGACTGTCAGTTCTCGCCGGGGCGCGCGCTTACGACCAGCGGGCGGCGTCTGGGGCGGGTGAGCGATCTTATAATAGACGAATCCACCGGCCGTGTCGCGTATATAGAAATATCGCGCGGCTATATCGACGACCTTATGGGCGGGCGCATAATCTGCGGCGAGTTTTCGCTAAGGCCGCAAACCGGCGACGCGATCGTGGCCGACGCGTTTTATGAATGCAGCGGCCGCGGCGCGCCGGGAACGGCGAAAATCGGAGAGGAGGACTTAATATGAACGGTATGGCAAAGGGCATGGTAATGGGTTCGATAATCGGCGTGGCGGCGATGACCGCGCTCAGCGCGACTTCACCGCGCACCATGCGCAAGCTGGGTCGCGACGCGATGCGCATGAAGCACGACATGGCGCGCAGGATGGACAAGCTCATGATGGGCAAGTAAGCGCGCCGCCATGCGGCATGTCAGTACGGCAAAGAGCCGCGCGCGCGTAATGCGGCGCGGCTTTTGCGGCGGGAGGGGGGCGAAGTCATGATTGCTGACTGGCTGCGTGTGCACAGGCGGGCGCTGGCGGCGTTTGCGGTTTTACTAGCGGCGGCGTTTATGTTCAGGGGCGTGCTGAGCATGTTGATTGCGCTGTGTCTGGGCGGCGCGGCGCTGGCGTTTGTGATGCTGCCGCTGGTTAAACTCCTGTCGCGCCGCATGAAGCGCACGGCGGCGATACTGACGGCGTTCGGGTGCGTGGCGCTTTTAATTATCGGTGCAGTATTCATGATTGTGCCCACGATAATCGATCAGGCGCGGATATTGATCGAATCCCTGCCTGACATGTACGCGGGGCTTACAGAATTTACGGAGCAGATAAGCGCGCATGTTGAGGGCTTTTTAGGCGAGGACGTATTGACCGACGGCCTGAGTCAGCTTCCGGGTCAGGTATCGGGCATGATAAGCACACTCCTTAGCGGCGCAGGCGGCATGGCGGGCGGCATAGCCGACGGCGTGGGGCGGCTATCACTGATAGTGATACTGGCTTACTATTTCCTGAAAGACCGCGAACGAATGCTGATGCAGCTTGAACTACTGCTCCCGAGTTCAATCCGCGCGCGAGTAATCGAGGCAGGCGGCGCAATCCAGCGCGAGTTAAGCGGCTATGTACGCGGCCAGCTGCTAATCTCGCTGATAGTAGGCGCGATAACGGCGGCGGGTCTTGCGATACTGCGCATACCGGCATTTCTGGTATTGGGTCTGATAATGGCGGTATTCAACTTAATACCATATTTTGGCGCACTGTTAGGCGCAATCCCGACGGTACTACTAACGTTAAACATGGGCTGGGCAAAGCTGCTTGAAGTAGCAATAATGCTCTTCCTGACCCAACAAGCCGAAAACATGCTAATCGCGCCGCGTCTGACCGGCCGCACGACCGGCCTACACCCGGTAGCGGTAATCCTCGCTTTAACGGCGGGCGGCTACTTAGGCGGCATGGTGGGCATGGCGTTTGCAATACCGGGCGCGATTGCGATACGAGGGGTATTTCGAGAGGCGAGCAGGGTGAGGGAAGCGGGGTAGGAACGTGGGGGACGTGTTCCTTCTTTTTAGAGAAAAAGAAGGAACCGAATAAAAATCGATTTTATCTTTCTTTCGATATTTCACTTATATTCGGTTTTGGGGTTATGGCTTTCTTTACAAGAGAGGCGGCGCGTGCTTACTGCTTTAATTGGCCTACTCACTATGAGCCAGCGGCTTCTACTGTGTTCGATGCTTTACAGCTCCCGCATTTCGCTATTTTAAGCGATTCGTGATACCGCGAATCGGGATTGCTTGTTTAGGCAGGTTGCGCCCGCGATGGATTCACCGCCACGCAAGCGGGGCGGCTCATTCCAGATTCGGGGCGCTGCCCGCACTTAACCATAAATCTAAGCTAAGTGCGGGAAGATGCCCGCCTGACGCGATCGGGCTGCATTCGCGGCGCTGCTTTGCCCGCGCCCGCCATAAATTGGAGCGGGCGCGGGGTGGGGCGATACTGGATTCGAGGGGCTATGCAAGTAGCTATGCTGTATACGGAAATGGGCGTGTTACATGATGCTAGCGGCTGAAAACGGGGAAGTTTTGTTGGCACTATTATAAAAGCTCCCGTCCACGCGGCAGATAATAGCCGCATGGACGGGAGTTGCTTCTATATATAATATATCAGGTTTTATATGGATTAATGCTGCTGGCGCATATCCTTCTCGCGCAGCGCTACGCGGCGAATCTTACCGGATATGGTCTTGGGCAGGGTCTCCACGAACTCGATTATGCGCGGGTACTTATACGGCGCGGTCACGCGCTTTACGTGATCCTGCAATTCCTTGGCCAGCTCGTCGCCCGCCTTATCCTTATAATCGCGGGTCAGCACTATGGTTGCCTTAACCACCTGACCGCGCACCGGATCGGGCACGGCGGTTATCGCGCACTCCAGCACGGCCGGGTGCTCCATCAGCGCGCTCTCCACCTCGAACGGCCCTATGCGGTAGCCCGAGGACTTGATTACGTCGTCCGCGCGGCCCACGTACCAATAGTAGCCCCACTCGTCGCGCCACGCCAAATCGCCGGTGTGATATATGCCGTCGTGCCATACCGAATGGGTCAGCTCGTCGTCGTGATAGTAGCCCATGAACATGCCGGGCGGGTTGGTCTTGCCGGTGCGCAGCACTATCTCGCCGACTTTACCGGGCGCGCAGCTCTCGTCATTTTCGTCCAGCAGGTCTACGTCGAATATGGGCGCGGGCTTGCCCATGGAGCCGGGGCATATCTTCATCCACGGGAAGGTGCACAGCGTGGCGACCAGCTCGGTCTGGCCGAAGCACTCGCGCATCTCGAGCCCGGTCAGCTCCTTCCAGCGGTTGAATACCTCGGGGTTGAGCGGCTCGCCCGCGGTGGAGCAGGCGTGCAGGTTGCTCAGGTCATAGCTCTTTACATCCTCATGTATCATGAAGCGATATATCGTAGGCGGTGCGCAGAAAGTCGTTACCTTATACTTGCTGATTACGTCCAGCAGTTCGGTGGGGTGGAAGCGGTCGAAGTCGTATACGAATATCGCGCTGCCGCCCAGCCATTGGCCGTACAGCTTGCCCCACACGGACTTGGCCCAGCCGGTTTCGCTCACGGTCAGGTGCAATCCACCTTCCTCTACGCGCAGCCAGTACACGGCGGTGATTATGTGGCCCAGCGGGTACTTGTAATCGTGCTGAACCATCTTGGGCATACCCGAAGTGCCCGAGGTGAAGTACAGCAACATCGGATCGGAATTTTCAGGCAGACGGCCGGGCGTGAACTCGCACGAGGTCTTTGCGGCCAGCTCGTTGAAGTCCAGATAGCCGGGCTTGCAGCCGTGAACCATTATCTTCTTTTCAACCGTGGGGCAGTCGGGCATGGCGGCGTCGATGTGGTCGGAGATCTCGCCGTCGTGGGTGGTGATTATCATCTTTACGCCCGCGCTGTTGCAGCGGTAAACTATGTCTTTGGCCTGAAGCTGATTGGTGGCGGGTATCGCGACCGCGCCCAGCTTGTGCAGCGCCAGTATGCAGAACCAGAACTCGTAATGGCGCTTTAGTATCAGCATTACCTTGTCGCCGAAGCCAATTCCCTGATCGCGCAGCATGTTGGCGGTGCGGTCGGACTCGCGGGCGATGTCGGCATAGGTGAAGTCATGTACTTCGCCGGCGGGATTGACCCACAAAAGCGCGCGCTCGTTGGGACATTCGCGGCCCAGCCGGTCTACCACGTCGTAGGCAAAGTTAAAGCGCTCCGGCACCTTGAGCTGGAAATTGCGCAGGAAGTCTTCGTAGGTAGAGAACTTGGAACGGGTAACATATTCCTTATACAGTGCAGTCATTTGCCGCGCGCCTCCTTACTTCAATACGACCGCTATGAAGCGGCAGTCCTTCTCCACGCCGTACATAGCGTGCGGTATCGACGAATCGTAATAGATCGAATCGCCCGGGAACAGGAAAACCTCGTTGCCGCCCAGATCGATTTTGAGCGTGCCTTCAAGTACGTAGTCGAACTCCTGACCCTCGTGGGAGTGGGTGTCCTTGCCGTAAAGGTTGTCGCCGTCGCACGCGACGGTAACGATGAACGGCTCGGACTTCTTGTCGCGGAAGTTGTATGCCAGATGCTCGTAATGATAGGCCTCGCGGCGGTGGAACTCCAGACCCTTGCCCTTGCGGGTCAGCTCATAGCCGCGCAGGCGCGGGCTTTCGCCGGTGAGCAGGTCGGATATGTCCACGCCCAGAGTCTCGGCAATATTGAACAGGTGCGAGAACGAGAAATCGCGGCTGCCGCTTTCGTATTCCTTGTAAACGTCCGCGTTTACGCCCGACTTTTCGGCAACTTCTTCGGCGCTCATGCCGCTAATTTCGCGCAGGTCGCGCATACGCATTGCAATCAGCTGTATCTTGTCAGACATATTGGAAACCTCCTGAATCAAAATTTGGAAATGGGGAAAAATAAAAGCCGCCTCATTTTAATGAGGCGGCTCAGTTAGCCACGGTACCACTCAAATGACCCCGTCTGCACGGAATCGCTCAGTAGGACTCAATCAAGTCCCGGGCATATAACGGTGCCAACCGGATGCGCTTACTTCGCTAAACATGCCGATCAATCAAAGCATGTTCAGTGTTTTCAGCCCATCTGCTCGGGAGGGATAACATCGCCGCCTGCAACACCGGCTTACACCAGCCGCCGGTTCTCTGCGCTTGCGCGAGCGTCAATGCCGTGTCTCCGTCAAAGCATTGTCTGTTTATGGCTGATACTATACTCCTTGATTTTTGATTTGTCAAATGCTTTTTTGTTACGTTTTGGGTTGAATTAGTTACTCAGGCCTTGGACTTGCCGTTGATCGCGGCCAGATAATCCTCGTCAATCAGTTTTTGCTCACGTTCGGGCGCGTCCTCGGGCAGGGCGTTGTACCAATCGACCGCCGCCTGATAGCCCGTCTGCGATATGTCCCAGATTTCGCTGTGCTTGTCGAAAAGGCCTTCGCGCCATGTTACCTCAACATAGACGTTGTAAAGATCGTCAACTGTAATTCCGCCAAGAGATTGAGACACGTTGTGACGTATATATGTCACCTTGGATGCATTGAGGCCGCGCGGTATTTTGTCGGATTCAGGCGGGTACAGTGTCAAGGGTTCATTCTCCCAAAACGCGTTAACAATCGCAGCATTAAGCATGTCACCAAAATGAACGTTGAACTTTAAGTCGTAAACAGGCTTGTCGAGCTTGCTCTCAATGACGAGATTAAACATTACGCCGGTAGCACCGGGCGATGACGCGTCCATATCCTCAGCAAGAGGTTCCAGTACACAGAAGCCTACCTCAAACGCCTGCGAATCCGCACAAGAAATCGCATCGTCCGCATGTTCGGCAATGAATTCGTCGGTCGGGTACACAACTACAACATCGTCGCCGCTTTCGGCCAGCGCTCCCGCAAATGGCATCAGCGTAAACATGAGCATGAAACACGTCAAAGCAATTGCAAACCTGCGCATAAAATAGCCCTCCCTCGTGAAATCCGTCGTAAATGTCGTCGGCATGACAAGTACACTGCGTTAATTAATTATAACATCAATTTATGGCAAAGGTCAATCAAATCCAGATTATTAGCGGATATTAAGCAGATGATCCGGCTGACTGCCCTAAACATAAGCAGTCCGCACTGCGCAATAATTGCACCGCGATACTTGCGCATTTCTATATGATTTGCTATAATATACCCATGTAATTGCAGAAAAGGAGCGCCTAAATATGCAAAAAATACAGATGAAAACCCCTCTTGTAGAGATGGACGGCGACGAAATGACGCGCGTGCTCTGGCAGATGATAAAGGATAAGCTGATACTTCCGTTTGTGGACTTAAAGACCGAATATTACGATCTGGGTCTGCCCAACCGCGACGCGACGGACGATCAGGTCACTATCGACGCGGCCGAGGCCAACAAGCGTCTGGGCGTCAGCGTAAAGTGCGCCACGATAACCCCCAACGAACAGCGCATGAGCGAATATAACCTAAAGCAAAAGTGGCTCAGCCCCAACGGCACCATCCGCGCGATACTCGACGGCACGGTGTTCCGCGCGCCCATTCTGGTCAAGGGCATATCGCCCGTCGTGCGCAACTGGCAAAGCCCGATAACCATAGCGCGCCACGCCTATGGCGATATATACCGCGCAAAGGAGATGCTCATCCCCGGCCCGGGCAAGTGCGAATTAGTATTCACCGGCGCGGACGGCGAGAAAAAGACCGTTGACGTATTCGACTTCAAGGGCAGCGGCGTGGCGCTGGGTATGCACAATCTGGACGCGTCGATAGAAAGCTTTGCGCGCGCGTGCTTCCGCTATGCGCTGGACGTAAAGCAGGATCTTTGGTTCTCTACCAAGGACACTATCTCCAAGACCTACGATGGCCGCTTTAAGGAGATTTTCCAGAACATATTCGACGCCGAGTTCAAGCCTGCGTTCGACGCGGCGGGCATAGAGTACTTCTATACCCTGATCGACGACGCGGTTGCGCGCGTTATACGCTCCAAGGGCGGATTCATCTGGGCCACAAAGAACTACGATGGCGACGTGATGAGCGACATGCTGGCCACGGCGTTCGGCTCGCTGGCGATGATGACCTCGGTGCTGGTATCGCCCAACGGCCAGTTCGAATACGAGGCCGCACACGGCACCGTCACGCGCCACTATTACCGCTATTTGAAGGGCGAAAAGACCTCCACCAACCCGGTGGCGACGATATTCGCGTGGTCGGGCGCACTGCGCAAGCGCGGCGAGCTGGACAACCTGCCCGAACTGCAGGCGTTTGCCGACAAGCTGGAGCACGCCACGCTGTCCACGATCGAGGGCGGCGTAATGACCGGCGATCTGAAGAATCTGTTTGAGGGCGAGGCGCGCGCCGTGACAAGCGAGAAGTTCCTTGACGCGGTGGCTGAAAAGCTGGCCTGAGGTTTAGATAGTGCGATTTAAGGCGGCGCAGCGCGGCTTTGGCTTATTTGGCTAAAGGCTGGGCTTTCTGCCTTAGAAGGCCGAAAACCCGACTGAACCGGCGGCGTTATGCCTTAAAACATCGATTGACAGAATTTGCGGCGGGGCGCTTGCGTCCCGCCATATGTGTATGTGCGGAGGACTAATATATGAACATACTTATGCTTGGCAACAGCTTCACATATTGCAACGACATGCCCGGTATGCTGGCCGAGGAGCTGAACGCCAGCGTGACCGAGGTGGTGCGCGGCGGCGCATACCTGCACGGCTTTCTGGATCAGGAGGACGAGCTGAGCCAGCTCGGCATGGCGGCGCTGGTGGGCGAGATACATGAGTGCGACGGCCGCAATATGTGCAGGACTTTTGGCGGCAGGCCGTGCGGACTGTGGGACTATGTGGTCATTCAGGAACAGAGCTTCAACGCCGTGGGCAATCCCGACGACTATGTAAAAAGCGCGGCCGAGCTGTGCCGCCGCATATGGTCGGTGGGCGCGGTGCCGGTGATATATGGCACATGGGGCTATCGCGACGGCAGTATGAAGCTGAAAAGCACATGGCTGACGTTCGGCGATATGCGCAGGCGTCAGACCGCGGCGCAGACGCGCGCGGCTAAAGAGGGCGGCGCATTGCTTGCGGACGTGGGAATTGCGTTTGATAAGGCGGATTTCGACGTGTACGCGCCCGACGACTATCATCCCAATGAGGCCGCGTCACGCTTGGCGGCCAAGACCATCGCCGAAACCATACGCGCGCACGCAGCCCGCGAACGCAAGCGCCCGGACGTGGAATTGCGCGAGGTGACTAAGGATAACTGGCGCAAATGCGTCGTAATGCAGGTTAGCGAAGATCAGCGCGATTACGTTGCGCCCAACGGCTATTCGCTGGTTCAGGCGGCGTATGAGCCGGATCGGTATCCGCTGGCGGTTTACATGGACGGCGCAGTCGTGGGCTTTGCGATGTATGCGTACGACGAGGACGTTAACATGTGGATGATATACCGCCTGATGGTAAGTCATGATATGCAGGGCAGGGGCGTAGGCCGCGCGGCATTGCAAAAGCTGGTGGAAAAGATAGCTGCCGAACACGGCGCGCGCGAAATAGCAATATCCGCCGAACCGGAGAACGTGCTTGCGCTGGGGCTTTACCGGCGCATGGGCTTCGAGCCGGACGGGCGCGTCATCGGCGGCGAAATATTCATGATAAAGCGCGTATAAGCGGAGGTGCTTACGTGATTAAGAATGTTATATGGGATTTCGACGGCACGCTGTTCAATTCCTATCCGTACCTCGCGGGCGCGCTGAAGGACGCGCTGGCGATGCACGGCATTGAAGAGGATTTGAATGCGATCATCGAAAAGTTCATGGATTGCGAACGCGCGGCGCTTGAGTTTTTCGGCGCAAAGTACGGCATGAGCGAGGAGCTTCGGCGCGACTATTTTAAGTGCAAGACAGAAGGCGATCTGACGACAATACTGCCGTTCCCGGGTGCTAAGGCGGCGTGCGAGAGCGTGCTGAAGGCGGGCGCGCGCAATTTCATACTGACCCATCGCGACGACAGCGCAAAGCAGATAGTCGCGTTCAGCGGCATGAGCGATTTATTTACTGAAATCGTTACCAGTGACAACGGCTTTAAGCGCAAGCCCGACCCCGAGGGCGTTAACTACCTTATCGCAAAGTACGCGATGAACCCCGCCGAAACCATGATAGTGGGCGACCGCGAGCTGGAGGTCGAACTGGGCCGCAGCGCGGGCATAGTATCGTGCTTTTTCAATAACGGCGACGCGCGCTGCCTGACTCAGCCCGACTACACGATAAATTCGCTGGACGACGGCCAGCTTATCGCGATAGTCGAGGGACGGAGGTAAGCAAAATGGCGGATGCGGATAAGCGGGCGCTGGAACTGACGCTGGCAATCGCAGGACTGGACGAAAACACCCGCCAAAGCGCCATGCGAGTGCGCGGCCGCGCGTTTGACGAGGCGGGCGCGCGCACGGCGAACTGGGACGCGCTGGACGAGGCGGCGCGGCTCACGCGGGCGCTGGAGCTGGGCGGCGCGGCGCTGGGTATGGACGCGGTTATGGCCGCTGCGCCGCGCGCAGTGAATGGCGCGGTTGAGGATGAACGCGAGTGGCGTTTCCTGAACGACCGGGGCTTGTTCAACTGCGCGGCGCTTTATGTGATGGCGCTGAAAGGCAGAAAGCGCACCATGCTCAGGCTGGAAAGCGAGATGGACTTGCCCGTCGAATGGTGGAGCGAAAGTGCGTTTGACTGTGCGGCGCTGGGCAGGCTGGAGCCGATAGTGCTGGCGACCGCCGACCCAAAGCACGGCACGCGCGAGTATATAAACCTCGCCACGGACGCACGCATGATTGACGAGGTTAAGGAGCAGGGCGGCACATATCTGCGCGCGCAGACCCGGCAGCACGGCGCAATCGACGCGCCCATCCCGGACAGCGAACAGCTGGCGCGCGCGACTGACCAAAATGCCAAGCCTGACGAGCGCGGCGGCAATGTGTGGCTGCTGCTGGTGGCGATGCTGGCGTGCGGCGCGGCGCTTTACGGGCTGTATAGCCTGATATTCAGCCTGATACGCTGACGCGGGCGGAACTTATACCGTCTGCCCGCCGTCATATGTACATGTAAAAAGTTAAAATATGGATGGGAGGCAGGCATATGAAACTTGCTGAGGCGCTGATAACGCGCGCCGATATACAAAACCGCATAAACGCGCTGGAGGGCAGGCTGAACGCCAACGCCGTGGTGCAGGAGGGCGAGGAATGCGCCGAGGATCCGCGCGAGCTGATTAAACAGCTAAACGAAATGAGCGGGGAGCTGGAAAAGCTGGTCGCGCGAATCAATCTGACGAACGCGGCGGTAATGCGCGATGGCGAGACGCTCACCGCGATGCTGGCGCGGCGCGACTGCCTGAAACAGCGCGTGGCGATAATGCGCGACTTTCTTAACTGTGCGTCCAACGTGGGCCAGCGTTCGCGCGGCAGCGAGATACGCCTGCGCCCGTCGGTGCCCGTGCGCGAATTGCAGACCGAGGTGGACGCTCTGTCGGCTGAACTGCGAAAGCTGGACGTAACCGTGCAGGAGCTTAACTGGATAAGCGATTTGATTTGACGCGCGCGGGTAGCCCTGCGGGAGCGGGCGCAAAATGGCAGTAGACTGCTTTATTATGGAGGCGGCCGGGGAGCGCCGGGAGTTCGATTCTCCGCTTACATTTAATCCCCAGCACAGCTTACACTTGCACTAAAACAAATTACATTTATCACCATGCGCCGACCTGCGGGCGAGGGCGGGTCAGGGGAGTTTAGCGCGCAATGGCGGGACGTTTATGGGCGTTCCGCTTTTTTTGTGCGCTTGTGCGTACACTGAAATTAGAGTGTGTCTCAAAAATTCCGGAGTACGCAATTTCGGGCGTCGCTCCGCCATTTCTGCGTCACAAGGCTCGACTTAGCGCTGCTAAGCCTTCGGATTTATTCCTTGAACTGACGAAAAATCCACTTGGGTCTGCGGATTGTCCCGCTTGAGACACACTCTAATGGCAGATGCAAAAATCCCGGGAATTGCTATATTCAGCAGTACCCGGGAAAATTATAAAATGAATGATTATATAAATGCTTTTGCCTGCCTTTTTGCTGCGCACCCTTGCGCACTTAACGAAAATAGGTTATGATATGCAATGGAACTTTGTGCGCAGACGGCATTAACGCCGTGCCTGCGCTTTGCAATACGACTGTCGGAGGATATGGCGTGCAGGAATATAATCAGTCCAGTGTAAGAAACTTTTGCATAATCGCACACATCGACCATGGCAAGTCCACGCTGGCCGATCGGCTGCTGGAAAAGACCGGCGTTATGGCTCAGCGCGATATGGTGGAACAGGTGCTCGACTCGATGGAGCTGGAGCGCGAACGCGGAATTACGATCAAGTCCAAGGCCGTAAGGCTGCACTATCACGCCAAGGACGGGCAGGACTATGTGCTCAACCTTATCGACACTCCCGGCCACGTTGACTTTACCTACGAGGTCAGCCGCGCGCTGGCCGCGTGCGAGGGCGCGGTGCTGGTAGTGGACGCGACGCAGGGCATAGAGGCGCAGACGCTGGCTAATGTATACATGGCGCTGGAACACGATCTGGAGATACTGCCTGTAATAAACAAGATCGACCTGCCCAGCGCCCAGCCCGAGGTTGTGCGCGGCGAGATAGAGGACGAGATCGGTCTGGACGCCGCCGACGCGCCGCTGATTTCGGCCAAGATGGGCATAGGCATTGAGGACGTGCTGGAGGATATAGTAAAGCGCGTGCCCGCGCCCACGGGCGACCCGGATAAGCCGCTTACCGCGCTGATATTCGATTCGCTTTACGACAACTACCGCGGCGCGATTAGCTATGTGCGCATAGTGGATGGCTGCGTGCGCGTGGGCGACAGGATACACATGATGGCCAGCAACCACGACTTTGAAGTGACCGAGCTGGGCGCGCTGCGTCCGGGCGGGTACATGCCCATGGACGAGATGCGCGCGGGCGACGTAGGCTACATCGCCGCGTCGATTAAGGACATCGCCGACATTCACGTCGGCGATACGATCACGCTGTGCGACCGCCCCGCCGCAAACCCGCTGCCCGGCTACAAGAAGGTCCTGCCGATGGTCTACTGCGGCATATACCCGGCCGACGGCGCGCGGTACGACGATCTGAAGGACGCGCTGGAGCGCCTGCGCCTGAACGACGCGTCGCTGTTCTTCGAGCCGGAAACGTCGATTGCGCTGGGATATGGCTATCGATGCGGTTTCTTAGGTCTGCTTCACATGGAGATAATTCAAGAGCGTCTGGAGCGCGAGTTCGATCTCGACTTAGTTACCACCGCGCCCAACGTAGTATACCGCGTGGAGACCGCCGACGGCGAGGTGCACATGATAGACAACCCCGCCAATCTGCCCGACCCGGCTACAATCACGCGTATGCAGGAGCCGTTCGTCGCGGCCAGCGTGCTCACCCCGCAGGAGTTCGTAGGCGCGATAATGGAGATGTGTCAGGACAAGCGCGGCGTGTTCAAGGACATGAAGTACATCGAGGGCAACCGCGTACAGCTTACATACGACATGCCGCTTAACGAGATCATATACGACTTCTTCGACCAGCTCAAGAGCCGTACACGCGGTTACGCGTCGTTCGACTATGAACTGAAGGACTATGAGGACAGCGATCTGGTCAAGCTGGACATACTGCTTAACGGCGAAATGTGCGACGCACTGAGCATAATCGTGCATAAGGACAGGGCGTATCCGCGTGGCCGGAGCATATGCGAAAAGCTGAAGGACGCGATACCGCGCCAGCAGTTCGAAATACCGATACAGGCCGCAATCGGCGGCAAGATAATCGCGCGCGAAACCATAAAGGCACTGCGCAAGGACGTGCTTGCCAAGTGCTACGGCGGCGACATATCGCGTAAAAAGAAGCTGCTGGAAAAGCAGAAGGAGGGCAAGAAGCGTATGCGCCAGGTTGGCTCGGTCGATGTGCCCAGCGAGGCGTTCATGGCGGTTCTTAAAATGGATTAATGGCGGCGGCACTGTATATTCACATACCGTTCTGCGCCGGAAAGTGCGCCTATTGCGACTTCGTCTCGTTCGCGGGACGCAGGCGCGATATGGCGCGCTATCTTTGTGCGCTTAAAAAGGAAATCTGCGCCCGCGCGGGCGATATGGCGGGGCAGACTATTACATCGGTCTACATCGGCGGCGGCACGCCTACGTTTATCGGCGCGGACGCGCTTTGCGATATAATAGATGAGGTAAAGGGCGCATACTGCCTTTCGCCCAACTGCGAAATATCCTGCGAAGCCAATCCCGGCACAGTTGCGCGCGAAGGCCTTGAAAAGATGCGCGCGTCAGGCATAAACCGCCTGAGCTTAGGCGTGCAGGCCGCGCAGGATGAATTGCTGAAACGCATAGGCAGGATACACACGTTTGATATTGCGGTTCAGGCATATAACGACGCGCGCGCCGCCGGATTCGACAACATCAATCTCGACTTCATGTACGCCCTGCCCGGCCAGACGGTCGGCATGTGGCGCGAGACGCTGGAGCGCGCCGCCGAACTAAGCCCCGAGCATCTGTCGCTATACAGCCTGATACTGGAGGACGGCACGCGCATGAAGGCCGCCGTGGATGCGGGCAAGCTCACACTGCCCGACGAGGACGAGGAAATGGCCATGCTGGACGCGACGCGCGAAGTACTTGCACGCGCGGGCTATCAGCGCTATGAAATTAGCAACTACTGCCGCGGCGGGCGCGAATGCCGCCACAACGTACTTTACTGGCGCAATGGTCAGTACCTGGGCTTAGGCTGTGCGGCGCACTCGCGGGTGGGCGATAAGCGGCTGTTCAACGACGATACGCTGGAGGGCTACATCGCGCGAGTGGATGAAACCGGCTCGGGCCGCGCGGACGGCATTGACCTTACCAATGAGGACGACGCGTTTGACACAATCATGCTGGGCACGCGCATGATACGCGGCGTGGATCTGAATGAGTTTTCGGCAAGGCATGGTCAGGCAGTGCTCGAAAGGCTGCTGCCCGACATGAAGTCGCTCGAAAAGCGCGGACTGGCCAGCCTGTCGGACGGCAGGTTTTGCCTGACTGAACGCGGGCTTATGCTGCAAAACACGGTGCTTGTGGAACTCATGGAAGCGCAGGAAGCGCGGTAGAATCATATGCAGGCGCACGGAAATGCCTTTTCCGCGCGCCTTTAGTTATATATAGTAGAATTTACAATTAGGACACAAAAAATATGATTTTGACCGTTCCTGACCTATTGACAAAAGGGGCGCGGAGGTATATTATATAGACAGCGGTTGGCACTCAAACAAAGAGAGTGCTAACAGCGAACATCGGTCGCAAGGCCGGTGATGAAGTAATTTGAAATGAGGCATAATATGAGTCAGAACGGGGGTGTGCCGATGGAAATCGACGAGCGGAAGTTTCAGATACTGAAAGCGCTGATCGACGATTACATAATGACGGCCGCGCCCGTGGGTTCGCGCACGATATCGCGCAAATCCGGTGTGGGCTACAGCCCCGCTACGATACGCAATGAAATGAGCGATCTGGAGGAGCTGGGGTATCTGGCGCACATACATACGTCCAGCGGCCGAATCCCTTCGCATAAGGCTTACCGGCTGTACGTCGATAAGCTCATGAAGGTGGTTCCGCTGACCGGCGAGGAGGCTGCGGGCATCCGCAGTCACTTCACCAGCCGCGCGGGTCAGGTCGAGGAAGTGGTGCGTCAGGCGGCGCAGGTGCTGTCCGACGTAACGCGGTACACATCAATCGTTACCGCGCCGCAGGCCGCGCAGCTGAGAATAAAGCGGCTGCAGGTCGTGCCGGTTTCGCCGGGTACGGGGCTTATGGTTATCGTGACTGACTCGGGTCTGGTGCGCGATGCAATGATAAGTTACAGCGCCGCACTGGAGCCGGATCACCTGTACATGATTTCCAAGATGCTGACCGAAAAGCTGGAAAACCTGCCGCTCAACCAGTTAAAGCCTGCTCTGGCCGAGCTTCAGACGCGGCTGCACGACCACGACGGTCTGTTCAACGCCCTGATGAGCGCGGCGGACAGCGCATCCGATGAAACATCGCCCGACGATATGGTGATCGGCGGCCCGGCCAACATGCTGGAATATCCGGAATACTCCGACGTGGATAAGGCGCGCACGGTGCTCAAGGTGTTTGAAAACCGCGAGATGCTGGCGCACATGCTGCGCGGGAGCGGGCGCATGGAGTTCTCCGTGCGCATAGGCCCGGAAAACAACGTGCCTGAGATGAATGACTGCTCGCTGGTGACGGCGACGTACAGGATCGGGGACGACAACGTGGGCACGATTGGAATAATCGGCCCCACGCGAATGAATTATGGAAAGGTCATCGCCGTGCTGGACTATATGGGCAAGTCGCTCAGCGACATGCTGTCCGGCCGATAATGGATAGAGGTGGGAGATTTGGATATAGAAATCAATCGCGAGGACGCACAGCAGCAGGAAGAAAAGCAGCCCGAATGTAATGAGCAGACGGCCGCTCAGGAGGCTGAACTGGAGGGCGGCGAAGCTGAAACCGAGGCCAAGACCGAAACCACGGTTAAGGACTGGGCCGAGGCACTCGAAACCGCCGTAAGGCAGCGCGACGAGTACCTGGACATTGCAACGCGTGCGCGCGCCGATTTTGAAAACTTCCGCAAGCGCAACGCCAATGCGCGCGCCGAAAGCTATGACGACGGCAATAACGACTGCATAAAGGCGATACTGCCGGTACTTGATAACTTTGAACGCGCGATAAGCGTGGCCGAAAACAACGAGGATGCACAGTCGATGCTCAGCGGCGTGAAGATGATTCAGAAGCAGCTGATGGACGCGCTTAGTAAGCGCGGACTGGAAGAAGTTCGTCCCGTCGGCGAAAAGTTCGACCCCAATGAGCACAACGCGGTGCTGCGCGTATCGGCTGACGAGGCCGAGGGCGAGCCGGGCACCATATGCGAAGTGCTTCAGACCGGCTACCGGGTAAAGGGCAAGATGCTCCGCCACCCGATGGTAAAGGTCATCGAAGATTAAGCAAACCCCGCGGCGGATGCCGCTTTGAATAATAAAACTTAGAAATTTTACCCTTTTGAATAGAGTTTGGAGGCTTTCTTTATGAGCAAGATTATTGGTATTGACCTTGGTACTACGAATTCCTGTGTAGCCGTTATGGAAGGCGGCGAGCCGGTGGTTATCCCCAACGCTGAAGGCGCGCGCACCACTCCTTCGGTAGTTGCCTTTGCCAAGAACGGCGAGCGTCTGGTGGGTCAGGTTGCAAAGCGTCAGGCTGTTATGAACCCCGACCGCACCATCGCTTCCATCAAGCGTGAAATGGGTAGCGACTACAAAGTAACCATCGATGGCAAGGCTTACACCCCGCAGGAAATTTCCGCTATGATCCTGCAGAAGCTGAAGGCGGACGCCGAGGCTTATCTGGGCGACAAGGTAACTGAGGCTGTAATTACCGTTCCTGCATACTTCACCGACGCACAGCGTCAGGCCACCAAGGACGCGGGCCGCATCGCCGGTCTGGAAGTAAAGCGTATAATCAACGAGCCTACCGCCGCTTCGCTGGCGTATGGCCTTGATAAGGAAGATACCCACACGATTCTGGTATACGACCTGGGCGGCGGTACGTTCGATGTATCCCTGCTGGAGATCGGCGACGGCGTGTTCCAGGTGCTGGCTACCGCCGGTAACAACCGTCTGGGCGGCGATGACTTCGATAAGCGCATAATCGATTACATGGTAAGCGAGTTCCGCCGCGAGCATAACATCGACCTGAGCCAGGATACTACCGCCATGCAGCGCTTGAAGGACGAGGCTGAAAAGGCCAAGATTGAGCTGTCCGGCGTAACCTCGACCCAGATCAACCTGCCGTTCATCACGATGCAGGGCGGCACTCCTCTGCATCTGGAAATGACTCTGACCCGCGCTAAGTTCAACGAACTGACCGCTGATCTGGTCGAAAAGACCATTGGCCCGGTAAATCAGGCTCTGAGCGACGCTGGCCTGACCGCTTCCAAGATCGACAAGGTAATTCTGGTCGGCGGCTCCACCCGTATCCCCGCTGTTCAGGAAGCCGTACAGCGCATCACCGGCAAGGAACCCTTCCGCGGCATCAACCCGGATGAGTGCGTTGCGGTTGGCGCGGCCATACAGGGCGGCGTAATCGGCGGCGACGTTAAGGACGTTGTTCTTATCGATGTAACCCCGCTGAGCCTGGGCATCGAGACCATGGGCGGCGTGTTCACCCGTCTGATCGACCGCAACACCGCCATCCCGACCGAAAAGTCGCAGATCTTCTCCACCGCTGCCGACGGCCAGACCTCTGTTGAGGTTCACGTGCTGCAGGGCGAGCGCGAGATGGCTGCCTACAATAAGACGCTGGGCCGCTTCCAGCTGACCGGCATTGCTCCCGCGCCCCGCGGCGTGCCGCAGATTGAGGTTAAGTTCGACATCGACCGCAACGGCATAGTCCATGTATCCGCTAAGGATCTGGGCACCGGCAAGGAGCAGAGCATAACCATCACCGCTTCCGGCAACCTGTCCGAGGATGACATCAAGCGCGCTGTTAAGGAAGCAGAGCAGTTCGCCGACGAGGACAAGAAGAAGAAGGAAGAGGCCGAAACCATCAACAAGGCCGATAATACCCTGTACCAGACCGAAAAGACCCTGAAGGACATGGGCGACAAGATCAGCGCCGATGATAAGGCCAAGATCGAAGCCGAAATGAACAACCTCAAGCAGGCCCGCGGCAACAACAACGTTGACGAGATTAAGGCCGCCGAGGAGAAGCTGACCCAGGTATCCTACGAGGTATTCGGCAAGGTGTACCAGCAGCAGGCCGCCCAGAACCAGCAGGCCGGCGCACAGCCGGGCGCTGATGCGGGCAATGCGGGCGCGTCCAACGACGGCACCGTTGAGACCGATTATCAGGTACACGACGACAAGTAATAAATAACACTGCCACCCCGGTAGTTAGACTGCGCGGGCGCGCTCCTTGGAGCTCGCGCCCGCGCAGCTTTTTTGCGGCGAGCGCACTCCACAAGATTTGTATGTCGGCGGATGCGCGCGCCGCTTGGTTTATTGGCGCACGATTGGAAATAGCCGGCATACGGTTAATATTCAGTTAATGACACAATTGGTATAATACCGGCATAGTATAATATCCATCATGGCCCCGGTTCGCGGGGCAGATCGACATATTCGAATAACCCCACCCGATACGGAGGTTCAAGGCATTGGATAAGAGAGATTACTATGAAGTGCTGGGCGTGGCAAAGACCGCGACCGATGATGAGATAAAAAAAGCGTATCGCACTCTGGCCAAGAAGTACCATCCCGATCTGAACGGCGGCGATAAGGATTGTGAGGCCAAGTTTAAGGAAGTAAACGAGGCGTATGAAGTGCTCAGCGACCCGCAGAAGCGCGCGCGCTATGACCAGTTCGGCCATGAGGACCCGCGTGCAGGCGGCGCGGGCGGCGGCTACGGCGATTTCACCGGCGGCTTTGGCGGCGGGTTCGACGATATATTCAGTGCGTTCTTCGGCGGCGGCTTTGGCGGCGGCGGTCAGCGCGCACGCGGCCCGCAGCGCGGCGACGATCTGCGCTATGACCTGACCATTACATTTGAAGAAGCCGCATTCGGCTGTGAAAAGGAAATCAGCGTGACCCGCGACGAAAACTGCGAGGAGTGCGGCGGCACCGGCGCGCGTAAGGGCACCCAGCCCACGCAGTGCCCCACCTGTCACGGCACCGGCCAGGTGCAGTCCTTCGTCAATACCCCAATCGGCCGCGTAAGCAATGTGCGCGTGTGCGAGGCGTGCCACGGTCAGGGCACAATTATAAACGATCCCTGCCCCAAGTGCAGCGGCCGCGGCCGCGTGCGCAGGAATCGTAAGATAACCATCAAGATACCCGCCGGTATCGACAACGGTATGCAGATACCGCTCCGCAAGCAGGGCGAACCCGGCCTGCGCGGTGGCGAGAACGGCGATCTGTACATATTCGTGACCGTGAAGCCGCATAAGCTGTTCACGCGTGAAAACTATGATCTGTACTGCGACGTTACCGTGTCGTTCACTCAGGCGGCGCTGGGCGGCGAGATCGACGTGCCCACCCTTAACGGCATGATCAAGCATAACCTGCCCGAGGGCACCCAGCCCGGCACGGTCATCCGACTGCGCGGCCAGGGCATACAGAACCTGCGCGGCGCGGGCAAGGGCGATCTGTACATCAAGGTCAACGTCGAGATTCCGCGCAAGCTCACCGATAAGCAGAAGGAGCTGCTGAGGCAGTTCGACGAAACGCTCACCGGCAAGGAGTACGAGGCCAAGAAGTCCTTCTTTGAGCGCGTGAAGGACGCATTCTCCAACTGATTATGATTGCTTAGGCGGTCGGCGAGCCGTGGCTGTGGCGCGCAGGCTAAACCTAAAAAGCTTTATCAGGCGTGTCTTAAAAGCTTACAAGATGCAATGCGATTAAGACGCGCCCTTATTGTAAGTTGTAAGGCCGCACGCGCGGCGGATAGGAGCAGAAGATGGATTGGGTAGAAATAACGGTGCACACCACGACCGAAGGCTCGGACATAGTGTCACAGGCATTGATCGACGCGGGCACCACCGGCGTAAGCATCGAGGACAAGAACGACTTTAACGAAAATCAGCGCGCGCCCGGACAGTGGGATCTGATCGACGAGCAGGTGCTCATCAACATGCCCGAGGACGTGCTGGTGCACGGCTACTTCGGCGACGACGAGCGCATCCGCGACACCGTATCGCAGTTGGAGGCGCATTTCAGGCAGGTGCGCGCGATGGAGCTGCCCTTCGACGTGGGTACGCTGAAGTGCGACATAAAGACCGTGCACGATCAGGACTGGTCGGAAAACTGGAAGAAGTATTATAAGCCCTTCCGCGCGGGCAAGCATCTGGTTGTCAAGCCCTCGTGGGAGCATTACGACGCGCAGCCCGGCGACCG
This sequence comes from uncultured Eubacteriales bacterium, assembly GCA_948467645.1. Classification (GTDB taxonomy): domain Bacteria; phylum Bacillota; class Clostridia; order Christensenellales; family Aristaeellaceae; genus Fimadaptatus. The sequence goes on along the minus strand of CAOKFD010000001.1, from coordinate 68,080 downwards.
CGTGATTGAGATCGACCCCGGCATGGCGTTCGGTACGGGCACGCACGAAACCACTGGTATGTGCGTTGAACTGGTCGAAAAGTACGTAAAGCCCGGCGACCGTGTGATCGACGTGGGCACTGGCACCGGCATACTCGCAATCGCGGCCAAGCTGTCGGGCGCGGGCGATACCTTTGCAACCGACATAGACCACGTTGCCGTGCGCGTCGCCGACGAAAACACGCGCCGCAACGGTCAGCAGGTTACGGTAAGGCATGGCGATCTGCTCTCCGCAGTTGACGAAGGTGCGCAGTTTGACGTGGCCATTGCCAACATAATCGCCGATGTGGTTATATCGCTGGCGGGTCAGATCGGCACTGTACTGCGCCCCGAGGGCACGTTCATCTGCTCGGGCATAATCCGCGAGCGCGAACAGGACGTGCTGGACGCGCTGGAGCGCGACGGATATGAAGTGTGCGAAGTACGCAGGCGCGGCGAGTGGGTCGCGATCTGCTCTAAGAGGGTAGGCTGATGCACAGGTTCTATTTGCCGGATGCGCCGGACAGTGATAACTTTGAATGCGCACTGGGCGCGGAGGAAAGCCAGCACGCCGGGCGCGTGCTCAGACTGCGCGCGGGCGACGAGGTGGAATGCTTCGATGGGCGCGGTAATGCGTGGCGCTGTGAAATTGCGTTCAGCGGCCAGATGGCTATTGTGCGCGCAATGGAGCAGATGCCATCAAATGAAAGCCCGATACGCGTGACGCTGTATCAGGGCCTGCCCAAGCTGGACAAGTTCGACCTGATAACTCAGAAGGCTACCGAGTTGGGCGCATACCGCATAGTGCCGGTCAACATGGCGCGCAGCGTGGCCAAAGCCGAGGGCAAGGACGCGCAGAAGAAGCGCGACCGCTGGCAGCGCATCGCGATGGAGGCCGCCAAGCAATGCGGTCGTTCGCTGGTGCCTGAGGTTGAGATGCCGATGAACTTTGCCAAGGCGCTTGAGGACATGCGTGCGCGCGAACTGATGCTGATGCCGTATGAACTGCATCGCGGGCGCGGGCTTAATTCGATCGAGCCGGGCGCGCGCGACATAGGCATACTGATAGGCCCCGAGGGCGGCATAGACGCGGCCGAAGCCGAAAAGGCCGAGACTGCGGGTGCACTGCCGGTGACGCTCGGCCCGCGCATATTGCGCACCGAAACTGCGGCTATTGCAACTATTGCAATGACCATGCTCAGGTTCGGCGACACGGGCGGGGATATTTGATTGTAAGACCGACTTTCCGAAAAGGAGAGTCGGTCTTTTGCTTCGTATAGGCAGGGCATGTTTTTGCTTGTGATTATGGCTGTATAGCCGATGAATGCGGTTCAGGGCGCGCATGAACACTGACTTACCCATACGCCGATAACCCCATCGCCCGACTATGCCAACTTGCGATAAGCCAATTTACATTGACGCTACCTAACGCGCGGCGAATCGTGATATAATTGCATTTGTGATATAAACCAAGGAGGTCGCAATGAGAAGGGTTGCGTTTCATACGCTGGGGTGCAAGGTCAATCAGTACGATACCCAGGCCATGCTGGAAAGCTTTCAGGCGGCGGGCTGGCAGGTGTGCGAATTTGACGAGCGCGCCGACGCATATGTGGTAAATACATGCACCGTGACGGGCACGGGCGACAAAAAGTCGGTGCAGATAATCCGCCGCGTACACCGTGAAAACCCGGAAGCGGCGATCGTCGTGGCCGGATGTCTGGCGCAGCGCGACCCGGACAGGGTGGCCCTGCCGGGCGTGCGGCTGGTGCTGGGCACGGCTAAGCGCGCCAAGGTGGTCGAGCTGCTTGAAAAGGCGATTGACGAGAACGTATGCCTCATCGAGGTAAATTCGCTGAAGGGCGCTGAGTTTGAGCCGCTGACAGTAAACAGCCACGAGGGCAAGACGCGCGCCACGATGAAGATACAGGAGGGCTGCGACCGCTATTGCACGTACTGCGTGATACCATACGTGCGTGGGCCGGTGCGTTCGATGGCGCTTGGCGACGTGGCCGCCGAAGCCGAGCGGCTGGCCGGGGCGGGCTATCGCGAGATAGTCGTGACCGGCATACATCTGACCAGCTATGGGCGCGGCACAGATTACGAGCTATGCGACGCGCTGGACGCGGTAGGCCGCGTCGAGGGCGTAAAGCGCATACGTTTGGGCTCGCTTGAACCGTACTATGTCAACGAGGAGCGCGCCAAACGCCTTTCCGAAATGCCTAAGCTCTGCCGCCAGTTCCACCTGTCCATGCAGTCGGGCAGCGACGGCGTGCTGAAAAGAATGCACCGCCGCTACACGTCCGAGGAATACGCGCGCGCGGTCGAGCTGCTAAGAAAATATATGCCAGAGTGCGCGATAACCACCGACGTGCTGACCGGCTTCCCGGGCGAAACCGAAGAAGAGGCCGCCGAGACGCTGGCGTTCGTGGAGCGGATTGCGTTTGCGCGCATACACGTATTCCCGTATTCGCGCCGCAGCGGCACCGTGGCCGACAAACTGCCCGAACAGGTACCTGAAAATGTTAAGCACGAGCGCGCGGGTCAGCTGATTAAGCTGGGTACGCGCCTGAGCGAGGCATACGAACGTTCGATGCTGGGCAGCGTGCGCGAGGTGCTGCTGGAGGAGGAAGTCGAACCGGGCGTGTGCGAAGGCTACACGCGCGAATACCTGCGCGTGCGCGCGCCGGGTCAGCCGGGCGAGATAGTGAATCTGCGCCTTGACGAAATCTGTGAAGGTGTTATAATCGGCGCAAGGGACTAATCCCAAGCGCAATATAATATGGAGGTGCCAAATATGGAAGATTGCCTTTTTTGCAAAATAGCGGCGGGTCAGATACCGTCCAACAAGGTTTATGAGGATGAGGACGTGTTCGCGTTCCGCGACATCAACCCGCAAACCCCGGTGCACATACTGGTAATACCTAAGGCCCACGTGAGCAGCGTGCTGGAGAGCGATAAGCTGCCCGCGGGCATGTGCGATAAGCTGATGCACACCTGCGCCCAGATCGCCAAGGCTGAGGGGCTGGACAAGACCGGATTCCGCATCGTGAGCAACTGCGGCGACGACGCGTGCCAGAGCGTACACCACTGGCACATTCACATACTCGGTGGCCGCAAGATGGAAGACAAGATGGCGTAAGCCATCGCCGCATACGACGGTTTTGCGGCGGGCATAAATATGCGCATAATGTGCATTTTACACGCCTGGTACTTGACGCGGATGCTTAAGCGTGGTACAATCCATACATGAACCATCGCCGGGGCGTCGCCCGGGCGGTAATGATAGAGGCGCGGTTTAAGCATCAGTAATCGGAAACAGCGGGCAGACACCCGCCCGATGAAAGGGCCTGCCGCCGAAGGTGAATATATCCTGTCTGGGACTGTTCGCCTGGGTCGGGGGATAACATCTCACGGACTGTCACATTAATTGTGGAGAGCTATCATTGACTTCAAAGTATCTTGGCGCTGTGGAGCGCATGTATTGAGATATATTGCAGCCATGAACTCATCCGCACAAAGATGGTTCATGGCTGCTTTTTTACAACCGAAAATACTTTGGAGGGATTTACAATGAAGAGGATACTTGCTCTGCTCGCCGCCGTAATGATGATGGTTTCCTGCTGCACCGCGCTGGCCGATTCCGAGCCGACCGGCGTTGAGGACGGCGTGTTCACCATCGCCATGGAGTGCGCTTACGCGCCCTACAACTGGACTCAGACCGACGATTCCAACGGCGCTGTGCCGATAAAGGACTCCAGCGACTATGCCAACGGCTACGACGTAATGATCGCCAAGAAGATATGCGAGGCCAACGGCTGGCAGCTCGAAATACTGCGCTCCGACTGGGATTCGCTGGTGCCTGCGGTTCAGACCGGCATGATCGACGCCGCTATCGCCGGCCAGTCCATGACCGCCGCTCGTTCCGAACAGGTTGACTTTGCCGGCCCGTACTTCTACGCGTCCATCGTGTGCGTGACCAAGGCCGACAGCCAGTTCGCGGACGCGCAGTCCATTTCCGACCTGAGCGGCGGCACCTGCACCGCGCAGATCGCTACCATCTGGTATGATCAGTGCCTGCCCCAGATCCAGGGCGCTCAGATTCAGACCGCGGCCGAAACCGCGCCCGCAATGCTGATGGCGCTGGAAACCGGCATGGTTGACTTCATCTGCACCGATATGCCCACCGCGCAGGGCGCTGTGGCCGCATATCCCGATCTCAAGATACTTAACTTCTCGGGCACCGACGGCGACTTCCAGTTCACCGACGAGGAGCGCGCCGAAAACGTGAACATAGGCATATCCGTGCGCAAGGGCAATACCGGTCTGGTTGAGGCGATAAACAATGTGCTGTCCACCATGACTGAGGACGATTTTAACGAGCTGATGGCTGAGGCGATTGCGATTCAGCCCGTGGGTCAATAATCTACTTGACTGAATAAACATACATTATCTGGCTGAGCTGCGCCCGGCATTTGCCCCGCGCAGCTTAACCATGCTGAGGGGGAGTGGAACGCGTGGACATTATGGCTAAGCTGGGAAGCGATATAGCAAGCCTGTGGTCAAATTACGCGGGGTCGTACCTAAACGGCATAGCGAACACGCTGCTGCTGGCGCTGGCCGCGACGCTGATAGGCTGTGTGATAGGCTTTGTGTGCGGCGTGCTTCAGACGATACCGTGCTCGAAAAATGACCTGCCGCTGAAGCGCGGCCTGCTTACGGCGGTGCGCGCGATAGTGCGCGCGTATGTCGAGGTATTTCGCGGCACGCCCATGGTGCTGCAGGCCGTGTTCATATACTATGGTCTGCCGTACTTCACTAACGCGGCGATGAAGTTCACCAACGTGTGGGGCGCGGCGCTGCTGGTCGTGTCGATCAACACCGGCGCGTATATGGCCGAGACCGTGCGCGGCGGTATACTCTCGATCGACCCCGGCCAGACAGAGGGCGCAAAGGCCATCGGCATGACCCACTTCAAGACTATGATGTACGTGATACTGCCTCAGGCACTTCGCAATATACTGCCGCAGGTGGGCAATAACTTCATTATAAACATAAAGGATACCTCGGTAATGTTCATAATCGGCTTTACCGACTTCTTCGCGGTGCACCGCGCGGCCGTAGGCGCGACTTATCTGTACTTCCCGTCGGCGGCGATCGAGATGGCCGGCTATCTGTGCATGACGCTTATCGCATCGGTGCTGCTGCGCAGGTGGGAAAAGAAGCTGGCGGGCGACGACAGCTATACATTGGCCACCACCGATCAGCTTGCGCCCACCGCCGGTATGCTGAACCACCCCGGCAAGGGCAGCAATTTTGACGAGCACAGCAAGGAAAGAGAGCTGCTCAGCGGGCAGCAGAACAGGGGGCTGTAAGCATGGACGAGCTGCTGAGAGTGGAACACCTGTCCAAGTCGTTCGGCGCGCACGTGGTACTGCGTGACATCGATTTTACTGTAAAGCCCGGCGACGTGACCTCGATAATCGGCGCATCCGGCTCGGGAAAATCGACGCTGCTGCGCTGCATTAACCTGCTGGAGACTCCCACGGCGGGCGCGATATACTTCCATGGCGACAACATGCTCGCGCGTGGAGTGAACGCCGCAGCCTACCGCACCAAGGTGGGCATGGTGTTCCAGTCGTTCAACCTTTTCAACAACATGACCGTGCTGGACAATTGCATTGTGGGCCAGACCAAGGTGCTGGGCAAAAATAAGGAAGAGGCCCGCGCCAACGCGATGATGTATCTGGAAAAGGTAGGCATGGCGCCCTACATAAACGCGCGCCCGCGCCAGATCTCGGGCGGCCAGAAGCAGCGCGTGGCAATTGCGCGCGCGCTGGCGATGGAGCCGGAGGTGCTGCTGTTCGACGAACCCACGTCCGCGCTCGACCCGGAGATGGTGGGCGAGGTGCTGTCGGTCATGCGCGATCTGGCCAAGGACGGCATGACGATGCTGGTCGTGACGCACGAGATGTCGTTCGCGCGCGACGTGAGCAACCGCGTGGTGTACATGTGCGACGGCCTTATCCGCGAGGACGGCACGCCCGAGCAGGTGTTCAGCCATCCCAAGGACGAGCGCACGCGCGAGTTCCTGACTCGCTTCCTCGGAAAAGAATGATGTATGATTTCAGCCCGTCCGTATGCCTGAAACGCGGCATCTGAGCGGGCTGTTTGGTTTGCTTGGGCAGTTCGGGTCAGGCTGGATTGGATGGTAACGCTCTGTGACATGATCTGCCTAAAATCGATAGGTCTAAAGCTAGAGTGTGTCTCAAAAATTCCTTAATCCGCAGTTTCGGGCGTCGTTGCGCCATTTCTGCGTCACAAAGCTCGACTTAGCGCTGCTAAGCCGTCGGGTTTCTTCCTTGAACTGACGAAAAATCCACTCGAACCTGCGGATTGCCCCGCTTGAGACATACTCTAAAAGCGCCGCCCTCTTAAATGCAAGAAGGCGACGCTTTTTAAGTCACTGAGCGTACCAAAGCTGTCCCGGCAGCTTCAGCTTTTCGCGCGGCGGGAACTGTGCATCGAATTTAGCCAAAGCTTCTGCGTCGATGTCGAAAAATTCCGGGCGCAAGTGCACGCGACCATGCACTCCGCTTAGTCCACCCTCGACCAGCTCGCACGCCATAAGCTCAGGGTACGATGAGCCGTCCGCATCCACTATGCCAAAGTCAGCCGCAGGCCGGAAGCCAAAGCGCGAATAGTACGCCGGGTTGCCGGTTATTATAACGGCCTTGTACCCAGCGGCGCGCGCATCGCTGAACGACCGGCGAATAAGTTGAGAGCCTATGCCCGTGCGCTGAAGATCGGGGCGCACGCTGATCGGGCCGAATGACAGCGCTTCAAAGCTTTCGCCGCTGTCCGATATGATGCTTATGGCCGTGTAAAATATGTGGCCGCAAACCTGATTGCCGCATTCGCATAAGTAGTTGAGCCGGGCGACGACATTCGCGTTTCCGCGCAGACTGTGGACGATGAAGTGCTCTTCACAGCCGGGCCTGTATACGTTCCAGAATGCTTAGCGGGTAAGGGCTTCGACTGCGGCGTAATCACGCGGGGTTTCGATGCGGTAAGTGTACTCGTTCATGATTGTTCCTCCTCAAATTCAAGCAGATTGCGCATGTGCTCAAATCCGGAAGGCTGTTGTGCGCGTCCGTCAACCTTCCGGTCAGCGAACAATCCTACAAATCATCTTATTCAAACAGCAATCTCCTGCCTTTTATTCAGCCACAGGGCTGTGGATAAATTATAGTGCGGCGGCTGGCTTATGTCAATTGCATGGTATGAAAATGCGGCAGTGGAGGCGGAATCGCAAGCGTATCTGTTTGAGCGCTCCTGCTAAAAGCAAAATATGGCTCAGACATTATAAGGCTGAGGACGGTTTTGCAAGGCCAACCCTAAAGCCGTTTATTCAGCCTTAACGCCGTATCTGCCTATACAAAAACCCGCCGCGCAAAGTACGTAACTGCGCGGCGGGGAATACAATTCAGCTTTATATTTACTTTGTGGTTTCGATTATGGCTTCAACCGTCTTGGGCATGTACCAACGCAGGTTGATACGATCCAGCAGCGCAAAATGCTCATCACCGCTGTCGAAATAGCCGTTGTCCCACCACACGCACGGTATGCCCAGCGCCTTGGCACGGCTCAGGAACGCGCGCGCCCATTTGGCGTTGTCCTCGTCGTTGTACTTGCCGTTTGCGAACTTCTTGTTCACCGCGCCGTACTCGGTCATTATGATGGGCAGATTCAGCGGCTTTGCGAATTTGACCAAAGTGTCGAACATTGCGCCTATGTCCGCGTCCACGCTCTCGTCAAAAATTTTTCTGCCGTGCAATCGGTCGAAGGCGTAATCGTCTGGACAGTACGAGTGCAGCGACAGTATCAGATTGTCGTCGGCGGGCACGATCATGTCCTTCAGACCGCGCTCGTTGACCTGCGCGCCGCAGGTGGTGATGAGCAGTCCGCGCGTAAGGTTATTGCCGCCGGTCGCGCGCACGGTTTCGACAAACAGCCGGTTCAGCACGTTTATTGCGCGCCGCACCTGAGAATCGCCGCCGAACCATTCGTTGGGCGTGCCTTCAAGCCGCGGCTCGTTCATGCCCTCGAACATCAGACGCTCATCCATGTCGCCAAAGTACTCGGCAATCTGCCTCCACAGCGCGATAAAGCGCGGCTCGATCTTGTCAAGATACTCGGTGGACGGCTTTAGCCATTCGCCCTCGTGATGGGTATTAAGTATAACCGTCATGCCCGCGTCCAGACCCCACTGTATTACCTCGCGCACGCGCAAAAGGAAGTTGGCGTTCAGACGGTAATTGGGCGCAGCGCCCATGTTTTCCTTCCATGTGACGGGCACGCGCAGCACGTCAAAGCCCGCCTGCGCCACAAAATCTATCATTTCGCGCGTCGTGCGCGGATTGCCCCAGCCGGTTTCGCCGCCGAACGCGTCGAACGTATTGCCCAGATTCCAGCCCCTCTTAAGACTAGCGATATCGATCATAAGTAATATCCTCCGTGCGGCCTCAGCGCCGCCTTGCGTTAGCTTTAACCAATTATAACCCTAAATCACACAATAATCAATAGATTTTTATCAAAAGATTTTTGATGTGCGTACCTGAGATCGCTTCGCAAAAAAATCACGAACGTTTTTAATGGTTGCATTCTTAATATACGGATGATATAATGAGGGTACATCCAGTCTGCCATTTGAAAGGAGTGCTTTCGATGCCTACTGATATTGAAATTGCTCAGGCCGCAAAGATGCTGCCTATAACCGAGATTGCAAAGTCGATTAACATACCCGACGACGCGCTTATACCCTATGGCCGGTATAAGGCCAAGGTCGATCCGCGCGCGCTGGGAGGAGCGGAGCGCCGCGCAAAGCTGGTGCTCGTGACCGCCATTAACCCCACGCCTGCGGGCGAGGGCAAGACCACCGTGTCCGTGGGTCTGGCCGACGGACTTAATCTTATCGGCGCAAAGGCGATGCTGGCGCTGCGCGAGCCGTCGCTTGGCCCGGTGTTCGGCGTAAAGGGCGGCGCTGCGGGCGGCGGCTATTCTCAGGTCGTGCCCATGGAGGACATCAACCTGCACTTCACCGGCGATCTGCACGCGATAACCGCAGCCAATAACCTGCTGGCCGCGATGATCGACAACCACATATTCCAGGGCAACGCGCTGGGCATAGACCCGCGCCGCGTGGTATGGCGCCGCTGCATGGACATGAACGACCGCCAGCTGCGCAATATACTCGACGGCATGGGCGGCCGCACAAGCGGTATGCCGCGCGAGGATGGCTTTGACATAACCGCCGCGAGCGAGGTAATGGCGACGCTGTGCCTGGCGCGCGACATATCCGATCTGAAGGAGCGTCTGGGCCGCCTGTTAATCGGCTGGACGTTCGACAAGCGCCCGGTATACGCGCGCGACATAAAGGCGCAGGGCGCAATGACTGCGCTGCTCAAGGACGCGATGATGCCTAACCTTGTGCAGACGTTGGCGCACACCCCCGCGCTGATACACGGCGGCCCGTTCGCCAACATCGCGCACGGCTGCAACTCGTATATCGCCACCGACACGGCGATGCGCCTGAGCGACTATACCGTTACCGAGGCGGGCTTCGGCGCGGATCTGGGCGCGGAGAAGTTCATCGATATAAAATGCCGCCTGACCGGGCTGCGCCCCGACTGCGTGGTCATCGTGGCCACCGTGCGCGCGCTCAAGAGCCACGGCGGCGTAAAGAAGCCCGATCTGAGCAAAGAGAATCTGGACGCATTGCGTGCGGGTCTGCCCAACCTGATGAAGCATATCGACAACGTGACCAAGGTGTGGGGGCTGAACGCGGTCGTCGCAATAAACCGTTTCGCAAGCGATACCGAGGCTGAAATCGAACTGGTGCGCACTGAGTGCGCGGCGCACGGCGCGTGCGCGATTCCGTGCGACGTATGGGGCAAGGGCGGCGCAGGCGCAACTGAGCTGGCCGCGCACGTAAAGGAAATGTGCGACAGCCCCAAGCCGCTCACATTTACCTACGACGACGAAACTCCGCTGGACAAGAAGATCGCCGCCGTTGCCAAGAAGGTCTATGGCGCGGCCGAGGTTAAGTTCGCGCCCGGCGTGCGCACCAAGCTCAAGCAGTTTGCCGAGATGGGCTATGGCAATGCACCGGTGTGCATCGCCAAGACGCAGTATTCACTGTCCGACGATATGAGCAAGCTGGGCGCGCCCGAGGGCTTCACGCTCAATGTGCGCGACGCGCGTCTGAGCGCGGGCGCGGGCTTCGTGGTCGCGTTCACGGGCGAGATAATCGCCATGCCGGGCCTGCCCAAGGTTCCCGCCGCCGAAAACATCGACGTTGATGAGAACGGCGTGATTTCGGGTCTGTTCTGATAAGGCTTACATAAATAAAGCCGGGATGCGTGCCTGCTTCAGGCAAAGGCGCATCCCGGTTTTTTAGTTTATATGGTTAAGGCAGAAGTTGCCCGATAGCCGGCATTACTGCTTAACCCAAAGCGTGTCGTCTTTCTCACAAACATATATCAGTCGCGGGCGTTCGTCGGGAGTCTTGTTAGGCTGATGCAGCACGAACATGAGCTGGCCGTCGAATGTCTTAAACAGCATACCGTGCCCGCCATCTCGCGAGAACAGCAGCCGCTCGTCGTGCTTCCACGGGCCGAATATGTCGCCGTCGGAATAGGTAAGCCCTTCGCAGTAGCCGTCCGCCGCCGAGCTTGACCACAGCATTATCAGCCGCCCACTTGCGGTCGTGTATATGAATGGGCCGTCGGTTACATAGTCCTTCGCGCCCTGCTTTGCCCACGCGGGTTCGCTGGCGTGGAACAGCGTCGTCGCTTCGCCTACCGAGTGGGTGAGGTCGTCGCTCAACTGAATCGCGCACATGCCGCCGTCGTGTACCTGAAGCCATTCGTGACAGAATACCATGTATGGCGTGCCCTGCGCGTCCACGTACAGCGTGCCGTCCAGACATTCCCAGTCTCGCGGCGTGACCGGGCCGTCACTGTGCAGCCGGAACGGCCCCATTGGCGTGTCGGCGACGAGTATCTGCGTGCCGCGGCAGGCGGTTTCGCTCTTGAAGCTGGCCAGCATGTAATACCTGCCCCTGTATTTGTGCACCTCGGGCGCCCAGAAGTTGCGGTCGGCCCAGAAGTCGGCCGGGCGTGCAAAGCATTCGTGCGGGCCGCTCCACGATTCCAGATTGTCGCTCACGTACACGTCAAAACCAGTGCCGCATCCCCATGTGCTTGCGCCGCGCGTGCCGTACATGTAGTAGTGCTCGTCATCAGCCAGTATGAACGGGTCGCGGATGTTTATATCGTTAAGCAGCATTTCATTTTCCTCCTCAATAAGCCCAAAGACTCAGTCGAAGTAATCTATTTCAACAAGATTGGTATGATTTCCTTTAATATGCAAAAGAAAAAGGTAATTGACGGTTTTATAAGGAATAAAACGACAAGCTATATACTGACTTTGCAGTTAAATGCATAGAAGATAAATGGTGCGTTTGCGCGTTCCAATTCGTCTTTGTACGTTGCTTACATCAATGCAAATTGCAACCTTAAAAAGCCGGATTTAGAGTGTGTCTCAAAAATTCCTTAATCCGCAATTTCGGCGTCTTTTGCGCCATTTCTGCGTCATCAATCCTCGACTTAGCGCTGCTAAGCCTTCGGATTTATTCCTTGAACTGACGAAAAATCCACTCGAACTTGCGGATTTCCCTTTTTGAGACACACTCTAGATTCATTTGCCGATAATTATGTGCTTAGGCAGACATTCAACGCCGCAGTCAACCGCCTGAAATTCTGCCTTAAACCCAAAAATCCCCGCCGCACGAATAACATGCGACGGGGGAACAGGCGTTAAGTCAAGTGCAATTACTTCGCGCACTCCACGCCCTTATCGAGCGCATGACGGTTGATGGGCATCAGGTGAGCCTTCTTTGCGCCCAGCTTATGGCGCATGGCGTCCTCTATGGACTCCAGCGCTATGTGGCCCGCCGCCTGGCAGTATGCGCCCAGCATGACCATGTTGGCCACGCGCGCATTGCCCAGCTCGGTAGCGATGTCGTTGCACGCCACGCCCACCACGCGTATGTCGGTGCGGGTGGGAGCCTGATCGATAAGCGAGGTGTTGTAAAGGAGCACTCCGCCCGGCTTAACCGCCTTTTCAAACGATATAAGCGAGGGCTTGTTCATTATTATCGCCACGTCCGGCTCGGTAACTACCGGGGAGCCTACGGGTTCGTCCGCGACCACGACCGAGCAGTTGGCCGTGCCGCCGCGCATCTCGGGGCCGTAGGAGGGCAGCCAGCTGACGAACTTGCCCTCGTCCATCGCGCCCTGCGCGATGAGCTGGCCCATCAGCAAAACGCCCTGTCCGCCGAAACCGGCTATCATTATACGCTGTTCCACTGCTTACGCCTCCTCCATGGTGTCCTTGAACACGCCCAGCGGGTAGTAGGGGATCATCTTCTCCTCGACCCACTTGAGCGCCTCCTGAGGCGACATGCCCCAGTTGGTCGGGCAGGTGGACAGCACCTCGACCATTGCGAAGCCCTTGCCCTCAATCTGCGCCTTGAACGCCTTTACGATGGCCTTCTTGGCCTCGCGAATATGCTTTACGTCGTGTACCGACACGCGCGCGATGTACGCCGGGCCGTTGAGCTGGCTGAGCATCTCGCTCACCTTCAGCGGGTAGCCGCACAGTTCGGGATCGCGGCCGTAGGGCGACGTGGTGGTCACCTGACCCACCAGCGTGGTGGGCGCCATCTGGCCGCCGGTCATGCCGTAAATGCCGTTGTTTACAAATATGGTGGTTATCTTCTCACCGCGGGTGGCCGCATGGGTGATTTCAGCCGCGCCGATCGAGGCAAGGTCGCCGTCGCCCTGATACGTGAATACCAGATTGTTCGGCAGTACGCGCTTTATGCCGGTCGCAACCGCCGGCGCGCGGCCGTGCGCCGCCTCATGCATGTCGCAGTTGAAATAGTTGTACGCAAACACCGCGCAGCCAACCGGCGCCACGCCGATGGCCTTGTCAGCCATGCCCAGCTCCTCGATCGCCTCTGCGACCAGCCGGTGAATTATGCCGTGAGTGCAGCCGGGGCAGTAATGCAGCGGCGCGTCAGTCAGCATGGAGGTTTTCTTAAATACCGTTGCCATTTGTGTTGGCCTCCAATCCTTCGTTATGTCGCCGCCTTATCGGGCTGCGTTCAGTTTTTCGATTTCCGCCTGTATCTCGCGCACGGTGGGAATCATGCCGCCGGTGCGGCCATAGAACATTACCGGGCACTTGCCTTCGACCGCGATCTTTACATCGTCGATCATCTGGCCGCAGCTCATCTCCACGCACAGCATGGCCTTTACGTGCTGCGCGGCCTTCAGGAAGGTTGCGCTGGGGAAGGGCCATACGGTTATCGGGCGGATAAGTCCGCACTTGATGCCCGCGGCGCGCGCCTGACGCACAGCGGTGAGGCATATGCGGGCGGTGGTGCCGTATGCGGCGATCACGATGTCCGCATCGTCGGTGAACTGCTCCTCAACCAGACACTCGTTCTTTTCGATCTCGGCGTACTTTTCCATCAGGTGCGCAACATGGCGCTCCAGCACGTCGGGTTGAATGTAAAGCGAATTGATTATGCGGCGCGGTATGCCCATCTTTTCCGACCAGCCGGTGGTTGCCCACGTCTTGGGGGGCAGTTCGCGGGGCTTGTAGTCGGGCATCTCGACCGGCTCCATCATCTGGCCGATCATGCCGTCGCCCATTACTATTACGGGATTGCGGTACTGGTCAGCCACGTCGAACGCGCGCTGAGTCAGCTCGACCGCCTCCTGAATGGACGCGGGTACAAACGTGGGCGTGCGATAGTCGCCGTGTCCGCCGCCGCGCGTGGACTGGAAGTAGTCGCTCTGAGCGGGCTGTATGGAGCCCAGACCGGGGCCGCCGCGCACCATGTTCACGATGACCGCAGGCAGTTCAGCGCCCACCATGTAGGATATGCCCTCCTGCTTCAGGCTGATTCCGGGGCTGGAGGAGGAGGTCATCGCGCGTGCGCCCGCGCCCGCCGCACCGTAAACCATGTTTATCGCGGCGACCTCGCTTTCGGCCTGCAGGAACGTGCCGCCGATCTTGGGCAGACGCGCCGACATATATTCGGGTATTTCGTTCTGGGGAGTTATCGGGTAGCCGAAGAAGAAGCGACAGCCAGCCTGTATGGCGGCCTCAGCAACCGCTTCGTTACCCTTCATCAGCATCTTTGCCATCGGGGATGACCCTCCTTACTTTTCCACCGTAATGACCGTATCAGGACACATCGTCGCGCAGAACGCGCAGCCTATGCATTTGTCCGGCTCGATGCATTCGGCCGGGCGGTAGCCCTTGGAATTGATCTTGGTCGTGGACAGCGCCATGATTTTCTTCGGGCAGGCCAGTGTGCACAGGCCGCAGCCCTTGCACCGCTGCTCGTCTATCGTTACCTTTGCCAATCCGCTCACTCCTTTTTGCGTGGGTATTGTCGATTAGTATACAACCTGATTGTTAATTTATCCACCGACAGAGCAATGCCGGTGTGTCAAAAGCGCGAAATATACGCGCATTTGAGTCACTTAACACGAAATATATGTCAAAATGCGGCGGAAAACCCCCGCCGCGATGTCGTTATCCAGTAATTATGCAAAGTCTGCCAGCCCGTCCGTCAAAGCAGCTTCAGCGGCGAATTAGGCGATATGTTTTCGTGCATACGCATAATCATGCGCTCCTCCAGCGCGTCCATGCTCATCAGCTCTATCTGAGACAGGCTGATTATCCGCTCGTCCGCGTCCTGACCGAAAAAGTCGAGCGCGTTTAGCGTTATGTGCAGATCGTCGACCGACTTCACAAATCCGCTGACTTCCTCGTCCGCATCCGCGTGCCATATGGTTATCACTTCGCCGCGTTCCATAGCCGCGCGCGCATAGCCCGCGAACAGATCGTCGCATTCCTCTTTAAGCGGGTCCTCGGGTGCGGGCGTGTCCAGCAGCGTCTCCAACCACTTCATGCGCACCTCGTAATCGTCGCCCGCGATTACCTGTTTGACGTCCGCGCACCTGCCGGTGAGCCAGCCGTCGTGCGAGCCGTCGATGTCCATCACGCGTATTGTGAAGTGCCGCGCCGACATGTGCATTATATAGCCTATATAAAAGTTATCGGGATTTTCCATTTGGGTGTAGACCGATGCGACGTCGCCCGTCTCCTTGAGCGCGCGCATTACCAGCGCCCAGTAACCAGTGGTGTTGATTGACATTTGATTCCCCCGCGCATTGCGCATATATTGTCGCTGCTATATATCCAGCGTGTAGTAAAACGTGCGCCCGTAAACGTCCTCAATCCTGACCGCGGGCCTGCCGTCCCATACGGGTATGGACAGGTGCGCATCCAGCTTTGGGTGCTGCTTTGAACGCATGTCGTGTACGTATGCGTAAAACGTGTCGTCGTTTATGTATCCGCCCGACCAACCCGTGACCGAGTCCAGCCCGTTAAACGCGCGTTCGCCCACGCCAGGCTCTATCGTAAACGCGCGCAGGTCGCATTCGTAATTGCCCACGCCCGTTATTACGTCCAGCTTTATGTCGGGTTCGCCCTGACTGTCCTCGGCGTTTATGTTTACGCGATTGCCCATCAGCCGCCTGCGCGAGGTTTGCACTGCCAGCGGGCACATGTCCACGCCCACAAAGCTGCGCCCGTTAAGCGCCGCCGCCTCCAGCGTGGTGCCCGAGCCACAGGTCAAATCGCATACCATGTCGCCCGGCTTTGTCGCGCATAGCACTATGCGCTCCAGCAGTTTAAGCGGCTTTTGCGTGTCGTATCCGGTGCGCTGCGGGTCCTTCTGTTGCAGGTGGCTCACATCGTCCCATACGTCGCCCGGGAACACCGGGTCGTCGTCGTAATACTTGTATACCTTGCCGCCCGACTTTATCGTGCGGTATACGCGCCCGTCCTTGTCAATCTGCCGCTTCATGTGATTGCGGCGCGCGTCGGTGCGCGATATGGGCACGTTCTCCATATAAAACTTATATGACGAACTCTTGCGATAGAACAGTATCACATCGTGCTTGCGCGAAAAATACTTGCGCGCGCGTCCGCCGGTCTGATACGTCCAGATTATTTCGTTGAGGAAGTTATTCTCGCCGAATATTTCGTCCATCAGCAGCCGCAGATGCGCCTGCATACGGAAGTCCACATGCAAAAAGATAACGCCCGTGTCGCTCAGCAGCTCGCGCGCCAGTTTCAGCATAGCGCGCATGGTATCCACATACTGCTGCTTGTCGTCCCACTTGTCGGAATAGGCGTGTACGTCCAAAGAGCCTGCGCCGTTTTTCCACTCGCGTTCGCCCACGCGCACGCGCATGTCGAACAGATCGCCGGTAAAGAACGGGGGATCCATGTACACGCATTGCACGCGGCCGCCGTATTTCTGTATCAGCTTGTCCGCCAGCGCCAGACTGTCGCCCAGAAACAGCTCGCCCATCACGCCGCCTCCGCCCATCAGCGCCTCGCGGGAAACATGTACGCGCATATCAAGAAACCTCCACTTCAGCGCAGCACGGGGCAGCGCAGTATCATGAGTATTCCGGCAATCGCCAGCGCCCATTCCGGTCCGTCCAGACTGAATCCGGGCAGGTACAGGCTCATCAGGTATATGACGCCCGTGTCAAGCGCCAGCGAAAACAGCCCCATCGTCAGGCAGCCTATCGGTATCGTAAGCAGTTTCAAAAGCGGCCTTACAATATAAAAGAACCCGCCCAGTATCAGCCCCAGCATAAGCGACATGTAAACCGGCTCGACATGCACGCCCGGCAGTATGTACGCGCACAGCGGCACGCCGATCACGCACGCAATGAACGCTAAACCGCGTTTGCTCAGCCCTGCTTGACGGCTCATATAACACCTCCGCGGAGAAAGTCTTAGCAATCCTTAAAGGCAGTATAAGCAGCTTTTCCGTCTGCGAAACATATTCCACGGCAAAGCCAGACCGACAGCCTTAAAGCAATCGCACTAAGCATTCATCTCCACATCGATTATACCATCATTTATCGAAATGCGCCATATGTTCCACGGCTGCATATCTGGCGGGGGACAGTCAAAGCACATGCGCTGCTTTGTCGTGGGATGGTCAAGCGCAAGGCTCGCCGCCCACAGCGCGATCTGCTGTCCGGGCCTTCCGTCGCCGTATCGGTTGTCGCCCCACAGCGGATAGCCTGCGTGCGCCATCTGCACGCGAATCTGATGCGAGCGCCCGGTGTGCAGCTCTACCTTAACCAGCGTAAGCTCGTCCGCGTGCGCAATCGGCGCTGCGGTCAGGCTGGCGCGCTTTGCGCCCTTTGTGTCAGGGCTTACCACGCGCACCATGCCGCGTTCGTCCTTGAGCAGGTAGTCCTCCGGATTGATGGTTTCGTTCAGCTCGCCCTTAACCACGCATAAGTAGGTCTTTTCGACCGTATGCAAGGCGAACTGCTTCGTCATGCGCTCGGCGCACTTTGACGTGCGGCACAGCGCCATCACGCCGCCGACCGGCCTGTCCAGCCGGTGGCACAGCGCTAAAAACACATCGCCCGGCTTATTATACTTTTCCTTTATATAGCCTTTGAGCGCACTTTGCATGTCCAGATCGCCCGACGCGTCGGCCTGCACCGGCATGTTCTGCGGCTTTAAGGCGATAAGCAGGTGGTTATCCTCGTAAAGTATGTCTATGCGGTACCTGCCCGCCTGATACTCAGTCATTGGCTTGCCAGCGTCCGCTCGCGCCGCAGGGCAGCACGCCGCCCGCCGTGACCGGCAGTACAACCTCCTGCGCGTCCACAGTGCCGCCGAAGCGCTTGCTGACCGTCATGCGCAGCATGTTGCTCAGCACCGCAGGCTGCAAGCCTGTGGTGTACGAGTTGATAAGGAAGAACAGCGGCTTGTCGCTTAATACACCCGCGCATTCCTCGACCAGACCGTACAGCTCGTTTTCCAGCTTCCAGACCTCGCCGCCCGGGCCGCGCCCGTATGACGGCGGGTCCATCAGCAGTCCGTCGTAAGTCTTGCCGCGCCGCTTTTCGCGCTGCACGAACTTGAGCGCGTCGTCGATTATCCAGCGCACGCGCGTCTCGTCCACGCCGCTGAGCTCGCGGTTCTCGCGCGCCCACAGCACCATGCCCTTGGCCGCGTCCACATGGCAGACCTCCGCGCCCGCCTTGGCGCACGCGACAGTCGCACCGCCGGTGTATCCGAACAGGTTTAGCACCCGCGCGCCGCCGCGCTGCTTAATAAGACCGCTCATCCAGTCCCAGTTGACCGCCTGCTCGGGGAAAAGCCCGGTGTGTTTGAAGTTAGTCGGGCGCACGTAAAAGCGCAGGTCGCGGTAGCTTATCTGCCACCTTTCGGGCAGTCGGCGCAGAAACTCCCATTCGCCGCCGCCCTTGGTCGAGCGGTGATAGTGCGCGTCGGCGCGCCGCCACATGTCGGGCTGCTGCTTGGGCCAGATCGCCTGTGGGTCGGGGCGGCGCAGTATTATCTCGCCCCAGCGCTCCAGCTTTTCACCGTCGCCGGTGTCCAGCACTTCGTAATCCTTCCAGCCGTCGGCTATAAACATAATTCCTCCGTAAATTCAAAAAAGCGTGTCCCGGACGCGTCGTGCCGCGCCAAAGGGGCATGGGCGGGCAGGGGAGTTAAGCCCCTGTCCCGCAATGCAGTTAAATCTATTAATTGACCTTCCAGCAGGCAAAGCGCGCATCCTCGCCGTTGATGTTCCAATCGGCAAAGTACGCATTCTCGGGTGCAGTCTCGGAATATTCTATGGCCAGCACGCTGTCCATGATGTCATTACGCTGCGGCTCGATCATGCTCATCAGGCGCTTTGTACCGGAAAGGCTTATGCCGATGCGGTCAACTACCTCAAAGCCCGCGTCCTTGCGCATGGTCTGGAGCTTGCTGACGACCTCGCGTGCAAAGCCTTCGCTTATCAGTTCGTCGGTCATGTGGGTATCCAGTACGACGGTCATGCCGTTCTGGCTCTCCGCATCGAATCCTTCCTTCTGCATCGGCTCGATCAGCGTGTCGTCCTTGGTCAGCTCGACCGGCTGGCCATTGACTTCGAAGCACAGGTTCTTGCCCTCGTCAAAGCCCTCAACCACATCCGCGCCGTCCACGGTTTCGAGATACTTGCGGATGCCGCCCAGCAGCTTTCCGTACTTGGGGCCGACGGTGCGCAGCTGCGGCTTGATGCGGTAGCCGGTGAAGGCGCGCGCATCGGTCACGTACTCGACCTGCTTTACGTTCAGCTCGTCTGCGATCAGCGCCGCAAAGTCGGCGGGCAGCTCAGCGCCGCGGATGTAGAGCTTCTGGCAGGGCTGGCGGGTCTTTATGTTGGCGCTGGAGCGGCAGGTGCGGCCCAGCTGTACCGCCAGTATTACGCGCTCCATGTTGTCCTCAAGCTCGGAAGAGATGAGGCTCTCGTCCGCAACCGGGAAGTCGCACAGGTGTACGCTGTCGGGCGCGGTGGGATCGTTGTTGACAACGAGGTTCTGATACATCGACTCGGCCATGAACGGCACGAACGGCGCGCACAGCTTGGTCAGTGTGACGAGCACGTTGTACAGCGTGTCGAACGCGGCCAGCTTGTCGCCCTCCATGCCCTTGCCCCAGAAGCGCTCGCGGCAGCGGCGCACGTACCAGTTGGACAGTTCATCTACAAAGTCGCCCAGCGCGCGCGCGGCTTCGGCGATGTGGTAGTTCTCAAGGTTGGAGTCCACGGTCTTTATAAGCGTCTGGAGCTTGGACAGTATCCACTTGTCCATCAGCGTGAGCGTGGAAGGATCGGCCTTGGTCTTGAGCGGGTCAAACGTATCTATGGATGCGTACAGCGCAAAGAACGCATACGTGTTCCACAGCGTGCCCATGAACTTGCGCTGGCTTTCGGCAACAGCTTCAGGGTAGAAGCGGCTGGGCAGCCACGGCGCGCCTGCGGTGTAGAAGTACCAGCGCACGGCATCCGCGCCGAACTGGTCCATTACGCCGAACGGATCGACCACGTTGCCGGTGTGCTTGCTCATCTTCTTGCCGTACTTGTCCAGTACGTGACCCAGTACCAGGCAGTTCTTGAACGGCGCTTTGTCGAACATCAGCGTGGATATGGCCAGCAGCGTGTAGAACCAGCCGCGCGTCTGGTCGACGGCTTCGCTGATGAAGTCGGCGGGGAAGTTCTCCTCAAACTTGTCGTGGTTCTCAAAGGGATAGTGCCACTGCGCAAACGGCATGGAGCCGGAGTCGAACCAGCAGTCGATTACTTCGGGCACGCGGTGCATCTCGCCGCCGCACTCGGGGCAGGTGAGCGTCACCTTGTCTATGTAGGGGCGGTGCAGCTCTATGTCGTCGGGCACGTCCTTGCCCAGCTTCTTCAGCTCCTCGATAGAGCCGATTACATGCTTGTGGCCGCATT
Organism: uncultured Eubacteriales bacterium; assembly: GCA_948467645.1. Classification (GTDB taxonomy): domain Bacteria; phylum Bacillota; class Clostridia; order Christensenellales; family Aristaeellaceae; genus Fimadaptatus. Next base: position 47,589 of record CAOKFD010000001.1, on the reverse strand, counting down.
CGCAGGTCCAGATCGGCAGCGGAGTGCCCCAGTAGCGCTCGCGGCTCAGACCCCAGTCGATAACATTTTCAAGGAAGTTGCCCATGCGGCCTTCCTTAATATTTTCAGGCAGCCAGTTGACCGAGCGGTTGTTGGCGACCAGCTGATCGCGCACCGCGGTCATGCGTATGAACCAGGTGGAGCGTGCGTAGTAGATAAGGGGAGTGTCGCAGCGCCAGCAGAACGGATAGCTGTGAGTATGCTTGGCGGTCTTGACCAGCAGCCCCTTCTCTTCCAATGCCTCCAGCACGGGCTTGTCCGCGTCCTTTACGAACATGCCCGCCCACGGGGTGCAGGCGTCCATGCGGCCGTCGGTGCCGACCAGCTGAACAAACGGCAGGTCGTTGGTGTGGCCGATGCGCGCGTCGTCTTCACCAAACGCGGGCGCGATGTGAACAATACCGGTACCTTCGGTCAGCGTTACATAGCTGTCGGCTACGACGTAGAAGGCCTTCTTGCCCTGCAGATCGGCGTAGTCGAACAGCGGCTCGTACTCGGTGCCGACCAGTTCCTCGCCCTTCCAGGTCTTGATCTCCTCGATCTCGTCGTCGCCCACTACGGCTTTGACCAGTTCCTTGGCCATTATGCACACGCGGCCGTCCCACTTGAATTCGAGGTAGTCTTCCTTGGCGTTTACGCACAGCGCGACGTTGGACGGCAGAGTCCACGGCGTGGTCGTCCATGCCATGAAGTACTTGTTGTCGGTGCCCTTTATCTTAAAGCGCACGTATGCGGTGGTGTCCTCAACGTCCTTGTAGCCCTGCGCAACCTCGTGCGAGGACAGCGCGGTGCCGCAGCGCGGGCAGTAGGGAACTACCTTGTAGCCCTTGTACAAAAGACCCTTTTCGTGAATCTGCTTCAGCGCCCACCACTCGGATTCGATGTACTTGTTGTCATAGGTTATGTAGGGATTCTCCATGTCCGCCCAGTAGCCTATGCGGTCGCTCATCTTTTCCCATTCGTGCAGGTACTTCCATACGGATTCCTTGCACTGCTTGATGAACGGCTCTATGCCGTAGCTTTCGATCTGCTTTTTGCCGTCCAGACCCAGCTTCTTTTCGACCTCCAGCTCTACCGGCAGACCGTGGGTGTCCCATCCGGCCTTGCGCAGCACCTTGTAGCCCTTCATGGTGCGGTAGCGCGGAATCATGTCCTTCATTACGCGGGTGAGTATATGGCCGATGTGGGGCTTGCCGTTGGCCGTCGGCGGGCCGTCGTAAAACGTGAATACGTCGCAGCCCTCGCGCTGGTCAATGGAGCGCTTGAATACGTCGCGGTCTTTCCAAAGCTGCGCAACGTCTTTTTCGCGTTCCACGAAATTCAGATCCGTGGAGACCTTGTCAAACATGCGTTTTCCTCTCCTTTGTCAGCGGTGCAAATTTGCGCCGCATATATCGCTTGCTTCCGCAGCGGAACGCGCCTGAAACTTTATAGGGCATATATCAGACACATCCTAAAAAAAGACCTTCCATCCCAGTCATGGGACGAAAGGTCTTCGCGGTACCACCCAATTTGATGCATGAAAGCATCCTCTTAATGCGTACACCTGAAATTGGCAAGGCATACGCCGCCGCTGTACCGGGCGACACCCGTCCGAGCCTTAACGCGCATTGCGATTCAGCCGGCCGCTCCGGGGTGATGGCGTATATCCCGCGGCATGACCGGGCTTTCACCCTTCCCGGCTCGCTTTGCCGCCGCGCCAAATGGACTTACGCGTCCCCATCACTGCGTTTTAGCACAGCGGTGGGCATAATCCACCCCTGCGCCTGAAATGTACCTATATTATAAGCGCTGGCGGTGCCGGACAAAAGCATTTTCGCGTTAAGTTTAACGTTCGTCTTATACCTCGGCAAAGCCCTTTTTCAGGTCGTCCAGTATGTCGTCGATGTTTTCAAGACCCACCGACAGGCGCACCATGCCCGCGTTTATGCCCGCCGCGACCAGCTGCTCGTCGGTCAGCTGGCGGTGCGTCTCGCTGGCCGGATGCAGCACGCAGGTGCGTATGTCGGCCACATGCACCTCGTTCGAGGCCAGCTTCAGCGAATCCATAAAGCGCATTGCGGCTTCGCGTCCGCCTTTGATTACGAAGGAAATTACGCCGCTCGCGCCCTTTAAGTACTTCTTATAAAGCGGATAGTATTTGTCGCCTTCCAGCGCGGGATAGGACACGCTTTCCACCTTATCTTTGGATTCGAGGTACTTGGCGACGGTCAGTGCGTTTTCGCAGTAACGCGGCATACGCACGGCCAGCGTCTCAAGGCCGATATTGAGCAGGAACGCCGAATGCGCCGCCGGGTACGCGCCGAAGTCGCGCATAAGCTGCATACGCGCCTTGAGTATATAAGCCTTGTCGCCGTATGACTCGATATAGCGCAGTCCGTGATACGACTCGTCCGGCTCGGTCAGGCACGGGAACTTGCCGCTGGCCGCCCAGTCGAACTTGCCGCTGTCCACGATAACGCCGCCCACCTGAAGCGCGTGGCCGTCCATGTACTTGGTGGTGGAGTGCGTCACTATGTCTGCGCCGAACTCAAACGGTTTGCACAATACGGGCGTGGCGAACGTGTTGTCCACTATCAGCGGCACGCCGTGCGCGTGCGCCGCCGCGGCAAAGCGCTCTATGTCCAGTACGCTCAGCGCGGGGTTGGCTATCGTCTCGCCGAACACCAGCTTTGTGTTGGGCTTGAAGGCGCGGTCAAGCTCCTCGTCGGTTGCGCCGGGCGACACGTATATGCACTCTATGCCCAACTTCTTGAGCGTAAACGAGAATAGGTTAATCGTGCCGCCATAAATCTGCGTCACGCTTATCAGGCTGTCGCCCGCCTCGCATATGTTCAGTACGGCCATCAGGTTCGCGGCCTGCCCGGACGTGGTGCACATTGCGCCCACGCCGCCCTCCAGTGCCGCGATCTTGTCCTCGACCGCCATTACCGTGGGGTTTGCAAAGCGCGAGTATATAAGTGACTTTGTGGGGTCGTCGAACACCGCGGCCACGTCGGCGGTGGAGTCGTATACATAGGTGGTGCTTTGCACTATCGGCATCACGCGCGGCTCGCTGTTCTTGGGGGAGTAGCCCGCGTGCAGGCATTTTGTCTCGTCTCGCATATATGTGTTCCTCCGTAATGTGAATATATTATAGTAGGAATAGCCGCGCAGTCCGCACGGCGCTGAGCAGTCGCTTTATTAAGGCGGTCGATGTGAGCGGGTCTTGCCAATCAATTATACTATACAGCGCTACGCGGCGGTAATACCGTTATGCCATAGCACATTATAGATGTAAGCTATACCTCGGACTTAACCGCTTCTGAGTTTAGACGCGCCACGAACGAATCGAACCCGACCATGCGCCGGGTGAGGTGAAGCTTCTTGCCGTCCTTGGCGGTGAGCGTAAGCGCGCGCACGCCCTGTGCGTCGTGGCTGAGTTCCACGCTCTTTACATCTGAAAAGGCAATCGCGTACCAGTGACCAAGCGCAGGCTGCACGACCACGCGGCCTTTGCCCACGGCCACTAAGAATCGATTGGCTAACAGGTAGACGTAGCCCGACGCGATGAGTATAATCGCAAGCAGTGCCCACAGCGCGTACCCCACCGCGGCGAACTGAGGCAGCGCGTAGCTCATCCATACCAGCGCCACGCCCGCCATATCGAGCGCCAGTGCGGGCATCAGCATCTCGCGCGGATACCCAACGGTAAGCTCCACGTCGACTGCATTCAGCCCGCACTTGCCCGCGCGCAGCGGAAACGCGCGCGTAAGCAGCATAACCGCCGCCGAAAGCGCTATCCACACCGTCATAAGATTCGTCACGCGCCACACCTCCCACCTTAATATGATGAATCTATTGTATCACCGCTTTTGAATGCTGTAAAGGCCGCAGAAATATGTCTGAATATCGCGCTTTTGCTTGCATTCTAGGTGAAAAGCGAATACAATTTAAGCAGCAACGCATGGGGGACTGTTATGAAGAAAATGCGGGAAAGACTGGTCGTTAAAAAGGTTGCGCGCTGGTCTGTCATTATAAACGCGGTTCAAATATTGCTGATGCTGGGCATTGCGATCACCGTCATGCTGGGCGACGGCGTTGTCATATCAAATTACTATGTGCGCGCCGTGCTGGTGATCGCGGCGGGCTTGGTGTCGTGGGGCGCGTTCGTGGACATACGCGAGGCGCTCATGACTCAAAAGACCACCGTGCGCATGGATATGCTGGAGGATGCGCTGGAGCAATTAGAGCAGCTCAACATAAAGCTGCGCGGCCAGCGGCACGACTTCATGAACCATCTGCAGGTGGTATACAGCCTGATGGAGCTGAGCGAATACGACGAGGCGGTAAAGTACATCGAGCGCACATATGAGGACATAATCAGCGTGTCGAGCGTGATGAAAACCTCGTCGCCCGCGATAAACGCGCTGCTTATGAGCAAGGTGAGCGACGCGCGCGCAAACGGCATCGAGATGAACCTTAAAATATCGTCGCCGTATTCCGATCTGCCCATGGAAAGCTGGGAGATGTGCCGCGTGCTGGGTAACTTGCTTGACAACGCGATAGACGCGCTGGAGGGCGTTAAGGGCGGCCGCATTGATGTGGAGCTGACCGAGGATCTGCGCGCATACGGCTTTCGGGTGTTCAACAACGGCCCGGCGGTCAGCCCCGAGCACCGCGAGCTGATATTCCAGACCGGCTTTACCACCAAGTTAAAGGGCACGGGCATGGGGCTATACATAGTGCGCACGATAATGCGCGAGCATGGCGGCGATGTAACGCTGGAGACGGGCGACGCGGGTACGGCGTTCACAGGTACGCTGCCGCGCCAGCAGGCGAGCGAAATCGCGGCGCGGGAGGCCAAGGCAGAATGAAGATAAATAGCAGGTTGTCGCGCATAGTACCGGGCGCGGCAACTGCGTTTACCGTGCTGGCGGCGCTTATGTGGGCGCTTAAAGCGGCGACGGGCGGCGAAACATGGTTTACGCTGGCGCTTACGTTTACGGCTACGGCGTATCACTTCTGGATGCGGCTGTGCGTCGGCTTTTCGATAAGGCCGTTCACGCCGCGCATGAATCCCGACAATTTCTGGTTCAGACAGCGCGCGTGGGAAGCGCCGCTTTATCGCGCATTGAGCGTGCACAGCTGGAAGGGGCATATGCCTACCTATATACCCGGCGACTTTACGCTGGCTAACGGCGCGGATAATCTGGTTAAGACGATGTGCGCGGCAGAGCTTATCCACGAAGTGATCGTGGTAATGGGCTATGCGACGCTGCTGTTGGCGCTGCTGTGCGAGGACAAGGCAGAAAATCTAATGATATTCGGGATGACGGCGTTTGTCGCCGGATTATTCGATATGGCGTTTGTGGTTATGCAAAGATACAATCGACCGCGCGTAAGGCGAATAGTGGAGCGGCAAGCCGCCCGCAATGCGCGCATCCTGAATAAAGTGGAGGAATGACAAATATGATGAAAAACGATGGATTCGATACCATCCGTCACGACGTGGATTTGTGCGTGGTGGGCGGCGGACTTGCGGGTCTGTGCGCGGCGGTATCGGCGGCGCGGCACGGCGCACATGTGGCAATTATGCAGGAGCGCCCCATGCTGGGCGGCAATGCGTCCAGCGAGGTACGCATGTGGGTATGCGGCGCGCACGGCCCCAACAACCGCGAAACCGGATTGGTGGAGGAGCTTAATCTGGAAAACCTTTACCGCAATCCGGGCTACAACTACTCCATATGGGACGGCATAATGTATGAGATGGCGCGCAGCGAGCCGAATATCGAACTGCTCATGAATTGCAGCTGCTTCGGCTGCGAGATGGACGGCGCGCGCATTAAGTCGGTGCGCGGCTGGCAGATGACCACGCAGACGTTTCACGAGGTTCACGCGGCGCTGTTTGCCGACTGCTCGGGCGACAGCGTGCTTGCGCCGCTCACGGGCGCGGAGTTCCGCGTAGGCCGCGAGGCGCGCGCCGAGTTTGGCGAGGACATAGCGCCTGAACAGGCCGACAGCCGCACCATGGGCATGAGTTGTATGCTGCAGGCGCGCGAGGAAAACCGCCCGTGCGAATTTATACCTCCCAAGTGGGCGTACAAGTTCACGCGCGATGATCTTGTTCACCGCGTGCCAGACATGTCCAATCCGTGCGAGAACTTCTGGTATTTGGAGCTGGGCGGCGACGGCGATTCCATACGCGATACCGAAATGCTGCGCGACGAGCTGCTCAAGACCGCATATGGCATATGGGACTATGTGAAAAACGCGCCCGAAAACAAGGAAAAGAACGCCAACTGGCGGCTGGACTGGATGGGCATACTGCCCGGCAAGCGCGAAAGCCGCCGCTATGTGGGCGACTACATAATGACCCAGCACGACGTGCGCGCCGAGGGGCGGTTCGACGACCTGATTGCATACGGCGGCTGGTCTATGGACGATCATCATCCGTCAGGCTTCCGCACCACGGAGCGCCCCACGATATTCCATCCCGCGCCCTCGCCCTACGGAATACCATACCGCAGCACATATTCGCGCAATATCGAAAATCTGATGTTCGCAGGGCGCAACATATCGGTTACGCATACCGCGATGAGCTCCACGCGCGTAATGGCCACCTGCGCCACGATCGGTCAGGCGGTGGGCACGGCGGCGGCTATCGCGGTGCGCGACGGGCTTACTCCGCGCGGAGTATACGAAAAGCGGCTGGGCGAGCTGAAGCAAACGCTGATGGACGACGACAGTTACCTTCCGTTCAACACGCGCGAAGTGCCCGCGCTTACAAAGGACGCGCATATCAGCGCACAGGGCGTAAAGGCCGATCCGACCGCACCCGAGGCCACAAATCCCGCGACCTGCCTCAACCCGGAAGCCCTGCGCAACGGCCTTGACCGCCCGATAGACGGCGAGTACAACGGCTGTGTGTTCGCGCGCGGCGGTTATGTCGAGTACGACTTTGGCAAGCGGACGCATGTGGGCCGCGCACGCATAATATTCGACAGCGACCTCAACCGTGAAACCGAACCCGATCCGCTGCACAAGCTGAACCGCAATATGATACACAATCGCGCGCTCAACTGGCCGGACTGCTGCCCGCCGCGCACGATAACGCGCGCGTACCGGCTGGACGGCGTGCTGGAGGACGGCTGTCTGATTCCGCTGGTCGAGGCAAGCGACAATCATCAGCGCCGGTGCGTGCACGATTTGGATGCAGAGGTGTGCGGCGTGCGGCTGACGCTGATCGACACATGGGGACTGGAACAGTGCGGCGTATTCTCGTTCGACGTTAGCGAGACAAAGTAAATACTTGCATTATGAAGCAGTCGCTGTGCAAAATGCGCGGCGGCTGTTTTTCTTATGCGCAAAATTCGCATTTTACATATTTCACCCATGCAATAAACTCCATGCGCGCGTCTGATTATTTTGCGCAAGCCGCGGCTAAAATACATGCGGAGGCAGCTTGCATGAAAAAACGGATTTTGCGCGCGGCGGCAATTGCGGCGGCGTTCGTCATTATGCTTTCGGGGATGCTCGCGGCTTACGCGGCGCGGTATTACTTGCTTTGCAAGGCGGTTGAGTCGGCGGGCGGCGCTGACGTTGATTATCATGCCCTTATTCACGGCGGCGCGCTGGGTGAGTATGAGCTTACTCAACTTTGTGCGCGGCTTGGCGATGAGGTTGTTCTTACGCGCGGTGCGGACGGTCGGGTGTGGGGCATGTTTTCGGTGCGAAGCCCGATGGAAAGCGCCGTGTACGAAATGCGGCTGCGCGGCGCGCTGGGCATGAATGCGCGCGCGGACAGGTGGGCGGCGGCGAAAGGCGGGCGGCTTGAATCTGACGATATGACCGATAAGGTGGACGACATGCTTGGCGTCGTCGGCGATAAGTCAATCACGCAATATCGCGGCGAAAGATCGTGCTCGGCGCGTGGCGCGAGGTATCACGCGGCCGTGCGTGCGGGCGAACAGACCGAATACATGATTGCCGAGGGCTATCTGCCTGTGGAATATTAGGGCGTTTTGTCAGTTCAGGCAGTAAGCGCGGCCAAGCGCTTTGCAATCTGCCTGAACATAACCGTATAGACTTTGAAACCAGCTATCACAAAAAAAACGGAGGGCGCGTATGGAAATGTGGGAAATCGAGGGCGGACTGCCGCTGCGCGGCGAGGTGCGTGTGGCGCGTGCGAAAAACGCCGTGCTGCCGCAGATGGCGGCGGCGCTGCTTACCGAGGAGCCGGTGCGCATACTGGACGCGCCGGAGCTTACTGACGTGGGCCGCATGGCGCAGATGCTGATCGATCTGGGCGGCACGGTGCGCAGTGAGGGCGGCGCGCTGGACATAGTATGCGCCTCGCCGCGCGCCAAGGCCTCGGGCACGATCGAGGGACTTACGCGCGCGTCGGTGCTGGCGCTGGGGCCGCTGCTGGCGCGCTGCGGCGAGGCGACGCTGGCGCTGCCGGGCGGGTGCCGGATAGGCGCACGTCCCATCGACATCCATCTGAGCGGCTTTGAGGCGATGGGCGCGCAGGTCAGCGTGCAGGACGGCGTGGTAAGCGCGCGCGGGCGGCTGCATCCGGCGCGGTATCGCATGAAGTTCCCCAGCGTGGGCGCGACCGAGAACATCATGCTGGCGGCGGCGCTCACGCCCGGCGAAAGCGTGATCGAAAACGCCGCGCGCGAACCGGAAATACTCGACCTGGCCGCAATGCTGCGTAGCATGGGCGCGGGCGTGGAGGGCGCGGGCAATTACGCTTTGCGCGTGCGCGGGACCAACCGGCTGCACGGCGCAGAGCATACCCCAATTGGAGACAGGATAGAGGCAGGCACGCTGCTGTGCGCGTCGGCGGCGTCAGGCGGCGACGTGCGTGTGCTGGGCGCTCAGGCGGCGCATCTGTTTATGCCTTTGACTGTGCTAAGACAGATGGGCGCACGGCCGTGCTCCGACGCGGATTCGATATGGCTGCGCGGGCGTGCGGTTAACGGCGTCAGCGTGCGCACGGGCGCGTTCCCGGATTTCCCGACCGATCTTCAGGCGGTGTTCATGGCGGTAATGGCCAACGCCGGCGCGCACAGCGAGATAGCCGAAACCGTGTTTGAAAACCGATTCGGCCATGTACCGGAGCTAAAGCGCATGGGCGCGCGCATAGACATAGACGGCAACACGGCCGTTGTAGAGGGCGGGCGGCTGCGCGGCGCGAGCGTGGAGGCCAGCGATCTGCGCGCGGGCGCGGCGCTGGTAATCGCGGCGATGTGCGCGTCGGGCACTACGCGGCTGCACGGCGCGCAGATAATACGGCGCGGTTATGAAAATCTGGACGGCAAGCTGAACGAGCTGGGCGCGGATATTGTCGTTAATGCGAAGTAGGGTAGGGGGCTGAAAATAATTTTTAAGGCAGGACAAGTGAGTGGATTGTGATGTGCCTCAAAAAAACTGCTTCGATATTTCTGCCTTAGAGTGTGTCTCAAAAATTCCGGAGTACGCAATTTCGGGTGGCGCTCCGCCATTTCTGCGTCATCACCCCTCGACTTAGCACTGTTAAGCCTTCGGGGTTCTTCCTTGAACTGACGAAAAATCCACTCGAACTTGTGGATTGTCCCGCTTGAGACACACTCTAGCAAAGCCAATGTGAAACAGTGCACGGCGCTTTGCTGTGCATCATCTGCCTTGGCGCGCATATGCTTTTGCGAATGGAGTGTGACGCATATGAGCATTGAGGTAAAGACGCGTCCGCTGTGGCCGGCGGCGCTGATACTGGCGATACTGCTGCTGCTGGCGATATGGATACGCGCGTCGCAGGGTGAACCCGACGACGCGGTGTGCGTCGATCTGAGCGATGAATGCGACGAGGAGGCCGGCGCGGGCGGCATGACTATGATGCGTGCCGCCGCGTTCGTGCCGGGCGGCGGCGGTCTTTTCGTGCCCGAAAGCAGCCCGGCGCCGACGGATGTGGCTAATCCGGTTTCTGACGGCACGCCCGATAACCGCCTTACGATAATCGTATACGACCATCGCGCGGACAAGGTGATTCAGATGGACTTTGAGGAATACGTGTACCGCGTCACGGCCAGCGAAATGCCCGCCGGGCGCGAGGTGGAGGCGCTCAAGGCTCAGGCAGTCGCCGCGCGCACGTATGCCGTGCGCCGTATGCAGGGCGGCGGCTGTGGGCGCGGCGGCGCGGATGTATGCACCGATTCGGGTCATTGTCAGGCATATCACGACGCGGAGACTTTGCGCGCAAACTGGGGCGATAAAGCCGATGAGAAGGAGACGCGCGTGCGCGGCGCGGTCGAGGCCACGCGCGGGCTGATAATAGAGTATCAGGGACAGCCGATAAACGCGCTGTTCCATGCCTCCAGCGGCGGGCATACCGAAGACGTGGAAAACGTGTATTCCGAAGCTCTGCCTTACCTGCGCGGCGTGGACAGCCCGGGCGAGGACGATTACGCGGGCTATCGGTCCGAGCGCGGCTTTACCGACAGCGAATTTCGCACGATTGCGGACAGGCTAAACCTGAAACTGAGCGATAAACCGCTTTCTGAGCAAGTGCGGGTCGAGACACTGACCGACGCGGGTCAGGTAGCCGTACTGCGCGTGGGCGAAGGCGCGCTCACCGGGCGGCAGGTACGCAAGGCGTTCGGGCTGAGGTCGCAGTGCTTTGACGTGTCGTTTGAGGACGGCAAGGTCGTATTCAGCGTGCGCGGCTTCGGCCACGGCGTGGGCATGAGCCAGAACGGCGCGGACGCAATGGCGCGCGCAGGCAGCGACTTTTGCGAGATAATCGCGCATTACTACACGGGCGTTGAGATAGTCGGCATGGCGCGCGTGTGGGCGGCGGCTTAAACGCGGGCTAAATATTTGATGATTTGAGGGCTTTCGACTGTACGCATTGTGTAAATACTGCTGGTACGCATTGACTAATCGCTGTAATCGTGGTATCTTAATGGCGAAAATAAATCGTGCGGAGGAATGCGACTATGCGTGCAAAGCGCGTGGGTGTAATGGCGGCGGTGGTGGGCTATGGCCGCAGTGCGATGGCGGTATCCGTGCCCGCGCTGGCGGCGCTGGGATGTCAGCCGTGCGCCATGCCTACGGCGGTGCTGTCCAGCCACCCGGGCGGATTTCAGTTTTTCCAGATGCAGGACATGACTGAGCAGCTGGAGCGCCAGATCGACCACTACAAGCGCGAACAGATCGATATGGACGCGCTTATGACCGGGTATCTGTACAACATTCATCAGCAGGAACTGGCGATGCGCTTCATTTCGGAGCAGCGCGGGCGCTGTCTCAGCCGCGTGCTGATCGATCCCGTGATGGGCGATAACGGCACGCCTTACAAGATAATCACGCCCGAACTGATGGACGGAATGCGCGAACTGGTGCGCCATGCCGATATAATCACGCCCAATATGTCCGAGGCGTGCTGGCTGCTGGGGCGCGAATTTACGCGCGAGGCGATAAGCCGGGATGAGGCGATGGACATGGTGCGCGCGCTGTCGGCGCTCGGCCCTAAGCAGGTGGTCATAACCAGCGCACGCGTTGAGGAAGGCTGGGCCAATCTGTATTACGACGCGGACGCGCACGAGCAGGGCACAGTCGCGTATGAAGCATTGGAAAGGCAGTATCCGGGCACGGGCGATTTGTTTGCGGCGGTGCTTATGGGAAGCATATTGGAACGCGGCGCAGGTATTGAGGAAGCGATACGGCGCGCAGGCGGATTTGTGTACCGCGCGGTCAAGCACACTATGGCGCTTAATACGCCCACGCGCGAGGGCGTGCAGTTTGAAATGCTTCTGCATGAGCTTTAATGCACAAATTAATCGCCGAATATGGCTACATTTCGACGGCATTTTTACAAAATGCTGACGATATATAACACAGTGCTGGACAGATGGAATTGTTTGTTGTATAATGTAGAAAAGGCAAGGGGGGTATGGACATGATACAGGTAATTTACGGTAAGAAGGGCTCGGGCAAGACCAAGCGCCTGCTGGACATGGCTAACGACGCGCTCAAGGTAGAGCACGGCGACATCGTATTCGTCGATGACGACAAGCGCTATATGTACGATCTGCGCCATGAAATACGCTTTGTCGATGCAAGTGAATATTCTGTAAAGTCGGCCGACATGTTCCTGGGATTCTTGAGCGGTATGCTGTCCCAGAACTTTGACGTGACGGCTATTTTTATCGACGCTTTTATGAAGATGGTCAACGCCGACGTATCTACTTTGGGCGATTTCTTTGCTCAGCTGGACACGCTGGCCGAAAAGCGCAACCTGCGCTTTGTAATTTCGCTTAGCGGCGACCCGGATACCATGCCGGAGTTCATGAAAAAGTACGTCATCTGATGGCATTTGCCATTGGGTAAGTAAATCATGGCGCAGGCGGACTTGCCGTTGGGTGAGTCCGCCCGCGTTTTATTCAGGGCGCGCCTGCGTCCCGACTGGAAGGGGCTATTGCACACATGAAGTATCTCTCTACGCGCGACGACAGCATACGGCTTTCGGGCGCGCAGGCAATCGTAAAGGGCCTGTCTGCGGACGGCGGGCTTTTCGTGCCCGAAAGTTTTGCCCGGTTGACACTGGACGACATTGGCGCGCTGGTTGATATGACTTACGTCGAGCGCGCGGCGCGCATATTGGGGCTGTTTTTGGACGACTTCAGCGCGGACGAGCTTAAAAAAATGGCCTCGGACGCATACGACGGCAAGTTCGAGGGCGGCAGACCCGCGCCAGTCAAGACGCTGGACGCGCGCACGCACGTAATGGAACTCAGCCACGGCCCGACATGCGCCTTTAAGGACATGGCGCTGCAGCTTTTGCCGCGGCTTATGGTCGCGTCCAAGCGCAAGCTGGGCGACAACAGGCGCGTGTGCATACTCGCCGCCACTTCGGGCGATACCGGCAAGGCGGCGCTGGAGGGCTTCCGCGATGTTGAGGGCACTCAGTGCGTCGTATTCTATCCTCACGATGGCGTGTCGCCCACTCAAAGGCTGCAGATGGTCACTCAGCGCGGCAATAACGTCGATGTAGTCGCTGTGCGCGGCAACTTCGACGACACCCAGCGCGGCGTGAAGCGCATATTCGGCGACGCGGAGGCTAAGGCGCGCGTCGAGGCGATGGGCTGCGAGCTGTCCTCGGCCAACTCCATCAACTTTGGCCGGCTCGCGCCGCAGATTGCGTATTACTTCTCGGCCTATGCCGATCTGGTTGCGCGCGGCGAAATATCGCTGGGCGACGAGATCGAATTCGCCGTGCCCACCGGCAACTTCGGCAATATCCTTGCGGGCATATACGCCAAGTGGATGGGCCTGCCTGTCAAACGGTTCATATGCTGCTCCAACCGCAATAAGGTGCTGGACGACTTCCTTCGCACGGGCGTGTACGACGTGCGGCGCGAGTTCTTTAAGACCACCTCGCCCTCTATGGACATACTGATTTCGTCTAATCTGGAGCGCCTGCTGTTTGAGATGAGCGGCCGCGACGCGGCGCGCGTGCGCGGCTGGATGGACGAGCTGATGAGCACGGGCATGTACCGCGTGGACGACGATACGCGCCGCCGCATGGACGCGCTGCTGTCCAGCGGATGGGCGGACGATGACGCGGTTGCCGCCGAGATTAAGCGTACATGGAACGAGCACAATTACCTCATGGACACGCACACCGCGGTAGCTATGCGCGTAATGCGCGAATACCGCGAGCGCGCGTGCGACGCAACGCCGTGCGTGGTCGTCTCGACCGCCAGCCCGTTCAAGTTCAGCGCCGACGTGCTGCACGCGCTAAAGGGCGCGGACGTACCCGCCGACCCGTTCAAATGCGCGGACGAGCTGGAAAGTCTGAGCGGCGAACGTATGCCTGAGCAATTGCGCGAACTAAAATCCCTGCCGGTGCTGCACAGCACCGTGACCGCGCCCGAAGGCATGGAACAGGCGGTTCTAAACGCTATTTCAGAAAAAAATCAAAAAAAGTGATTGAGTCGTGTTTCAACCGGGGCGCGTCCGGTTATATATAAAGCGTCGGGCGCAAGCCCCGGATTGAAGAAAATAAAGCGACTTATAATATGAAAGGGATAGGTGAATATCATGAAGAAGTGGGTATGTCAGGTTTGCGGTTACGTATATGAGGGCGAGGCGGCTCCCGAGAAGTGTCCTGTTTGCAAGGCTCCGGCCAGCAAGTTTAAGCTGATGGACGAGGAGCGCGGCTGGGCGGCCGAGCACGTAGTGGGCGTAGCCAAGGGCGTGGATCAGCGCGTTATCGACGGCCTGCGCGAGAACTTCAACGGCGAGTGCACCGAGGTCGGCATGTACCTGGCCATGGCGCGCGTAGCGCATCGCGAGGGCTACCCGGAGATCGGCCTGTACTGGGAGAAGGCCGCGTTTGAGGAAGCCGAGCACGCCGCCAAGTTTGCCGAGATGCTGGGCGAGGTAGTGACCGACTCCACCAAGAAGAACCTCGAAATGCGCGTAGACGCCGAGAACGGCGCAACCGCGGGCAAGACCGAGCTGGCCAAGCTGGCTAAGGAACTGGGTCTGGACGCTATCCACGACACCGTGCATGAGATGGCTCGCGATGAGGCCCGTCATGGTAAGGCGTTTGAGGGGCTGCTGAAGAGGTACTTCGGGAAGTAAGAAAAGCTATAGTGATGGTTTGCGGGAACTGCCGAGAGGCGGTTCCCGTTTTTATATGTTTCAAGGCAATTATTGATAGCAAAATATCCAGCGCAACGCGGCGCTGGATACATGCTATTGAGCCTGAAACTCGGGATATTCATAACTGTTTTCGTACATGGTTTCGGGGGCAATGTCGATTTCACCGTTCGCCTATGTTACAACGCCGTATTCGACCTTGGCATTTTTGAAAATCGTTTCATCATTCAGCGGCTTAAAAGCCGGGAATGCAAGCAACTGCGTTGCATCGTATAACCGCTTTTCACCCGAATCAAACGTCACGATCATCATCATGTCGTCAAGCGGTTTTACTGCCTTTACCAGTGGATGCGGCGATTTGCTTGCGGCGTATGCTATTCCGTTTGAAATGTACATGATGAACCTCCTTGATACGAGTTACTTCTATGTATTTAATAGTATAACAGCTTTAATGGTGTGTCGCAAGGGAAAGCAAATGATTTGCTCTTGAACGTGATTCAAAACTAGGCAGACTAAAAATCGCGCAGATATTCGTGTGATAATTGAAGAACCAGAAAACCCCGCCGCCCGAGGAGGGAGGCGGGGGAATTCTTACTCAACAATCAATCCAAGTGGAAGCGTGCTATCCTGAATTATCGGGTCGTTTCGCGTAATTGAAATGAAGACACCACAATTGAAAAAATCATCATGAATGCCTTCAACTGTAACACTAATTGTAGATACTTGTGTGTTCATAGTAGCGATACAACTCACAGCTTCTGCTGCAACGGCTTTATTCATTTCGGCATCGGACGCATCTAAATAATTAATTTTTGATGCTTCGTCAGACCATATGTATGAAATTTCAAATTCGCCACCATAAGTTTTAATTAGTGCATTCATCGCCTGAACAAAACAATCATAGTTATTATTATCACCAACAGGACAAAGCGCTTCAATTGATGTGAGCTTTCCATCGATGAAATCATATGTTGGCATATAGTTCATTTCTCCATAAGAGGATATAGATATACCGGGTTTACTAAAATATATTTCATTGCTATTAGAACCTTGTGAGGCTTCCATTCCCATTTCTTTAAGGTCAGCATATGTCGCATCCCACTTAACATCATCAAAAGGGCCAGCATATCCATTGGAAATATCGATATCTTCGGCCGTGGCAGTAAAGCTAATGCAAATTAGGAAAATCGCCAAAATGGAAATGATACTCTTTTTCATTACTGTTTCCTCCATCTTTTATTGGTAAAGAGTTGTGCTTTATCTTATGACTGCTTGATTTTGCAAGGACATAATTCTCTAATTAGAGAGAAATCATTATCAAGAGCACCTGACGCTCGGTAATCATCAAGAATCACTTTAAGCAACTCCGGCTTAAATAAGATACTGCCATCGACGTCTCTACTGCTGCCATTCAGACGGAGCTTTGCGAAGTGATCATCACTGTCTACAATGTCTTGGAGCATCTGTATGCTTTCATCTGTAAATACGAGAGTAAAATATTCCCAAACCTTGCCCCGGCTGACCTCTGTGTCACGACTTGCCTCAAATGTATATCTTGCATTAGATGTTTTTATTATGACGTTGTTTGTAAATATCCAATCTTCCCCTGTATAAAATAAACTTGCCCTCAAAACTGGTGGCACATTTTCTATAATTTTGACATCGAGTTGTCCACAAACAACGCCATCATCGTTATCAAGAATGCTTACTACTGCAAATCCATCTTCGGCTATTAAAGTTATTTCACCAGTATCATTCATATCGTCAAATTCGATAGTGTAATTATCAGAATTCTCAAACGGTGAAATATCGAACTTGATTTCAGACGTAGTATTTGCATCAGCAAACGCAGATACAGTTATGGTAAAAATCAATACAAGAGAAATCATCAAAGTGAAGTACTTTTTCATTAGTATCCCCTCCTAATAAATAAATTATCTACCACAATCCACCCGCGTCATCTCGTGCCCATATTAATCACCCTCCCCTTAGCCTCCACAAACCCCACACTCTCAACCCCAAACTCAAACGTAGTAAACGGCCGGCACCGCTCCAGAACAGTAAACCGTACCGTACCATCCTTGAGCAGCTTGTTCTTAACAAGCATCTTGTCCGTCACAAAGCCGTCGCCCGCGTCATAGGGGTATTGATACGTGTTGTCCAGATAGATTTCACTGCCGCCGGGCAGGGCGTAGCCCTCGAGCATATGACGCTTGCCCTCGGTGTCGGTAAAGAATATTATGTAGTACTTCGTCGTCGAGCCGGCATTCGTCACCGGGTACTTCCCGTACTTGAACAGCCGTATGCAGATGCAGTCGTCGTCGCTGCACACAATGTAGCGCACGCACGCGCTCCCGTCCGCGTCGTTTACGTAATTGCTGTCAAAGCGGGCGCTTATGCGCTCGGTCGTTATGAAGCGCTCGCCCGTGGGCTTTCCGTATGCGTCCAGGTACTCGCCGGTTTTCCAGCTGCACGCTGCGTCCTGCGCGCGATTTTCTTCGGATGATTTTATGCCGCCTGTCAAAATTGTCACCGCCTTATTTCAATTGCCTTATTTAATACGCGTTCATAAGTCGCACATCGTATTTTGTCTTACGTTCAAATCTGTTCATCCACCACGCCCGTGCACATGTCGCGCGCATCGAATGCCAGCGTTATCGAATAATCCTGCTCCTGCCATGTGCACTGTGAAGTGCCGTCCGCATTTCGTATGACCGTGCTGGGTTTCACGCCTGCTATGCTCAGCACCTCGCGGTAACTTCGCCCCTGATACGAATCCACGCGCGCGAAGCTTTCCCGCAGGGAACGCCGCCGATGTTTTAGTCCCAGCGCCAGCAAAAACCCGCCCAGAAACGCCGCCACGATCCATCCCAGATACAGCACTCAGCCTCCCTTCTTTCGCCATTCGGTGATTAGATTTTAGCATTCGGGCGGTTAAAAAGCACGTGCACATAGCGCACGGAACGTGCAAATCGTGCACATTCAACGTTTTCAGCGCCAAAACGTAAAAAAATCGCCCCCTGAGAGGCGATTTATACGTCGATATGACTATTCTTGAATGAACGGCACTGTGCAGGAGAACTCCAATTCGTGCCCGTTGTCATCCTTGCCCGATATTACGAACTGGATGCTGGTCAGGTATTGATGGTCGCTGCACAGACCCGGATTGAACGGCAGCTCGCCCTTGACCATTTTGTCGCTCTGCAATTGCGAGAGGATGTTTTCGGCGGAGTAGTTGATTATGCTGTCCAGCCTGTCGCCTTCGTAAAACAGTGCCGCTGCACGCTGAGGATTGAACGGCACGTCGCTGACGTTCTTGATCGTAAACTTTATGAACCAGCCCTTTTCGCCGTTAAACACATCTTGCTCCTGCCAATACGCTGCGGTCGCGCTGGGCGTTATCTCGATTTCTGCCGCAGGCCGGGGCATGAACACGTATATAAGCGCTGCGCACAAAATCAGCGCGCACACCGTGCCCGCGACGCTCAGCCACAGCTTTTTGTTTTTAAGGGCAGGGTGGAGGCGGACGGCGGCAGGTTTATCGTCAGACAGAACCGCATCGCTTGAATCGACCGCCTGAACAGTTTCGCCCGCAGTCGGCGCAGGTGAAGGTTCAGCCTCTGGAGCAGGTTCAGGCGCAGGCGAAGGCGCGATGTCGTCCGGTTCAGTGTCTGCGCTCGCGGATGTTTCAGCCAGAATATCATCCACAGTAAAGAAATTGAAGTCCAGTTCCTTGCTGAGCAGCTTTATCGTATCTATGTCGGGCATTATCTTGCCGCTTTCCCAGCGGGAGATGGTCGTGCGGGAAACGAGCAGCTTTTCCGCCAGCTGTTCCTGTGTATAGCCCTTCGCTTTGCGCGCGGCGATAAGCTGTTCTCCAAATGAAGTCATGGCTGTTCCTCTTTTCAATGTTAGATACCTTGACATTATATCGTAAATTTAGCGGAATTTCAATATAAAATGGCAAATTCAGTGCACGCGGGATGCGGGATCGGGGAAATGACGAGGAAATGCCGCCTTGACAAGCGCCAACGAATGGTATAGCCTATAAATAATTCAACCTCTCATAAAGGAGGCAGTCAGATGAAAAAGAACCTCGTAATAATCACCCCAGATCAGATGCGCGCGGATATACTGGGCTGCTATGGCAATACTCAGATCGGCTCTACGCACATCGACCGGCTGGCCGCGCTGGGCACTACCTTCGATCAGTGCTATTGCGCCGCGCCGCTGTGCGGGCCCAGCCGCATCAGCTTTGCCACCAGCACCTACTTCTCCGAACACAACCACCGCAACTACGGTTCAACCGTCAGCCCCGACGTGCCCAACCTGCCGCAATGCCTGCACCACAACGGCTACACCACCGGCATGTTCGGCAAGAACCACCTGTTCACCTACAGCCGCCTGCCTGAGGTGTGGGACGAACTGGACGAAATCTGTTTAGGCAATTACGACGGCCACACGGATTACAAGCATTCGTTCTCGGCCTTCACGCTGGCCGCCGAGCATCCGTATAACATCACCGGCCGTCTGACCGACGAGGCAATCGACTTCGTGAACCGCCGCAAGGATTCGCCGTTTTTGCTGTGGGTCAACTATCAAGATCCGCATCCGGCGTTTACCTGCCCCGCGCCCTATGACACGATGTTCGACCCGGACGAGGTGGAACTGCCTAAGCGCAAGTACTCCGGCAGTCCCGAACCCGACCGCAACAAGGTCTGGCGCGTGCACTCCGAGGCCGATACCTGCACCGAGGCCGAAATGCGGCAGGCAATCGCGCACTACATGGGCCAGGTGCGCTACGTGGACGACAGCGTGGGCCGCATAATGCAGAGCCTTGAGGACAACGGCCTGATGGACAGCACGGTCGTGCTGTTCTTCTCAGACCATGGCGAACTGCTGGGCGATTACGGCATGTTCCATAAGCTGCCCGTATTTTATGACAGCCTGACGCACATACCCGCGATACTGTACGCGCCGGGCGTGACGCACGCGGGCGACAGGTTCACCGGTCTGGTGGAGGAGGTAGACCTCGCGCCTACGCTGCTTAAGATACTCGACCTGCCCGTGCCGCCCACGATGTGCGGTAAGGCATTGGACAAGGCGCTTGCGGAGCGCGACTATACCGGACGGGAAAACGTGCTGTGCGAGGCGGGCGGCGGCGCGCCCACCTGGCATAAGCCCGACGAATCGCTCAAAATTGTCGCGCCGTTCGAGCCTACGTCGTTTGGCCCGGGCGCGATGCTGCGCACCGACAAGTACATGATAAGCGTGTACTGCGATGACAATTGCGAGCTGTTCGATCTGGAAAAAGACCCGTTCGAATGCCACAACGTGTGGGACGATCCCGCGTATAGCGCCGTGCGCAGCGAGCTGACCGAAAAGCTGTTCAAGCGCGTATTGTCGGTCAAGGTGCGCGATACGGGCCGCATGCGCTGGGATAAGGACGCATATCCGGTCGACGTGCGGTTTGAGCCGCTGGACTGAGCGCGTCTCAAAATTTCAGGGCATAAAACTTTGGACGGCGCATCGCCATTTCCGTGTCATTACCCCTCGACTTAGCGCTCCTAAGTCGAGGGGTTCTTTCTTTAATTTAAGGACAATCCGCTCGAAACTGCGGATTGTTCTGCCTGAAACATGCTCTGAATGAAGCATATTAGAGCATGGCCGCCATAAATGTACACTTCCGGACGGCATTCTGTTGGATAAAATATGTCGCCACTGATATTATAGCATATATTTTTAGACGTATCAATACAGAAAACAAAGAATATTTGACTATTCGCCCGGATACAACTACTACCATTATACATTGAGGTGATGGTAATGGATGAAAAGTTTGTGCGGGACAGGATAACGCAGCTTCGTTTGCGAAAAGGCGTTTCGGAATATCAGATGAGCTATGATTTAGGGCACAGCCGCGGATATGTACATAACATATCGTCGGGCAAGGCGACGCCGCCGATGAAGGAGTTTTTCGCAATCTGTGAGTACTTTGAATTGACTCCGAAGCAGTTTTTCGACGACGGCACGCAAACGCCCGAGCTTTTGCAAAAGGCGATCAACGGCATGAAGCAGCTGAATGAAAAGGACATGCTCATGCTGCTGGGTATAATTGACCGACTCCGGGAAAAATAACGGTATTAACGGGCAGAAAAAACGGCGCGCTTCTTTTTTAGAAGCGTGCCGTTTGCGTTACCAGTCGCTGCTCCAGTCGGTGTCGCTGGAGTCCCAACTGCTGTAATCGGTATCGAAGTCGCTGGAATCCCAATCGCTGTTCCAACTGCTGTCGTCGTTGCTGGATGACGAAGACGAGTAATATTCGCTGTCCGCAAAGTCCTCCACACCGTATTGCGAGCTGTACGAATCGCCCGCATAGTAGTCGCGGTAGTCCTCGCGCAGCGCGCTGTCCACGCTGGACGCATAGAACCAGCCGTTCAGTGCGTCATCGTAGTAATACCAGTCGTCATCCTGATAATAGTAATATCCGCCGTCGTAATCGTAATAGCCGGTGTCGGGCGTATGCGCGGCGGTGAACATGGCGTAGGCGATTATCATAATGAATATGATTACCGCCGCGATTATGCCGCCCGGCTCCCTGCGCTTGCGCCTGCGCGGAGCGGAGGACTCAGGGGCAGGCGGGGGAGGCGGCGGCGCATCGCTGGTCTTGGCCTTGCGAATCTGTACTTCGCTCTTTAGCTTTTGATACAGCTCGTTTACCGCATATGCCTCGTCCTTGCCGCGATAGCGCACCGCGCGCGAACCGTCGGCCTTGTTCTTGTATACTATGAAGTCGCCATTTTCGTCCCGGTATATGCCGAACGCCCGCGGCTCGCGGAAGTCCACGCCCAGAAAAAAGCGCATCTTCTCCAGCGGCATATTGTGCGCCGCGCAGAATGCCTTCAATTCCTCAATCGTCTTGGGCACGCCGTCGGCCGAGCGCACCATATTCGCATTTGGCGCGCCGCAGTTGGGGCACTTTTCATCCGTATCGGATATATAGCTGCCGCAAAATTCACACTTGATTTTCATTAAGCACCTCAAAAAAACGTAAAGCCTTTCCCACATTGTACCATTATGCGCCGCGCAGGTCAATATGCTAAAAAGAGGACATGCCTAAACTATATAATGACATATAGATTGACAAGAAACTGAAGATAACGTAAAATAAATACCATAGGTAAACACAATATACATAAGGGGGATGGAGCATGATAAAGATACCGTTTAACTTCGACTGGAACCGAATCGACGGCCGGCCGCGCTGGTTCGCCGACAACGAACCCACGACGCATGTAGACCTGCCCGACGATTTTTGCCTTAACAAACATCGCAGTGCCGACGCGGTGGGCGGTGCGGCCACGGGCTTTATACCCGGCGGCGAGGCGACGTATCGCAAGGAGTTCAGAACCTTAGCCGACTGGCAGGGCAAGACCGTGCTGCTGGGCATAGACGGCGCGTATATGAACGCCGAGGTTACACTGAACAACGATCTGCTGTTCCATCATCCATATGGATACACCGCATTCATGGTCGATCTGACAAAGCACCTGCGCGTGGGCGATATACCTAACATGCTGTCCATATCCACCGAATCGTATCAGCCCAACACGCGCTGGTACAGCGGCGGCGGTCTGTTCCGCGAAGTGGCGCTGTACGTCGGCGGCCGTGCGCGCATCGCGCCGTGGGAGCTGTTCGTAACCACACCAGATGTGAGCGCCGAAAAAGCAACGGTCAACGTCGCGATAAACGTAACCAACGACGGCGCAGAGTGCGCGGCAAAGATCGCGCTCACGCTAAATGCGCCGTGCGGCTGCAAGGCGGCGGAGGGCGAGATCAATGCACAGCTAAAGGCTGATGGCGACACGCCGGTCGAAACGACGCTGACCGTAAATAACCCCAAGCTGTGGGACACCGACTCGCCCAATCTGTATACGCTGAGGGCCGAAGTAATCGTCGACGGCGAAGTGACCGACACATACGAAACCAAAGTTGGCATACGCAAGATTGAAATCGATTTCGACAACGGTATGCGGCTAAACGGCAAACCAATTAAGCTGCGCGGCGGCTGCATACACCACGATAACACGCTGCTCGGCTCGCGCGCATACCCACGCGCCGAGGAACGCAAGATCGAAATACTGAAGGAAGCGGGCTACAACGCGATACGCTGCGCGCATAACCCGCCCTCCACCGCCATGCTGGACGTTTGCGACCGGCTGGGCATGCTGGTGCTGGACGAATCGTTCGACATGTGGAACATGGGCAAGAACACGCTGGATTACCACCTGTACTTCAAGGACTGGTGGCAGTTCGACACCGCGTCGATGGTCAAGCGCGACCGCAACCACCCGTCGATATACTGCTGGTCGATCGGCAATGAGATTCCCGAAATCACCGGCAAGTCGGACGGTGCATACTGGGCGCGCGTTCAGGCGGACTTCGTGCGCTCGCTCGACCCGACGCGCCCGATAACGTCGGCGATACACGGCGGCGTGGACACGCCGCCTCAGCCCTCGGGCAAGCCCCGCCCCAAGATGGACAGGAAGAAGATGCTGACCGAAGACCTCAAGATGCCGCGCATAGTGGACGGTCACGACCTGTGGGCCGAGCAGACCGCTGAACCCGCCAGTGCGCTGGACATAGTGGGCTACAACTACATGTGGGACAGGTATGAGGGCGACCGCATAACCTTCCCCAAGCGTATAATCCACGCGACCGAGACGCATCCCTACACCACATACGACTACTGGAAGGCAGTCGAAGCCAACAGCAACGTAATCGGCGACTTCATCTGGACTGCGTACGATAATCTGGGCGAGGCCGGCGCGGGGCGCGTTATCTGGGACGTGAACGAGCCACTCGACGGGCTGATGGGTCAGTACCCGTGGCTGAGCTGCTATCAGGGCGATATGGATTTGGACGGCAACCGCCGCCCGCAGAGCTATTTCAGGAAGATACTGTGGGGGCTGGACAAGGGCATACACCTGTTCACCACCGACCCGGAACATACCGGCGTCAGGTATTACGGCATGGGCTGGCACTGGGCCGACGTTAAGCAGAACTGGACATTCGACGAAAGGTATGTCGGCCAGCCGGTGCAGCTGGAGGCATACGCCGACTGCGACAGCGTGGACTTCTACGTAAACGGCAAAAAGTGCGCCAGCGCCCCGATTGAGAAGCTGAAGGCATTCGCGACCGTCGCATACGAGCCGGGCACAGTCGAGGCTGTCGCGATAAAGGACGGCGCGGAAATCGCGCGCACTCAGCTAAAGACAGCGGGCAAGGCGGTCAGAATAGCGCTCACCGCCGACCGCCCTGAGTTTAGCGCCGACGGCATGGATTTGTGCTTTGTTAAGGCACAGCTCGTCGATGCGGACGGCGTGCCGGTAGTGAATGCGCCGGTTGAACTGACCGCGAATGTATCGGGCGCGGGCACGCTGGCGGGCTTCGGTTCGGGCAATCCCTGCACCACCGAGGACTATGGCACGGGCAGGCGCATGACATTCGACGGCAGCGCGCTTATCGCGGTGCGCGCCGGGCGCAGTGCGGGCACTATCGAGCTTGCCGTGACCGCGAGCGGTCTGCCCGCGGCGATAATCAATCTGACTACAAAGTAACAGGTAACTGAAATGTGCGCGGCGCGCCGGGCAGGGGGGGAGTACCCCGACCCGGCGCGCCGGATTTTTGCGCGCGTGTAAAAAAGCAGTTGACGCTGGGGCACATATGCACTATAATGCGGATATGCTAAACGGCATGTTAAGGAGTGAGAGCTTTGGGCAAAATAAAATTCGATTTTGAAAAAGTAACCGGCCCCATGCGCCCGCTGCACGGCATATGCAACGCACCCATACTCGGCACGGACGACGCGCTGTTCCATTATCTGGGCGAGGCGGGAATACCGTATTCGCGGCTGCACGACACTGGCGGGCGCTACGGCGGGTATGTGTTCGTCGATATAGAAAACATATTCCGCAACTTCGACGCGGACGTGGACGACCCCGCGTCGTATGACTTTCCCTTTACCGACTGGCTGCTGGCAGAGCTGATGAAGCAGGGTGCGGAGCCGTTCTATCGTCTGGGCGCGACTATCGAAAATTCATACGCGCTGAATGCCTATCGCATAATCCCGCCCAAGGATCCGCATAAGTGGGCCGAAATCTGCGCGCACATAATCGCGCACTATAATGAGGGCTGGGCTAGCGGCTTCCATTATGATATAAAGTACTGGGAGATATGGAACGAGCCGGACAATTCGCCCGACATGATGAACAACCCCATGTGGCGCGGTACTAAGGAGCAGTATTTCGAGCTGTACGAAGTCACGGCAAAGCTACTTAAAGCGCGCTTCCCTGACATCAAGGTGGGCGGCTACGCGAGCTGCGGCTTCTACGCAATCGATGACGAGAAGCTCGTGGCCGCCGCCAATGTGGACGAGCGCACGCAGTACTTCCTCGATTTCGCGCGCGACTTCCTCGCGTGGATAACCAGCGACGCGCACCGCGCGCCGATAGACTTTTTCTCGTGGCACAGCTATGCCGACGCAAGGCGCAACGTGCGGTTTGCGCAGTACGCGCGCAAGATACTTACGGACGTCGGCCTTGACAACGTTGAAAGCATATTCAACGAATGGAATCCGGGCATAGCCAACCGCGGCCTGCTGTGGGACGCGGCGCTTATCGCCGAGATGATGTGCGTTATGCACCGCGAAAGCGACGTGAGCCTTATGACGTATTACGACGGTCAGGTAAATACGTCTTACGGCGGCATGTTCGACCCGGTGCATGAGCGCCCGTTCAAGGCGTATTATCCGTTTAAGGCGTTCAACGAGCTGTATAAGCTGGGCCAGGCGGTCGAGTTGAGTATACAGGGCGGCCACATAACCGCGCTGGCGGCCAGGGGCGAGGGCAAGCGCGCGATAATGCTGGTCAATACCAGCAAGCGCGCCGAGAAGTGCGTGCTGGATGGCCTGCCGGACGGCGATATGCAGCTAAAGCTGATCGACAATCGCCACGACCTGACCGACGCGGGCAGCGTAAGCGTAACTGACGGCCATGCCGAAATAAACATGGGCGGCTACAACGTGGCTCTGCTTATGGCATAATAGAAAAAATCATTTCCAACGGCGGTGCATGAAGCGTTTCATGCGCCGCCGTTTGGTTATATATAAGACAGAGAATATTGTGGCCGCAAAAAGTGCGGAACATGGCACATAATTAAACGATATGGAGGCGGAGTTATGGAAAACCGACTGATATGCAAGTGCAAAAAGGTTACGCTGTTCGACGTGGAGGATGCGCTGCATCGCTGTAAGACATTCCCCGAGGTGGAAAAGACTTTCGTCGAGGTGCAGAAGATCACGCACTGCACCACGGGCTGCGGCGGCTGTCACGATAAGATACTCGACGCTATATCCGAACTGATGATGAATCGCTGAAAGGCAATCTGGCTAAGCGGGCTTTAATCAGCCCGCTTTTTTGTATGCAAAATGCAAAGCATACTTGACAAAAAATGCAAAGTCTACTATACTATATTCGCAAAGCAAACTTTGCAAATATATGGGAGGTGCGGCGCATGAACACGCGCATACGGGAACTCAGGCGCGAAAGGCGCATATCGCAGGAGGAGCTGGCGCGCGCGGTGGGTACGACGCGGCAGACGATCACGTCCATCGAGGTGGGCAAGTACGTCGCGTCGCTGCCGCTGGCGTACAAGATTGCGCACTATTTCGGGCTGACGATCGAGGAAGTTTTCGACTTTTCGGAGGTGGAATGATGGTGGTCAGGGACTATGCAAAGTCGCTTAAACGGCAGAACGTAGTGCTTGGAATAGTGCTGGTGCTGTCAGTGGCGCTGATAATATTTTTAGGCGAAACGGGCTGGCTGGATTCGCGCGACTGGACGCGCGCGGCCGAGGGCACGCAGAAACTGCTTTTCGTATGGCAGGGCTGGATGATATGGCGCATTGTGCGCAACCGCCGCCTGCTGCGTGAGCCGGGCGAGATGAAGCAGTACATGGTGGAGAAAAACGACGAGCGCCGCGCGGCGATATGCGGTCAGGCGGGCCGCCGCTTTGCGACGATATTCATGGCGGCGATGAGTATTGCGTCGGCGATTGCGACGATGTACAACATGACCGTGTTTTACACGCTGTACTTTACCATGCTGGCGGCGCTGGCGCTGTGGGGTACATTGTATCTTTGGTACAGTAAGAAGATGTAATCGGAAGCGGGAAGTACGCATAAGGCGCGCTGATCTTATGTAAGCAAATTGGAGGAATTTTGCAAGCAGAAGCAATTCGGATATGAATGGATAGGCATGGCAAACGGTAAAGTCATGTACGTTTAGTCAACGGAAAACGTAAATAGTGAAAGAGAACGGACTGTCCCGCATGATGATTAGTCACATCGGAACAGTCCGTTTATCTATCAGATGGTATCGTCAGTCGGGTCTTCGGGCACGTCGTGCGCCATAGGCACATCTACCGGCGCGGCGGGCTTAACTGCGTCCTTCTCCGGGCGCACGGGGCGCGGGGGACGCGGCTTGTCGGCACGTGGGGGTCTGGGTTGACGCTCGCCCGGCTTCTGATCGCGGCGCTCGGGACGCGGCGCGCGCTTTGCGGGGCGCGCGGCATCGCCATCGGGCTGCGGCGCGTCGGACTTTAGCGTGATCACAACGCGGCGGTTGGGCTCGTCGCCCTCGGAGTGCGTCTGCACATACGGATGATCCTGCAGCGTGGCGTGCAGCACGCGGCGCTCGTAGGGATTCATCGGTTCCAGCACGACCTTGCGGCCGGTCTTGACGACGCGGTCGGCCATGCGCGCGGCAAGTCGGGTAAGCGACTCCTCGCGCTTGGCGCGGTAATGCTCGGTATCCAGCGATACTCGCACGTACTCGTCGCGGTCGCGGTTGACCTCCAGCGAGGTCAGGTACTGCAGCGCGTCCAGCGTGTCGCCGCGGCGGCCTATCAGTATGCCCAGCGTATCGCCCATCATGCTGATGGACATGCTGCCCTCGGCTTCCGCCACGTATATCTTTACCGGCACGCCCATGAGCTTTGTCAGCTTGTCTAGATACTCGTATGCGCGCCTGCCCAGCTCGCTCAGCGTCGCGGGATCCTGATCGGGCAACGGGCCGTCGGGTATGGCGGGACGCGCGATCTCCGGGCGCGGCTGTGCGGGACGCGGCGCGCGCGGGGGCTTGGGCGGCTGCGGCTTAGGCTGCGCGGGCTTTGCGGCCTGCGGCTTGTCGGCCTTGGGCTGTGCCTGCGGCTTGGGCTGCTGGGGCTTAGGCTGAACCGGTGCGGGCTTAGCCTGAGCCGGTGTCTGCGGCTTTGCCGGGGCGGGAGCGGGTTTTGCCTGAACTGGCGCAGTCTGCGTCTGCGGCTTAACCGGCTGCGGCGCTGGCTTGGGCTGCTGGGGCTTGGGCTGCGCTGCGGGCTGAGGTTTAGCCTGCGGCTTAGGCTGGCGCGGCTTGTCCGCGATGGTGGAGACGCGAGTGGAAGCGCCAGGGCGCAAGATCTGCGACATGTCTATATCGGGCTCCTGATCGCGCTCGGTTATGCGCACCTTGGCGGGCTTTGCGCCGAACAGACCGAAAAATCCCTTGCTGCCCTCTTCTATCACGGAAATCGTAACGTCGGACAGTTCAAGACCCAGCTTGCCCAGTCCCGCCTGTACGGCTTCTTCGACAGTCTTGCCGGTACTCTCTATCGATCTCATTGAATGTTCTCCTGAGCCTTGGCCTTAGCTTCTTTTTTCTCGAAGTATTTGTTGATGAACACGCTCTGAAGTATCGCAATCACGTTGGAGGTCAGCCAGTATATCGAGAAGCCGGCGCTCGACGTGCAGCAGATCCACAGCGACATCAGCGGGAAGAAGTACTTCATGAACATGCCCATGGTGTTGGGCTTGCCGGGGGTGGCGTTGGCCTGAGCGGTTTCGGCGGGGTTGAGCTTGGTCTGAAGGAACTGGGTCGCCGCAGCCAGCACGGGCAGAATGTAATAGCCGTTGGGGTTATTGAGCACCTGCAGTATCTCCCACTTGGGCAGCGTGCCGGCGCGCATGAGGTTGCCTATGCCATCGACCACGGTCGCGCCGTACTTTACCATTATGGGGTTATACAGCTCTGGGTTGTTTACGAACGCCTTTAGCGAATCGATAAGCTCCTGCGATACGTTGGCAGTTACCTGCAGCGAGTTCAGGTCGCGGCTTATCGGAATCACGGCCGCAAACAGCGTGTCGGAGCAGAATACGTTCTTTACCCACAGCCAGCTCTGCATGGTGGGTTCGCCGCCCTGCTGAAGCACCTGCAGCATGTTTACGATCTGCTCGGAAGCTATGGCCTGCATGACCCACAGCATACCGAACAGCAGCGGGAACTGTATCAGCAGCGGCAGACATCCGCTCATCGGGTTTATCTTTTCCTTGCGGTAAAGTTCAGCGGTCTTGCGCTGGAGCTTTTCCTGGTCGTTGGCGTATTTTTCGTTGAGGGCATCCAACTTGGGCTTCAGGTCGTTCATGCGCTTCATCGAGCTGCGCGACTTTATGTCAAGCGGCAAAAGCAGCACGCGGATAAGCACGGTGAATATGACGACTGCCCAGCCGTAGTTGGGCACTATCCAGTAAATCGTGTCCAGCAGCGGCCGCAGTATGGATACGAGCATGTTTCTCATTTAAGCAAAACCCTCCAGTTATGGCTGAGCTTGTTACGTCAGGGCACGGGATCATAGCCGCCCGGATTGAACGGGTGGCAGCGAAGAATGCGGCGAATGGCCAGCCATCCGCCCTTGAACGGCCCATAGCGCCGGACTGCTTCCAGCGCATAGGCGGAGCATGTGGGGACAAACCGACAGCACGGCGGGAACATGGGCGAAATGACGTGTCTGTAGAACTGTATAAGTGCAATAAGTATACCCTTTAGTATAAAGCATATGCCCCTGTACAGCGCCCGTATCGGCTTAAGAATCCTGCCGCCTGCCATTTTCTGCCTCCAATAGCAGCCCCTCGCGCCGGAATATGTATCTAAGAGACTTATGGAAAGTCTTATAGTCCGCCTGAGCGGCGGGCGCTCTTGCAATAAACACATATTGGCCGGGGCGCATGTCGTACTGCATCAGACGTATATTTTCGCGCATAAGCCTGCGTATGCGGTTGCGCACAACAGCGCAGCCCACCTTGCGGCTGACCGATATGCCCACGCGCAGGTTCTTGCCGGGCAGGTATATCATCGTAAAATGCGTGCAGCCCGACGACTTGCCGCGCCGGTATACGTATTGAAACTGCTGATTGCGATGCAGCGATTGGCGGCGTCCCATTCGGTAACGCCGCTTAATTAATGAATCAGCCCGCGTCACGGCTGAAGCGCCGGAGCGCTCAACCCCGACGGGGCCGTTCAAAGGGGCCTTAATCGGCTTTTCGTTCATTTGGAAAAATTACGCGGACAGTACCTTGCGGCCACGAGCGCGGCGACGGGCCAGAACATTGCGGCCGTTCTTGGTCTTCATGCGGGCGCGGAAACCGTGCACCTTGGAACGCTGGCGGGTCTTGGGCTGGAAAGTCATCTTGTTAGCCATTGGAAAAACACTCCTTCAATGTTATTATCGGCGGCATCGGGTATGATGCTATCCTGCTGCGGAACACGCGGACACAAAAGTCCGACAATGCAACTCCTATAGTATAAATTAACGCGGTGGTTCTGTCAAGTGCGATTACTTGCGCACACTAAACTTAAAACAGCAAATGCAGGAAGTATTGGTCAAGCAGCACATAAATTCCAAGAATTCCTGTGTAAATCGCAAAATAGCGCATCGGGCAGCGGCGAATGATTTTCAGCATGAACTTTATCGCCAGGAAGCCCGACACCGCCGCGACCGCCATTGCGATAAGCGTGCTCGCCCAATTTATGCTCGCCGGATCCACCACGCTTTCGCCGGTAAGCAGATCCTTTAGCGACATGACGAGCGAACCCAGTATCGCGGGCGCGCTCATCATAAACGAAAAGTCGGCCGCCTTTTTGCGCTTGAGGCCAGAGGATACGCCGCCCGCGATGGTAGAACCCGAGCGCGACACGCCCGGCAGTATCGCAAAGGCCTGCATAAGCCCCATTATTATTGTGTCCTTCCACGTAAGGCGGTCGTGCGTGACCACGCGCTTTGATATTACGTCGGACAGCACCAGCACCACCGACGTTATCAGGAAGGAGAAGCCCAGAAACTTGCCCTCGAACGCCGCGTCGAAAAAGTCGCCCAGCAGCAGCGTCGCAATAACGGCGGGTATCGTGGCCACGATCAGCTCCGGCAGCAGACTGCGTATCGGATGGCGCAGCATGTTCCAGAACAGCTTAAAGTACACCACGAACACCGCGACCAGCGTGCCCACGTGCAGCAGCACCTCCAGCAGCAGTCCGGTCGAGGGAATGCCCAGCAGCTTCTGCACCAGCAGCAGATGTCCCGACGAGCTTATCGGCAGAAACTCGGCCAGACCCTGCGTAAGACCCATGATTACGGCCTGAAATATACTCAGATTCATCTTGCTTCCTCCGTCAAAATTCCCAGCGGTTTTAGTCCCTTCGGAAAGTGGCTCTTTATAACTCCGCCGTGCGCCTTGCCAAAGCATACCGGCAGCCCCTGCCAGCTTATCAGCGCCCAGCCGTCTTTTGCATCGGCCTCAATGCTCTCGCCGCGCACCAGCCTTATCGCGGCGGCGGTATTTACCTCAACCGCGCCTTTGTCGGGCGCAAGCGCGCGCCCCAGCGCATACGCGGGCTCGACGTGACTGCGCCCGGCCTCGCACATTTCCAACCCCGCGCGCGCCACCTTAACGCCGTCCAGCTCCGGACAGCCCTCGGGCAGCATGTACAGCCTTTGCCCATACATAACCGGCGTACCCGGTATGTCGGGCAGGTTGATAGTCGATTTCAGACGCTTGAGTACGCCCTCCGCGTCCACCGGCGCGCCCTTGTCCGCACGGCGGCGCTTGTCGCGTTTGCCGGTCGGCCTTTCGGTATATTCGCCCTGCTTGCGCATCCGGCATACGAAATGCCCTTCGCCGTTTACGCGGTGCGGCCATATGCGCAGCATACCGCCCTGCGACTCGCCTATGCCTGCAAGGGCAAAGTCCTCGGCCAGCATGTCGGGATGGCGCCGCATGAACTCAGCCACGGATTGCTCGTTCTCCAGCCGGTTGAACGTGCAGGTGGAGTAGACCATCGCGCCGCCCGGCCGGAGAAGCTCATACGCGCTGTCCAGTATGCCCGCCTGCCGCTCGTGACACATGCGCGGCGCGTCGGGCGACCACTGGCGCACGGCTTCTTCGTCGCGGCGGAACATGCCTTCGCCCGAGCAGGGCGCGTCCACCAGTACCGCGTCGAACGTCTCGCCCCAGCGCGCGGCCAGCCTGTCCGGGTATTCGTTGGTCACGACAACGTTTGAAAAGCCCTGCCGCTCGATATTGGACGCGAGCATCTGCGCACGCGAGGGGATTGGCTCGTTGGACACCAGCAGCCCTCGCCCGCAAAGCGCCGCCGCCAGTTGCGAACTTTTGCCGCCCGGCGCGGCGCACAGGTCGAGCACGCGCATACCAGGCTTGACGTCAAGCGCCGCGCCCGCGCTCATTGCGGACGGCTCCTGCATGTAGTAAAGCCCCAGCAGATGCATCAGCGACGCGCCCGGCATCAGATCGCCCTTGACGCGGTACGCGCCCGACTGCCACTCGACTTCAGCGTCGATGAAGCCGCTTGCTAACTCGTGCGCCGCGCCGAAATCGGCGCCGCCCCCCAGCGCAAGCATGGGTGAGGCAGTCGCGCCGCTCAGTCCCGCCCGCGCGTTCAGCCTTAACCCGCGGCAATGCGGCCTGCCGTAAGCCGCGAAGAACTCGTCGGCCTCGCCGCCCAACAAAGCTTCTATCTCGCGTCTGAATTCGATCGGGAAATCCTGCGCGCGCATCAGCAGCGCCCGCCCGGCTCGGACATGAGCACAGTCAGATGCCCTGAAACCATAAAGTCGTGCATGGCCGCGGGTATCAGCACGCTTTCGCCGTTATGAACCAGCACGCTGCCGCCGTCGTATTCGATCGCGCCCTCGCCCAGCGCGGTGATGAGCGCAAAGCTGTCGGCCTCGACCGGCATACGTCCCATCACGTTCAGGCGCGTGAGCTTGAAGAAGTCGCCGTCGATCAGCGATATGCGCTCGCCGCCCATTACCTCGGTCGTCTGCGGCTCTACCGGGCGCGTCACTATGTCGCAGCGGGTCACGTCCAGCGCCTTCTGAGTATGTATCTCGCGCGGACGGCCCCAGTCCCACATGCGGTAGGTTACGTCGGAGGACTGCTGAATCTCGTAAAGCACAATGCCGCCGCCGATGGCGTGCACCGTGCCGCTTTGTATATACAGGCAGTCGCCCGGCCTAACGTCGATCCAGTTGAGCGTGTCCTCGATATGGCCGGACGCGACGATCTGGCGCAGTTCCTCGGATGACTTTGCCTTTACGCCAAAGACCAGCTTTGCGCCCGGGTCGGCATTCAGTATGTACCATGCCTCGGTCTTGCCGCGCTTGCCCTCGACGCGCGCAGCGTACTCGTCGTCCGGGTGAACCTGTACGCTCAGGCGTTCCTTGGCATCCAACAGCTTCAGCAGCAGCGGGAATTCCTTAAACTCACCCAGCAGTTCCGCGCCCATTACATCGGCGGCCTCGGTCAGCGTCTTGCCGCTCAGCTCGCCGTTGACTATCACGCTCTCGCGGCCGGGCAGAGCCGAAATCTCCAGGCTTTCGCCGGTCATGTCGTCGGGTATGTCCTTGTTAAACAACTCGCGCAGCTTGCCGCCGCCCCACGGCGTTTCGGAGCCGTGCCGAAAATATGGCTTCATTTTAAGCGGATATACCGTCATGCTTACCTCTCCCTACAATATTGTACGATATAATTGTACATTCATATTCGGCGCTGTCAACCGCAATATGGCAAAAGGTTAGGTATAATTATCGGGCAAAATGCCCCATCGCTTGACGCAAAAAGCGCGCGCGCTTATAATCAGACGGTAAGGGGTGAAAGGTATGCGCACGGAGCGAATCAGCATGAGGGGATTGGCCGAGTTTTCGCTGCTCAGCGGCGATCTGCGCGCCGAGGGCGCAAACGCCGCGCGTATGCGCGAGGGCATAATCAACCATCAGGCATTGCAAAGCCTGTACGAGGGCGGTATGCAGGCCGAAGTC
This sequence comes from uncultured Eubacteriales bacterium, assembly GCA_948467645.1. GTDB lineage: Bacteria > Bacillota > Clostridia > Christensenellales > Aristaeellaceae > Fimadaptatus. The sequence goes on along the minus strand of CAOKFD010000001.1, from coordinate 13,716 downwards.
CCGCTCGAAATGACCGTGCCCACAAAGACGTGCGATCTGATAGTCTCCGGGCGCGCGGACGGGCTGATGCTGGGCGATGGGTACGTGCTTATCGAGGAGATAAAGTCCGCGCCCGGCCGTGTGCATCAGGACGACTATCCCGCGCATTGGGCACAGGCCAAGGGCTATGCTCTGATGGCGTGCAAAAAGCATAATCTGAGCCGCGCAACCGTGCATCTGGTGTACGTGCACTCGGCCTCAAGCGGCGCGCATACCCGATTCACGCGCGAATTCACGCTGGCTGATTTGGAGCGCGACTTTAGTGTACTATTGGAGCCATACGCCAACTGGCTGGACGCGCAGGTCAGGTTTCAGGATGCGCGCGACGAGTCCATACGTGAGCTGCAGTTCCCGTTTGGCGGCTACCGCGCGGGTCAGCGCAAGATGGCGGTCAGGGCGTACCGCGCACTGCGCGACCGGCACGGACTGCTGGCTCAGGCCCCCACCGGCACGGGCAAGACCGCGGGCGCACTGTTCCCGGCATTGAAGGCGTTGGGCGACGGGCATATAAGCAAGGTGATGTACCTGACCGCGCGTCGCACCACACGGCGCGCGGCGTGGGACTGTCTTAAACTATTAAAGGCAAACGGCCTGCGCGCGCGGGTGTGCGTGATTACCGCCAAGGAGCAGATCTGCATGACCCCGGGCGCGCGCTGTATCCCCGAAAGCTGTCCGTACTGCGCGGGCTACTTCGACAAACGCCGCGCCGCGCTGGACGACGCGCAGGACGCGACCGAGTACGATTACGACTTCATACGCGCGCTGGCCGAAAAGCACGGCGTATGCCCGTTTGAGCTGTCACTGGACATAAGCGAATTCTCCGACGTAATCATATGCGACTACAACTATGTATTCGACCCGAACGCCTACCTCAGGCGCTTCTTTACCACCAAGTCGCAGTTCGGCCTGCTGATAGACGAGGCGCACAACCTTGAATCGCGTGCGCGGGATATGCTGTCGTGCTCGATCAACTTCGACGACTATGTAAAGCTGTACCGGCATTTGAACGCACAGCTCGGGCCGGGTTCAAACGAGTGCGTGCAGCTGGTCAAATTCATGACGGTCTGGCGCGCGTTCGGCGCGGGCCGGGAACAGCCGTCATTTGACAACGAGCGCCCCGATTCGCTGATTAAGGCGTGTCAGGAGCTGACCGACGCGACGTCGCCTTCGCTATCCGTTCAGGCAGAGTGCTCGGGCGAGTGGGCGGAGCGCTGGTTCGGACTGCTCGACTTTGCGCGCGTGGGCGCGATGTACGACGGCGAGAACTTCGCCACGCTGTACGAGCCGCACGACCGCGCCGTGGACGTGACTCAGCTTTGCGTGGATGCGACAACACACATACGCAAGTGCATGACAAAGGCGCGCGCATACGTGCTGTTTTCGGCCACGCTCACGCCGATGAAGTACTACTTTTCAGCGCTCGGGCTGGAGGAGGACTCGGGCGACGCGATGCTGGAACTGCCCTCGCCGTTTTTGAGTGAGAACTTCCTGATACGCCGCGTGCCGCTGGCCACGCGCTATTCTCAGCGGCCCGCGTCGCTCGCGCCGATTGCGGACGCTATCGCCGCAATGGCCGATGCGCATACCGGCAACTACATAGCGTGCTTTCCGTCGTATGCCTACCTGCGCGCGGCGGCGGTCGAGTTTAAGCGCCGCCATGCGGACGTGGATGTGATCGAACAGCGTCCCGGCATGACCGACGCACAGCGCGACGCTTTTCTGGCAAAGTTCAAAGCGTTGCCCGCGCGCTCCATGGTCGCGTTCATCACGATGGGCGGCGTGTTCTCGGAGGGCGTTGACCTGCCGGGCGAGCGGCTTTCGGGCGCGGCGATAGTGGGCGTGGGTCTGCCGCAGGTGTGTCTGGAGCGCGAAGCGCTGCGCGCGCATTTTGACAGCAAGCTGGGTGAAGGCTTCAACTATGCCTATGTCTATCCTGGCATATGCAAGGTGCTTCAGGCGGCGGGGCGCGTGATACGCACCGAGGACGACGCGGGCGTAGCGCTGCTGATGGACGAGCGCTTCTTTCGTGAACCGTACAGCGAGCTGTTTCCAAGTCACTGGCATGTGGGCGACGCTATGCCGGGCGACATTCAAAATCTGCTAAAACGCTTCTGGCACGGCGAGATGTACTAGCAGACATATTGACGCGATGCACTTAAACGGCTATACTATTAGTATATGTCGGCATTTTGCCTTACAAGTAAATAAAATCCGCGTGCGCGCTTGTCATACCTAAAAATTGATTATGACTAAATAGCGGATATGGAAGCTGACTTGGTTGTTCGATGTCAAGACAATGCGTCGTGGGAAGCCGGCCGACACTCAAATGCGTTTATCAAATTAATTTAGCTAAGACCGCTCAGGCACGCCGATAATCAGACTGCTGCGCGCCGAAAGCCGTGCCGTGCGGAGGGAGAAGTCATGCGTCATATCGAAATATTTGACACTACGCTGCGCGACGGCGCTCAAGCCGAGGGCGTGGTGTTTTCGCGTGAGGACAAGATCAAGGTACTGCGTCGGCTGGACGAACTGGGCGTTGACTTTATCGAGGCGGGCAACCCCGCGTCCAACCCCAAGGACATGGAGCTGATGCAGTACGCATGCAGCAAAATGCAGCTTAAAAACGCGCGCATCGCGGCGTTCGGCGCGACCTGCCGCGTGGGCGAGCGCGCCGAGGACTCATCGGGGCTTAAAGCGATAATCGATTCAGGCGCGCACCTTGCGTCGCTGTTTGGCAAAAGTTCGGCGTTTCATGTACACGAGGTACTGCGCACAACGCCCGATGAAAACCTTCGCATGATATACGAATCGATTGCGCGGCTTACCCGCGCGGGCGTTGAGGTATTCTTCGACGCGGAGCAGTTCTTCGACGGCTGGCTGGCCGATGCAGAATATTCGCTGGAGACGATCAAGGCCGCTAAAGAGGGCGGCGCGAGCCGCATAATACTGTGCGATACTAACGGCGCGACGCTGCCGGACGACATAGCGCGCGGCACCCGGCAGGCAATTGCCGCAGTGGGCGATATAGTGGGCATTCATACGCACGACGACACGTCGCTGGCGGTGGCCGACGCGCTGGCCGCGGTCAGCGCGGGCGCGATACAGGTGCAGGGCACGATAAACGGCTATGGAGAACGCTGCGGCAACGCCAATCTGTGCGCGCTGGTGCCTAACCTGATTATGAAGCTGGGCTGTGAGCCGGGCGAATTCAGGCTGAGCCAGCTTACCGGCGCGGCCAATTTCGTGGCCGAGGTAGCCAACATGTCGCTGCCGCGCACAATGCCTTACGTGGGTCGATCCGCGTTTGCGCATAAGGCGGGTATGCATCAGGACGCGGTCAATAAAAACCCGACTACATACGAACACATCCCGCCCGAAACCGTGGGCAACAAGCGCCGCGAACTGGTGAGCGAGGTAGTGGGCAAGTCGGGACTGATAAACCAGATGGAGCGCGTCGCGCCGCACATAGACCTGCACAGCGATCAGGCGCGCGACATAGTGACGCGGCTAAAGGAGCGCGAATGGCTGGGCTATTCATATGAGGCGGCCGAGGGGTCGCTGGAGCTATTGGTGCTGGAATCGCTGGGCAAGGACATGAGCTTTTTCGACCTGAAGGACTTTCAGGTGATTACGCACAGGCAGTACGACGAGCGCAGTGCGGTAGCCATGGTCAAGGTGGCCGTGGATGGCCGCGAAGAAGTGACCGCCGCCGAGGGCGACGGCCCCGTGAACGCGCTGGACATAGCGCTGCGCAAGGCGCTGCAGGTGTTCTATCCCAGCCTTAACAAGATGTATCTTAAGGACTTTAAGGTGCGCGTGCTGGATAACGGCGGCACGGCGTCGACCGTACGCGTGCATATCGAATCGTCCGACGGCACGCATTCGTGGGCGACGGTGGGCGTTTCTTCTAATATAATAGAAGCTTGTCTGCACGCGCTGAGCGAAGCGGTGACGTATATGCTGCTGAAAGAGGTAAACGGATGGGAAAGCGAGCGCAGACCGCAAACGGTTTAAGCGTTTGACATAAATGGCAAGGGGAAGTGGTCGATTGCAGTATCCGGGTTTCATGCAAGCGTTTTTGTCGTTTGCACAGTCGCCGGCATTTGCGGGCGTGGAAAACTTTTGTTGCAGGGTGTACCCGTGGATAGCCGCCATACTGATGGCCGCAGTGCTTTTGTGGTATCTGCCGCGCTATTTTTATGAGGGTTACAGCGGGCGGTATTTTGCGCGCACTCACCGCGACGAACCGCGCGAGGATATACGCTTTATGGCTTTCGGCAGTCGTCCGCTCAGAGCCGCATTGTGGGTGCTGATGATGTTCGCCGCGTCGCGTGCGCTGTGGCTAATCATACTTCAGATAGTCATAAGCGCAAACGGCTTGGCACCGCTCAGCCTTGACTCGCTGCCCGGATATTTGAATAAGTGGGACGCGGTTAACTATACGCGCATTGCGCAGTACTGGTACGGATTTGACAATCATGGCATACCCGACTATGTTCAGGAATACACGATTGCGTTCCTGCCGGGCTATCCGGTCATGATACGCGCGCTCAACTGCCTCGTGGGCGACTATGTGCTTAGCGGCATGATACTGTCAAACGTAATGGCGCTGGGCAGCGGCGTGCTGCTTTATGCTATGGTTTCGGACATGTACTCCGAACCCGCCGCGCGCAGGTGCTGTTTTTTCTTCTTCTTTTCGATTGCAGCGTGCGTATTCTCGGCCACGCATTCCGAAAGCGCACTCGTGTTCTTTACGCTGCTGTCGGTATACCTTGCCCGCAAGCGGCACTTTGTGCCCGCGGTTATAGTGGGCGCATACGCGGCATTTACGCGCCAGTTCGGCATGTTCGCGGCGGTGCCGGTGTTTTACGAGATACTCAGGAGCCTCGAACGCTATCCCACCAGCTCCGACATAATCATGCGCGAGCGCGAGGACGTGGGCGCGGTCGTATCGCGTGCCACGCTGGGCGAGCGCGTGCGGCACAGCGTGCGTATGCGCAAGGTGTGGCAATATGTCGCGCTGACCGCGTGCATATTGCTAGGGTATGTCGCCTACATGGTCATTAACTATATCGTATACGGCACGCCCACCGCGTTTTTGTATTATCAGCAGCTCAACTGGGGCAACCAGCTTACCTCCATGTGGAACTGTGTGCGCATAATCGCCGAAAACCTTTGCGGCAATCTGCGCGCCGGCTCGAATGCGTCCAGCGTTATGGGCATATTCCTGCCCGAGTTTGTCATGGCGCTTGCGCTGCCGCTAGTGCTGCTGGCGTTTGTGCGCCGCGGCGATGCGGGCGACAATGCGTATGCGTGGTGCTATGTGGCGCTGTCGTTCTCGTCCACATGGCTGATATCGGGCATAAGGTACATCGCGGCGATGTATCCGCTGTATATCATGCTGGCACTGCTTTCATCGCGCCGGGGCTGGCGCTGGGTGCTGTATACGCTTACGTTTGTGCTGTTTGCGTACTATAATGTCATGTATAGCGCGTATGCGCTGGTGGTCTGATACAAATGATAAAAAGCTTGGGGGGAGGCATTTACCAATGATAAAGAAGTTCATTGAGGAGTTTAAGGCGTTTGCGTTCAAGGGCAATGTAATCGACATGGCCGTCGGCGTTATGATCGGCTCGGCGTTCGGCAAGATAACCACGTCGCTGGTCAACGACATGTTCATGCCGCTGCTCAGCCTGATTATTGGCAAGGTCAACGTATCGGGCTGGTTCATCGCGCTGGACGGCAATTCGTATCCGTCGGCTGCTGCGGCCGAGGAGGCGGGCGCGGCGGTATTCAAGTACGGCTCGTTCCTGTCTACCGTTATTGACTTTTTCCTTATCGCGCTGTGCATATTCGTGTTTGTAAAGCTGATTAACAAGCTCCATAAGCCCAAGGCGGCTCCCGCGCCCGAGCCTGAGCGCAAATGCCCGTATTGCATGGGCGTGATCGACAAGGCCGCGACGCGCTGTCCGCATTGCACCAGTGAGCTGGAGGGCTTCACCGGCCACACGCACGATGCGTGAAGCCATCCGGCGTGAGCGCGGCTACATTGCGCTGGCACTGATATGCGCGCTGCTGGCGGGCGTGTCGGTTTTCCGCACTGCGGCTATGCGCAGCGATACGGTTATCGAAGTGGCCGACTTCAAGCCGCCGGTAAGCGCCCTCATAGACATAAACAGCGCGGACATATCGCTGCTCATCAGCCTGCCGGGCGTGGGTGAAAAGACCGCGCAGCGCATAATCGACGGCAGACCTTACGAGAGCGTGGACGACCTGCGCAAGGTGGAGGGCATAGGCGAAAAGACGCTTGACGGCATAAGAGATCGCATACGCGTGGGCGGCGATTGACTCATACTGCGCGTGTACGTGGGCCTGCGCGACGTGGACGCTGCTTTACGGGCGCGCAGGTCGTTAAATTTATCCGGGTGGGGGCGGCCTTAAACGCCCTTTATATTATTTGGAGGAATCATCCTATGCGGAAATTTGGCAACCGGGAATTTTTTAAGGAGACGCTGCGGCTGGGCCTGCCGGTCGCGATACAGGGCCTGCTCACCAGCTCGCTGTCGTTTATCGACACGCTCATGGTCGGCTCTCAGGGCGAAAACGCGCTGGCAGCGGTGGGCGCGGCCGGACAGTTCGGCGGACTGCTGTTCGGCTTCTATTGGGGCCTGTGCTGCGGCGGCACGCTGTTTATCGCGCAGTACCACGGCATACACGACGAGGACGGCATACGCCGCGCATACGGCCTTACAAATACCTGTATGATGGCGCTGGCGGTGATATTTTCCGTGCTGGCGATATTCATACCGGATAAGGTTATGCAGATATATGTGTCCGATCCCGACGTGTGCGCAATCGGCGCGACTTACCTGCGCGCGCTGGGCGTCGCGTATCTGTTCCAGACCTTCTCCACGGCTCTTTCCACGGTGCTCAGTTCGACCGAGCGCGTGAAGCTGCCGCTCGTGGCGTCCATAGCGTCCATACTCACCAATACCGGGCTTAACTGGTTCCTGATATACGGCCACATGGGCGCGCCCAAGCTGGGCGTAATGGGCGCGGCGGTTTCGTCCGTGGTCGCGTCGATAGTCAACGCGGCGGTGCTTCTGATCGTATGCATAAAGCAAAAGAACATCGCGGTCACGCACATAGACCGCATGTTCCACTGGTCGGGCGATTTTGTCAGGGAGTACTTTATCAAATCCTCTCCGCTGGTCATTAACGAAACTCTCTATAGCCTTGCGACGCTGGTGGTAAACATAGTTTACGGCCGTCAGGGCGCGGGTAATCTGGCCGCGATAAGCATATTCCGCACGGTCGAGGGCCTTACGTTCTCGTTTTTCCGCGGCCTGAGTAACGCCAGCTCGGTCATGGTGGGCAAGCGCGTGGGCGCGGGCGAGCTGGGCGAGGCGAAATTGTATTCGCGCTGGTCCACTATGCTGTGCCCGATGCTGTCGTTTAGCATATGCGCGTGCGTGGTGCTGATGCGCGGGCCGCTGCTCGGCCTGTTCGACGTGTCCGACGCGGTGCGCATGACCGCTACGCAGATACTTATCGCGTACATGTTCCTGGGGCCGGTGCGCCATACCAATTACCTGCAGGTCAATTTGTTCCGCTCGGGCGGCGAAACGCGCATGGGCATGTTTATGGAGGTGGGCGGCATATGGCTCATCACCGTGCCCATGGTGCTGCTTACCGGCATGGCGATACACGCGCCGTTCATAATCGTGTTCATATCCTCGATGGTCGAGGAGCTGGTGAAATTCCCGATAGAGCTGAAGTATATGCTCAGCCTTAAATGGATAAAGCCGGTCACAGAGCAGGGCATGGCCGCCAAGGCCGCCATGCTTGAAGCCATGGAGGAAATAAAGGGATAACGGCTTATGCGCCGCGCGCCTGCATGTGTGGGAGCGCGGCGATTTTGTTTAAGGCGGTATTTCAGGACAGGGCAGAGTCCGAGACTGTCTCGGCCTTATCAATTTTACATTTGAGACGCAGTTAAGCGGTATGAAGCGGCGCAAACGATGCTTTTGAACATATATCCATTGCGCACGCGCGTGCCGGATGGTAAAATGTGTTCAGCAAGATAATGAGACTTAAAATGGGGGTCTGATTGTTGAAAATGAAAAGGCTTGCGGCGGCACTGCTGACATTTATTATGCTGCTGATAGCGCAGACGGCGCTGGCCGGCGGCGACGCCATTGTGGATGATTTCACCGCACGCATGGTGATAGGGATCGACGGCTCGCTGTCGGTCGAGGAAACAATCACGTACAGCGTGACCGATTCGATAAACGGCTTCACGCGCGACATCGATCCCAGCTTCGGCAGTGGTTACTCTGATTTCAGCGCCGCGCGCATAATCGACGGCAGTGAAATCGCGATGCGGTACGACGAATCTGCCGCGCGCGGCGACGAGGGCGTGTATTATGCCGAGCAGCAGGATAACGGCCTTGTCAGGTACTACATGTTCGTGCCGTGCGGCGAGGGCGATGAGGTTACGATGGTATACCGTTACCGGCTGGAGGACGTGTGCAAACGCTACCTAGACGTAGGCGTTCTGGACATGCCGCTGCTGGGCGACGCGTGGGAGATGGACATAGACAGCTATACCGGCCGCATTGAATTTATCGGTCAGGTAGAAGGCAATATCGACATGCTGGTCAAGAGCGCGGGCATGAACCTTACCGAATGCGCCGTTACGGACGGCGGCATCGACTTTGCGGGTGAGGATGCAGGCAGCGGCGGCGTGTTCCGCGTGCGGCTGATGTTCCCGTCGGGCGCGCTTTCGGGCATGGCCTACACGAGCGAGGAAAACATGCGCGGCAGGATACTCGCGGATGAAGCCGAATATCAGGCCGCACTTGAAGAAAGCGACCGCATGGGCAAGATCGTACTGCTGTGCGCGATAATCGTGATGGCGGCGGCGATTGCTGCGGCGTGCCTTATCTGGGGCCGCGACCCGCGCGTGGACGCTTGTACCTATACCACCGGCGCGCCGCTGCCCGTCCGCGGCGACATAGGCCCGGCTGAGGTAAAGATGATATTCAGCGGAAGTCTGCCCGATACCAACACGTTGGCGGCGGTCATGCTCGACCTCACGCGGCGCGGTTATATCGACATAGTGGGCGGCAAGGGCGATATGGAGTACGTGCGTACGGCCAAGCCCATCGACGATTGCTCCGATCAGGAACAGTTTGTGCTGAACTGGATAATGAACATCGGCGACGGCGAAAGCGTGACGCTGGACGCGGTGCGCAAGGCCGCCGAAAAATCGGCCTACAGCCAGAAATTCATGGACTGGACCAAGATGGTGCGGCGCAGTGTGAATGCGGGCGGCTGGTTTGTAAAGCGTACGGCGGCGCAGATAGCCGTGGGCGTAATACTGCTGGTTATGGCGGCTGCGGCGATACTGATTGGGCTTTCGTTTATGGTGAACGAGGGGCCGTATGGCACTTTGGGCATGTTCACGCTGTTTTCGTTCATGCCGCTTGTGATTGGCGGCCTTGTGGTGCTGGTTGCGCAGAAGCGCACTTACGAGGGCGCGCGCGTATGCGCCGAGTGGAAGTCGGTGAAGAAGTGGATAAAGAGCGGCTGGGACGTAAACGACCCCTCGATAGACACCGCGCTGTGGGAAGAACTGATGGTATATGCATTGCCGCTGGGCGTGAGTGATAAGCTGGCGAAGCGGCTGGACAAACTCGACCCCGAATATGCCAGCGCCATGTGTAATTCCAAGGACGCGATGATACTGCGCGGCCGCACGGAGACCGAAACCATACTTACGTATGGCTGGTACTGCTCGTCGGTAAGCCGCATAAATTCGGCGCATTCGTCGTCGAGCGGCGGAGGCGGCGGCAGTGGTGCAGGCGGCGGAGGCGGCGGCGGAACGTTCTAAGGCGCTTAGAGTGTGTCTCAAAAATTCCTGAGTACGCAATTTCGGGCGCCGCTGCGCCGTTTCTGCGTCACAAGGCTCGACTTAGCGCTGCTAAGCCTTCGAGTCTCTTCCTTGAACTGACACAAAATCTGCTCGAACTTGCGGATTGTCCCGCTTGAGACACACTCTAGGCCGATGAATGAGCCGTGTCATTTTGCCTTTGCATAAGCAAACGTGAGCGAAGCATAAGAAGCGCTATTTGCCTGACTGAAAAATTATATAATCAATGCCGATAGTCCGCATTGGGCTATCGGCATTGGCATTGCAGCAGGGGAAGTCATTCGCCGATACGTTCGGCATTTTTGCACATGGCCTCGTTGACCGCCATGAAGCAGTCAAGCTCGGACTGAGGTATGCCTTCGGTGAGCGCGCTTAGAAAGGCGGCCTGCGCTGTGCGCAGCTTTTCCGCGATTTCCGCGCCGCCGCTTATCGAAAGCAGCTGCCGCCGCCGGTCGGACGGGTCGGTGGTCATGTCTATCATGCCCTGACGGATGAGCGGATCGACCGCCTTGGACACATACGCCTTTGAAAAGCCGCGATAGTAAACGATGTCGCGCGCCGTGTTGAGCGTGGGATTGTTGTACAAAAACAGAAGCACGTCCGCCTCGGGGCGGGTTATGCCGCACTGATGCGCCGCGCGCGATATGGCCGCGTCGTACTGGTCGCGCACGCGCCGGGTGGACTTTATGATCGACGTTACGAGTGTGCCATTATTCATATATTCGTAACCTCCAATGGTTGAAATAAAAACCGTTTGACAATATACTGTTATGTGAAAATATTATACTCCCGCCGCGGGCGGGTGTCAAGGAGGCGTTCACATTGCAGGCAAAGGATACCGAGCAGCTGGGCACAATGAGCGTGGGCAGGCTGCTTGCAAAGCTCAGCGTACCTGCGATAACCGCACAGCTTATCAATATGCTGTACAACATGGTGGACCGCATGTACATTGGTCATATGGAGGGCACCGGCAAGCTGGCGCTGACCGGCATGGGCGTATGTATGCCTTTGATACTGGTAATATCGGCGTTTGCGGCGCTGGTCAGCATGGGCTCGGCTTCGCGCGCGTCGATTGCACTGGGCAAGGGCGATATTAATACCGCCGAGCGTACGCTGGGCAATTCGACGACGCTGCTTACAATAATAGCAATTACGCTGACCGCGATTATGCTTGCGTTTGCAGAGCCGCTGCTCATGGCCTTTGGTGCAAGCGAAAATACGATTGGATACGCGCTTGACTATATGCGCATATACGCGCTGGGTACGCTGTTTGTGCAGCTCACGCTGGGTCTGAACGCATTTATAACCGCTCAGGGCTTTTCGCGTGAAAGTATGCTTACGGTCGTAATCGGTGCGGTAATAAATATCGCGCTCGATCCGCTGTTCATATTCACATTCGGCATGGGCGTTAAGGGCGCGGCGTTGGCGACCATCATATCGCAGTGCGTATCTATGATATGGATACTGCGCTTTTTAACCGGCAAGCGCACGACGCTGCGCATACGTCGCGAAAACCTAAAAATCGATTGGAAGATAGTCGGCCCCAGCGTAGCGCTGGGCCTTGCGCCGTTCATAATGCAGTCCACTGAAAGTCTCATCGCAGTGTGCTTCAATACGTCGCTGCTCAAGTACGGCGACGATCTGGCCGTGGCTGCGATGACCATACTCACCAGCGTAATGCAGCTCGCGATGCTGCCGCTGTCGGGCTTTACTCAGGGCGCGCAGCCCATAGTCAGCTATAACTACGGCGCGCGCAACGCCGATCGCGTACGCAAGGCGTTTAAGCTGTTGCTGATATGCTGTGTGACGTATTCGTTTGCGCTGTGGGCGGCGGTGGAGCTTGTGCCGCAGGTGTTCGTCAAGATATTCAACAGCGAACCGGATCTGATCGAGTTTGCGTCGCGCGCACTGCGCATATACATGGCGATGGGTCTGATACTGGGCGTGCAGATTGCGTGCCAGCAGACGTTTATCGCGCTGGGTAATGCCAAGTGCTCGCTGTTCCTAGCGCTTTTGCGCAAGATAATACTGCTGATACCGCTGATATACATACTGCCCTCGTTCATGGCCGACAAGACTACGGCGGTGTTCCTGGCCGAACCTGTGGCCGACTTGCTGGCCGTGACCACGACGGCGATACTGTTTACCGTGCAGTTCAGGCGCGCCATGAGCCAGCTCGATAAGCCCGCCGCGTAAATATACCTGTATATTCGCCCGAATATACGCAAAAAAACAAAGCTGAAACCAAGTCCGCATCCTCGCATAAGCATTGGGTGCGGACAATTTTTATGCCAAATTGATTATCCGTGCATGATAAATCGGCGGCGCTAATCGAATTGCCAAAAGCCGATGTGCATCGTTTGGCAGAGCACAGTTTGCGCCAAAAGTCAAGACAGAACATAATGTCAAATCTCGTATGGCTCGATTGACACGGGCGCGCGTGAGAAATATAATAGATTTTAGTCAGATGGGGCGACGCTCCCTAATACCTATATATTCAGGCGACACCGGTTTTTGCCGGTAGCCGCTTTTTATGCGCCGTTGGACATGCAGAGCGGCATAAAACCCGCCTTGCGTTCCGAGCGCGGCGGAATCTGGCGTTAATTCAGCGGAGGCGATGCAAGTGTTCAGCGATATACGCAAGCGCGACGGGCGCAGGGTTCCATTCGACATAGACAAGATCGTAAGCGCGATAGGCCGCGCGTTTGGCGATACCGGCGAGTGCGGGGACGAGAGCGTCTGCCGCGCGCTAGCCGACAGGGTGGTTCTTAAGCTGGAGCAGCAGGGGCTGGACGTGCCTGCGGTCGAGGAGATACAGGACGCGGCGGAAAGCGTGCTGATCGAATCGGGCTATGCGCGCACGGCCAAGGCGTACATACTCTACCGCGCCGAGCGCACGCGCGTGCGGCAGATGAATTCCCGCCTGATGAAGGTGTACGAGGACATAACCTTCTCCAAGGCCGAGGACAGCGACATAAAGCGCGAAAACGCCAACATCGACGGCGATACGGCCATGGGTACCATGCTCAAGTACGGCAGCGAGGGCGCGAAGCAATTCAACGAGATGTTCGTATTGAAGCCCGAACACGCCAAGGCGCATATGGAAGGCGACATCCATATACACGACATGGACTTTCTGACGCTGACGACGACATGCACCCAGATAGACCTTCTAAAGATACTCAAAAACGGATTCTCCACCGGCCACGGCGTGCTGCGCGAGCCGCAGGATATATACAGCTACTCGGCGCTGGCCTGCATAGCTATACAGTCTAACCAGAACGACCAGCACGGCGGCCAGTCGATAGTCAACTTTGATTACGGCATGGCTCCGGGCGTGGCCAAGACGTATGTGAAGTGCTATCGCGACAACCTGATACGCGCGCTGGAGCTGATGACTCCGATCGAAAACGCGTCGGACGAAGTGCGCGCGATGATTAAGGACGTAGAGCGGCAGTACGGTATGCTGCCAAAGCTGGAGGGCTGCGACAGGTACGAGGCCATAGTGCGCGAGCGCGTGATTGCGATGGGGCTTGACGAAGGCGACGCGGACCGTGTGCTGAAGTACGTATGCAAGCGCGCGTGGGCTGAAACGGACAAGCGCACCTATCAGGCGATGGAGGCGCTGATACATAACCTTAACACGATGCACTCCCGCGCGGGCGCACAGACGCCGTTCTCCTCGCTTAACTACGGCATGGACACCTCGCCCGAGGCGCGCATGGTCATGAAAAACCTACTGC